>CAZJKE010000057.1:0-1898 GCA_964546585.1 uncultured Isosphaeraceae bacterium | reverse complement strand
GAAGGAGCAGGTTCGCCGCCATGAGGTCCGCCCCGGCATCACTGGTTGGGCGCAGGTACATGGCCGCAATGCCATCCCGTGGGAGCGGCGGTTTGAGTTGGACGTGTGGTATGTCGATCATCGCTCGATGTGGTTGGATCTGAGAATCCTCGTAATGACAGTTCGGCAGGTGTTCCGGGTGCAGCAGGTATCGGCGGAGGGTCATGCGACACAGGGGAAGTTTCGGGGAACTACTGGCGGGGGAGTTTCCGGGGGTGGGGATGTTGGTCATGGGTAGGCTGCTCGTTCTTGGCGCAGGTGGACATGGTCGAGTCGTAGCGGACTCGGCCGGTCGCATGGGTGGATGGGGGTGTATTGCGTTTCTTGATGATGGCGGCGGCGAGGGCGTCATTGGCCACTGTGACGATCTGGAACAACTCATGCAGGAGGGGGACGCATGTGTTGTCGCAATCGGCGACAATGCGCGGCGGATGGTAATGCTGAAGAAGGTCGAGGATCTTGGTGTCCCGGTAGCGACGGTCGTTGACCCGTCGGCGGCAGTAAGTGATGGCGCGGTATTGGGGTCGGGCACGGTTGTACTTCCCCGTGCGGCTGTCAACACTGGCGCGAACCTCGGGTCGGGATGCATCGTCAATACCGGGGCAACGGTCGATCATGATTGTGTGCTTCGCGATTGTGTGCATGTTTCTCCAGGGGCGCACCTTGGCGGCGATGTTACGGTCGGTGAAGGCACTTGGATTGGACTCGGGGCGAGTATCAGGCACGGCATCCGGATCGGTGATCGGGCCATGATCGGCGCGGGTGCGGCGGTTGTTTCGGATGTTGCATCGGACGCAACGGTGGTTGGCGTCCCTGCGAGGCCAATAGCGAAGAAGGACGGCGCGCCATGACATGGACCGCGCTGAACATTCCCTCCTGGCCGATCATCACGCAGGTGGAGCGGGATGCGGTCGATCGCGTACTCGCATCGGGTCGAATCAATGCGTGGGGCGGTACTGAGGTGTCCTCCTTTGAGGACGCGTGTGCGGAGGCATTTGAAGTCGACCACGCGCTCGCCGTCTGTAATGGAACGGTCGCACTTGAGCGTGCATTGGAAGTGCTGGACATTGGTTCTGGAGACGATGTACTCGTCACGCCTCGTTCATTTCTTGCGTCGGCCTCCTGCGTTGTCCGCAGAGGGGCGAGGCCGATCTTCGCAGATGTGGATTTGGATTCGCAGTGTTTGACTCCTGCCACACTTGAGGCTGCACGGACACCGCGGACGAAAGCAGTGGTGCTTGTGCACCTTGCCGGATGGCCGTGCGATGTGCCGGCCATCATGCAATGGGCGACACCGCACAAGATCGCCGTCGTGGAAGACGCATCGCAGGCGCACGGCGCTGCGATCAATGGGAAGCCGGTCGGCGGCATCGGCCATGTCGGATGCTTCTCTTTCTGTCAGGACAAGATCATTACCAGTGGTGGCGAAGGGGGACTGATTACAACGAATGATCCATTGCTCTACGAGCGGCTCTGGTCGCTTCGGGATCACGGAAGAAACCGAGCGATGGCACTTGCTCCCGAGCCCGAGCCTGGATTCCGTTGGCAGCAGACGGCCTTTGGCAGCAATGATCGGATGACGGAAATGCAGGCGGCGATCGGCCGGGTGCAATTGGCGGATCTTCAATCGCGGCTGGAGTCGCGTCGTCGTAACGCCAGATTGCTGCATGACGCCGTCACGAGTTGTGGCAGCATTCGGTCGCCGTTGCCGGGCGAGAAGATCAGTCATGCCTGGTATCGCTTTCACTGCTTCACCGAGAACCGCGAGGCCCGGGATCGCACCCTTGAACAGATGCATGAGGCAGGTGTGCCATGCTTTCAGGGACCGTGTCCAGAGATCTACCGCGAACAGGCGTTTG
>CAZJKE010000056.1:0-4069 GCA_964546585.1 uncultured Isosphaeraceae bacterium | reverse complement strand
GGTACGCGAATCGCCCAGATGATCGTCGCGCCCGTCGTGCAAGCGACCTTTGAGGAGGTCGATGACCTCGCGCCGACCACCCGCGGCGCGGCGGGATTCGGGTCGACTGGAGTGTAAGACCGCCCGGTATTCAGGCAAGCGAGTTTGGTGTAACCGCTCTGTGCCGCCAATTGTCATCCGTCTGCTGGTGCTCGCCACGCACGAGCCTGGCAACTGATCGCCCGAAGTCACCAATCTCGAATTCCGCAGTAAGACGCACCACATATCCCTCACCTTCGTCGCCAAGGGAAGACTCACCCCCCAACACCCCCCCCAACGTCCGCACGCTACCTCTTCGTTCCATCGCCCGCGGTAGAGCACCGGTACAAGCGGAAGTTCGAGTACATCTGCCAAGTTGCTTGTGTCATCCCACGAGCGACACGTGTCACCAGCGAACACCCCAAGGACATGGAAGAATGCCATGACTTTGGCATATGCAAGGCTGTGCTTTGCAAACATGTTTTCACCGCACATGATTACCCCGCGTGGGATTTGAAAGTCGGCGCACCACCAATGGCCACATGGGCCGATTGTCTCGGCATACTGGAGCAAGTCGACGCCTTTGCGCGGGAGTGGTCGACACAGCAAGGCAATCAGACCAGGCCGTCGAAACCCGACAGCCCGATGGGTTCGCGTGTATAGAAAGGCTCGGCCGTCTCAACCCGCAGACGGCCACCGAAGTAACGCTCTGCCGCCGCGACCCAATCAACGATCGGACGGTTCTGTTCGCGGTGCACCAGCTGCGACTCGTATGAAAGAATCGCGCGTTTCTTCTGCTCGGCGAAACCACTTGTGTCAAAGAGGAAACTCGGCCTCGGCACGATTCGCAGGTGCGTGCAGTAGTAGTAGAAGAACCATCGCGGGTAGATCGGCTCCCCCGGGATGTCCGTCTTGGTGAGTTTCGCGTCAAACCGCGCGTCCTCGACAATGCGAGTCGTGGCGATGTGATCAGGGTGCGCATCCTCGAAGTACGGCGCAAAAATGACGTTGGACTGATGCTCGCGGATGACGGCCGCGGTAGCGTGCCGAGCAGCAAGCGTATGCTCCACCTCGCGATTGGGTAGATCGATGCAAACCCGCTTGACGCCGAGAATCTCCGCGGCCTTGGCCGCCTCAGCAGTTCGTGTTTCCGGGGTACCGCATGGTGTTGGTTCGCCATTGGTCATGTCCAGAAGCAGGACATCGTTGCCCTGAGCAGCAAGGCGAGCGATCGTGCCGCCCATGCCCAGTTCCTGATCATCCGGATGCGGCCCTGCTATGAGAATGCGTGCCATGGGGGGCTCAGGGTACCAACGGCAGTGCACAATGTGCGTCAATGGAGGATACTTCTCGGCCATGCCGCGCTATCGCATGACCATCGCCTATGAAGGCACCAACTTTCATGGCTGGCAAAAGCAACACCCTCCAGGTCTGGAGCCGCTGCGAACCGCGCAGGGCGTACTGGAGGAGGCAGTTCGAGCGGTCATGCGGGAGCCGGTGGACCTGCTCGGCGCATCGCGAACGGACGCCGGCGTACATGCCCGTGGCCAGATCGCTGCGTTCACTGCTTCGCTTGACCTCGCATGCCCTCGGTTACTTGCGGCAATCAACGCCCGGTTGCCCGGCGACCTGCAGGTCCGGGAATTGGAACACGCCGCCGATGACTTTAACCCGATCTCCGACTGTACATCCAAGGGATATCGCTACACCTTGGTTCACGGTTGCCGTGAATCGACGCGGCGGCCGCTGTTTGATCGTCGAGTGATGGCGACGAGCATGTATGAGCTGGATGTTGCGAAGATGAATACAGCGGCCAAGCATCTCCTTGGCGAACATGACTTCGCGGCCTTCACGCGATTGAACCATGGGAAGGAATCGACGGTTCGCCGAATTGACGCGTGCGCCGTGACGGAAACCAAGCCGTGGCACATCGCGATTGATGTGTCGGGCGGCGGGTTTCTGTGGAATATGGTGCGGATCGTCGCCGGAACACTTGTGGAAGTGGGCCGCGGCTCTATCCCACCAGACGACATTCCGAAGTTCATTGCGTCGTGCGACCGCCGATCAACTGGCCCCACAATGCCGCCGGAAGGGTTGTGTTTGGAGTGGGTGCGGTACGAATGAGGTGTTCGCGTCAGGCCTCCAGCAGATCGCTAGTGCCCAAAGAGATTACGCATGGCAAAGTAGCCCTGCTCTTCGAAATACCCAAGTGCTTCGTCCACACTGTCGAAGATCTTCGTCGCTGTTTCAGTAATGAACGGTGATGGCGGCTTGGAAGGTTTCCACACCACATAAACTTCCTTGGTGTGCTCCCATGCGTGCTGGAGTTCCCGTTCGACGCCGCTGGAGAGGCCGGGCGTACCACCGGGAAGTTCCGGAACAAGCGAGACGATCATGTCGGACTGATCGATCAGTTTGAAATCCCGCATGTAAATTTGACCATCGATGTCGCCTGCAATGTCGAGAATTTCCCGCACCGACACGCGGAGCGGCTCGTCACCTTCGCGGCCACCGAAAGCGTGCGCCTCGACCTCGATCCAGTCTTTACCTGCTTTCGCCGCTTCGATGCCTCGGTCGAGCATGAGTTTTTCGTCCACATCCGCAGGGTCGAATGTAATGAAGTGCTCGGCCAGCGCCGCTCGGAACCGCGTGATCTCCTCCAGAACATCGGGGAGATCGACAACGTGGCTCATCGGGAAACTTGGATAGACCTTGCGAACCTCCGGCCGGGCGACCAGTTTGTAGCATGTCTCCGTCGTACTGTGGTGCCGCCCGCGGCTGAGAATGTAGAAGTCGTTGCGGCAACCCATTGCCTGGGCCAATAACTCAGTGGCGAGTATTTCTTCTTCACGCCACACCATGCAATCTTTGAGCGTCGCATCGATGTCGTGTTCTTCGTGCAGTCGCTTGTGCACAGTCTCGATATTGTCAACAAGACAGATGAATTGATCGGGTTGGAAATCGGCGACTTGATCGAAGTCAAATGCGCTGAAGAGACCGTGTCGCCAGCGGAAAGTGGCGTGGGTGTTGATGATGATGTTGGGATGATCTTCCGCCGGTGTCGTTTGGGCGTTGATGTCCTTGAACGCGGCGCGGCGGAGGGAGTGAAGCCGGCTCAGAGGGAGGTCAAGAATGCGGCCCGGTCGAATGTCCGGACCCTCCTTGTACATCATCTGGCCGATATTGAAGAGTTCAATCGCGCTTCCCCGCTCACCGCCTAGCATCTCGACGGCCTCAAGGTACGGCGTCTTGTCCATTCCAATCTGACCGGTGACCAAGGTTCGCATACGTTTCTCCAGTAGCAAACGCAGAGTATACGGGGTCCCGGCCTATTTCAGGGGACGACGGAAGTGGCGGAGCCATGATGCTCTCGCTCGCGCGGGCCGCTTCCCCGACCGCTTGTGGCGTCGCCAGAGTCGAACCACAAGGACTGCCGCTACCACCACCATGACCATTCCGACGATGGCCAGCGTCATGTCAACGCCGCGTCGTGTTCCCAAGCCCTGCGCGATGAGCCAGCCTGCTCCAACCTGCATCGGTGCTGTAACGAGTACGCATGCAAGCGTTGCAGATGCAAACTTCCAGAACGGCATGTGCATCATGCCCGCCACCGTGATGGTCGTCGTGCGGCTTGCCGGAATGAACCTCGCCATGATGATGACCCAGGTGCCACGATGATCGAATTGGTGCTTTACCTGCAGCATGCGGCGTGGGTGAACAACTCGCTTGAACCACCGGCTATGGAGCAGCCGTGCACCGTACCGAGAGCACACGATGAACCACAGAATGTCGCCGAGTACGACACCGCAATATGCTGCGATGATGGTGGGGCCAAGCGGCAGGCGATCGAGGCCGACGAGGATGCCCGCCGGGATGTTGATGATGTCTTCCCCAAGTGGAATACCGAACCCGGACATGAGCAGCAATCCAAAGACCACCCAGGGTCCCCATGTCGGGTCCACTGCATCGAGGACCTGATTGACCAACGCCTCCATGGGAACCTTCGATGCTACCACCAACCCCCGCGGCGGGGCATGGAGCGGTACTCCCA
>CAZJKE010000055.1:0-7796 GCA_964546585.1 uncultured Isosphaeraceae bacterium | reverse complement strand
CAACCCCCTGCAACTACAGGGGGTCACCGAGGAATGGGCCATACAGGACTCGAACCTGTGACCTCACGGGTGTGATCCGTGCGCTCTAGCCAACTGAGCTAATGGCCCGCGGAGGTGTCCGGGACCGGTACCGGAGACCGGTGTCCGGGACCGGTGTCAGACACCGTCGTCGCGGGGGACGGGGTTTTTCTCCGTATCTGCCGTGTCGACCGGATCGGGCGTCACCTTGGCCGGCGGCAGATCAGCCGGTCTCGCATCCTGCGAAGCCGTCCGGGAATCAGTCTTCGTCGCCTCGTCGTCAATCTCGTCCGCCACACCCTTGACCCCCTTCTTGAACTCCACAATGGCGCGGCCGAAGTTCCTACCCACTTCCGGCAACCGGCGGCCAAAGATCAATACGCCAATAACCAGCACAATGACGATTTCCTGCCAGCCAAATGAACTGAACAGGGCAAGCATCTCAGGATGGGCGGTCTGGACAACCATGGCTACCTGCCACAGTCTATCGGCATGGGACGCAAGATTCGACCTCTATCCGAACCGCCACCCTGATTGGCCCCATGATGCCCGGGAAGCCGATGTAGCCTGCACATGATGTCTCGAACCCTCCCCGCCGTACTCCTCATCGCCCTCCTCTGCGGCTGCGTAGGCACCTCGTCCACCACGCACGCCCCCGGGGGCGGCACACTCGACTACACCAGACCGCTGAGCGATGGACAGCCCGCACTGCGGAAGGTCGGAAGCGGCGATCCTGCCCCCGATCTCGCAGCCGCCTGGCAAGGCCGCGACCTGTTCCTGAGGGACGCCGTTGACCACAGCCTGCGGTGGTTTGAAGCCCCCTCAAGCCGCCAGTGGTTCCCGATCGAGGGTGTCTCGCACGAGCGAGCTCGAGCATCGGTCAGGACATTCCGAACGCTGCTCGAAAAGAGTCGCAGCGAAGCGGAGTTTGTGGCCGCCGTACAGGAACAGTTCGACATCTACATGTCGGTGGGATGTGACGATGCTGGCACGGTGCTCTTCACCGGGTACTTCGCCCCCGACTTCCGCGCCAGTTCCTTTCCGACACTCATCTATGACACGCCGCTCTACTCCAGGCCAGCCGATTTGGCGACTGACCCGACGGACGGCCGCCCACTTGGCCAGAGAATGGCCGACGGCAGTGTCGCTTCCTATCCAACACGCCGCGAAATCGAAGACACAGGCATGCTCGCCGGCGACGAACTGGTGTATGTGCGCGATTCGCTCGACGCATATACGGTGCATGTCAACGGCTCGGCACGCCTTCGCATGGACGATGGAACGATCCGGTACATCGGCTATGCCGGGAAGACGGATCAACCGTACACCGGACTCGGCCAATCTGTGCTGGATGAGGGATTGATTCCACCCAATCGCCTGAGCCTTCGCCGCATTCGACGGCTCTACGATCAGGACCCCGAAGTCATCAACGATCTCATCGCGCGGAATGACTGCTATGTCTTCTTCCGCGAGTACGACGGTGGAAGTTGGCCGAGCGGGTCGCTGGGCGTCCCTGTCACAACGCGGCGATCCGTCGCCACCGACAAGAAGATCTTCCCGCGCGGCGGCGTTGTGCTCGCCGACACAACTGTGCGTTCGCTGACCGGAGATGAAACCAGTTTCACGCAGTTCATGATCGATCAGGACACGGGCGGCGCCATCCGCGCGCCAGGAAGAGCAGACCTCTTCATGGGCGTTGGGCCGACTGCCGGTATCAAGGCTGGCGGACAGTACGCCGAGGGGCGGTTGTACTACCTGTTTCTGAAACCTGATCAGGTGGCTGGCGTCAACTAGAGTCGACAGGGCGGTGGCCACCGCCGTACGGGCCACTTTTCGCTGCCGTCGCCCGGCAGTTTTGGTGTGCCGTCAAGGCACAGGCGATCGCCGAAGAAGTGTGCATCCCGAAGCGGGTCGAAACTCGCAGCCAGATGGAAGAATGAGTCGCCCAGACTCGCGGTATCCACACTCGCATCGACTGCAATGAGCACATCAGCACCCTCTGGCAACGCCTCGGAGGCCGACCGGAGCGTTTCCACGCCCTGCCCCGCCTCTTTCTTGTCAACAGGAAGAAGGATGATCCTGCCGCCCCCCGCCTCCGGCACCGCCGCCTGAAATGTCGCTGCGACTTTCCGAACCTCATCCATGTTCGGCATCGCCACTACGCGGCGGCCCTCCGCGGGCAACGGCGCAGTTGCATCAATCCCCATTTTTCCACCTGATCCCAGAAACGGCGAGGCGTGGTCGAGAATGTCCAACGGGCCGCGAACTATCTCGATGTCGCTTGGAATGTCGGCCATGGCTGCGACCATCGCAAGCACGGCCTCTTCGTCATGTACATCCACCGACCGGTCAACCACGATGACCATCTTTGTTACCGCCATTTGACCTGCACCCCACACGGCATGCATCACGCGGCGGGCCTGCTCCGGGTAGGACTTCTCTATCTGCACGAACACGCAGTTGTGGAATGTGCCGAACCGCGGCAGGTGGTAGTCCACGATGTCCGGAATCAATACCTTGAGCAGCGGCAGAAAGATCCGCTCGGTCGCCTTGCCGAGATAGTAATCCTCCTGCGGCGGTGGACCGACGACTGTCGCGGGAAACACTGCGTTCACCCGATGCGTGAGTGCCGTGACATCGACGATCGGATACCGGTCGGGCAGCGAATAGAATCCGGTATGGTCTCCGAACGGACCTTCGAATACGGCCCCGCTTCCGAGCGGTTCACTGCCCGGCTCCCACCCAGGCTCCCCACAATCGGTTCGCACAAATCCCTCGATGACGATTTCGCTGCTGGCTGGCACGCGGAGCGGCACGGTCTTGCACCTCACCATGTCAATGCCGCGTCCTCGCAGAAACCCGGCCATGAGCAGTTCGCTCATCCCCGGCGGCAGCGGCGCGGTGGCTGCATAGGGAAGTTCGGGTTCGCCGCCGAAACAGATGGCGATCGGCATCGGTTGGCCGATCTTCTTCCAGGATCGCCAGTGCGCCGCCCCGTCGTGGCAGACATGCCAGTGCATGGAGAGGCTCGTTGGCCCGAGCAACTGTGCGCGGTACATGCCGATGTTGTGGGAACGCGGCCGCGGATCGTCGCGATCGTCCGCATGGATCGTGTGCATGCCTGCACATGTGATGTACCTGCCCTCGCCGCCCGCTGTGCCCGCGTCCTCTGCCGACATGTCGTACCCAACCGCCAATGGATCTCCGTCAAGCGGCCAACATTTGATGAGCGGCAGCCGACGAAGATCCACCTCGCCCCGCGCTGTGATCTTGACGACCTCGCCGCATGGGCCGCTGCGGCGCAGTTTGGGCGCCATCCGCAGGAGCGGCAGCAGCCGCCGGCCGAGTGCTAGCGTTTCGCCGATACCGCGTGGTGGTTTGGGCTCGACAATCGCGGCGATGCGATCGGCGATGGCTTCAAAGCCCCGTTCTTCACAACCAAGGGCGAGTGCCATGCGGTGGTATGAGCCAAAGACATTGATGCAGAGCGGGAAGTCACAACCCTCGATCTTCTCGAGCAGCAGCGCCTTGCCGCCAAGTCCCTCCCTGCCCGGATCGATCGCCGCGGCCCACGGACTTGATTGCGGACTCGGGGCGAGGCGTTCGGCCTGCGCACGTGCCGTTACTTCCAGCATGGGCGAGACGGGTTCGCTCACTCGCCGCAACTCGCCGATCACCTCAAGGTGATCGAGAAAGGCCTGCAATCCATCATGCTGCATGGGCGGCATGGTACTGCGGCTACACTGGGCGAATGCCAGCCATTGACCTGCACAATGTAGAGAAGATGTACCGCGGCAAGATCCACGCGCTTCGCGGCGTCTCAATGGAGGTCCACGACGGCGAGATCTTTGGCTTGCTCGGCCCAAACGGTGCTGGAAAGTCGACACTCGTCAAGATCATGATGACGGTCATTCACGCAACGAAGGTTTCGGGCACGATGCTCGGCCATCCCATCGGGCACCGACCGACGCTTCGCACCGTCGGATATCTCCCCGAACATCACCGTTTTCCAACCTATCTCACCGGATATCAGGTGCTGGATTTCTACGCAGCGCTCGCCAGAGTCGATCGGCGAACTCGGCAGACGCGCAACGCGGATCTTCTGGACCGGGTTGGGCTCGGGGACTGGGGCAGGAAGAAGGTCTCGACATACTCCAAGGGCATGTTGCAGCGGCTCGGGATCGCCCAGGCGCTCATGAATGATCCGAAACTGTTGGTGCTCGATGAACCAACTGATGGCGTCGATCCTGTGGGCCGCCGCGAGATTCGCGACCTGCTCGCCGAGTTCCGCGCCGAGGGACGAGTTGTTTTCCTCAACAGCCATCTGCTCAGCGAACTCGAAATGGTGTGTGACCGCGTGGCCATCCTTGTGCGTGGAGAAGTGACGATGCAGGGAACCATCGACAGCCTGACGGCGGACAGCCGGCGGTTCGAGATCGACATTGAAGGCACGCCGCCGAAGTGGGCGGCGGCGGCATGTGACGGGGTTGACGCCTCGATGCTCATGATTCGCGGCGAAAACCCCGAGCCGGTACAACCGCTCATCGATCGGCTGCGCGGCGACGGCGTGACCATCAAGGCAGTCCGGCCAGTGCGAGAATCGCTTGAGGATCTCTTCATGCGCGCGGTCGATCACGATGACCATCCAGGAGCTGCGTCGTGACATTCCGCGCAATGTTGATCGATGCCTACAGGCAACTTGCTGCGGCGAAGTTGTTCTGGTTGACACTTGCTCTGTCGCTGCTGGTCGTGGTGATGTATGGATCGGTCTCGTTCAACGAGAACGGCATGAGTGTGTTCTATGGACTGCTTCCGATCGAAAATGAGTACTTCCGCGCGGGAAGTCCCTGGTCACGGGGCCTCTACATCGGCATCTACTCCAACTTTCTGGTCGCCATCTGGCTCGCGTGGATTGCAACGATCCTCGCGCTCATCTCAACATGCACGATCTTCCCCGAGTTCATTTCAGGTGGCTCGATCGAGTTGACGCTCTCCAAGCCCATTCATCGCACCAAACTGTTTCTGATGAAGTATGTGGTGAGTCTGCTCTTTGTCATGTTGCAGGTGCTGGTCTTCTGCGGTGGCATATTCTTGTGCGTTGGCTTGCGTCTGGGCGAGTGGAACTGGGCGATCTTTGCCGGTGTACCTATCGTCACCGTGTTCTACAGTTATTTGTTTGCCATCAGCGTGCTTGTTGGCATGTTGACCCGATCAGGCATTACCGCCCTTCTCGTCACTGTCATTTTCTGGATGGTCCTCTGGGCCGCGCAAACTTCCGAGACGGTCTTGAACACCATCATGACCGACGCTCGCGTGAAAATCGACCGCTTTTCGGTGGCAATCGAGGAACAGGAAGCGACGATTCTGGAGATGGAGGCCCGCGCTGCCAAGAAGGGTGGCGGCGATTTCCGTATCGACGAGAAGCGGGAGCGGATCGGTACTTGGCGAGAGGACATTGACGAAGCCACGGAGTTGCTGGACACGCTCGATGCGTGGTATCGCCCGGTGAGTTGGGGACTCGCTGTGCTCCCGAAGACGGCGCAGACGATCGGGCTACTTGACCGCTGGTTGTCCAGTGCCGGTGGGTTCGATCTCGCGGCAATCATGCGAGGAGAGATGGAAGAGGTCGAGGAATTCGACCCCGCCAGCAATCGTGCTCGGGAGCAGGAAACGCAGCGACGGCTTGTGGAGGATTACGGAGAGCGATCGCTGTGGTATGTCATCGGAACCTCCATGCTCTTCGAGGCCGTGGTGGTCAGCATCGCGCTTTGGCTGTTCAGACGGAGAGACTTCTAGCGCGATCGCGGGCGGCGATGACCGCGTCGGTCACCGCATGCAACATCTGACCGTCTGCAAGTACGGCGAGCGCCGCTTCTGTCGTGCCGCCCGGGCTGGTGACCGCACGGCGAAGATTCTCGGCGGACACATGTCCCGTTGACAACATGGTGGCTGCGCCGAGCAGCGTTTGCTGTACCAGAAGTTCCGCAGTTTCCCTGTCCACCCCGCACTTGATCGCCCCCGCCACCATGCCTTCTGCAAGCAAGAACAGATAGGCAGGTCCGGACCCGCTCACGGCAGTGACCGCGTCCATCACGGACTCGTCGACCGTCATGACCGTGCCGATTGCCTCGAAGATCTCCCTTGCAAGAACATCGTGTGGTTCGCTTCCTGCAGCGATGGCCGTTGCTCCAACACCGATGCTGCAGGGGAGGTTCGGCATGAGACGCACAACTGCCATGGCGTCCAGGGTCTTCGCAATGGTATCCCTCCGCACACCGGCCATGATCGACATGACGGTGGCTGCAGGCTGGTCACGAATGTCCGAGGCAATCTCCGGGAACACCTGCGGCTTGACGGCAAGCAGGAGATGATCGCAGTCGGGAAGACCTGATGCCTTCGCGACGACGCGGCATCCCAGTTCCAAGAATCGATCCCACCGTTCTTCGTTTGGTTCGGCAACGGCGATTTCGGCGCCGGTCAGTACACCTCTCTGGACAGCGCCAGCGACGATTGCGGTCGCCATGTTGCCGCCGCCGATAACGCACAGTCGGAGTTTCTTCATGACGGCGGTACACTACACGCTCCCGCAGCACACGAGCAACAGATGTCTACTTTCACGCTCCCATTTGAAGCACCGGTGGTTGAAATCGACCGGCAGATCGCCGCCATTCAAGAACGCGAGGATGCCGCGGAATACGCGGATGAACTTGCCAGCCTGGGAGAAACTCGAGACAGCCTTCTCACCAAACTGTATGGCAGCCTGTCGCCGTGGAACACTGTTCGGGTCGCCCGTCATCCTGATAGACCGCAGACCAGTGACTATCTGAAGATGATCTGCCGCGATTTCCGCGAACTGCACGGGGACCGCCACTTCGGCGACGATCCCGCCATCGTCACAGGGTTTGCGAGGATCGGGTCGCACAAGGTCATGCTGGTCGCCCATCGAAAGGGCAAGACCACCGAGGAGCGAATCGACTGTCATTTCGGATGCGCGCATCCGGAGGGATACAGGAAGGCCCTCCAGAAGATGAAGCTCGCCGAGAAGCACGGGCTCCCGATTGTGACGCTTATCGACACACCCGGTGCGTATCCTGGGATCAAGGCGGAAGAGCGTGGGCAGGCCGCAGCGATTGCGATGAACCTCAAAGAGATGAGCCGTCTTCGGACACCCATCGTTTCAATCGTCATTGGCGAAGGTGGTTCCGGTGGCGCGCTGGGCATCGGCGTGGCGGATCGGATCGCGATGATGCAGTTTGCCTGGTACTCGGTCATCAGTCCCGAGGGGTGCGCGGCGATCCTCTGGAAGATCGCAAATGAGCAGACGAACGAAGCGGCCGCCAATAACCTCGCGCTCACCAGTGCCGAGAACCTGAAGAACGGTCTGATCGATGCCATTCTCCCGGAGCCGCTCGGTGGCGCCCATCGAGCACCGGAACAAGCCGCCGAGCAACTGGAACGATGGATCGTCGATACGCTCAACGAACTCTCTCGCTTCAATCCTGAGACGCTCGTCAATCGCCGGTATGAGAAATTCGCCGCCATGGGGGTTCACGGGGTCGAAGCCTGACCTCGTTGACGGCCCTCCTCGGGGGGCATACCATTGCCTTTTCACCCAAACGGAGAGGCAGCCGTCGATCTTCGTAACACTGGATACACCAGTTGTTTATGGCGGATACCATCGTGGCAAAGAAGAGACCCACCAAGAAATCATCCCCCCGGGGTAAGAGCACGCGGAAGAAGGCTGCTTCTACGAAGAAGAAGGTGACCAAGAAGAAGGT
>CAZJKE010000054.1:0-8462 GCA_964546585.1 uncultured Isosphaeraceae bacterium | reverse complement strand
GGCATGGGTGGCATGGGCGGCATGGGTTTCTAAGTTTCCCACGCTGACACCCGACTACGAACACGGCACTACGAACACTACTTGGAGAACACATCATGGCCGTAAAGCCACTGGAAGACAGAATCCTCATCAAGCCGCTGGACCGCGAAACGAAGACAGCCTCCGGCATCTATCTCCCCGAATCCGCTGCAGAAAAACCCATGCAAGGCACTGTCATCGCGACGGGTCCAGGGAAACTGCTTGACAGCGGCGAGCGGGCGAAACCCAGCGTAAAGGGCGGCGATGTCGTCGTCTTCGGCAAGTATTCGGGAACCGAAGTGGAGATCAAGGGAGATACCCACCTGGTCGTCCGTGAAAGTGAACTCCTCGGCGTCATCGACTGATCGCTACATACCCTTCGAGAAGGTAACTACCCATGAGTGTCAAGCAGATGAAATTTGATCACGCCGCCAAGGATGACTTCCGGGTCGGCGTAGAGAAGATGGCCCGGGCCGTTGGGATCACACTCGGCCCCAAGGGACGAAATGTTGTGATGCAGAAGTCCTGGGGCAACCCATCAGTTACGAAAGACGGTATCTCGGTCGCCAAGGAGATCGAACTCACCGAACCATTCGAGAACATGGGCGCAAAGATGGTGCATCAGGTTGCGAAGAAGACCGCCGATGTCGCCGGCGACGGCACGACAACGGCGACCATTCTTGCGGATGCGATCTACCGCGATGGCCTGCGGCATCTGGCGGTCGGCGCCAACCCTGTCTCCATCCAGCGTGGAATCACCGCGGCGGCAAGGGTCGTGGGCGATGCTGTCGATGGCATGGCGATGCAGTGCGAAGGCCGCGATGATCTGCAGAAGGTCGCAACCGTCTCGGCCAACAACGACTCTGAAATCGGCAATCTCATCGCGGAAGCGGTTGACAAAGTCGGTGCTGAGGGCGTCGTTGAGGTCGAAGAAGGAAAGACTGCGGAAACGACGCTCGAATATGTTGAAGGCATGTCCTTCGACAAGGGGTTTCTGAGTCCCTACTTCATGACAGACCCCAAGACCGCCGAATGCATCCTGGAGGATGCCGATGTTCTGCTGTATGAAAAGAAGATCTCGAATCTCGCCGATCTGCTTCCTTTGCTCAACAAGGTTGCAACTTCCGGTCGCCCTTTGTTGATTGTCGCGGAGGACATCGAGAACGAAGCGCTCGCGGCCATGGTCATCAACCGGCTGCGGGGTTCGCTCAAGGTCTGTGCCGTCAAGGCACCAGGCTTTGGCGACCGCCGAAAGGCAATGCTCGGGGACATGGCCGTATTGCTCGGCGGCACATTCTTCTCCGAGGATCTCGGTCGCAACCTCGAAGACATCGAACTCACTGAACTTGGAACTGCAAAGAAGATCATTGTCACGAAGGACGACACCACGATCATCGAAGGCGGTGGTTCGCCAAAGGACATCGAGGCCCGTGGCAAGCAGATTGAATCGCAGATCGAACAGTCAACGAGCGACTATGACGGCGAAAAACTGCAGGAGCGGTTGGCGAAGTTGACTGGTGGCGTTGCCATCATCAGCGTTGGCGGGGGCAGCGAGACCGAAATGAAGGAGAGAAAAGATCGCGTCGAGGATGCGCTCAATGCAACTCGTGCCGCAGCGAAGGAAGGGTATGTACCCGGTGGTGGCGTGGCCTACATCCGTGCGATCGATGCGGTGCAGAAGGGTCGCAAGAACGCGAAGGGTGATGAAAAGATCGGCTTCGACATTCTCTCAGTTGCACTTGAGTCGCCCGCAATGCAGATTGCGAACAATGGCGGTGATGACGGCGATGTCGTTGTCGAGAAAATCCGCGACGGCGAAGGCGGTTTCGGATTCAATGCCCGAACCAGTGAGTATGAGGATTTGGTAAAGGCAGGCATCATCGATCCGGCACTCGTGCTTCGGACCGCAGTACAGAACGCCGCATCAGTTGCAGGCCTCATGTTGACAACCGATGTCGTCGTGACGGACCTGAAGGATGATGATGAGCCTGTGGAGAACGCCGTGTGTTGACGGATCCGTCGCTATCGCATGAAGCGATGGCGAGGTCATTGGCATGACAATCACGCGAGACTACTACGAAGTCCTTTCCATCGAACGAACTGCCGATGGAAGCGAGGTCAAGCGCGCCTACAGAAGGCTCGCGATGAAGTACCACCCGGATCGCAACCCCGGTGACCCAGAGGCCGAGAGGTTGTTCAAGGAAGCTGCAGAGGCTTATGAGGTGCTGTCGAGCACGGAACGCCGCCGCATCTACGACCAATACGGACACGAAGGCCTGCGGAGCCGGCCGGGACATGACTTCCGCTCCATGCATGTCGAAGACATCTTCTCGATGTTCGAGGACATCCTCGGTGGTTTCGGCGGAAGGACCGGTCGTGGACGGCCGCAGCAGAAGCGCGGCTACGACTTGGAAACCGAAGTCACCGTATCAATGATGGAAGTGCTTACGGGAACAGAGTGTGATGTCGAGATCGATCGGCAGGATGTATGTGACACATGTGGCGGGACTGGCGCACGGCCGGGAACATCTCCGGAAACCTGCACGACATGCAACGGTAACGGACAGGTACAACAGGCGGGGCTCGGCGGCATGTTCCGAATGGTTTCCGCCTGCCCGACATGCCGCGGTCGCGGAACGGTCGTGACGGAACGGTGCGACGATTGCAGGGGACACGGCCGAGCAACCGTGCATCGCAGTTTGCTTGTTCGCATCCCAGCGGGCATCGCGGATGGGCAGGCCATTCGCGTCACCGGTGAAGGCGAACCGCCGCCCCCGGAGGTGTCGCCGGATGGCAGCGGCACACCGGGTGATCTACATGTTGTGATTCGCGTTCAACCCGATGATCGGTTCGAACGCGATGGCGATAATCTGATCGTCGTCGAGCCCGTCGCGTTTACGCAACTTGCGATCGGTGCGACGGTGACAATCGATACGCTTGACGGCACACACGAGTTGGAGATTCCTGCGGGAACCCAGACCAACGAACTCTTTCGCATCGCCAGCGCCGGTCTTCCCAATCTCCGTAGTGGGAAGAGGGGTGACATGGTCGTCATCGTCCGACTCGTCGTGCCTCGCAAGTTGACTGAGAGACAGAAAACACTGCTCAGCGAGTATGCGGAAACCGAAGACACGCCCGTGAACGAGGCCAACGGATCGTTCTGGGAGAAGATCAAGGATGTTGTGACCGGAGGCGGCAGCCAAAGTGACAAGGAAAAGTGACCAGATGACGACCGAACACGACCAACCGGTCGAACAGGCCGAGGATCAACAAGAGGGCACTGGTTCGGAAGAAGATCGCCTTCGTGGAGAACTGGAGGAAGCACAGGAATCGCGGATCCGCGCTCTGGCGGACTTCAAGAACTTCCAACGCCGATCTGTCGAGAACGAGGCACGCGCAGCCACGAGCGGAATAGCTTCTGTCGTGCGGTCCATTCTCCCTGCTCTTGAGCAAATTGACCTGGCGATCGAACACGCCGGCGATGATCCGGTCGTGGAAGGATTCGCCATGGCGAGAGACGAACTCATTCGTGGACTCTCCGATTGTGGCCTGAGTCTGATCGAGCCCGCAGTTGGTGATGTATTCGATCCGGAAGTGCACGATGCGATGATGCGGCAGGATGTGGCCGATGTTGAGACTGACCACATCGCCGCCGTCATGCAGACCGGGTATTCGTTGGGCGACATTGTGATCCGCCCGGCCAAGGTTGCGGTAGGCAGCTGACAATGCCGACCTATGACTACCGCTGCAACAACTGTGGCCACGAATTCGAACTGTTCCAGCAGATGAGCGATCCTGTGAAACGAAAGTGTTCGGAGTGCGAAACGCTCAAACTGAAGCGACTTGTTGGAACCGGCGCGGGCGTTATGTTCAAGGGAAGTGGGTTCTACGAGACTGACTACCGCAGCGATTCCTATCGAAAGGGCGCAAAGGCGGAGAAGGAAGCGTCGAAACCGAAGGACAAGGACAAGAAAAAGAAGGGGGATTCTGGGAAGTCGGAAACATCGACATCCTCGAAGGACTGACATGCCATTGCGGTACACCAGCCGTCTGATCGATCACTTGGCTCATCCGGGATACCGTCCCGAGACGCAGCAGAACATTGCGAGAGATCTTCGCGTCTCCTCGGAGGAGCGAGATCTCTTCCAGAAAGCAGTTGTCGATGCACGAGATCGAGGATTGATCGAACAGGGCGACGACGAGCGTCTGCGGCTCCCCAAGATGCCGTCTGAAATTGCAGGAAAACTCCGGCTGCACAAGAAGGGATTCGGATTTGTGCAGCCATCGCAGAAATATCGCGAAGGCGATCTGTACATTCCTCGCGGCGCATGCGGTGACGCTATGAGCGGGGATACGGTTAGGGCGAGCGTGTCGCAGGGGGGGCGATGGAAGGGACGGGGAAGCGCTGGTCGTATCGAGGAAGTCCTTCAGCGGGGAAGAAGTGAGTTCGTCGGTTCGTTGTTCAAGAGAGGCAAGGCTTGGTTCGTGCAGCCCGATGGCCGGGAACTCCACGATCCGGTCATCGTGCGAGATGTGGGTGCGAAGAACGCGAAGGCTGATCAGAAGGTGGCGTTCGAGATGATTCACTACCCGGAGGAAGACTATTACGGTGAGGGCGTCATCACCCGCGTCCTTGGCGATGCTGGAAAGCCGGACATCGAAACCCAGGCGGTCATGCTGGCCTTTGGACTGTCCGACACATTCCCGGAGGAGGTGGTGGATGAGGCTCGTCAGGCAACAACTGCGTTCGAAGACTCTGGCGATGAACATCGCGAAGAACTCTCCGACCGATTGATATTCACGATTGATCCTCCAGATGCTCGCGACTTCGACGACGCGATTGATATTTCATTCGACGAGGAGCGAGGCGAGTGGGAACTTGGCGTGCATATCGCCGATGTCGCATCGTTTGTCATTCCAGGATCCGCCCTGGACCAATGTGCCGCTGAGCGGGGCAACAGCGTCTACCTTCCGCGGCATGTTGTGCCAATGCTTCCTGAAGTTCTGTCCAACGGTGTTTGTTCGTTGCAGGAAGGAGTCCGTAGATGGGCAAAGTCGGTGTTCATTCGGTTCGACCGACGCGGCCGGGTGTTGGGCCAACGCCTGCGGCGAACGGTGATCCGATCGGAGAAGCGGTTTACCTATCTGGAAGCGCAGGCAGTCATCGACGGCGACTTGAAGGCCGCTCGGAGCCATGCAGCGACCAGTGGGGAATACACGGATGCTCTGGCAGCCGCACTGCGGCGGGCCAATGAACTTGCACGGACCTTGCTCAAACGCAGGCGCCGCGACGGCATGATTGAACTTGCGCTGCCGGAAGTGGAGTTGGAGTTTGATGACGAAGGACATGTCATTGACGCGCACCCAGAAGACGATGCTTTCACACATCGCATCATCGAGATGTTCATGGTCGAGGCAAACGAGGCGGTCGCCAGAGTGTTCGCCGGGCTCGATGTTCCGGTCATCCGGCGCATTCACCCAGAACCGAAATTCGGTGACATGGAGGATCTCCAGTTGTTTGCCCGTTCAGTAGGGCTGGGCATTCCCGAGGAACCGACGCGGCAAGATCTCCAACGAATCCTGCAAGCGACGGCCGAGACTCCCGCGGCGCGTGCGGTGCACTTTGCAGTGCTTCGTACGCTGACTCGTGCGATTTACAGCCCCGCGATTGTCGGCCACTTTGCGCTCGCGAGCGAACACTACGCCCACTTCACCAGCCCCATTCGGCGGTACCCCGATCTCATCATCCACCGTGCCATTGAGGCATTCCTCGACCACACCGACAATGGAACCAATGTGCCGCGAGGCAAGGGTCGACGCGCACTCGGACAACGACTGATGGATGACAAGCGGGTGTTGGCCGAGGGGAAGCTCGTGGAACTCGGCCAGCATTGTTCGGAGACAGAACGCAACGCCGAGGACGCGGAGCGATCACTCCGCAATTTCCTCGTGCTGCAATTCCTCTCCGAACACCATCTCGGCGACGAATTCCTCGGCATCGTGACTGGTTTTCTGGCAACGGGTCTCTTTGTGTCGCTTGAGCGATTCCTGGTAGAGGGCCTTGCGAAATTCGAATCAATGGGGCAGTCATCCTCGCGGGCCGATCGCTGGAATCGTATTCAAGGCACGGGTCAGGTTATTGCCGAGCGAAGCGGCGCGGTGCTCGCTATCGGCGATCAGGTTACGGCACAGATCGTTGCCATCGATCTACCTACTCGCGAGATGGAACTTCGGTTGACCGCGATGCCTGACAGGGCCTCCGGCCAGGAGCGTTCCTCCGGTGACACTGTTCGCCGCAAGGGAAAGAAGAGACGCAAGGGCCGCTGACGGTATCATCGCGGCTCGGAGGTCACACCCATGTCCGACAGCGGCAACATTGAATCAGTCCTTCAGGAAGACCGTGTATTCGAACCACCGGCCTCGTTTGGCGAGCGCATCGGTGGCGCCTACATTGAGAGCATCGACGCCTATCGAACCATGTGGGAGCGTTCAATCGCCGACCCAGATTCGTTTTGGGCGGAGGTAGCTGACGAACTCGACTGGTTTGAGCGATGGGATACGGTCAGCGAGTGGAACTGTCCGGACACGAAGTGGTTTGTGGGAGGCACGACGAATGTCTGCCACAACTGCGTTGATCGGCAGATCGCTTCCGGCCACGGTGACGACACGGCAATCATCTGGGAGGGTGAGCCGATCGACGGCGGGCCAGAAGTCAGGCACCTGAGTTATCACGACCTGCACGCCGAGGTGTGCAGGTGCGCCAACTCGCTCAAGTCACTCGGCGTGAAGAAGGGCGATGTCGTCACCATCTACATGGGAATGGTGCCGGAACTCGCGGTTGCAGTGCTGGCTTGTGCGCGGATCGGCGCGCCGCACTCGGTCATATTCGGCGGATTCTCATCACAAGCCATTGCCGATCGCGTGAACGATGCGGAAAGTCGCGTCGTTATCACCTGCGACGGTTCATGGCGGCGCGGCAAGGTCGTCCCGCTCAAGGCGAATGTCGACGAAGCTACGACCATGACAGATCTCATTGATCATGTTGTTGTGCTGCGGCGTTGCGACAACGAGATCAACTGGTGCGATGAACGGGACCATTGGTGGCACGACCTGAGCGATGAAGCGTCCGAGGACTGTCCGTGTGAGGAGATGGACTCGGAGGACATGCTCTTTCTGCTGTACACCAGCGGATCGACGGGCAGTCCCAAGGGAATCATGCACACTACTGGGGGGTACATGGTTTACACCTATCTCACGAGCAAGTGGGTGTTCAACCTTCGCCCGGACTGCGGCCAGATCTACTGGTGTACCGCCGATGTCGGTTGGATTACCGGGCACAGTTACATCATCTACGGCGTGTTGCCCAATCGCGTGCCGACGGTCATGTACGAAGGCGCACCGAACCATCCAGAGTCTGATCGATTTTGGGACATTGTCGAGCGGCACAAGGTTACGCAGTTCTATACGGCGCCGACGGCGATCCGCGCGTTCATGAAGTGGGGTGATGAGCATCCCCGGAAACATGACCTTTCCTCGCTGGCGTTGCTGGGCACGGTAGGCGAACCCATCAACCCGGAGGCGTGGATGTGGTATCGGGACACGATCGGTAACGGGAAGTGTCCGATTGTTGATACATGGTGGCAGACCGAAACAGGTGGACACATGATTACGCCGCTTCCCGCCGCGACGCCGACGGTGCCAGGTTCGTGCACGCTGCCTTTCTTCGGTATTGATGCTGCGGTAGTGAATGACGATGGTGTGGAACAGCCTCTCAACACGGGTGGGTTGTTGGTCGTGCGGAAGCCGTGGCCGTCGATGTTGCGGGGCATTTATGGCGATCGGGATCGATTCATCGATACCTACTTCGGCCGCATCGATGGAATGTATCTCGCGGGCGATGGCGCACGGCGGGATGATCGTGGGTACTTCTGGATCATGGGGCGCATCGACGATGTCATCAATGTGTCCGGCCACCGGCTCGGAACGATGGAAGTCGAGTCTGCGCTGGTCAGTCACGATGCGGTTGTCGAGGCCGCGGTCGTGGGCATGCCGCACGAGATCAAGGGCACCGGAATCGCGGCATTCTGCACGCTCGAGCCGAGTTTTGAGGCGAGCGATGAGTTGAAGACAGCTTTGGTGGCGCACATTGCGGGCGAGATTGGCGCGATTGCTAAGCCGGATCTCATCCGTTTCACCGATGCGCTGCCAAAGACTCGGAGCGGGAAGATCATGCGGCGATTGCTTCGTGATGTGGCTGCGGGTACTGACTCGAATCAGGATGTCACGACGCTTGAGGACTTCTCCGTTCTCGCCCGTCTTCGCGATGACGAGTGATCCGCCACCGCCCACCCCGGTACCTGCCACGCATATCTCATAGTAGTTGCCCCCAACGCCTCGTCGGGCCCCAAAGGACCATGCCTTTCCGCTGCACCCCTGCGGAAACA
>CAZJKE010000053.1:5099-8523 GCA_964546585.1 uncultured Isosphaeraceae bacterium | reverse complement strand
CACACCCGGGGTGTGACCCCAAGTGGAGTGGCTACAATCCGGAAATCATGCCGACGATCACGATTGACGACAAGGTGTGCCAGTTCGAGGAAGGGCAATCGATCATCGAGGTGGCGCACGCCAATGAGATCGAGATACCGCACTACTGCTATCACCCCGGGCTGAGCATTGTGGCCAATTGCCGCATCTGCCTGGCCGAGGTCTGGGCCCCCAACCCACGCAACGACAACGCGTTGGAGCCAATTCCAAAGCTGCTTCCAACCTGCCAAACGCCGGCCGGGGACGGGCAGGTCGTCCATACCACCTCCCCCAAAGCAGTGGCGAACCAAAAGGCGGTCATGGAATACCTGCTGGTCAACCACCCGCTTGACTGCCCGGTCTGCGATCAGGCCGGCGAGTGTTCGCTGCAGGACTACGCCTTTGACTATGGCCGAGGCGAACGCCGCTGCAAGGAAGAGAAGATCACCCAGCCGAAGAAGGACATTGGTGAACATGTCCTGCTGTACGGCGACCGATGCATCATGTGTACCCGGTGTGTCCGGTTTACCGATGAGATCACCGAGACCTCCGAACTCATGATCGACGGCCGAGGCGCTCAGGAACAGATTGATGTCTTTCCCGGCCGCGGTTTGTGCAACGAACTCACCGGGAACATCGTCGACATCTGCCCGGTCGGGGCCATGCTCGACAAAGAGTTCCTCTTCAAACAACGGGTCTGGAACCTGCAGCAGTCACCGTCGATTGATCCAATTACAGCAAGTGGCGACAATCTGGTTGTCGAACACAACCGCGGCATCGTCTACCGCATCAAGCCGCGAGAGAACATGGACATCAATCGTTGGTGGATCACCGACGAAGTTCGGTACGGCTGCGATTTCGTGCATGCGGAGAACCGGCTGACGAAGCCGGTGATCAAGGGCGAACCCAGAGCAGAAGACGAATCCGCACCGGCCATGTGGGATGACGCGAGAGAGGCATTCCTCTCCTCGCTGAACGGTGCAGGCCGCGTCGCACTGTATCTCTCACCGATGCTCAGTTGCGAAGACGCATGGCTTCTTGCAAGGCTTGTTCGGCGGGTCGATGAAGACGCCATCATCGGTATCGCCGATGCACCGATCTGCGGCGAGGACAAGGAGTTCGCCGACGGCTACATGATGCGTGCCGAGAAATCGCCTAATGCAAGGGGCGTTCGCCGCGCGGTTCCGGAGGCCATGGACGAGACAGCCTTTGCTTCTGCCGTTCAGGGTGCAGATGCAATTGTCATGACAGGGAACTGGCCGCAGGCGCAGACGATTCCATCCTGGCTCGACGATCAAACCCTGCTCTTGATCGACACCCTGCACGGCGAACTGGCGGATCGTGCCGACATTCTCCTTCCCAGCGCCACCTTCGCCGAAAAAGATGGCACCTTCGAGAACTGCATCAACACGCTGCAGGTGTTCCGCGGCGCCATTGATCCCATTGATTTCTGCCTTTCCGAGGGCCAGATTGCATTGGACCTTCTCAACCTGCATGCGGGGAACCAACGCTGCAAGTTTGACGCCGAAACGACTCGGCGATCGATGGCTGATGGGGGTATCCCGGAAATGCTCTCGATTCCGATGCCGCCCCGGGCAAAGCATGTGGAATCCGACATGCCGCTCGTTGAAATCTGATCAGACGGTCTCAAACCGCGCCGTGAAGTGTCGAAGCGAGTCGGGTTGCCTCACGATGCGCACACCGGGAATCTCCGCCTTCATGGCATCAATGTGATGCAGGACTTCGACGACATAGTCGATGTGACTCTGGGTGTAGACCCGCCGGGGAAACGCCAGTCGAACAAGTTCCTTCTCGGCAAGGATCTCGCTGCCGTCGGGTTGAAGCCCGAACATGACGGAGCCGATTTCGCTGGTTCGAACACCACCCTCCACATACAACGCCAACGCAAGCGCCCAGCCGGGGTACTGCGATTGCGGAACATGTGAAAGCCACGCCTTGGCATCGATGTAGATAGCGTGTCCACCCGGCGGACGGAGAATCGGGATTCCCTGTTCGACAAGTCGATCTCCCACATACTCAATCGTGCGAACGCGATATCGCAAATATGCCGGATCGAGTGCCTCCCGCAAACCGACGGCAATGGCCTCAAGGTCGTATCCCGCCAGTCCGCCGTAGGTCGGGAATCCTTCAGTCAGAATCAGTGTGCTGCGACACTTCTCCGCCAGCTCATCGTCATGCAGCGCGAGAAACCCGCCCATGTTGGCCATGCCGTCCTTCTTTGCGCTGACCGTCGTGCCATCCGCAAGCGAGAACATCTCTCTTGCAATCTCGGTCGGTGTGCGATCTCCGTATCCATCTTCCCGCAGTTTGATGAACCATGCGTTCTCCGCGAACCTGCAGGCATCCAGAAAGAATGGCACGCCGCGCTCTCGGCACAGTTCACTTGCCGCCCGGATGTTCGCCATGCTCACCGGCTGCCCGCCGTTGGAGTTATTGGTTACGGTCATCATGACCAGTGGAACTCGGTCGGCAAACTGGTCCAGAATTGAACGCAATTCGTCGATGTCCATGTTTCCCTTGAAGGGGAGAACCGATTGCGTGTCGTCCGATTCCGAGCAGGGGATGTCCGTAGCAATTCCACGAACCGCCTCAATGTTCGCCCGCGTCGTGTCAAAGTGCGTGTTGTTCGGAACGACGGCGCCCGGCGCGACCATGGCTCCGAAGAGAATGCGTTCTGCGGCGCGGCCTTGATGTGTCGGGATGATGTGTTGGAAACCCGTGATGTCCTGCGCGGCTGACTCGAATCGGTAAAACGAGTCTGCGCCGGCATAACTCTCGTCGCCGCGCATCATCCCCGCCCACTGTTCGCTTGACATTGCGCCAGTGCCAGAGTCGGTCAGCAGGTCGATTAGCACATCGCGGGCATGCAGCCGAAACGGATTGTTGCCGGCGGCGGCGATGGCGGCAAGACGATCTTCGCGGTCAGGGGCATGAATAGGTTGCACCTGCTTGATCTTGAATGGCTCGATGATTGTCTTGAATGTCATGTTCGCACAATGTGTTCAAGAATGGCCATTCGAACAGCGACGCCGCACGCAACTTGCTCCAGAACAAGACTTCGCTTCCCATCCGCCACTGCGTCGTCGATTTCCAGGCCGCGGTTCATGGGGCCGGGATGAAGGACAACGCCATCGAACGTGGACATACGGTCTCGTGTCAGCGCAAACTGATCTCGATAGTCGTCATTGATCGTCGCATCGCGCTCGAACTGTACGCGAAGCATGATGACTGCGTCACACCCCGGGAGTGCCGCGTCAAGATCAGTGAATGTTTCAAGGTCCGTGGTTTTTGGCAGCAAGTCCTCGGGGCCCACAAGCGCGACTTCGGCTCCGAGCGTTGGGAGACTCACCATGTTTGATCGGGCAACGCGGCTATGGGCGATATC
>CAZJKE010000053.1:0-4999 GCA_964546585.1 uncultured Isosphaeraceae bacterium | reverse complement strand
CCCTTGGATGTACTTGATGTGCTGCCGAGCAGGTCCAGAACATCGCCGCCGAGCCGCTTGGTCGCCATGGTGAAACTGCACCGCGTTCGTGTGGAGTTTTCGAAAAACAGGTTGGCGATGACAGCACCGGCCAGTGGGCCGCCTGGATCGACTACCGGTTCCCGATCCCGATATGCCGATGCGCGGGACAGGAGTGACAGCAGATCGTTTCGATCCAAGTCGCGAATATCAACGAAATTACGCCCGTTCCACGCCATTGCGGGGCGAGAGTGTACTTGCTGCGAGGGTTCTCTGCCCTGTTTCCGTCCTAGGAACGGTCAGCGCATGATGTTCCGATGGTCCGTTTTCCGTTGCAAATCCCCAAAGCCGGTGTCATGATGGTCTGTCGGAGGGGCAATGAGACCGGCGACAACCATTACCAGTCATCTGGAGGAGGCTTCCGGCGGCGACCCGGATGCAATGAACCGTCTCTGGGCAGCGGTTGTGGAGGAAGTCCACGACATGTTGGCACTCATCGCAGCCTGGGGCGCCTGCCCCTGAGTCGACGAGTTCGATTCCAAATCAGCTCCAGTTTGCAATTGCGATCAGGAGGTCGGAGACATTGACTGTGCCGTCGTCGTTGACATCCTCCGGACAACCACTGCAGGCTCCCCACGCGGAAATGATCGACAGGAGATCAACAATATCGACGATGCCGTCACCGTTGACATCGCCGGGTACGGGTTCGGCCCCGCCTAACTCGATCATCCCGCTGTCCATGATCACCGGCGCGCTTCGCCCGTGCATGACCCATTGGTCATAGGCGATCTGCCCCTTGTCATCCGTGACATTCGCGTCCCGAAGAAACTCCATGTATTCACGAGTGCTCGTCTGGTGATACACCGTGACGACCGCCTGAGCCGCGTTGGCAGGTATTTCAAACACCGAGTCATCCCAGTGCTGCCCGTCGTCATAGGTGTACGCAACCGGCTGTGCATTGATCGCTTCAAATGCAGCGTTGATGAAACCAACCGGTGGAATGCGATTGTCCATGAGAATCTGGTCGAAGACGGTGATGTGCATCGTTTCCCCGACAGGCAGCCCAGTGGCGCCGGAAAGCGTTTCGGAAATTCCCATCGTGACTTCATAGATCTTGGTGTCTTCGGTGAGCGTCGCGGTGGACCAGTCGTATGCGCCGTGTTCCCCAACAAGTTCACCTGAAGCATCGAGAAACCTGACATTCAGCCAGATGCGCCGGCCCTCGGGATATCCGGTCGGCAACTTGTGCCCCGACCAGTTCGTGACGCGGGCGACAAGTTGTCCATCAACTTCTGAGAGGTCAAGATCGGACGCAGCCTGCAGGAACGCATCCGCCCGCTGTTCCGCAAGCGCCACCGTGCCATCACTGAGACCAGTTTCGTTTGACGGGTACATGTTGTGCACCGCACGAAGCACCCAACTGTTGACACCGGCGAACTCGTGACCGGCGACATCTTCATGTGTACCAACTTCCGGCAGTTCCCAGAACACACACATGCCGCCGTCGCGCTTCGGCATGTGACAATCCTGACAGGACTGCATGAGGCCAGTTGGATGATTGCCGCCGAATCGCTCGTCGTCGAACTGTACGCCGCCGTCGGCAAACTGGCTGGCAAGCCACTCGCTGTAGGTTCGCTGCTCCGGAATCATCTCGTACATGTTCTGTGTGGGATGGGCGGCGTCCATGGCGTTGACCGCCCATGTGCCGTCCGGCTGCAGGGAGAACACGGGATTCGACAGATCGTGGCAGGTGCCGCAGAACGCCGACTCCTTGTGATACGGCGATTCGAGAATGGGCACATTGTGCATGTTGAACAAATCCGCACGCGGGCCGCGACGGGTGTCTTCGGGGTCGATGATGTACCGGCCGTTTCCTGGCTGTGTTGGCAGCGTGCCGTCATCAATCAACTGTTGCAGAATGTCGTCATCCTCGACGGGGTTCTCTGGAGACCAGACGGGGTCGACCATGCGGTGACAGAAGTTGCAGTTGACGCCGTCGAAGTCATCGTCAATCAATGCAGATCCGTCCGAGGGCATGGAGCGATTCTGAATCCACCCTCCTGGCATGTGGCATCGCATGCAGAGTTCGCCGGCGTCATTGACATCCTGATTGGCAATCGTCATCGCCGCGTGAAAGACCGGGTCGCGTGCCGACTGAGCCATCATGCTGGTGAGCCAGTTGTTGTACGGCGGGACAACCTCCGTTGGGTTGGCGTCATCGTCGAATGCGTGACAGTTGTAGCAGTTGAATCGGCTGACGATGATGTAGTCGTAGTCGCTCGGCGAGGGTTGTGAGCCAGGCTGAAAGAAATCTTCTTCGGTCGTGGGAACCTGCGTTTGGCGATTTCCACCGCCGCCGCGCATGGCAGGACCTGCGGCAAGAGCGGTCACCGACAGAGCGGCGAGCAGAATGGTGTTGCGCCATGTCATGAGTCTGGTGGGCGTCGCGGAGCCCGGTGAACTGTTCGCACCTCCCGGCAATGGGGATGCACGATCAACGATACTCGCAGGCCCGGGCACGACCAACCCAAAACACTCGGAATCCACCTCTCAGCCCGCGCAGGCCCTACACTGCTGCCCAGTGTTACGGGTGATAATCATGCTGTCTGCGGCGATGTGCGGCTGTTCGACAAGCCGCGGACCCGAGGTACTGGTCATCCCGGCCGGTTCCTACGCAGCCGCATTCGACGCCGCAGTTGCAGCAGCCGCCAATGTGGGCATGAAGCCCTCGCTGCTCGATCGCCGCGGCGGTGTCATCGAGACGGACTCGGCCGTGGCGGGAAGCGTCATGGAACCATGGAAGCCACGGGCGGCATCGCCGCGCGATGCTCTGGAAAACACGTTGTCGCTGCAGCGACGGTCAGCCCGGTTCGAGTTTCGACATATGGAACCTGAACTCCCTCGGGAGCGGGACATCGGCGCATTGCGGGGCCCTGATGTGCTCGCTGAGGCGCTGAGAGGCGGTGATCTGACGAACTTCGAGGGTGCATTGGAACTTCGTGTGTGGGTCTATGTTGACCGGTTCTACCGCCGCGGTGTTCGGCAGGGATCATGGACCATGAGCAGCCAGACGGTGTCCCGCGAGATGCCCGGAGACGCGATTTGGGAACAGTCACCGCGGCAGTTTTGGCGACCGGTTGCCAGAGATGTCGCGGGCGAGCAAAGCCTCTTGGCCGAGGTCGAATCTACGCTGCGGCGATAAAGGCGGGTCGACAGTCCCGTTTATGCGGTCTGTAGGGACGGTATTCCTTCATGCGGGACTGCGGGCTTGTCTCGAAGCGGCAGAGTGCTAGGCTGAGGTGTGGAGAAGGATCCCTTGAGACCCCTGCTGTATCTATCACCGTTCTTGTTCGCGTCGATCGCCGCATCCACCGCCATTGCTGGTGGTGTTGCTGCGAACACTGGTCTTGAGGACCTGGCGGCGCGAATTGGCGAGGAGAATCTGCCGACCGGGGCGGGTGTGGAAATGGGGCAGGTCGAGGCGGCCAATACCAGCGGTGATTACGGCCCGGACACGACGCACGCTAATTTTCCGGACAAGACATTCAACATGATGAGCGGCGCGACCGGCGTGTTGAATCATGCAACAACCGTTGGGTTCAGAGCATACGGAACGAGTCAAGTTGGGATCGCTCCCGGCATCGACACAATCTACTGCTACAACGCTGAGGATTGGTTGCTGTACAGTTACCTGCGTGTCGCGTCGTCATCGGCAATACCACCATACGAACCGCCTGGTGAAGTGGCGATCTTCAATGACAGTTGGGTTGCGACCTTCGGGGACGATACCTACGACAAGATTGCGCTGCGGCGGGCGGACTGGGCGGTGGGCACTGACGATGTCATGATGATCAACGGCATGCCGAACAGCGGTGATCCGTTTCCGTTGATGGTGTACATGTTCAACGGTGTGAGTGTGGGCGTTGATGGAGGCAGCCATGTTTCGGATCCGGTTCCTGCGCCGTTTGATGGTGCGGGGCGGCAGATTCCACTGATCGTGGGCCCCCAGAATTCGACGAGCAATGCGACGGGGGTTGTTTCTGCCGCAACCGCTCTGCTCATCGAGACGGCGCGGACGCACCCGAACACAAGCGGGAATTTCTTTTCAACGCTGTCCGAGACGCTCAAGGCGACGCTCTTGACCGGCGGCGTTCACGAAATCGGGTGGACCAACAATCCGCCAAAGGGTGGCGCGGACCGCGGTCGGACCAGTCAGCCGATCGATGACATCTACGGCGTGGGAAGTGTCAACATCGATCGGTCCTGGCAGGTCATGACCGGCGGCCAGCATGGCGGTGACAGTTCACCAATCGGCATGCCGGTGGCGCCATATGCAGCGTGGGATGTGGCATCGCTCCTGAACGGTGGTTCCAAGTACTACAAGTTCAACACCCAGGACATGTCCGACGAGGTGTCGATTCTGCTCACTTGGCATCAGAATGTGAATACAGGTTTCGGTAGTTACTCGATGGCGAATCTGGATCTTCAACTCTGGGGGTTGGATGAGAGTGAGAATCTTGTCGCATTGACCGGTAATGCAGGTATTGGAGTCTTCGGTAGCGGCAATGTTGTGAGCGAGAGTGATGTCGACAATGTGGAACACCTCTACATCCGGGATCTTGCCCCTGGCGAATATGCGTTGGAGGTCAGTCGAAACGACTCGGCGGGCAGCACGCGGGTGTTTGCCGTGGCGTGGCTGTTCCCGGAGCCTTCTGGCGGCGTGCCGGGCGACATCAACGGCGACGGCGTGGTGAATGTCAACGATCTTCTTGCGCTGATCAGTGCGTGGGGTCCCTGCAGCGGGGACTGCCCTGCCGACATCAACGGCGACGGCACCGTGAATGTGCAGGATCTGCTCGAACTCCTGTCGCTCTGGTAAACCCTCAATTGAATCGGCGATCCTGATGGCGGCGGCGTTTTCGCCTCGCCCCAGCCTTTCCGCATCGCCCCTGCGGAACCAGGGGGTCACACCCCGGGTGTG
>CAZJKE010000052.1:4012-8714 GCA_964546585.1 uncultured Isosphaeraceae bacterium | reverse complement strand
CCCCGGGTGGGGGCGAAAAAGGGCGATGGCGGAAATTCGGGGATTGGTCGCGGTCAGGGAAGCGTACGAAGGGTGAGAATCATGGCGCCGGGTTCGAGGTCAATGGCGAGGATCTGTACCGTTCGGTCGTCCATGAGTTCAACGACACTATCCACACTTGGCAACTCCCCCGACGCTCGTTCCAGCATCCCTCGAAAAGAAAACAGAGGAACCGGCATCCGGCCCACCCGTATCGCGTCAGGTTCCACCAGGAGATCCTCGTTCTGCACCGTCAATCGAATCCGCACCGCCAGTGGGCGCCGCGACGCTTCGCCCATGTCAACCATCGCCCCCAACCACACTCCATCCTCCGTCACATGAACCTGCGGCGTTGACACTTCCTCCGGCAATGTCAACTCGTGCTCATGAGTCAGCCACGCCGCAAGGCGGGTAGCAAGCCACGCATTCATCGCGTCATCGCCGATTCGCAACCGCCATGTCTCCTCCGGCTGTCGAATCTTCTGAAACTCCTCTACAAGCCGAAACTCCGCCCGGTCGGCCATTCGTGAAACGGATTCCTCGGACCCTTCGGGCGGCCGGTACCACGATGGCGGCTGCCAACTCAGATACCAGACGATCATCGCTGCCCCTGCAATACACGCGAAACCAACAAATGTCGCGATGTAGAGTCTCCGCATACGAAGATCCTACGTTGTGCCCACGCGGCGAGAGATGGCCCGCAACCCTGCGACCGTCGCGAGGTTGGCGGCCAGAAACACGATCGCCGCAACCGGAAAAATCCTGGGCAACATCTCCTGCGGCGGCAACGCTGTTGCCGCAATAGCCGCTGCGCCTAGCCCGATTCCTGCGGCATACCCCAGCTGGCCCGCCACCTGCAGCGACGAAAACACGAGCGTGGAAGCATCCTGCCGCACGCTCGCGGCAAACGCAGACGGCATGAGACCCGCCGCACCCGCTCCGTACACCAGGAGGCACGGTGGAAGCACGACTATGGCCGGAAACCAAGCCAGAAACCCGAGCCCGGCGATCCCGGCACTGCAAACGCCAGCCGCTGCGATGCGAACCCGGCGGCCTCCAATGACATCCGCAAGTCTGCCCACAGGAATCGCAAAGACCGCAAGCGCCATGAACATCCCACCGAGCGCAATGCCGAGTGTGGCCGGCCCCACATCGAGTCCAGACGCAAGAAGAATAGGAAGCGTGACCGAGACCATCGCAGCGAGACCCCGATCCATCGCCAACATCAATGCTCCAAACCACTCGCTCGGAACAAGCGGACAACGCTTGGGGTCGTCTTCCGGTGAGTTCGGCGTCGCTCGCACGAATCGGCGAAGCCAGCACGCGAGTACAAAAAGTACGCCACTGGTCACAGCCCCGGCAAGCAGAACATTGCCAGCCGATGCGTTGCCAATAATCGCGCCCAGCATTGCCCCGCATGCCAGTGCCACCATCAGAACCGTAAACGCCACGCCCATGCGGGCGCCGTACTTCGACTCACCGCCCGCAAGCGAGATCATCCGCAACGGAATCGCCAGCAAGATCAAATCTGCGCCGCCCTCGATGCATCGAAGCGCAAGCAAGGCCGGCCAACTTGGCGCAACCGACATGAGCGCAAGCAGGATCATGGACGCAACGGCAGCGATCGGGAGAAGCTGAGACGGAGGTGAACGACGCTTCAGGATCGCCAACAGGAGAACCATCCCCACGGCGCCAAGAAGATTGACGGCCATGAAGGCATGCGCCGCTCCCTCTCCCACGCCGAATCGCTCAACACTCAACGCATGTAACACTGGCACAACCATGGCGTCGGGCAACGACGCCACCGCCAGCAATACACACCCAGCAACAAGTCGGTTTCTCGTACCGCCTTGTTGCCTCTGTGCCACGGTCTTATCAGTCCGTTACGGCAATCAACTCGACATCGAAGACAAGTGTGGCACCAGGTGGAATGACCGGGGGTGAGCCGCGATCTCCATACCCAAGTTCGGCTGGAATGATGAGTTTTCGCTTCCCGCCAACCTTCATCGACCCGACGCCTTCAGTCCAACCGGCAATGACACCGTTGAGGGGAAACGAAATCGATTCGCCGCGATCGACGCTCGAGTCAAACTTGGTGCCGTCCACGAGCCATCCGGTGTAATGCACCTCGACGGTACTCGACGCGCCAGCAGGTTGTTGGCCGTCGCCGGACTCAATGTCATACCACGAAAGACCGGAGTTGCTTGTCGCCGCATCGCCGGTCACGGGATCGCCTGGTAATTGTTCCACGGGTGGAAGCTCCTTGTACTTGGCATACATGTCGGGAAGAATGTCGAGTAGTTCGACATCAAAAATGAGCGTAGCGTTCGGCGGAATCCTGCCCGGTCGTCCACGAGGGCCGTAGGCCAGATTCCCTGGGATGACGAGTTTTCGCTTGCCACCCACACGCATCGAACCGACACCCTCGGTCCAGCCGGGGATGACGCGGTTGAGTGGGAATGTAGCAGGCTCGCCACGGTCAACACTGGAGTCGAACTTCGTGCCATCTTCAAGCCACCCGGTGTAATGCACTCGTACCTGCGAAGCGGAACTTGGGGGGATCTCACCGTCGCCCTGCACGATGTCGTAGCACTGCAATCCTGATGATGTTGTCAGCGGCGTCCCCGTTACGGGCGCACCCGGGAGGGCAACCGTCCCCTGAACCACCGGCTCCTCTTCCTCCAGCCCAAGCGACTTCAGGAAGGCATCCATCTGTGGTTCGCGGCCGAGATATCCGCGGACGAGGTCGAGCCCATTCTGTGATCCACCCCGCGAGAGAATGGTGTCGCGGTAATACGCGCCGGCCTCCGGATCAAGCATGCCGAGTTCCTTGAACCGCTGGAACATGTCCTGCGCAAACACGAGCGACCAGAGATACCCGTAGTACCCTGCCTGATAGCCGGTCAGGTGACCGAATCCTGCCTGATACCAAGTTCCCGGAACGGAACTAAACATGGTGGTGTCGTCATACATGTCCAGACCGACTTGGGTCGTATCCACTTCTCCGTCAGCATCGGTGTGAAACGCCTGGTCGGTCATGCCGTAGAAGATCTGGCCCTCCGTCTTCATACCACTGGCGAGATTCTTCGCGGCAATGAGTCCGCCAACCATCTCGTCGGGCATCGGCTCGCCGGTCTCGTGATGCCGGGCAAATAACTCCAGCGTCTCCGGCGTCCACACCCATTCCTCAAACATCTGCGATGGCGCCTCGACGAAATCTCGCTCAACACCCGTACCCGCAAGCCGATTGGTCTCCCCTTCGCTCAGAATCGTGTGGAGACAGTGTCCAAACTCGTGAAAGAATGTCTCAGTTTCGTCATGCGTCAGGAGTGAAGGCTTGTCCGCCGTAGGCTTCGTGAAGTTGCATACCAGCGCAGCCACCGGCGTCCGCTCGCTGCCGTCCGGCCACACCGTGTGCTGCACAAGTCCCCACTGCGCCGCGTGGGAGTACTTGTTGTCACGGGGGTGAAGGTCCAAGTAGAACTCGCCGAGCATCTGGCCCGTTTTCGTATCCCACACTTCGAAGAGTCTCGCATCTTCGTGCCAGAGCGCGTTGCCGCGCCGCAACGCATCCTGCGTGACTTCGCGGTACTCAAGACCGTACAGATGTTGCGTGATATCAAACAACCCATCCATCACGCTCTGCAAAGGAAGGTATTCCTGCACTTCCTGCGAATCGATCGCGTACTTGTCGTTCTTGAGTTTCTCGTAGTAGAAACTGAAGTCCCACGGAAAAAACTCGGCGGTGGGATTACCCGTATCGGCTCGTTTCGCCGCAAGCATTTCGGCCCAGTCGGCCTTCGCCTTGCGACGGACCAGTGGCCGCAGTTCCTCATAGAACTTCGCAACCGTCGCGGCATCGCCGGCCATCCGTGTCTCGGTTTCAAAGTCAGCCGTCGTATCGTACCCGAGCAGGTCGGCTCGTTGATCGCGCAGTTTGATGATCTTCTCAAGCACCTCAACATTGGCGCGACCACCGCGGCGTTTGTATGCCCACCAAACTTTCTGCCGCGTTGCGGAATTGGTGCAGTAGTCAAGCGCAGGGCCAAACTGTGGATAGGCCATTGTCAACAGGTAGACACCATTGACTTCGTCCAGATCGTCGATGATGTCCTGCGGGAGGCCGTCGAGCTCGTCGAGCGTCAGCGGCACGACCGTTTCGTCATTGCGTATGTTCGCATCGAACTCGATTTCCAGCCGGCCAAGTTCCTTTTCAAGCTCCATCAATTTCGCACGCGACTCGCTTGACAAGTCCATGCCACTTCTGCGGTAGTCGCGCAGGACATGCTCGAGCAGCCTCTCTCGCTCGCTTGAAAGATCCGGGTTTGTGCCGGCATACCCGCTGATGGCGTTGTACAGGTTTTCGTTCTTACCGAGCTCGATCGACCAGTCCGACCATTTCTGCTCGCCAGCCTGCGCGGCTTCGCGAATCGCGGCATTCGGATGAACATACGCCATGAAGACCGCGAAGTTGGTCGCTTCATCCAGCCTCGCCATCATGCCATCAAGAGCGCCAAGGGTGTTGTCCCAAGTTCGCTGGCTCTCCGGCACAGCGATGATGGTTGCAATTTCATCATCCGCCGCAGAAAACGCGATCTCAATGCGGTGTGACAATTCTTCCGGCGTGGCGGGCACGGTTCGGTTTGCCGCGGCCGAAGCCACCGGCAGCAGTACGAGGATAATC
>CAZJKE010000052.1:0-3912 GCA_964546585.1 uncultured Isosphaeraceae bacterium | reverse complement strand
CGCGGCCGAAGCCACCGGCAGCAGTACGAGGATAATCAGCAAATTCTTCACGACTCACTCCTTGTATTCGAGCCGCGAAGTGTACCAACAGCCTCCACTTTGATCGGCGTGGAACCCCTGCAAGGTCGGGTTTGTGGTGGCGTCAGGCCGTTACTGCCGCTGCCATTGACTCGGCCTTGGCCTTCGCATCGTCGAGCGAGCCAACATACATGAAGGCGGACTCCGGAAGATCGTCGCCTTCACCGTCACAGAGACGTTCGAACGAATCGATCGTCTCCTCCAGGCTGCTGGTGACACCGGGGAATCCAGTGAACTGCTCCGCGACATAACACGGTTGACTGAGGAACCGCTCAATTCGGCGTGCGCGGGAAACGGCCAACTTGTCATCTTCGGAGAGTTCATCGACACCAAGAATGGCGATGATGTCCTGGAGGTCGCGGTACCGCTGCAGAATCGACTGCACGCGGCGGGCGACATCGAAGTGGCGGTCGCCGACAACCTGAGGGTCGAGAATTCGAGAAGACGATGACAGCGGGTCAACTGCCGGATAGATGCCCTTCTCAGCGATCTTTCGCTCAAGAACAACAAATGCATCAAGGTGACTGAAGGTCGTCGCCGGTGCGGGGTCGGTCAGGTCGTCAGCCGGAACATAAATCGCCTGCACCGAAGTAATGGCGCCACGAGATGTCGAGGTAATGCGCTCCTGCAGTTCGCCCATTTCCGTAGAAAGCGTTGGCTGGTAGCCCACTGCTGAGGGCATTCTGCCAAGCAACGCGGAAACCTCGGAACCGGCCTGCGTAAACCGGAAGACATTGTCAACGAAGATGAGTGTTTCCTTACCGGATGAGTCGCGGAAGTCCTCAGCCATCGTCAGTGCAGAAAGTGCGACACGGAGACGAGCGCCGGGCGGTTCATTCATCTGACCGAAGACCATGGCAACCTTGTCGAGCACATGGGCCGTGTTTCCCTCCGCATCGGTGTACTCGGCTTCCTGCATCTCGAGCCAGAGGTCGTTGCCTTCGCGGGTCCGCTCGCCAACGCCGGCAAATACTGAGTACCCGCCGAACTCACGAGCGACGCGAGCGATCATCTCCTGGATGATCACCGTCTTGCCCACACCCGCGCCACCGAACAGACCAATCTTGCCGCCACGAACAAACGGGCAAAGCAGGTCGATCACCTTGATGCCTGTTTCGAGAATCTCCGTCTTTGGATCGAGGTCAACCATTTTCGGGGGGCTGGTGTGAATCGGTCGGTAGTCCGTTGCCTCGACAGGTCCGCGTTCATCCACGGGTTCACCAAAGAGATTGAACACGCGACCGAGAACGCACTCGCCCACAGGAACTTTGACCGGTGATCCGGTGTCAACACACTCCTGGCCACGGCGAAGACCGTCGGTACTGCCGAGCGCAACTGCGCGAACATGGCCGCCGCCGAGGTGCTTGTTGACCTCCCCGACAAGTTCCCGTGTTGATCCATCTTCGCCGGTGATAACACATGTGACAGCGTTGTAGATTTCCGGCAATTGATCTTCCGGAAACTGCGCGTCGAATGTCGAACCGATGACTTGAATGACTTTGCCGATGGTGGCCATGGAAGAGGTTCCTGTCTGGTCAACTGGTGTAGTTCGGGCGTGCAGAATGCCCGGAGAAACGGCATAGGATAGTGCCCCAAGTGACCCTTGCCAAGGATGCGGGGGTATACTCCGCGGCCCTATGACTTTCGACCTCGTTGACCATGTGGCGGAACAATCGACCGACCACATCACGACGCTCAAGCATGTGTCCCCGGACGAGGAATACCTCGCCGACCACTTCCCGGGATTCCCCATCCTGCCAGGGGTCCTCATGCTGGAGTCCTTCGTTCAGGCCGCTTCGCGCCTGCTCAGCGGGGGTGGCGACCGCATGGTCCTCGGCGAGGTCAAGGCGGTGAAGTACGGAGCCATGGTGCGGCCAGGCGAATCACTCCGCACCACAGTCAATGTCCTATCGCGAGCCGACGACGGCTCAGTTCAATGTCGAGGGAAGGGCACCGTCCAATCACAAGAGGACGGGGTGGAACAAATAGCCGTATCCGGCCGCTTTACCGTACGACCCGCCCGCCTTCCCGGTGCAACCGTCCCCCCGGAATTCCCAGGATCCAGCGGATCCCCCGATCAGGAGACCTCCACATGAATCGCGATGCAATATTTGACAAGGTCCGCGAAGTGCTCGACGACGCCCTTGGGGTCGACGAAGATGAGGTGACTGAGAAGGCAAGTTTGACTGCCGATTTGGGCGCAGAGTCCATCGACTTTCTCGACATCATTTTCCGTCTGGAAAAGACCTTCGGTTTCAAGATCTCTCAAGGAGAACTGTTCCCTGAGAATCTCGCTGAGAACCCGGAGTGGGTGAGCGATGGTCAACTCACCGACGCGGGCCTTGCGATGCTCAAGGAACGAATGCCGCACGTGGACTTTGCGGCCATTGAATCCAATCGCGACATTACGAAGATCGCGGATGCCATCACGGTCGACTCGCTGGTCGACTTCGTTGCCCGCAAATTGGATGCGGAGTCGAGCGAGTAGACCCATGCGGTGGTTCTGGATCGATCACATCATCGAACACCAACCCGAACAGAGGATGGTGGCCGTGAAGAATGTCAGCCGCGCGGAGGGATACCTTCACGATTATCTGGTCGGCACGACGCCCGTCATGCCATTCTCGCTGCTCATCGAAGGCATGGCGCAGACGGCCGGCATCTTGGTGGGGACGATGAGCGGGTTCAAGGAGAAGGTCATCTTGGCCAAGATTGCCAAGGCTTCGCTTGAAGAGGATGTGGTGCCCGGCGACACCGTTCGGTTCGATGCGTCGCTCGACCAACTGAGTGCGTCAGGTGCGGCGACCAGCGGCGTCATTGACTGTCGCCGCCCCGGCTCGGATGCATGGAAGCGCATTGGCCGGGTGGAACTGGTCTTCAGCCACATCGACCGCAACATGTCGGGGACGGAATTCCCGGAAGAGAACTTTGTCTTTTGCGACAACTTCCGGCTACTCCTGGAAACCGCGGGACTCGCGGAACTCATCGCTTGATCAACAATCTGACGAGAAGAGAGGATTCACGGCCATGCCACGACTTGAATGCATAGATCCAACAACTGATTCCGGACCCGGAGCAGACATCCTGAATGGTCCACTGAAAGCGAAGCAGATCAACATCTTCAAGGGACTCGCCGCGCACCCAAGTGTTCTTGAGGCGTTTGTCGCGTGGGCCGGTGGTAGCAAGGGTGGTGAACTGTCACCCGCGGAAGTCGAAGTAGTGCAACTGGCTACGGCACAGAGGTACGACTGCGATTACTGCCTCGCAGCGCACACCATGGTGGCCGCAGGAACGGGTCTCGACGACTCGGCTTGTGAGGCGATTCGCCGAGGTGATTCGGAGAATCCTCGTTTGCAGGCGCTCGTTAATTTCACCAACGCTGTACTGGATACAACGGGCAATGTCAGCGACCAGCAACTCGCCGATTTTCGCAGTGCTGGATATTCCGATCAGGCCGTGATCGAGGTTGTCGCGGGAATTTCGGTGATGACATTCACCAGCTTCTACAACCACATCCATGACACCGAAGTTGATTTTCCTCAGGCCGCTGCTGTCTGACTCCATTGAACGCCAATTGAACACGGGCGGCTCGCTTTGGCGAACCGCCCGTGCTGTTGGCCGATGCATTATTCGGCCGGAGGGGGAGAAGGATGGCTCGCCAGTAGCAAGCCGCGCGGGAGGGGAGAAAGCTCGCTGACGCGAACCGCACACATCGTCGAATATCCGTCGCCTCCGTCCAAGGCCATGTACTGCTCTTTTTCTCCACCAGTGCGGTTATTCCGTCTGCGCCGCTCAGTGGGGGTCACACCCCGGGTGTGACCCCGGGTGTGACCC
>CAZJKE010000051.1:0-8951 GCA_964546585.1 uncultured Isosphaeraceae bacterium | reverse complement strand
CCCCGGGTGTGTCCCCGGGTGTGACCCCGGGTGTGACCCTACACTGCGGGGATGCGGAGAGGATCGTGGTCTGGACGGTTGATCATGGGTGGCCTGCTGGCGTTTTTTGGGGCGTTCCTGATCTACCCCATCTGGCTCACCGTGCAGGGAGGGTTTGAGTCGAAGGCCGGCGGATTCACAATGCACCACGTCATGGTGGTCTTCGAGGATCCGGTGCTTCGGGCCGGTTTCCTCAATGCGGTAGGCATTGCCGTCTGCACAACACTGCTCTGCCTCATCATCGCTCTCCCGCTCGCAACGCTGGCGGCTCGATTCACCTTTCCCGGTAAAGGTGTGTTCTCCGCGCTCGTCTTGGTCCCCCTCATCCTTCCGCCGTTCGTCGGCGCGATCGGACTCCACCACCTTCTCGGCAAGTACGGGGCGATCAATACGCTACTGACCAACATCGGGCTCATCAACGAGGGATTCGACTTCATCGGCAACGGCGGTTTCTGGGCCATCGTCTTCATCGAAGCCTTGCACCTCTATCCAATCCTGTATCTGAACGCGACGGCAGCGCTCGCCAATCTCGACCCGGCACTCGAAGAGGCTGCAGAGAACCTCGGTGCAACACCATGGCAACGATTCCGTGGCATCGTGCTACCGTTGATTCGTCCCGGCCTGTTCGCAGGCGCGACGATCGTATTCATCTGGTCATTCACCGAACTCGGCACGCCTCTCATGTTCGATTACCAGGTGGTGACACCCGTCCAGATCTTCAACGGCATCAAGGAGATGGACACATCGCAGCAGCCGTATGCGCTCACGGCTGTCATGCTGGTCGCCGCCATATTGTTCTACCTTCTTGGCAAACTCGTCTTCGGCGGCCGGGCCTACGCCATGTATTCAAAGGCATCAGTGCAATCCTTGCCTGAAAAGTTGACGCGAGGACGCGGCATCCTCGCCATGTCTGCCTTTACCTTCGTCATCGGCTTGGCGATTTTGCCCCACATCTCCGTCATCCTGTCCAGCCTCTCCGTGGAGGGTGCGTGGTACAAATCAGTGCTCCCGACACAATGGACCGGGGAACATTTCGAGGGCGCCCTCAGCCACCAACTCGCCGTTGGCTCGATCAAGAACAGCCTCCTCTATTCGTCACTGGCTGTTGTCATGGACATTGTGATCGGCATTCTTGTTGGGTACATCGTCGTACGCACAGCACTCCGACTGCGCGGATTGCTCGATGCACTGTCCATGTTGCCGCTGGCCGTACCTGGCCTCGTCATGGCGTTCGGGTATGTCGCGATGACACTTCGTTGGCCCTTCGGTGAAGGCGATCCACTTGCGGGCTGGATCGATGTCATTGGCGCCGATCCCAATCCGATGTTGCTGCTCGTCATCGCGTATGGAGTTCGGCGCCTGCCCTATGTTGTTCGCGCGACAGTCGCGGGCCTCGAACAGACCAGCGGCGAACTGGAAGAAGCGGCGATGAACCTTGGGGCGGGCAGAGTGCGAGCGGTACGAACGATCATCATCCCGCTGATCATGGCGAACCTCATTGCGGGCGCACTCCTGGCGTTCAGTTTCGCGATGCTCGAGGTGTCGGACTCGCTCATCCTCGCCCAGCGAGAGGCCGACTACCCAATCACCAAGGCCATCTACACGCTGTTCGAGAGGCTCGGCGACGGCCCCTACATAGCAAGCGCATTGGGAGTCTGGGGCATGGCGCTGCTGGCGGTAACGCTGATTGGCGCAAGTGTGATGATGGGCAAGAAGATGGGCGCGATCTTCCGCGTGTAGCTACGCTACACTGCCCGATTCCAGATGCCGTACACCCTCGAACCAGTCCCGGAAACCTATGGTCTTGACATCGAGACGCTCGAGGAGTTCGAGGGTCGAGAAGATGTGGCCGAGCGGTGGATCCTGAACTTCGGACCACAACACCCGGCGACGCATACCACGCTTCGGATCATGCTGGAGCTCGATGGCGAGAGGGTCGTTCGGGCCGTGCCGCACATCGGGTACCTCCACAGCGGGTTCGAGAAACTCGGGGAGCATCACGACTACAACCAGTATGTCTGCACAGTGAGCCGAATGGACTATGTCAGTCCGATCGTCAACGACATTGCGTGGCACCATGCCGTGGAAACTCTCCTGGGCGTGGAATTGACGCCGCGATGCACCGTGCTGCGGACCATTCTCTGTGAACTGGGTCGAATTCAGAATCACCTTCTTTGCGTCGGCGCAGCGGCTCTCGACCTGGGCGCCTTCACGGCGTTCCTGTACGGATTCAACGAACGCGAACATGTCTACGACATCATGGATTTCGTTTCCGGCCAACGGTTCCACCCGGATTACACGCGGGTCGGCGGGCTCAAGAACGATCTGCCATGCGAAGAAACATTCCGGAAAATGGTTCGCAATTTCATCGATGTGCGAATGCCCAAGGCGATTGGTGACATCGAGACACTGCTGAACAGGAACAGAATTTTCATTGACCGCGTGCAGGACGTCGGCACCATCAGCAAAGAAGACGCAATTGCCTGGTCGCTGAGCGGTCCGCTCGCAAGGGCCTCGGGCGTTCGCCGCGATCTTCGCAAAGACGAGCCATACCTCTGTTATGCCGATAACTGGGATGGGCAAGGCGCCGAGCCCGTGGAATTCGATGTCCCAATCGCCACGACCGGCGACTGCCATTGCCGCTATCTCGTTCGGTTGGAAGAGATCAGACAATCATGCCGCATCATCAACCAGTTGATCGACAACATTCCCGGCGGCCCGGTCGATACGCTTCCCGGCGGGAACATCAGTCTTCCTCCAAAGAGTCAGGTCTACGGCACGATCGAGGGGCTCATCCAACAGTTTGAACTCGTCATGCCGAATCGCGGATGGGAGACACCGGTCGGCGAGTGCTATGCATCGATCGAGTCTCCCAACGGCGAACTTGGTTTTTATATAGTGGCGGACGGAGGCCCACGCCCCTGGCGTGCGGCGACACGCCCGCCGTCATTCATCAGTTTTCAGGTATTCGCAAAGATGTTCGAGGGACACATGCTGGCTGATCTTGTGGCAGTGCTCGGATCGCTGAACATCATTGCGGCGGAACTGGATCGCTAGGAGTAATCATGGCCTGGGCAGTCAAGCCATCGGCAAGCATTGAGATCGAACAGCGGTCGGAACCCTGGCTGACCGACTCGATCCGCAAGGTGATCGATATCGATATCGTCCCGCGGTACGCTTGTCCTCGCGGAGCACTGATGCCGGCACTGCATCTGGTGCAGACGGAGTACGGCTACATCGCTCCGCAGGCTATGGTCGAGATCGCGGAAGTGCTGGGCATAACACCCTCGCAGGTGGCCGATGTTGTTTCCTTCTACGAGCAGTATCACGATGAGCCGGTCGGGGAACATGTCATTGGTGTTTGTCAGTCAATCGCTTGCGAAATACGCGGCTCACAGGCACTGATCGACCACCTGAAAAACAAGCTTGACATTGGTATCCATGAGACGACCGAGGACGGCAAGTTCACACTGCTCGCGATGGAGTGCCTTGGTGCCTGCGACACAGCGCCGTGTGCACTGGTTGGTGAGGGACGCCGCGACAATCTGACGATCTCCGAGGTGGATCGAATTGTGAAGGAGTGCAAGTGATGACTCCTGCACACAACAAGCCGCTGATGCGATGCCTCGGCGAATTCGTCGGACACATTGTTCGTGCAGTGCGACCCGCATCGAGCCACCATGTTCTGGAACGCAAGGTGCAGGAGAAACGGGATGGCGGTGTGACATTGCGGCGCACGACCATCGACGAGATCGAGATCAAACAGGATCGCGGCGATGACTGAACCAGCACTGACTCGAAACATCCCAACGCCGCCGTCGGGCGACACATCTGCGCGTCGAACACTGTCATTCGAGGACCATGTTGCAAGGGGTGGATACAAGGCGCTTGAGAAAGCGCTTTCGATGAAACCAGCGGAGGTCGTTGATTTTGTCAAAGATGCAGAACTGCGAGGCCGCGGTGGAGCTGGGTTTCCTTGCGGACTCAAGTGGACATTCCTGCCGGAGCCGGACGGGGAGACGCGGTATCTCTGCGTCAATTGTGATGAAGCGGAGCCGGGCACATTCAAGGATCGTCTCCTGGTGGATTTTGACCCGCACTTGGTCATCGAGGGCATGGCGATCGCGTGCTGGGCGTGCCAACTCGACACCGTTTACTTCTTCATGCGAGGCGAGTGGTATGAGCAGGCGGTCACGATGCAACGGGCGATCGACGAGGCGTATGAGGGAGGCATCTTTGGCCAGCAGGGGTTGATGAAGGGCAAAGTCAAGTTCAGTGTGGAGTGTCATCTACACCGGGGTGCCGGCGCCTACATTTGCGGGGAAGAAACTGCACTACTCGAAGCGATTGAAGGCAAGCGAGGTTGGCCGCGCATCAAGCCACCCTTCCCCGCGGTCAGTGGTCTCTTCGGCCGGCCAACGATCATCAACAATGTGGAGACGCTCGCATGCGTCGGACTGATTGTAGAAAACGGCACTGCGTGGTGGCAGTCGCGAGGATGCCAATCGAGTATCGGCGGCCCGCCGAGTTACGGCACAAAGCTCATGGGCGTATCCGGGCATGTCAACCGTCCCGGAGTGTACGAGTGCGATTTGGGTATTCCGCTGCGGACACTTGTAGAGGACTACGCCGGGGGCATGCTTGGCGGTAAGGCGTTCAAAGGCGCCATTGCCGGCGGTGTCAGCATGGGCGTTCTTGGCCCGGATCAGTTTGATGCTGAAATGGATTTCGACATCGGGCGGAAATACGGTGTCATGGGTCTTGGTACTGCGTGCCCGACCATCTTCGATGAAGACACGGACATGGTGGCTGTTGCGAGAAACATCGCGAGGTTCTTCAAGAACGAATCCTGTGGCCAGTGCACACCCTGCCGCGAAGGTGCCAACTGGTTGTACAAACTCATCTGTCGGATCGAGTCAGGCAGCGGCACGATGAAGGACCTGGATCAGTTGTTGGAAATCGCTGGATCCATGGGTGTAGTGCAGGGGACAACGATCTGCGGACTCGCGGATGGCAACAACTGGGCCGCGCGAACAATTGTGAACAAGTTCCGCGTCGAGTTCGAGGCCAGGTGCGCCCCCGGTCTGGTTCCGGTAACGGTGGATGTTTCGACGCCATAGGCGAGTTTTTTCTCTCCCTCTTGGCGTGTGCCGCAGAGGCGGTATCCTGTCTGGGCTGAGATGACAGAAGGAACCCAACATTCCGAACTGGTCGGCGACGGAGACGAGCCTCCAGAACCTGACAGATCCGGTGCCGGGGTGACGATCATTATCGATGACGGCATCGAGGATGTGGATGTTGACTGGCTGGCCGACCATGTCCGTCAGGCGATCGCGCTGCTTGATCGAAAGGTCGTGGCGATTTCCATCCGTGTCATGCAGGATGCGGAAATGGCGGCAATGCACGAGCGATTCGGCGACGCTTCTGAAACGACGGATGTTCTTACATTCAGTTACGGTGAGGATGCGGTCGAGGCGGACATCGGGGTGAGCATAGATGTTGCGCGTCGCGCTGCGAAGGAGCAAGGCCACAACTCGACAGCCGAACTTCTTCTGTACATCGTGCACGGGGTGTTGCACTGCATGGGATACGACGATCATGAACCCGATGCCTGGGCGGCGATGCATGCCGAGGAAAACAGAATTCTGTCGGCGATGGGTGTCGGCGAATTGTTCGGCGAGGTGAAGCGATGATGGAGTGGCTCACCTGGCTGGTACCGATTGCATTGTTATTCCTGTCCGTGTGGTATGGCGTTGTCGAGCGAGTATTCGCCAACGGCAGGCGCGCCCAGCTGCAGAGTCGCATTGCCGCGAGAACTGGGACTGATGCTTCATGGGTGGAGTCCGCTGCTGACACGATCGTGCCGTTTGCGAGGCTCAAGGGTCTCGGGACGGACCTGCTTGTCATTCTGTTTGTGGTGTATCACATGGCGGGCATTCCAGGCGAACAGTCCTTCACGGTTCTACTGGTTGTTGTTGGTTTCGTACTCGGATTGCTCGTTGTCTGGATGGCGTCCACGGTTTTCGCCGGCGCGATTGCGAAGCATGGTGGCGTGTGGCTGCTGAGCGGCACGCTACCGATGCTGAGATTGCTCGCATGGGGATCTGGTTTGAGCAGCGGGTTGGTGAGATTCGTGGATGAAGTGATCCGACGGCTCAGTGGTGCGGCGCCGAGACAGGACGATGCCGAGGAGGAACTGCTTCGGAGCATCGAAGCCTCCCAACGAGAGGGATCGCTGCCACCACACGCGGCTGAGATGCTTGAGAATGTGGTGGAGTTCAGTGAAACCGATGTTGGCGAAATCATGACGCCGCGAACTGACATGGAGGGAATCGAGCGCACCGACGATCTGGTGGAGATTCGCAGATTTGTGATCGAGTCGGGACACTCGCGCATACCCGTGTTCGAGGAGAACCTTGATCACATTCTCGGCATTCTCTATGTCAAGGACCTCATCGGTTTTCTGGGCGAAGAGGCGAACGGTTTCAATCTGGAGAGTGTCCTGCGGCAGCCGATTGTGATTCCGGAGTCGAAACCGGTGCAGGAACTCCTCGGCGATTTTCAGAAGAGCGAAGTTCACATGGCGATCGTAATTGACGAGTACGGTGGGACAGCGGGTCTTGTGACGATTGAGGATGTGCTCGAAGAGATAGTGGGTGAGATACGCGATGAACACGACGAAACAGAGGCGGAAGAGCCGGAACTCGTGCGACTCGACGGTGGCCGCGTGCAGGTGAGCGGGCGATTTGATCTTGACGACTTGAATGACGAACTTGGACTTTCATTGCCGGAGGACGAGGAGTACGACACCATTGCGGGTTTCGTGCTGGCAAAGCTCGGGCATGTTCCGAATGGTGGCGAGTCTCTGGAAGTTGATGGAATAACATTTACCGCCATCGCCGCAACGCCGACCCACATCGAGTTGATTGCGATCGACTTGCCGTTGGATGCCGTGTGATGGGCTGCAATATGCTGGTGACCTCCGGCGTTATCATGCTCCCCCCAACAGAAGGAGCATGAGAGATGACTATTCAAACGAGTGTTGTTCTTGCGGCAGTGCTTGCGATGGCCGGTTGCAACGAGTCGCAGAAGATTTCGGGTGAAGTACAGGACAGCGACGGACAATCCCGAGAGATCGAGGTTGAAGTTGACGAGAATGTCATCGTTCTGAGCATCGATGGAGAAATGCAAACCATCGATCTTGGCAATGTTCTCGGCGAGTCACTGGGCGATCTTGGGACGCTTGGCGATCACGGTGTCATGGTGGTTGAAGTGCAGGCGGATGGGCAGGAGCCCATCATCATGCAGCGTTCCTTTGGCAGGGACCATCCAGGCAGACCAATGCAAGGGGGGCACCGAGGAGAAGGCAGGGGCGAACATGGTCCGGGCAACATGGGCCAGATGCACGAACGCATCATGCATGAGATGCATGAACGGCGCGGCGAGCGTCATGAAGGCCATGACGATGATAACGAGGCGCGAGAGTTCATCGGTGAGTTGCACGAACTCGGCGAAGTCAGCCAGATGTTGAGCAGGTCGTCATCGGTTGCGCTTCTGGGGATTCACATGATCCGTGACAACTTCGATCCGGAGGTGGTTGTGGGTGCCATGGAGGACATCATCGAGGAGACAGCGGCCGGGAGTGCCGCGAACAATGCAGCGCTGATTGTCATGATGGAGGCACTTGGCGAGTTGGACAACGAGGACGGCGCACTCGACGCAGCGATTGATCTTGTCGTTGGAAACTCGCCCAGGCGGGAGCATCACGACGAGGACTGAAGAAGTCTTTCAAACTTGCGGAGCCGCTTTTCAAGACTGCGCCGCATCACGGGCGATGTGGCGCTACCTAGATGCTGGCAGGTCACCACAAGCATCTCGACGAGCCCGTGATAGTCGTCGATTGAGATGACTTCCGGAGCGATCTTGGCTGGGCGCTTGCCCGCTGCTACGCCGTCGATGTCGTGCATGTTGTGGTAGTTCCCAAGCGCGAGGCACAGGCAGGTTGAGAGATAACCGTAGTTGCAGAATGCAGTGGCTTCACAAGTACCGCCCGGCATGAGTTTGCGTTGCCAGGAAAACCGAGGATTGTCGCGGGTGTGTGCCTGCATGATTTCCGCGATTCGATTCGTGAGTTCGGGGCCAAAGACGCTGGTCTTGTCGCCGACGCGGAGAATTGGTCCAGCCCCGATTGGCGATTCGGGAAAGGCCCGGGAGGTTTCGAGGCAGAGCAGTCTTGCATTCTTTGGAATGGTCTTGTTGCTCGCGGCGGCGATGGCGCCCACGAATCCGATTTCTTCCGCCTTGGTCAGCAGGATGCCGACATTGCCAAGCCTGGGCATGCGACGGATTGTGTCGAGGGCGGACAATGCTGCTGCTGCGCCAGCAAGATCATCGCAAGCCGGTGCGTGCAGGAGTCCATTCTTGACAGTGGGTGCCGGGAGTCGCCACCTTGCAATGTCACCGGGGGCGATGGATGCTGTCCGCCGTACAGTGGCGGTGAAGCGTTTGAATGGTTCTGCGTCGACTTGAAGCGATTGGATTCGGGCGTTCTGGACGCCGCTGTAGGAATCGAAGACCTCGATCCTGCCGCCGACGAAGTATGGGTCCATGACCCCACCGCGGAACTCCAGTTCAATGGTGCGGCTGTCCAGGACGTTTCTGACAACAAAGGCCGGATGGTCAAGGTGCGCGGTGATGAATATGGGGTTCCGGCTGGATCGACGCCTCTGTGTGATATGGAGATTTCCCCAGCGATCGGAACGGACTCGCACATCCTCTCGCCGCTTACACCACTGTTGAACCCACTGTTCTACACGCGATTCGCACCCGGCTGCCGTCGGGATTCCCGTGAGTTCCAAGAGCCACGCCAGGTGTCGCCTCTTCTCTTTCGCCGTCACGCCCCCATCCTACCC
>CAZJKE010000050.1:1808-10244 GCA_964546585.1 uncultured Isosphaeraceae bacterium | reverse complement strand
ATTGGGATCGGATCAGGCGATGCGGGAGATGATCTTGGCACCCACCGCGTCACCCCAAACGTTGATGGCAGTGCGGCACATGTCCAAGAGACGATCGACGCCGATGATGAATCCGATCGCAGCCAACGGCAATCCCTCCGTTGCAGAACCGGTGAGGCTGGTATTGACAGCAGAAATCACGATCACCATCGTCACCAAACCCGCCGATGGAATCCCCGCCGCACCAATCGCCGCGAGCGTTGCAGTAATGACCACAACCACCAACTGACTGAACGCCAAATCGACGCCATACAACTGGAACAGAAACACTACGGCAACCGCCTCATACAACGCAGTTCCATCCATATTGATCGTCGAACCAAGCGGCAACACAAAATTCGCCGCACGCTTCGAACACTCACCCTCATTCTCCGCAGTATCGATTGTCACTGGCAGCGTCGCGGAACTGGAATCCGTGCCAATCGCAGTAAACAACGCCCGCTGCATCTGCCACATGAATCGAAATGGATTCTTCCTCGTACACAACCACAACACCAACGGCAACACAATAAACCCATGCACCGCCAGCCCAAGCAACACCGTCCCCATGTATGCGCCAAGCGGACCACCAACCTGATCCAGTCCAATGCGCCCGACGGTCCATGCAACAAGGAAGAAGACCCCGATCGGCGTCAACCAGATGACCCATCGCACCAACAACATCATGCCCTCAAAGCAAGCATCAAAGAAACGCCTTGCCGCCTCGGTGCGCTCGCCGCCTGCCGACAATGCAAGCGCAAACAAAATGGCAAAGACAATCACACCAAGCGGGCGGCCCGCAGCCATGTCCTGCACGATGTTCACCGGAATGACCTGATGCACAATGTTCATCCACGCAGAGCCAAGACTCTGCCCACCGCTCGGCGACCACGCCGATTCACTCGCCGCAATCATCGCCGCACCCGCATCAGCTGGAAGCACACCTGGCTGCAACCACGAAACGAGCGTCGTCCCCAGTACAACCGCCAGCAACATGGTGGCAAGGTAATAGACCAGCGTCGCACCACCCACAAGGCCAAGCCTCGCTGGATCCCCAATCCGAGAGATCCCCGCAATGACACTGAAGAAGATCAGAGGAATAATGAGCAACTTCAGAGGCCTGATCAGGACGACATCACCCACCTCTCGCATCCAGTGATCTGCGCCGATCGGCACCGCCGGATCATGAACCACAAATTGCCCCACCAGTGCTCCCGCCACCAACCCAAGCAGTATGAGAATCGTCAGGAGATTTGTCCGGGCGTGCCGCATGTCGGTAGGCTACCTTCCCGTGTGCGGCATTGCCGGCATTCTTCGACGCGACGGTGGTCCTATCCCGCCGCACTGGATCCGAACGCTCGATGCAGCCATCGCCCGCCGAGGCCGCAACGAGGGTGGGCGGTTCCATGACACCATCGATACCGGTTCCGGCACGGTCGAGGTGTTGCTGCTCCATCGCCAGCAGCGTACCGGCGAGAGGAGAGAAGAACCGCAGCCGAGGACCGCGACGGATCAGAGCGGCGGCATCGCGGCGGCGATCGTGTTTGATGGGCATCTCGCCAACGCCGATTCGCTCTTGAAGGAGTACCTTCGATGGGGCGAGCATGTGGGCGATCAGGTAGACGGCATGTACGCGGCCGCAATCTGGAACCGCAACACTGCCAGCCTGAGTTTCCTCCGCGACATCCACGGCCAGAAGCCGTTGTATGTTCTCGATCTCGACACCGCTGGCGATGGGCTCATCTTCTGTTCATCCGCGGCACCACTTCTTGCCATTGCAAGAGAACTCGATCTCTACGATCCGCCAAGCGTCACCGCCCTGCAACGCTACCTGCAACTGGGATACCTCACCGACCATCCGACACTGATCCGTCCCATTGCATCCGCCCCCAGATACTCTCCGACCGACCATACAACTCGCGAACCTGTCGAAGATGCAATGACTCAAGGCGTCACTGAGTGTCTGCATGACAGCACACCAAACTGTTGCTTGCTGAGCGGCGGCATGGACTCCTCGCTCGTCGCCGCAATTGCCCAGCAAGAGAACGGCGACCTGCAGACCATTCATGTACGCATGGACGATCCACAGCGAGACGAATCGCACACTGCGCAGGCGGTGGCAGATCACCTCGGTACCAGACATGTCACGCTCGACATCGAACCGCATCCGGCGGGCGATCTGCAAGATCTGGTGTCCATGCTCGGACAACCATTCGCTGACACCTCCGTGCTCGCGACCTACTGGATCTGCCGCGCAGCCGGAAAAGCGACCAGATTCGCATTGTCAGGAATCGGCGGCAAAGAAGTGTTTTTCGGCCACGAACGCTACCGCCGCGCTGCAGTCATGGCCCGGTGGCACGGTCTGCTCGCCACGGTGCTGGGAAGAAATGCGCCAGGATCGTGGTCCCGGGCCACCGACTGGTCAACATTGGGCGTCGCCGCCTTGTCCAGCATCTTTGACAATGCCGAGATCGAATCAATGACCGCCGCGGACTTCCTCGACCCAGTTCTTCCCCACCCCAACGAACATCCGACCATCCAGGCACAGCGATTTGACATGGAACACCTCCTGCCGGGCGCAGCGCTCCCCCACATCGACGTCTGCGGCGCCGCAACCGAACTGGAAATTCGGTCGCCATTCCTCTCGATGAGACTGCGGCAGTCCCTTGCCGAGTCGCGCATGCCACCGAAAGATCGCCGAAAACTCCTGCGTGACATGGCACAACGGTTTCTTCCTGCAACACTCCTTGATCGTCCGAGTGTCAACACCGCACTGCCGGTATCAGCGTGGTTCCGAAGCGATCACGGCGGCATTGGGCAGTTGCTCGGAGACGAGTTGACATCCCCCGACGCATTCGGCGACATGCAGATCAACACCGAAACAGTCTTGCGACTGCTCGATGAACATCGACGCGGCGACCGCGATCACGGTGATCGATTGTTCGCGTTGCTTACGCTGGCGATGTGGCAGCGTCAGGCATCGTCACAGTGATACCCATTTCTTCCAATTGAGCCGGGTCGGCCTGGCTTGGTGCCTCACACATGAGGTCGGCGCCCGTCTGTGTCTTCGGAAAGGCGATGACATCGCGGATATTGTCGGTTCCTAGAAGCATCATCACCAACCTGTCGAGCCCGAAGGCGATTCCGCCATGAGGCGGTGCGCCAAATCGCAATGCATTCAACAGGAATCCGAACTTGGACTCCGCCTCTGCCTCGCTGAGCCCCAGCGCCTTGAACACCGTTGACTGCACGGATTGGTCGTGGATTCGGATGGACCCGCCCCCGAGTTCCGCACCATTGATGACCATGTCGTATCCCGCTGAGACACAGTTTCCCGGATCGCTCTCCAAAATATCGAACTGATCTTCGCGAGGTGATGTGAATGGGTGATGCTCACTGGCCCATCGTTGGCCTGCTTCGTCCCAGTCAAACATCGGAAAGTCGATGACCCACAGCGCGCGGAACTCACCTTCCGGAATGAGATCCAGATCCTTCGCTACCTGCAATCGCACTTGCCCGAGCGACGTACACGCAACTCGGAATGGACCAACGCCGAACAAGACAGTATCGCCCGGCTCCAGCGAAAGCGCCGCGGCAAGGTCGTCGGCAATTGGTTCGACAAACCGCGCCACGCCAGTCTCAAATCCGCTCTCCGTGTATTTGGTCGCAGGCAGACCACCTGCGCCATAGGTCTTGGCGATTTCCGCATACCCGTCGGTCTTCTTTCTGGAAAGTTTTTCCGCACCACCCGGCACCCGCAGCGCCTTGACGACACCGCCGTCTTCGATCGCCGATGTAAACACCTTGAAATCAGTCCTTGCCGCAAGATCAGTGATATCCTGCAGGTGAAGATCGAATCGCATGTCCGGGCGATCTGACCCCCATGTGTTCATTGCGTCGTCCCATGGAACCTGCGGTACCTCGCCAAGGTCCACATCGGCGACCTCCTTGAAAAGTGCTGTCGCAAACTCTGTCATGATCGCCAACACATCATCGCGCGTTACGAAACTCATCTCAAGATCGATCTGCGTGAACTCCGCCTGCCGATCCGCACGCGGGTCTTCATCGCGCAGGCAACGGCAGATTTGCATGTACCGATCGCAACCAGACACCATGAGAATCTGTTTGAAGATTTGCGGGCTCTGTGGCAGTGCGTACCAATACCCCGCGTGGTGGCGTGAGGGAACAATGAAGTCGCGAGCGCCCTCGGGCGTCGGTGAAATGAGCAGCGGCGTTTCGACTTCGATGAAATCGTGGTCTCCGAAGAATGTCCGCGTCACTTGCGTCACCTTGTGCCGCAGTGCAAGCATTTCCTGCATCCTCGGCCTTCGCAAATCGATGTACCGGTGCTTGAGCCGGTGTTCCTCTGCAATCTTCTCCGCCTCGTGATCGTCGGGAAGAATCGGCAGCGTCTCCGTGCGGTTGAGGACTTCGATCTCCTCGCCAACAAGTTCAATCTCGCCCGTCGGAAGGCGATCGTTGGGTTTGCCGTCCCGCATCCGCACTGTGCCGCTGATCGCCACCACATCCTCCCGGCGAAGCGTTGTTGCCAATTTCATGGAGGCCGCAGGCGAATCCTCGGCATCAAAGACGACCTGGGTCATCCCGTACCGGTCGCGGAGGTCGATGAACACAAGTCCCTTTCCCTGATCGCGATAGGTATTGACCCATCCGTTGAGGGTGTGTTGCTCGCCAGCGTTGTTGGCACGTAGATCGCCGCAGGTAACCGTTCGTTTCAGCATCGCGGTATCGTATCCGCTCTCCGAAAACGAACGTGCCAAGGACGAAAGAAACATCCATCCTGATGACGGCCTTCGAACCCAGCGGCGACGCGTTGGGCGGGATGGCTGTCGCAGGTCTACTTGCCGAGCAGCCCGACCTGCCCGTTGCCGCGTTGGGTGGAGCGTCCATGGCGACGGCGGGGGCGGAGGTTCTGGAAAACACGGTCGATGATGCGGTCATGGGTATCGGGGCGATTGCACACGCCGCCCGGATCCGGCGGCATGTCGCGACGGCGGAGAATTGGATGGCCGAGCACAGTCCGTCCATCCTCGTGGCCGTTGACTCGCCAGCGGCCAACTTCCATGTCTGCGTAGCGGCAAGGCGCCACGGCATGCGAATCGTGCATCTGGCGGCTCCGCAGATCTGGGCATGGGGGGGATGGCGGCTTGGGAAACTGCGGCGGCTGACCGACCACCTCCTGTGCCTGCTGCCTTTCGAGGAACAGTGGTTTCTGACGCGTGAGATTCCCGCGACATTCATCGGGCATCCGGCGATGCATGTCGCCGGTGATCAACCTGCAGCGGATCTGCCCGCAAGCGGAGAGCCGAGGCTGTTGCTTCTTCCGGGTTCGAGGCGGCGGGAAATCGCTGTCAATCTTCCACTGCAACTGGAGGTACTGGAGGGGCTCGGCGGGGTTGCCGGGGCAGTTGCGTGCCGGGGAGATGATGCGGTGCAGGTTGCCGAGATTACCGGCGGCCTGCCAACGGTCGTGGACGATTTGGCGGGGGCGCTTCGCTGGGCCGACTGCGCCTTGTGTGTTTCCGGAACGGTGACATTGCATGCAGCGGCGGCCGGCGTACCGATGGTCGGCATGTACCGCGCGTCTCTGCTCTCCCGCATGGGTGCGCCGTTCCTGCTACGCACGAAGGATCGGTTGCTGCCAAACCTCATTGCGCATCGCCGTATCGTCCCGGAGTTCGTCCCGTGCGGGCATGCAGCCCACACAATTTCAATAGCCGTCTCGCGTCTATTGGAGGATTCACAGGCAATGGACCAGCAGCGACGCGATCTTTCGGAGGTTCGCGAACTGTATGCCGGTCACGACCCTGCGGCCGAGGCGGCGGCGATTATCCTGCGCGGCAACTGACGCCCGCTACTCCACATCGCGACCGGAAACGACATCCTCGACACTCGGTGTCTTGTGCGGATGGAACTCGCCGCGGCGAAGTCGTCCCATATAGGCGTGATAGGCCTTCATCGCGGCATACCCGAAGATGAGCATGATCGGAATGTTCGCAAAGAGCATGACACCCGTTCCGAAGGAGGTCAGTGCGTCGAGCGCGGCATCCGTGGAAATGAATCCCATGGTCGCGACAACCGCCAAGAGGCAATACAGCACTTTGTAGGGAAGAACCCCCCGATTTCCAAAGAGGAATACGACGCCTTGCTCCCCGTAGTAACTCCACGAAATCATTGTGGAGATCGCAAAGAGCCACGCCGCCAGCGTGACCATCCATCGGCCGCTGCTTGGAATAATGCGATCGAATGCGTGGCTGGTCAGTGACGCACCCGGAAGGTCCGCATACACACCGCCGTCGATGACCATCGGCGGTCCGCTGAACATGTCGCCGCCCGCCTCGTTCCAATCGACCGCCCAGTTCCCGTCTTCCAGTGTCACATTTCCGGTCAGCCGCACCCGCTTGCCGAGCGCATCCTGTTGACCGAGCACACAGAAAACTTTCTTGTCACCTTCGCGCCAACCACCTTCCTTTGGAAGATCTGGCGTAGTGACTGTCCAACCTTCTGCGCCTCGCGTGATCTCGATGCTTGTCTGTTGAAATGTCGTGTCCGGCCCGCGGCTCCACGCACCACTGGTAATGATGACCATGGCCGTAATCGTGCAGACGATCAGCGTATCGATCAGTGGGCCGAGACCCGCGACGACACCTTCACGCACTGGCTCGCCTGTCTTGGCGGCAGAGTGTGCAATGGGAGCCGACCCTTGCCCGGCTTCGTTGGAGAAGAGCGCACGCTTCATGCCAAACAGGAATGCGTATCCGGCCGTGCCGCCAATGAATGCATTCTGTGCTTCGAATGGGTTGAATGCGCCGTGGAAAATCATGCCGAATGCTTCCGGGACACGGTCGACCTGCATGAGAATCACAATGATGCCCATGATCAGATAGAGCGCGCACATGAATGGAACCAGTCGGCCAGCAACCGCGCCGATCCGCTTGATGCCGCCCACGATCACCATGCCGACAACCACTGCCAGAACGATGCCGGTTACCAGCGGCGGGACGCCGAAATACATCTCGGTCAGTTCGCCGACATTCCAGGACTGGAACATGTTGCCGCCAGTCACGGTTGATACGAGCAGTGTGAGGCAGAAAATGCCACCGATGAAGATGCCAAGTGGTTTGAGCGCTGGATGGAACTTTGCAAGTCCGCGAGAGACGACCCACATGGGACCACCGTGTGGATTGTCTGGATCGTCAGTATTTCGCCAGAGCATTGACTGGGTTACTTCCGTCATCTTGATCGCCATGCCGAGCAGGCCGACGACCCACATCCAGAACACCGCGCCGGGACCGCCGAGTGCGATGGCGATTGCCACGCCGCCAATGTTGCCCAGGCCGACGGTTGCGGACAGGGCTGCGGAGAGAGCCTGGAAGTGATTGATGGCTCCGGGGTCGTCCTTCTTGTCATAGACGCCTCGAATGACCTGAACACCGTGTGTAACTGCGCGGTACTGCCCGAGCGCCGTCCATGCGGTGAACAACACGCCCACACCGATCAGAGTGAAGAGCACGGAGTCGTGCCAGAGAATGGAGTTGATCTGATCCAGCAGGTGCATGACCGTGTCCATGATGTTCTCCTCAAATCACGCCAATTGCGTGCAGGAACACGGCGAGCACGCCAACCGGCACGATGTATCGAAGCAACAGTATCCATCCCCAGTAGATCCTGCCGAGTGTATTGCCGCTTGCGAATGCCTCTTCCCGAGCTTTGTCGCCGACACGCCATGCGATGAAGAGCGCAATGCCCAGCCCTCCGAGTGGCAACATCCAATTCGACGCGAGGTAGTCGAAGAAGTCGAACCAGTTCTTTCCACCATCTTCACCAAAAATGGTCTGCGTCATCCCGGCGAACTTCTCGCCGAAGATGGATGAACCACCACTGAGTGCTGAAGGGATGCCGAATAGGAAAATGACGCCGCCCGTGCAGATCGTTGCGAGCACCCGGTTGAATCCGCCTTCGTCGACGAAGTAGGCGACGGCGACTTCAAGCAGTGAAATTGCACTGCTCAACGCGGCGAATGTCAGCAGAAGAAAGAACATCGGCGCGAGAACGCCGCCGCCCGGCATCTGCCCGAATGCGATGGGAATGCTGACGAAGACGAGGCCGGGTCCCGCATCGGGCTCCATGCCCACCGTGAAGATGATTGGGAAGAGGACGAGGCACGCCAGAAGTGCTACAAGTGTGTCGAGCGCAGCAATCGTGATCGATGCGTTGACGAGATCTTCCTTGGTTCGCAGGTAACTGCCGTAGGTGATCATCGCGCCCATGCCGAGACTGAGTGTGAAGAAACTGTGCCCGAGCGCCTCCAGCACGGATGCGCCGGTCAACTTGTCTGCGTTGGGTTGAAAGATGAACGCGAATGCGTCGCCAAATCCTTCGCGGGTCATCGCATAG
>CAZJKE010000050.1:0-1708 GCA_964546585.1 uncultured Isosphaeraceae bacterium | reverse complement strand
GCGGAATGCGCCGACCGGTGATCGTTGCGAGGTCTTGCCGATGAGGACCTCTGCCATCATGATCGGAAGCCCGATCAAAGCGATACAGGCCAGGTAGATCAGGACGAACCAGCCACCCCCGTTTTCGCCGGTGATATACGGAAACTTCCAGATGTTGCCGAGGCCGACGGCGGAGCCCGCGGCGGCGAGAATGAAGCCCAGTCGACTTGCCCAATGACCACGCTCAGATCCGGCCTTCACCATCATCTCTCCTGTTCTGCCTCGGTGCCGCGGCGATCATACTGGATGCCCGAGGACCTACCATGGTGTCAGCCATGCGACCCTACCGTCTTCGATCCGATCTTCGCCGCGAGCGAGCCGGCCAGTTTGGCTACCCATTGGGGGTTGTCCCGCCGGATGCCGAGGAGCCGCATCAGGGCTGGACAAAGACACTCGATGACGGGCCTGATGCTGTGGGGACGACCGCTTCCTACCATGTCCTCGTTTCATCCGACCGGATGAAGCCGTTGATTGATGCTGCATTCGGCCTCCTGCCGCCACGCGTTGCGGCGATCGTCGAACTTGGTTCTTGTGATGCATACCGGCGGGTTGATGTGTTCATGAGCGCGGAGCCGATTTCGCTCGAGACCTTTCGGGACATCTGGGAACACTACGAGCCATTTCTTCTTGAGGACGCGACGATGGCGATTGGTGCCAATGCGGAGAGTCCTGTGATCGAGGTGTTTCTTGAGCAGGACAAGGTGCTGCACCTGCATGTGCCCAGAGGCATGACGGGGGATGTGGAGCAACTTCTTGAGCGGTTTGACCTCAAGCAAGTGGACTGCCATTGGGACAGGGAACTTCCAGAAAACGATGTGCTGGAGATTCGTCCGGTTCTTGCGTCCGGAGAGGGATTCACCGAGTCCATCGATGACCTTTTGCTTGATCTCAAACTCGCGTGGGATCTGGTGCTCAACATCGACCCGGATCGAAATGTTGACGATGGTGGCCGTGAACTCGGATTGACATTGTGGCATGCCCTGGTTGTCATGGAGTCGCGTGATCCACCGCTGGAACGCACCGCCAGCGCATCGATCTGGGCAACTGCGAGATCGCTGAGCGAGATGCAGGCAATTGTCGAGGACGCATTGGCTGTGTATGCCGACTGGTCCATTGTGGCCGACTATGCGGTTGATCGGGTGGCGTATGACGAGCGGCCGGATGATCTTGCGACGCTTCCACCTCGTCGGCGGCGTGCGGCCGTGCATATCGTGGACGTGCAGACCAGCGATCTTGCGCCGTGAGTGAATGGTATGAAAAGGGTCTACGGTTCGCCTGCACCCAGTGTGGCAATTGTTGCACTGGCCCGCCGGGAAATGTGTGGTTCACCGATGCCGAGGGGAAGGACATGGCCGTGGCTCTCGGCATGGGCATTGCCGAGTTCAGGCGACAATTTGCCCGCCGCGAGGGGACTCGCTGGTCGTTGATGGAGATAGATCGCGGCGGCAAGTTCGACTGCGTCTTTCTCGACCGCGACGAGGACGGCCTGGCGACCTGTAGTGTCTACGACACCCGTCCTTCCCAGTGCCGCACATGGCCTTTCTGGAAACAGAACCTCCGCTCGCCTGAGTCTTGGGATGCCGTGAAGCGTGCGACTCCATGCAAAGGCATGGACACCGGCCCACTCATTCCAATCGACGCCATCCGCATCCTCCGCGACACGCCCTGA
>CAZJKE010000049.1:0-10457 GCA_964546585.1 uncultured Isosphaeraceae bacterium | reverse complement strand
CTTCTCGCACGGCCTTCCGCGTGTCGAATGCGCGAACAATTGCCCCCATGCCCTTTGCAGTACCCACGGCTGAGAGACCTGCCACGCCGCCGCCGATGATGAGTACCTTGGCCGGATCGATACGCCCGGCCGCAGTCGTCTGCCCCGCAAAGAAACGGGGAAAGTCATTGGCCGCCTCGACTACAGCGCGGTAGCCGGAAATGTTCGCCATGGCGCTCAGCGCATCCATCTTCTGCGCCCGCGTAATCCGTGGAATACAGTCCATCGCCAGCACGGTGGCATGCCGCTCCGCCAACTTGTGCATGAGCTCGGTGTTGTCCGCGGGCCATATGAAGCTCATGAGCTTCCCGCCGTCGCGGAGCATGTCGACCTCGTTGCCGTCCCCGGGGATCGGCTGCGGCGGTGCCACCTTGACGACAAGATCACTCCTCGCCCAGAGATCAGCGGCGATCTTCACTATCTCTGCGCCAACCTCTTCATACTTGGGGTCGCCGAAGTCCGCGCGAAGTCCGGCACCGGCTTCCACCAGCACCGAAAAACCCTGCTTCCGCAGGGCTTCAACAGCCTGCGGCACGAGCGCAACCCGACGCTCGTCCGGGAGGATTTCCTTGGCAACACCAATGATCATGAGGGATCTCGGGAGAGCCGCACAGTGTACCTCGAAGGTGCCCGCAATGGCGAGGCACGAACCACTCGATCAGCCCGACATTGAAAGAAGCGCTTCACCAAGTTCACCCCGGGGAATCTGACTCAGGCCACCCCTCTACCAGGTGCGCTGCGTGGGTGCCGCCTGTGTAGCCGGCGTGGGCGTCTGCAACGGATTCGTATGCACGACGGCAGCCGGTGGCTCCCATGCCGGTGGCGAGGTCTCGCGGCTCCACTCCTCCTGTCTTGGAAGAATGAACCCTCCGATCGTCGTATCCGTGTCGTAGAAACTCGGGAACATCCAGTCGCTCATGACAACTCCTTTCATCATGGGTGCGAGTGCGTGTCTGGGGCCATCATACTCCCCGGCCGCCCTCCGCAACCCCCGGAAGGGAGGCTTTCTCAGTCAATTCGGCGATCGAATCCCGCTTCGCCCGGCCTTCTCAATGACAATTGGCCAGCCGGGGTGCTGATCGCGACAGTCCAATGCTGATCGGGCATGCCATTCCAATCAATCAAGATCGGAGACTGGGCGGCGAGAATGTACGGCAGGAGTTCAAGCATGTGACGCAAGCCGAGAGGTCATTCGGACGCAATCCTCCGCCAGTGCAGACAGTCTCTGAGCGGTGGGCTCATCCACATTCCCGTCATCCGAAAAATGCTCGCCGCTGGCGTACACATACCGCGGCACAATGACGCAGCGGAAATCGAGCATCAGTGACGCAATGAGCGACAAGGGTGACATATGCGATGCGGTGCCGCCCGCGGCGCAGCACAGGCCGACGACCTTCTCGCTCCACGCACTTGCGCCGAGTTCGATGACATTCTTCGCTGCCGCGGATGTGTTGTAGTTGTAAATGCCGCTGGAAAGAATGATCCCGTCGGCCTTCTCGATGGCTTCCTTGACCGCCGCGGCGTTGGGATGACTCCACGCAGCGTCGCCGTCGCATATGGGTAGGTTCATGACGCCAGCATCAAGAAACGAAACGGCATCATCTCCAACACTTGCTTGCAGCGCTGCGTAACATGTGCGGGCCATATCGCGGCTGCGACTCTGCGGGTTTCGACTGCTGCTGATGACGAGATACTGCACGACGCGGGCATCGTACGCCTAATGCTCCTGCTAGGCTGTCGAGACGACCGTGACCCAAACACCACCCACGACATCCGAAAACCTTCCGCCTGATGCTGATCTGCCGCGGTCAGTACACATCAAGGGGCTCATGCTCCTGGTCTCCGGCGCGTTCCTGCTCGCCCTGGGCCTGGAAGCAGTCAAGGCGCTAGATCAATCCAAGGAAGTCGGTTGGCAAACAGGCCTGCTTGCCCGGGCGGTATTCGGCATGGTGTTTGTGCTGCCGATTGCATGGCCCAGTATTCGCAAGTTTGAACTCCTGCGCCCCGTGATCCTGCTTCGAAGCGGCGCATTGGCGTTGTATCTCGCCGGCATTTACTACGCCGTGGCTGAACTCACCGCGGCCGAAGCAACCACGCTCATGGGTACCCGTCCCATCTGGATCGCCTTCATCACCATGGTCGTGCTCGGCGCTCGATTCCGCCTGCTGTTCTGGGTGGCGACCGGCGTGATGATTCTCGGGACAGCGATGATGCTGGGCATGCATTTCAACGAAGACCTCCCGGTGCTTTTCATCGCCATCGCCTCGGTTTTTCTCAGTGGCCTCGGATATTTCCTGACCGACTATGTCCGCGATGTTCCGGCGGCCGTGCTCGCCCTGCACCTGACCATCGTCATGCTCGCAGTAGCCCTCGCCGCCTACTTCATGGGCGGCGGCCATCACCATATCGAGAGCCTCTTCGACGCCCGCGGCATCGTGCTCCTCTCCACCGTTGGCCTTTGTGGCACCCTGTTTCAGGTCTTCCTGGCCAAGTCGATGCAGTTGATCGGAGCGGTCATCGGCGGTCTTGCGGGTTTGCTGACCGCAGCGTTTGCCTACCTCATGGATCTCGTGTTCTGGGACGGCACGACCTTCAACATCATGCACCTTGCCGGTCTGCTGCTCATCCTCATTCCATCCACTTGGATTGGCATAAGCAAAAACATTCGCAGCGAAGAGCAGGAAGCGAAGGGCTCCGCATGAGTACAATCCCGATCACACAGGAGATCCAACATGAGCAGTTTTGACTCCCGCGAACAGGCATTTGAAGCCAAGTTCGCCCACGATCACGAACGTAGGTTCAAGGCAATGGCCCGCCGCAACTTTCGGCTGGGTCTCTGGGCGGCCGGGTTGCTTGGCAAAGAAGGTGAGGATGCCGAGGCGTACGCGCGAAGCGTCGTCAAGAGCGACTTTGAAGAACCTGGGGAAGAGGATGTTGTGCGGAAGGTCGTTGCGGACCTCGCCGCAACGGATACCTCCGAGGCAGATGTTCGTGAACAGATGAGCATGTTGTTGGAAGCGGTCATGGACGAGGACGAATAGGCATGGCAGTACCTGAACTCAACCCCACACGCGTACGCAAGATCGCGGTCAATCAACGAAAAATGTTGATCTGCATCGGCCTGATGGTAATGCTGGCCATCGTCGGCGCGTTCATTCAGCTCGCTGTCAGCCAAGGAGGCGATCCTGACTCATCGCCAACGATGTGGCATGTCTATGTGTATTACATCATCAACTTCTTTGCTTTCTACTACGCCGTCCTGCTTGCGGCAAATGCGTACAACAGCGTCATCCTCGGTATTGTGATCGGCCTGTTCTGCCTTATCCCGTGTTTCGGCATTCTCGTCCTGCTGGGACTCAACCAGCAGGGCACGCGGCTCCTTCGAGGCAATGGCATCAAGGTCGGGTTCTTCGGAGCGAACCCAGATCAATTCATATGAGGCCGCGCGGTCGTAGCAAGCATGTCCCTGTGCAGCAGTGGACGATTCCCGCATTCAAGTTTCTTTGGTGGGCCGGTCGATTGGCTTGCGGACGCGCAAGCAGCGACAAGAGAGGAGAGTCCAGTGCGGGATGTCAGCGGACGATTGAAGAGGTTAGAGCGGAAGTGCCGCATGCAGAGCGTCGTCTTGTGGACCTGTGGACTGTTGGCCGCGGGCGGTGGACTGATGGGCTTGGGGCAGGACGACGCGGACCCAATCGTGCTTCGGCAGTTGTGCATCGTCGATGGCGACAACAACATCCGCATGCATCTGGGCACTGCCGAGGATGGATCAGCCGGCATTCGTCACTTCGACAGAGAGGGCAATCTCAGGCTGGCCACAGGCGAGACGGATGGCCTTTGCACAAGTTCATTCTTTGATCAGGACGAGCGGATTGTCGCCGAATTCGGGATGCATGACGAGGGGGCATCACATCTCCTGATCCGCAGGGGCGTCATACTCGGCCCGGAGGAGATCATCTGCCTTGATCCCATGGGGAGAACCCGCATCATGTTGGATACCGACGACGGGGACGGCGATGCCGGCATGCATGTCTTTGACGAGGAGAGTCGAAGGCGCATCTGGCTTGGATCTGTCGGCGATGATGGGCCGGCGATCATGAGCCTGATCAGCGAAAGGGGTGACACTCGCTGGCGGGCGTATTCTGAGGGAGAGGACTGTCAGGTCCTGCACTTTGACCGGAACGGGATCGATCGATTTGGGCAGGTGACGCTCGAGGGCGGATCTGCGATGCAACTCCTCGTCGACGGCGAGGGCCGCACCCGCATGTCCCTCATGACGACCGGCGATGGGCAAGCCTATATGCACGCCGAGGGTGTCGAAGAGGTTGAGGACCTTCAATGCAGGCCTTCGGTCGCGAGGGAGGAGGGATCGGGGTCATGGCATGTCGCGCAGTCAGCCACCGCCGAGGAGACGCCATAGCGCCAACCGCAAGTGCTTGCCCCGCTTATGGTTTCGCCCGCGTTGGCGGAAGCCTCTCGATATCAGGCCAGCGGCAACTGGCCAACGCTCTCCATCACTGGTGGGAGAATTGTGCATTGCTTGGGACGCCGCCGCAGAGTGGTATGCTTGTGTCATGATCGCCAAGGAGAAGACGCCGAAGCGAACAAAGGGCCGAAAGGAGCGGGCGGGGGATTCAGCCGAGCAGCAAATGGCCTTTTACCTGGACCGGGCCTTCGGGGAGCGGGACGATGTCCACGTCTTCAATGATCTGCGCATTGAGCGGGCCCGTGCTGCGGCACAACTGGATCATCTGGTGATTCATCCCTGGGGCATGATCATCATTGAATCCAAGAGCGTCACTGGCGAGATTCAGATCAATCCACAGCATGAATTTGTGCGTGTGCATGGCCGCAAGCGCACCGGCATGCCCTCGCCCATTCTGCAGGCAAGGCGGCAGAAGGATCTGCTTGTGAAGTTGCTTGACGATCGCAAGGAGGAGTTGCTCGGGAAGGTGCTGCTCGGCCTTGGGCATGCCAAGTTCGGCGTGTACGACTACGAGGTCATGGTCGCGATTTCCGATCAGGGCATCATTCAACGCCCCGACGCGTCGCTGCCAGAACTTGTCAAGGCAGATCAGATTACCGATGCAGTGTCGGCGATCATTGCAAGGCATCGCAAGGCGGCGCGGCTACTCTCGAAGGTGGACGGTGACTACGGGCTCTTCAAGTTCAGAGAAGACGAGTTTGATCGGATCGTTGCGTTTCTGAGGGATGCCCATGCGCCGCTGCCGGAGCGAGAACCGCAGCCGGGTTCCGCGTCTGCCGCTGATCCCGAATCAAATCTTCCCATCTACTTGTGCAAGCATTGCAAGGGCGAAGATCTCTCGATCCTTTTTGGCACGTCCTATTACTTCAAGTGCCATGACTGCGGCGGCAACTCGCCGATCAAGAATCCCTGCCGCGGCTGCGGCGAACAGACCAAGACACGCAAGCGTGGCGACAAGTTCAGTTCCGTGTGTTCAGTCTGCGGCCAGATAGAGCTCTTCTTCATCAACAAGAAGCGTGAGCTCACTTCTGGCGGCCACGGTGTGCATTACATTTCATAGCGGCATTCTGACTCGATTTACCTTGCGGGCCGCGGGGCTTCATGGTGCAATGGCACGGTGAACAGGTGGCATATGAGTGGCGTTCTGGCGGGGATCTCATTGATCGCTGCATCGGTTTCGGCCGGAGGACGGGGCACGCCGCTGGCGTACACCAACTTTGATGAACCACTGAGCGGCGGGCAGTATTACGACTTCGGCGATGCGGATGCTGACCATCAACTGGTCAACAACGACGGCCACGCCATGGTTGCGTGGGAAGCAAGCGGCCCCGAGATGGGATTCACCGCGTGGTACTACACCACCGGCGGCGTCGGTCTGACCGATGGCGACAGTGTCGGTGTCATTGCTTCGCCCGGAGCACGAACAGCGGGCCAGCGAGGCACCGGGCAGAGTTACAAGATCAGCGATCCAGACGGCATCATGCAGGTGGTGTTCGACACCGTGACAAACCCCGCGGGAGATGATTGGAGCATCAGCCTGGATCTGCAGGTCGGCTGGACGGGCTGGGAGACCACCGACACCATCATTGTCGACATTGTTGTTGACGGGAACGAAGTCCTCCCACTGTTCGACACGATCGGACAAGACATCGATGACCTGGGCATTGAAGGGGAGTGGTTCCCGCTGCTGCGCGGGCTCAACGGATACACCGAAGCTACTTTGCGCGTTTCGCTGGAAGCCAACGCCGCAAGCGAAGCAATCTATATCGACAACATTGTATTTGGCGTCGGCTCCATTCCGGATGCTGATGGTGACGGCATCCCGGATGCCACGGACAACTGCGATCTGCCCAACGCTGACCAACTCGACTGCAACGGCAATGGGGTAGGTGATGTCTGCGATTTGGCCTATGGAACATCAAGTGACTGCAACGCGAACAACAGTCCCGACGAATGCGACATCGCCTCGGGCAGCGAACAGGACTGCAATCAAAACGGACTGCCGGACACCTGTGACATCCACGGCGGAACATCACCTGACTGGAACGGCGACGGCATCCCGGATGAATGTCAGCCCTGTATCGCCGACATCAGCGATGATGGGATCGTCGATGTCACCGACCTTCTCGCCGTCATCGCCGCGTGGGGTCTTTGCGGCGAAGAAGGAATGCGGGGCCCGTTCACATCCGTGCTTGATCGGCATCGATCCAGTGACCTGCGCGTCATGACTTGGAACATTGAGCACGCCGGCGGCGGATCGCTCGAGTTTCTCCCCGCCAGCGGAAGTGCCGCTGAACTTGCGCCGTTCATTCGGGTGCTTTCGGCGATCGACGCGGATGTCATTCTCTTCAATGAAATGGATGACGATGGCGAGGTGGCGGGACTTGCCGCCTGGCTCAGCGAGCATGTTCGCGGCGGTTCATGGCAGGTCCATCAGGGGATCGGCTCTGGCGATCGCAGTGTCATGGCCTCGTACTTCCCACTGAGCATGAAAGCCACCAATACGACACCGCCCATTACGCCGCCCACCTGGAGTGGCCGCGGCGTCACGATGGCGTTGGTGGATTGCCCCGACTCGACTTGGTCAACCGATATGTACCTCCTTGGCGTGCATCTCAAAGCTGGCGGGGAAGCTGACGACGAACTGCAGCGTCAGGAGTCGGCGGACGGCATCGCGCACTGGCTTGGAGATCTGCGGACGGTGGGCGAGGAAGTTGATCTTCCGCTCAATACGACGATGGTCGTATTTGGGGACTTGAACTTCTATAGCGAAGGGACCCAGCCCGAACTCACGATTCTCACTGGCGACATTCAGAACGAGGCCTACTACGGGCCGGATATCAAGGGGGACTGGGACGAATCTGATCTAGAGGATGTCATGCCGGTGGATCCGATGACGGGGGACCTGTGGACAATCTGGAACTACAAGTCGCGCATCGATCGCTTCATGGTGACGGACAGCGTTTCGGAAACCGGCAACACCTTCATCTTGAACACCATGACGCTGACGCAAGAGGAGTTGGATGCGAACGGCCTTGAGGCGAGCGATACGCATGACACCGTCACGTCCGATCACCTCCCTGTGGTCGTTGACTTCAGGGATCCCGCCCACTGCACCGCCGATCTGAATAACGACGGTGTGATTGATGTCAGCGATCTCCTGATCGTCATTGGAAACTGGGGTGCCTGCTCGTAGCAGGAGGGGTGATTTGCAAGTCGATACCTTGCCTTTGGCGAGGTTTCGTGGCACACTGAGCCAGCGAGGAGAGAGCCCGTGCTTCGTACTTCAGTCATATCATTCTGCCTCACCGGGACTGCGATGGCTGCGACATGGACCGTCGATGACGACGGGGGCGCGGACTTTGCCAACATCCAGCCCGCTGTCAACGCCGCAAGCGACGGGGATGAGATCATCGTCGCGCCCGGTACATACACCACCAACTGGGGCTCGGTCGTGCATGTGGAGGGCAAGTCACTGTGGATCCATAGTTCCGATGGCGCTTCGGTCACCTTGATTGACGGTGAAGGTGCGAACCAATGCATGTTCCTCGAACACTCGGACAGCATCATCGACGGATTCACTTTTCAACATGGATTCGATTCGCTGGTCGGCGGCCTGTATGTCTACGGCAGCGACGCAACGATCACGAATTGCATCTTTGATGACAACCACGGCGGCGCAACATCTGCTGGCGCAGCAGGGGGGCTCTCGACAAGTGCTGCGAATGTGGCGATCAGCAACACGGATTTCTACGACAATTCATCGAGCAAGACAGGCGGCGTCTGCATCGGCGGCACCAGTTCGCTCACCAACTGCGTCATCTCCGGGAACACCGGCGGTTGGTACGGCGGTGGGCTCACCATGCTGCACGGCGATGTCTCCATCAACCAGTGCACTATTGAGTTGAATGACGGTGGCACTGCTTCAGATGGGGGCGGTGGCATCTGGGTCTATGCGGGGGGCATTGTGGTGTGGACCGATGGGGTGTGGATCTATTACGACACCAGTAATTTCACCATGACTGACTGCACCGTCACGCAGAACACGTGTCCAGGCGCAGTGGACAGAGGAATCCTCGTTGCCGAAGGTGCGAAACTTCAGATGTACGGCGATAATGTCGTCGACAATGCGTACGCAGCGAATTCCGGATCAGAGGTTGCATTTGCCGCAGCATCACTTTGCACGATGGCAGGTCCATATTCGCCGACCTATCAAACCACGACCGCCATTGATGTGGACGCTCTGGACGCGACGGCATCGCTCGTTGTGGCAGGGGACCTTGGCAAAAAGGGAAGTCTCAGTGTCACCAACGAATCCGGAAGCCTTCTTGGCTCGGAGGCCGGTGAGATTGTCCCGCTTGCGCGGGCTGCCTTGCTCACAGGCACCTACGAGAGTGTTGTGTTCCCTGCGATGCCGCAAGGCCTTGGCCTGCAGTTGATCGAGTACTCGGCGATGCGAGGCGGCGATACTGAGATCGCGATTGAAGTGATTGAGGTTGAGGATGCGCAGTTTGCAAACCCGTTTTCCGGTGACCTCGACGCGATGCCAGTTGAGATTGCGTCGTTTGATGCCGACGGCGATGGCGTAGACGAAGTCGCGGTGCTCTTTGCTGGATCGCCCGGTGGCGTAGCAGCGTATGCGGTATCAGAGGGTAGTTCGCCGGTGTTGATCGCCGGTCTCGCAGCATCAGTCGGCAACGGCCCGGTTGATCTGGATGCGGCCGATCTCAACGGAGATGGTCTGGATGACCTGATCGTTGCGAATGCAGATGACTCTTCCATCACGGTGCTGCTCACTACTGATTCATCCGGCGCATTGTCGTTTACCACCTCAACGCTGGTGATCCCCGGTGCGGATCAGCGGGTTTCCTGCGCGGCGATCGTCAATTGGGATGGAGACGCAGATCTAGATGCCGTTGCAGGCGTCGACATTGATGACGAGGAAGTCAACGATCGGTACAGCGTGGCGACGAACATCGCGACGGGCTCACCGGCCATGGGCCCATCCACTGTAATCCCGAGGTATCAAACCGAAACTGGCGCCGATGTCGTTGACCCGCCCACCTGCGTGGACGGCGGCGACCTGAGCGCGGCGTGGGGATTCGTCGCTGGGACTCGCTATGGCCGCATCCACAGGGGTATTTCGGGTGTGTCGTTGTTGGTGATTGCCTCTCTCTCTGGCGCCAATACGGTAACCATCGATGCTGTTGAACTTGACGCCGATGGTGGTGACGGCCAACTCGATCTCATGGTCACTTCGGACGAAGGACAGTCGCTGTACCTGTTCCAGGGCGATGTATCGGAGTGGGATGGCTTCGGCGAATTGATTCCTCTTGCGGTCGCGGTGCCGGTGGAGGATGCCATTGCTCTGGACGCAGATGCGGACAACGACATGGATATTGTCATCACGGCGCCGGAGTCTGACACACCGCTTCTGTTACTGCGGAACGACGGTGGCGCAGGTGCGATGGCTGGAGGACTCAGCGGGCTCACATGGTCCAAGCAAGCCATGAACTCCGGGACCCTCCCGAACAAGGTGGCCGGCGGTGATCTTGATGGAAAGAACGATGATGATGACTGGGTCATTGGCATTGGCGGGACGACCACCCTGCGAGGCAATCCAAGCGGGCTGATGGAGCAGACGAACATTCAGTTCACCGCGTCATGTCCAGGTGACTTGAATGGCGATGGTCAGGTGGCGATCCAGGACATGCTCTTGCTCATCGCCGCATGGGGAAAGTGTGAGGGCTGCGGGGCGGACATCAACGGCGACGGCGTCGTCGATATCCAGGATGTGCTCCTGCTGATCGCTGCCTGGGGAGACTGTGTAGAGGGTTGATCACCAACACGAGCCTCACGTAGCCTTCTGGCTAGCATTGGAGGCACATCCCTGTTTTCCCTTGCTTGCCATCAGGCTTCCTGCCACACTGGG
>CAZJKE010000048.1:0-11751 GCA_964546585.1 uncultured Isosphaeraceae bacterium | reverse complement strand
GAGGTGTCAGACACCTCTTCCTATTCTTCGACCTTGGGCTTGTAGGAGGCGACAACTTCGGCCTGGACATTGGGCGGCGTGCGTTCGTCGCGGGCGTATTCCATTTCATAGGAACCCGCGCCGCCGGTAATTGAACGCAACTGGCTCGTATACGACATCACTTCGGCGAGCGGTGCCTCAGCCTCCAGCACAGCCTGATCACCGGGCAGCATCTCCGTGCCGAGAATACGTCCGCGGCGACCGGAGATGTCGGACGAGATGTCGCCGATCATGTCCGTGGGAATCGTGATGTGCAGCGTGACAACAGGCTCAAGGAGAACCGGCTTCGCCTTCTTCACTGCATCAATGAACGCCCTCTTTCCGGCCGTGACGAACGCAACTTCCTTCGAGTCCACAGGGTGATGCTTCCCGTCGTAGACGCTCACCTTGATGTCCTGCATCGGACACCCGGCCACAGCGCCATGCAGAATGACCTGTCGAATCCCCTTCTCAATCGCTGGCAGAAACTGCTTCGGAATCGATCCGCCGAATGTGTCGTCAACAAAGAGAAGACCGTCGCGGACATCCTGTTCGCCGTCATCGACCAGTGGCTCGACTCGCAGGTACACCTCGCCAAACTGCCCCGCACCGCCGGTTTGTTTCTTGTGCCGATGATGCCCCTCGGCATTCCCCATGATCGTTTCCTTGTAGGCGACCTTGGGCTTTCGAGTCTCGACTTCCACGCCGTATCGCTCCTTGAGAAGACGCAACTTCACACGAAGATGCATTTCTCCGAGTCCTCGCAGAACAGTGTCGCCCGTCGCCAACACACGGTCGATCGCCAAAGTTGGATCCTCCGCGAGAAGTTTCTGAAGCGCCTCGCCAAGTTTTTCCTCGGCATTCCGGTTTGCAGCATCAAGCGCAAGCCCGAACATGGGATTGGGAATCGCACCGCCGCGAAGTTCAAGAGAGTCGCCGGCATCTCCGCCGTGCAACACACAGTCATAGTCCAGTTCCTCGACCTTCGCAACGGCACCGATGTCGCCCTCGATGACGGAGTCGGTCTCCTTGTGGTCTTTTCCCTGTAACTTGAACACATGGCTCAGCCGAATGGCCTTGCGGGCGTTGCCGACCTTCGGATGCACATCGGGGCCCATATGTCCCTGGTGCACGCGGAACACGCACAACTTTCCAACATACGGATCGGATGACACCTTGAAGACATGCGCCACCGGTTCCTTGCCGCCGTCTTCAGGCTGCCAATCCGTTCGCTCGTCGCCATTGACCGCCGTAAATGTTGGAGCATTTCCCTCGTTTGGATTCGGGCACAACTCCGTCACCAGATTCATGAACTCCTTGACACCGACGCCCTCGCGAGCAGACATGAAGACGACTGGCACGAGATGTCCTTCTCGCATCGATCGCTTGAACGGACCCCGCAATTGATCCGGCGACACTTCGCCTTGCTCCAGATACGCTTCCATGAGTTCCTCATCGACTTCGACTACTTGGTCAACGATGCCCGTATGGAAGTCACCGACATCGCCGAGATCGCTCTCGCCGTCAGCATTCTGAAAACAATCAATGATCGTCTTGCCCCCGTCGGCGGGGAGATTCACCGGACGGCATGCGCCACCAAACGAATCCTGCAGCCGTGAAAGCAAACCACCGAGATCGGCCTCGTGGTCAATCTTGTTGATGATGATGACCTGAGAGAGGTTTCGGTCGCGGCCGCCCTTCATGAGTCGCCGCGTCACTGTTTCTATGCCTGAGGATGCATCGATCATCACAACCTGCGTTTCGACCGCAGCCAACGCAGCGTATGCCTGCCCCACAAAGCCGGCCGCACCGGGTGTGTCGATGATATTGACATGCGCGCCGTCCCAATCAAGGTGAACAACTGCGCTGTCGAGACTGTGCTTCAGTTCTTGTGACAGGTCGTCGTAATCACAGACGGTGCTGCCCTCCTCGACCTTGCCGATACGCCCGATCTCGCCCGCATCGTGCAACATCACTTCGGCCAGCGTCGTCTTGCCCGATCCGCTCGCTCCGGTCAGCGCAATGTTTCGGATATCGGTCGTGCCGTATGTGCCCATGGTTCCTGCATCTCCTCTTCCCCGCCGCCGTGGCGAGAGAGGCGACTATACCACGAAACGAGCCTATTCATGGACGACTGCGAACCTGCCGCATGCCCTCGTAGACCGCTGCGCAGACGGCGGTTGCGAGGTTGAGGCTGCGAATCCCGCTCTCCATCGGAAAGGCCAGCAGGGACTGCTCGCCCCACCGCTCAACCGCCCACGCCCGCACCTCCGGTGGCACGCCGTCAGACTCGCCGCCGAACAGAAGATAGTCGCCTTCGCTGAGGTCCGCCCCCCACGGCGGACCTGAGCCATACTTGGTGAACAGCCACAACCGCTCCGGCGATTCGTTTTCGAGAAATGCCTCCCAACTCTCGTGTTCGCGGCAGTCAACCTTGTCCCAGTAGTCGAGCCCCGCCCGCCGCCTGGCTTTCTCATCCATCGAAAAGGCGATGGGATGCACGATGTGCAAAGCGCATCCCGTGGCAGCCGCCGTCCGGCCAATGTTCCCAGTGTTGTTTGGAATCTGCGGATGCAGCAGCACGATGTTGAAGAGTGACACGATCAATCGCCGCCGTGCGCATACAACGGAAACTTGCCGCACAGTTCAAGCACCTGCTCGTTGACTTCACGGCACACGTCATCCGCGCCGCCGCCATCAAGTACCTGATCGATCAACCGGGCCACAATCTCCATCTCCGCGGTGCCCATGCCCCGAGTCGTCAGCGCTGGCGTTCCGATCCGCAGCCCGCTGGTCACCATTGGTTTCCGCGGGTCGTTTGGGATGCCATTCTTGTTGACGACAATGCCGGCAGCACCAAGCCAGTCTTCCGCATCGGCACCTGTCAGGTCTTCGTCGCGCGGTCGCAGGTCAACGAGCATGAGGTGGTTGTCGGTCCCACCGCTGCAGAGGCGATACCCGTATGCCACCAACGCTTCCGCCAGTACGGCGGCGTTCTCCACTACCTGCGCAGCGTAGGCTTTGAACTCCGGCTGCAACGCTTCGCCGAGCGCGACGGCTTTCGCGGCAATGATGTGCATGAGCGGACCGCCTTGCGAACCCGGGAAGACCTTGCGGTCGACCTTCTTGGCGATCTCTTCATCATCGCTCAGAATCAGACCACCCCGCGGGCCGCGGAGCGTCTTGTGGGTCGTTGTCGTCACGACATGTGCATGCGGGAACGGCGAGGGGTGAACGCCACCGGCCACCAGCCCGGCGATGTGGGCGATGTCCGCCATCAACAGTGCGCCGACGCTGTCTGCAATTTCGCGAAAACGCGCGAAGTCAATTGTTCTTGAGTATGCGCTGTACCCACAGATGATCATCTTCGGCCTGGTCTCCTTCGCACGCCGCGCAATCACTTCGTAGTCGAGCAGTTCAGTCTCCGGGTCGAGGTCGTAGTCCTCAATGGTGTAGAAGGTCCCGGAGAAGTTCGGTTTCAGTCCGTGGCTCAAGTGGCCGCCTGACTTGATCGGCAGAGAGAGGATGGTGTCGAGCGGGTCGCACAGTGCCATGAACGCGGCGACATTGGCATTTGCACCGCTGTGGGGCTGGACATTGGCATACCCACAGCCAAAGAGTTCCTTCGCACGCTCGCGGGCGAGGTCCTCGATAGCGTCATGATGTTCGCAGCCGCCGTAGTACCGCTTGCCCGGATAGCCCTCGGCATACTTGTTGGTCATCCACGAGCCCATCGTGTGCATGACTGCCGGTGACACATGGTTCTCCGAGGCAATCAACTCGAGCGTCTGTTCCTGCCGCTCCGCTTCGGAGGCCATCATGGCCGCGACGCTGGGATCCTGCACTTCGAGAAGGCCCAGAACCTCGCGGGAAATCGGGTCGAGTTGGCTGCGATCGGTGGCGTTGGTCATCCGCGATATCGTACAAGGCATGTCGATTGCCATCGCGCTGCTTGCGACCATTGTCATTGATGGCCAGTTTCAGGACTGGCCCGAAAACCAGACGGAGGTCGTGGACGATCGGTTCGTCCACCGGCAGATCCTCCTGGAAGAGCCCGGTTGCCTCCAACAACTCCCGCGGCCGCTGAAAGTGGACATTGGTGATGTCCACATCACCTTCTCGCCAAAGGAGACCGGGTACGGCGTCGCAGTCTCGCGGGATGGCGTGGCGGTCTCGCCTTACGAGATCGGTCTCGTGTTCGCGCCAACAACCGCATCCAGTCGATTCGAGATCCGAATTGACCGACCCGGCGCCACTCGGAAGCCGGTGTCATTCGACCTCGCAGACGCGGGCGGAACCCGGGTTGTCAGTTGGAATGTCCAGTTCGGCAATCTTCTGGATGACAAGGTCCGCGGCACCAGAATCCTGCGATCGTTGCGGCCCGACATCCTGCTGCTGCAGGAACTGGACGGCAACGATTCGCCCGGAGATGTTGCGGCGTTTCTTGGCGGCGCTCTTGGCGGCACATGGACGGTCATCATGTCGCCCCTCAGCGGCGAACGAACATCCCACCGGTTGCGAAGCGCGGTGGCCACCACGCTCCCGGCAACGCCGCTGCCCGCTCCACAGCCGGTGGCGAATTGGCCCATCAAAGTAGCGGCGGCGAAGATCGCCCTTGGCCAGAGAACGCTGACCGCCGTCTCCGTCCACCTGCGGTGTTGCGGCGGTCCCGACGGCGAAGCCGAGCAACAGCGGCAGGAGGAGGCGATGTCGATTCGGCGCAGTCTGGCATCGCACGCAGGGCCGCTGGTCATCGCCGGTGACTGGAATCTGGTGGGCACGCGGCGGCCGCTTGAGATCCTGCAACGCAATGACATGGTCATCGTTGAGGCGCCTCAGCCCGACGGCCTGCTCACCGCAACCTGGTCGGATGCTACGAGCGCCTTTACCCCCGGACGGCTTGATTGGATGCTTGTCCGTACACCGATCCGCGTTGAGCGAGCGTTCGTGCTCGACTCGGCAGATCTTGATGACCCATCGCTTGCTGCAGGCAATCTGCGAAGTGGTGACACAGCGGCGCTCTCCGACCATCTGCCGCTCGTTGCTGATCTCGTGCTGGTGGAACCGTAAAGAACGGTCTTTCGGTTGTCGATCCCCCGCGGTATTATCGTGCGATGGAAGTCACGATTGTTGGAACCGGCTATGTGGGTCTGGTCACCGGAGCGGCTTTGGCGAAGACAGGCAACACGGTGACCTGCCTCGACATCGACCCCGGGAAAGTCGCATTGCTGCGGCAGGGGGAGTCCCCCTTCTACGAACCGGGCCTCTCTGAACTGCTCACGCAGAACATCGAGGCGGGTCGGCTGCATTTCACAGACGATCGGGCGGCGGCGTATGCCGATGCGGAAGTGATCTTCATCTGCGTGGGAACCCCGACGGGGGATCATGAGCGGTGCGATCTCACTGCCGTACACGCGGTGGCCGATGACATTGCGGCGAACATGCCTCTCGGCGAGCCCGTGGTGGTCGTCAAGTCTACGGTTCCAGTCGGCACGACGAAGCGCCTCACCGAAAGAATCGCCGCCGGAACAACACGACCGTTTCACATCGCCAACAACCCGGAGTTTCTGCGGGAAGGCAATGCGCTGGACGACTTCATGCGGCCGGATCGCATCGTGTGCGGGACAAACTCGCGTGAAGCTGAACGCCAACTTCGGGTGCTCTATGAACCGTTTACTTCGCAGGGCCACCCCCTCCTGGTCTTTGATATCCCCTCATCCGAGATGGTCAAGTACGCGAGCAATGCCATGCTCGCGTGCAAGATCAGTTTCGTCAACGAGATCGCCACACTCTGCGAGCGGCTCGGAGCGGATATCAATCTCGTCCGTGCGGGCATGGGTACCGATCACCGTATTGGAACGGAGTTTCTTGCGCCGGGTATCGGCTACGGCGGATCGTGTTTTCCCAAGGACACGCTTGCCGTCATTGAGATGGGCGAGGACACGCAGTCACCTTGTCTGATCAATCAGGCGGTACACGCAATCAACCAGCGACAACGCCAGCGATTCCTGAAGCGAATCGTCGATCACTTTGATGGCGACATTCGGAACAGGCAGGTGGCCGTGTGGGGACTTGCCTTCAAGCCGCAGACGGACGATGTGCGTGCTGCACCGTCGATTGACATTCTTCGCGGTCTTCTCGATGGGGGTGCCACTGTGACGGCCTATGATCCAGAGGCCGCTGCGAACTTCACGGCAGAGGTGCCGCAGGTGCGTACGGTGACTGATCGGTACACCGCCGTGGCGGGTGCGGATGTGTTGATCATCTGCACCGAATGGGACGAATTCCGCACGCCGGACTTCGCGAAGGTCCGCTCGCTCATGGCCTCGCCGGTCATATTCGACGGCCGCAACATGTATCGCCCCTGCGAGGTCGCCAAGGCTGGTTTCACCTACCACTCAGTCGGCCGGCCAACGGCCGAAGGGTGCCAGGCACCGGCCCCAGGTACCGGTGTCTGACACCTTTTCCGCCTAGAATAATGTCATGGCCAAAGCCGTTGCCGATCCCGAAGAGATTCGCCGTTTCGCCCACGACCTCAAGCGGTTCAGCGATGAACTTACCCACCAACTGCAGGTGATGCGAGCAAGAATGTCCTCGCTCTCCCAGTCGTGGCGCGATCAGGAACAGCGGAAGTTCGAGGAAGAGTTCGACCACGGCGTCCGTGCAATGGACCGCCTCGCCAAGGCGACCGCTGAGCAGATCCCCTTTCTCCTCCGCAAGGCGCAGCGGATCGAGGATTACCTCCAACAACGCTGACATCCCGTGTCACACGCCGCCAATCTCAGGTCGCTCAACGCCCTTCGCGAGTTTCGCGTCGCGCTTGTGGATTTCATCGACAAGGCGAGGCGATCGCTGACAACCGCCGACGCCGAACTGCAGCGTGTGTCCGGCTGGCTGATCCACGAACAGCCCGCGCACTGGCAGCGGGAGATTCGAAAAGGCGAGGAACGACTCGCGCAGGCCAAGAGCGAACTCTTCCGCGCAACAATCTCGCAGCCCAATAACCCTCGTGGACCGGTAGATCAGAAGCGACTTGTCGCCAAGCGAAAAGCCGAGATCGAACACGCTCGCAAGAAATTGGAAGCCACAAAGCGCTGGAGCCGCACCCTTGAGCGAGGCGGGCAGGAGTATCGCGGCCTGGTCGGCGGGCTCGCGTCCTCGCTCGACGGCGACCTGAAGAAGGCCGCCGCGAAGATCGAACGGGCCGTTGCCAGCCTCGAAGCGTACATGAGCACAACTCCATCAACATATACATCCCCAGAGGTACCTCTGGTGGATGACCCCTCGTCCATCGCACGCAAGGGAGACACACCTGATGAGCATGCAGACAGCCAAGGCCCAACTGACCAAGGCGACGAAGAAGCTCAACATCCGCTGGAATGAAGTGCTTGAACACTGGGATGATCCGGTGAGCCGCTCGATGGAATCGAAACACATCGATCCCCTCCAGAAAGCCGTGACATCCACCATCGGCGCCATGGAGATCATGGCCGAGATGATCGCCCGGGCGAAATCCGAGTGCTCCTGAACACTCCTACAATGACGATGCATGCCTGAATCAATCCTCACGCAGCAACGGGCCGAGATAGCGGCTATCCGCACGCTCATCGGGCAGACCACAGAGGAAGAGCGAGCGTTGATGGAGCGCCTCGCTGAGGACCGCCGGGGCGCCTCGCAACGACAACAACGCGAGCACGAAGAACTGGATTCCGAACTGACACAAGCCCGTGCTGAGGCCGATCGAACTCTGGCGGCACAGAAGACGGCGCTGGACAAACGCCGTGATCTCGAACCGAAACTGCTCAAAGACAAACACACCGATCGAATCGAGGAGATTCGGGACCACGCCGAAGAAATCGCAGAGACGACAAAGAACAAACTCAATGAGGCAATCTGGCTCGCCGAATCGGTCTATGAAGCGGCGGTCCCCGCAATCGCCAAACGCGTCGAAGAACTCCACGAGAAACTGGACGACGCGAGCAAGCAGCTCGACGAACTCTGCGAAGAGGCTCCGCGCACGCTCACCCGCCTGCGGCAGCAGACCGAGGAATCATTTGACGATGCGGGACAGGATGGCGATGCGGTCGATCCCCGTTCGATGATCGAACTTGTCAAGTCCGCGGAGAACGCGCTACAGGCGATCCGTCTGGACCCAAAGGCTCGCTGGTTCATCGGCATCAAGCCTGTGTTCATTGTCACGATCGCCGTGCTGATTGCCGGGGGAATCGGCGGCGCAGTCGGCGGCTGGTCGATCAATACGACATCGCTGGCTCTTCCTATTGCAGCCGCCGCCCTGTCCATCGCCACACTCATCGTCCTGTACGGCGCGGGGCAGGACTCCATCCGCAGCAAACTGCGGGCATTTCGCGAGGCCGTCGCCGCAGCGAGAACGGTGCGTGACGCCACCATTCGAGGCGCAGATCTCGAGCGGCGGCGACGCGAGTCGGAGATTCGCTCAGCCCGCGACGAGGATGTCAAGGCAGCAGAAGATTCCTACGGCCCTCGGCTTGCACGGGTCGAAGAACTGATGGAGAAGGATCTTGGCAAGGAGCGTAAGCGATTCACTGCCGTGGAACAGCGGTTGCAGGAGAAACTTGAAGAGGATGCCGCAGAAGTCGATGCCGCGTTCGAAGCAACACGCAAGGAGATCGACGCCAAACGCACCCAGCAGTCAATCGCCATCGACGCCGTCTGCAAAGCCACACTCGACGGGCTGGATGCCGACGAGCAGGACACAATGGACCGTCTTCACGAGCGGTGGCATACCACACTGACACACTTCCGAAGCGACGCCGCAGCGCAGCGAAACGCCTGCGAAGAACACGCCGCGTGGACCGATGGGACATGGGACGACTGGTCGCCTCCCGAATCACCGAGCAGCCGAGTGCCCATTGGAACAGTCGACGTCGATCTCTCTGCGCTCGGCGGTCAAGTGCCGCAGAACGAAAGGCTTGCCCTTGGCGAACCATCCGTCGAGTTGCTCCCGCTTTGCATGACACTACCCCGCGGCGCATCGATGCTTGTCTCCACCAGCGGCGGCATGCGCGGCGTTGGCATCGCCGCCATTCAGAACGCAGTCCTGCGCACCCTCACATCGCTGCCGGCCGGCAAGGCGGAACTGACGCTTATCGATCCGGTGGCCTTGGGGCAGTCATTCGCGGGCATCCTGCATCTGGCCGACTTTGACGAGGCCCCCCTGGTCGATCGCGCATGGACCGAACCTCGCCACATTGAGTCGCAACTTGCCGACCTCACCGAACACATGGAAACGGTGATACAGAAGTACCTGCGAAACGAGTTTGAATCCATCGATGACTACAACGAACAAGCAGGCGAAATTGCCGAACCATATCGCTTCCTGGTCATCGCCGACTTCCCTGTCAACATCTCAGAACAGGCGGGGAAACGACTTGCGAGCATTCTCACCAGCGGCGCCCGCTGCGGTGTCCATGTACTCATGCACCGCGACATAGCGCAGGAACTCCCACCCGGCATTGATCAGGACACTCTTGAGCAAATTGAACTGCGATTGATCGAACACGAAGGCTCGCTCATTGTCGACGATCCCGAACTTCGATCGCTACCGCTTGTCGTGGAAGAGCCGCCGAGTGATCAGGTGACGACCGCCATCATCAAGGCAATCGGCGAAGTGGCGCAGGACACACACCGCGTCGAGGTGCCGTTCCGCGTCATCGCACCGAGCGACGAGGACCTGTGGAGCCGCTCCACAACCGGACGCATCGCCGTACCGCTCGGGCGTGCAGGCGCAACGCAACTGCAGTCGCTGACGCTCGGCCGCGGCACAGCCCAGCACGCGCTCATCGCCGGAAAGACCGGATCGGGCAAGTCCACCCTGCTGCATGTGCTCATCACCAACCTTGCGCTCTGGTACAGCCCGGACGAGGTGGAGTTTTATCTTGTGGACTTCAAGAAGGGCGTGGAGTTCAAGACCTACGCCACCCACAACCTCCCACACGCCCGCGTGGTCGCAGTGGAAAGCGATCGGGAATTCGGCATCAGCGTGTTGCAACGGCTCGACCAGGAACTCAAAGCCCGTGGCGAGCGGTTCCGCGATCTCGGCGCGCAGGATGTTGCCGCATTTCGCGAGAAGGAACCAGGCACACCCATGCCGCGGATTCTCCTGGTTGTCGACGAGTTTCAGGAGTTCTTCATCGACGATGACAGCGTGGCGCAGGAGGCCAACCTCTTGCTCGACCGTCTGGTTCGACAGGGCCGGGCATTTGGCATACATGTACTGCTTGGCTCCCAAACACTCGACGGTGCCTATTCGCTCGCACGCTCAACGATGGGGCAGATGGCCGTGCGCGTGGCACTGCAATGTTCCGAGGCGGACAGTTACATCATCCTCGACGAGGACAACGCCGCAGCGAGATTGCTCTCCCGGCCGGGCGAGGCGATCTACAACGATGCATCCGGTCGCATCGAAGGCAACAGCCCATTCCAGATCGTCTGGCTCGGCGAAGGCGAGCGTGACCGGCAACTCACACGCATCACGCAACGGGACGGTGCCGAGCGATCAATGGTCGTGTACGAAGGAAACCGCCCTGTCCACATGGCGGACAATCACGAATTGAAGGCACTTCTGCGCGATCGCCCGTCAGAAGTACCCGCGGTCATGCGCGCCTGGCTCGGTGGCGCGATGGCGATCAAACCCGACACCGCCGCCACCTTCCGCGCCGCCTCTTCATCAAATCTCCTGCTCGTCGGGCAACAGGAAGAGGACATCACGGCGATGGTGGCCGCTGGCATTCGATCGATTGCTGCGCAGTGCCCCAGGGGCGACCACGAGGTATCAGTGACGGTGCTTGACGGGACACCGCCGGATGCCCCGCAGGCCGGTGTCATTGCGCAGACGCTTGAAGCAATCGACATGCAGACCACGCGTATCGATCAGCGTGGACTCGGCGACGGACTAGCGGCACTCGGCGAGGAACTCGATCGCCGCATCGAGGAAGGACCGGGGCCCATGCGATTTCTCGTCATCAACGCGGCCCACCGCTTCCGCGAATTGCGGCGAAGCGAAGACGATTTCTCGTTTGCAGTCGGCGAGGACGACACGCCACCGACACCGGACAAGACGCTCGCAAAGTTGCTGCGGGAGGGCCCGATTCATGGCATGCATGTCATCCTTGCCACCGACACACTGTCAAACCTCTCTCGCCTCGTGGATCGGCACGCCATTCGAGAATTCGACCTTCGCGTCTTGATGCAGATGAGCGCGAACGACTCGACAAACCTCATCGATTCACCGGAGGCCGCCCGGCTTGGCCCCCGCCGGGCTCTGCTCTTCAGCGAGGAAACGGGTACCATCGAACCGTTCAGGCCGTATGCGGCGATTGATCCGAATCAGCCAGCGGCGACCGAGGGCGATTAGCTCAGTTGGCTAGAGCGCTTCGTTTACACCGAAGAAGTCACAGGTTCGAGTCCTGTATCGCCCACTCCTCGGTGACCAATCACACGCCCCGGCACGTTCCGTGCCGGGGCGTGTGTTGGCTCACCTCGTCGTGGGCGATACGCGTCTGCGGCAAGGCCGAAGACGCGCGGCCTCGCGAAACGCGAGTCCGCAGGTCTCACACTTCGGTCGGCCTTCGGGCCGACCGAAGCGTCGAGTCCTGTCCATTGATCCATCCCCCGGCACATTCCCTGCCGGGGCGTGTGTTGGCTCACCTCGTCGTGGGCGATACGCGTCTGCGGGCTCGGAGGTCATGGAGC
>CAZJKE010000047.1:0-11993 GCA_964546585.1 uncultured Isosphaeraceae bacterium | reverse complement strand
GGTGGGAGATCAACCGAATTCGTCGCCGCGGAAGGTGGATGCGAGATAGTGCTCGCGGACGATCGGATCGTTGATGATCGACTTGGGGTCACCCTCTCGCAGGTTCTTGCCCTCGTCGATGATGTAAGCGCGGTCACAGATCCTCAGTGTTTGCTGCACTGCATGATCGGTGACAAGGATGGCGATGCCGGAATCTGCCAGCCCTCGAACCTCACTCTGCACATCCTCAACCGTATGCGGGTCCACCGCCGCAAACGGCTCATCCAGCAGAATCAACTGAGGCTGCATGATCAGCGAACGGGCAATTTCCAGACGCCGCCGCTCGCCACCGGAACAGGTGCGGGCAAGATGCGTCCGCTTGTGTTCCAGATGAAACTGAGCCAAGAGTCCCTCGCACCTCTTTCGCTGCTCGGCCTTCGAAATTGACAGCGTCTCAAGAATGGCGAGCAGATTTCCCTCGCAGGTCATACCACGGAACACACTCGGCTCCTGCGCGAGGTACCCCATGCCACGCCGCGCATGCTGATACATGGGAAGCCATGTCACATCCTCGCCATCGAACAACACACGGCCGCCCTCTGGCGTGATCATGCCGATGATCATTCGGAAGCATGTGGTCTTTCCCGCTCCATTCGGTCCAAGCAGGCCGACAATTTCACCGGCCTCCACCGTCAGGCTCACCTCATCAACGACGCGTCGGCCGGAGTAGGACTTCACGAGCTTGGTCGCAGACAACAACGGCATGGTCAATTGTCTCCAGAATCAGAAGACTCGACGCGCTTGGCATCGGGCGTCCACTGATCGGGGTACAACCTGTGCGCAATGTTGCCAATGATCAGGCACATGTTCTTGAAGATGTAATCATCCAGCACAACCTTCGCGCCGCCGTCCACTACAACAGTCGCACGCCATGTCGATCGAGCGTTCCCCGTCGGGGCCGACCAGCGTCCCATGTCGATGTCGACCACCGCATCTTTGCCAAACGATCCCTCGGGCGCGTGCAGCGTGCCGTCGTCATCCAGCGAATATCTCCCCGCCTTGGCACTCATTGCATACAGCACCCAGAAGTAATAGATGCCGAAGGGGAAACACAGGATGAAGGCGATCTGGACGGGGCGGTCGAACTTGCTCGGAGGAGTGACATCTCCCAGGAAATCCACCCCGCGCGTCGCGACCGCCATCGCCTCGGCGACGGTCGCCCGGTCGCGTCCACTCAATCCCTCTCTGAACAACTCAAGTGTCTCAATCCACTTCTTGGACAAGAGGATTTCATCCCCGCTTCCGTCCACTTCTGCAGTTTCGATGGCGTTTGAAACATCCTCAACCGCCCTCCGCCGATTCTCGCCCCCGGGCGGCGCCTCCAATCCGGCCTTGACACTGCGGCACACCTCGCCCTGCAGAAACGCAGCCTGCCGCTGAGGAATGGACACAAAGTAGTCCCAGGCGCCCCATGCTCCAAGCCCGAGGCACACCACCGCCATAATCACGGTCTTCAGCCAATACCGCGTCGCCAGCGTTGTCTTGATGGTCATGAGGGCGGCATCCTACCCATCCCCGTTCATCGCCGCCTTGGCAGCCTCGATCGCCGCAACATGGAGAGGGCTGTGGTGAGGAATGGTCTCTACACGCATAATCATCGCATCAAGGAGACGCAGAGGCGCCATGGCCGGATCGACGCCGCCGATGGCGTGATGGCCAAGTTGATCAAGGGCATCATCGAACCATTGACATGTTGGCTTATCCGGGTTGGATGGCTCGTCGACATGCATGCGAACTGTGACACCCTCTCCCAGCGACACAATCGGGCACCGAGCGAGTTGGGTGGTCGGTTCGCGGCAGAGGATAAGCATGGGTATTTCGTTGTCCCGCGCACGCAGGGAGAGGTCCTTTGCACTTCGTCCCACCAGCGGTGGCCGCAGGAGATACCGGCCCGGCTCCTGCACAACGGCCAGCGACTCCTCGTCTTCCAGAATCTGGACTCGGCGACCGTTTCTGGCAGCGGCTGCGAGGTGGTCCCTCGCTTCCATCAACAGACGAAGCGCATCCACAAGAGACGACCACTCCCCCGCCTGCCGCGCCGCTGTTGCCGCGGTCGCCGCACTGCGCTCGACCTCGAACCAGTTCCCTGTTTCTGAATGCGCCATGTGATGTCAGTTCGCGAAAGCCTCCGCGAGTTCATCGGCATGTACCTGGTCACCGAACCAGAATCGCATCGGCCCGCCCGGTTGAAGGTGCACCAATACCGGCGCGCCTGCGGGAATCAGGAAGACCCCCTGCTCGGGCTGGTCACCATCTCGCATGAGCGACAGGAGGAACCTTGTGAGAAGCGCCGTATCGTTCGCATCACACAGCAAAGGATCGCGTGTGTTCAATTCCACGGTTGCTGCTGCATCAAACTCCTGCCACGCCTCGTCGTCCGCGAGACTGAATGCGACCGCGTCAAACACGGACCGCCACTTACCGACAGGAACGACCACGGTTTGCCCCTGGTGGAGGCGATGCAGCGCGTGTTCGGCGGACCCGATCAAACCGTCCTCGGAGACGGCAGTACTCATGCAATCTTCCGGGTCGCACCCACAATCCGCCCCATCAACATGCACGCAGGCCCGTGCCGCGGTGTGCTCATCAGACATTTCAAGAAGCACCCGACTTTCGCCGTCAGCGATAGCCCGCACGCCGTATCCGTCGAGCAACTCGGCCACCTCGTCTTGAGGGATGAAATCCACAGATCGACTCCCACCCACCATTCAATAGGATATGGTTGAGTTCTGCAAGCATGACCCCTTCTTCGACACCCAGAACCATCCTCTTTGTCTGCACGGGCAACACCTGCCGGAGCCCGATGGCGGAAGCCATCGCGGGCCATTGGCTCCGGGTTTCGGGCCACGGCGACTGGCTGGCCGCGTCGGCGGGAACACACGCCTCCAGCGGCCAGAGACCGTCCCGGGAGGCTATTCAGGCGCTTTCTGCTGCCAACATGAGTTGTGACAGCACCAGCACACCACTCACGGCGGAATTGGTTGACGGGGCAAACATCGTGCTCTGCTTGACCCAATCACACCTGCACCGAGCAGAGACACTGGCTGGTGGTGAGGGAACGAGAATCGAACTGCTTGATCCAACTGGCGATATTCTTGACCCGGTGGGGTGTGGGCAGGCGGCCTACGATGCGCTGGTTGATCATTTGCAGGGGGTAATACCAAAGCGGCTTGAGGAGATCATGCCACATGCCAACTGACGCTGGAATTATCGCAATCGGCTCCGATCACCGCGCGGGGGACATTGTGCGCTCCATTGCAGCCCATCTTGAACATGGTGGGTGGACAGTGCATCTGTTCGGACCGGCAGCGACCGGCAGCGACGAATCGATCGATTACCCGGACCCCGCACTCGCAGTGTCCGACGAGGTTGCCGGCGGACGTGCCGACCGCGGCATCTTGATCTGCGGTTCGGGCATCGGCATGTCGATGGCCGCCAACAAAGTTCAAGGTGTTCGCGCTGCGCTTGCGCATGATGCCCACGCCGCCGAGATGAGTCGCCGCCACAACGATGCCAACGTGTTGTGTCTCGCCGCGGAGGGTTCGCAGAAGACGACGCTCCTGCAGATCGTCGATACATGGTTGACCACCGACTTCGAAGGCGGTCGTCACCAGCGGCGCGTCGACAAGATGGCGGCTATTGAGATTCGACCGCCAGCGCCGTCAACAGCCGCACCCCCCAACCAGTCGGGCCGGTAACGAACATGCCCTTGTCACTTTCGACTGCGCTGACCCCCGCGATGTCGATGTGTGCCCACGGCACGTCATCTTCAACAAAGTAACTCAGGAACGCGGCCCCCTGGATCGGATGGGCCTCCCGCGATGCCGACGAGTTCAGGATGTCAGCATGCTTTGAGCGCATCTGCTGCCGGTGTTCCTTCCAGAGCGGCAGTCGCCACGCCCGCTCACCGCTCTGGTCGGCGGCGGCAAACACTTCGCGGCGAAGTTTCTTGTCACTGCACCAGAGACCGGCGGATGCGGAGCCCAGCGCCACAACCACGCCACCGGTGAGTGTGGCAAGATCGACGATTGCGTCAGGCTTGATCTGTTTACACGACCACGCAAGCGCGTCGGCCAACACGAGCCGGCCTTCTGCATCGGTATTTGTGACTTCGACGGAAACACCGTTGTACATCGTGATGATGTCGTCCGGCCTGTATGCGTCGCCGCTGACCATATTCTCGGCACATGCGAGTACGCCAACCACCCGAACGGGCGGGTTCAATGCGGCAATCGCCTTCATTGCGCCGAGCACAGCCATGCCACCGTTCTTGTCGTACTTCATTCCCTTCATGCCATTGTTGACCTTGAGGGAGTACCCACCGGTGTCGTAGGTTATTGTCTTCCCGACGAAACAGAGCGTTCGATCGCTCCGTTTTGGTCGGTGCTCAAGGATGATCATGCAGGGCTTTGCATCCGAGCCCTTGCCGACATTCACAAGCCCACCCATGCCGAGTCGCTTCGCCTCGATGTAGGAGATCACGCGGCACCGAAGGCCCGCGCCGCGGGCCATCCGGCGACTTTCCTTGGCGACCCATTGCGGATTACAGATGTTGGGCGGCGTTGTGGCGATGCGCCTTGCGTAATTCACGGCGTCTCCCAGCAACACACCAAGCTTCAATCCACGAACCACACCCCTGTCGCTGCTGGTCAACCGGAGGTGCATCGTGGCGGGCGTGGTCTTGGTGGCCGCACCATCGAAGAAGTCGACGCGCCAGTTACCGATCATGGCGCCTTCGGCCACGAGCTGACCAATGTCCTCCGCGGATGCGACGCCGAGGGGGATCGTTCGCGAGAGTTCGATCGATGCGTTCTTGAACGACATGCGATCGAGGGATCGGACGAGTAGACAGCCAATGTTCCGCAGCGAATCTCGATCGAGTTCCCCTCGCTTTCCCAGACCCACCAACACGGTGTCGTCATTGGCGACCAGTTGTCCGCTGCTACCCTTGAACCCCGGTCGCCGCAGCAGTTCCCCAACCTCGTCGCTCTCTTCACCCAGCCCACGCGGCACCGACTTCGTCCCCTCCCAGACGCCGAAGACCGAAACCGCTCTCCTGGACGCACCTGTCTTGATGGACTTGTACATGCCCGCAAGCCTACCATGTGCAGCGATGGGTACGGTCGCACGCATGCTGGACGCAAACGCCAACCGAGCCTCCGAGGCCATGCGGGTTCTTGAGGATATCGCGAGGTTCGTGTTGGACCGCTCTGATATTTCCGTTGGGATCAAGGCGTGTCGCCACGACCTGCGATCATCCCTGCGGTCCACCGATGTCTTCTGGTCGCGTGATACGGCGGGCGATGGGGGAACAGAACTGTCACATCCATCCGAATCTCGGCGGGAGGGGCTCCGCGACATCGCCGCCGCCGCAGCGAGCAGGTGCGGTGAGGCGATGCGGGTCCTGGAGGAAACGGCGAAGATCCACGGCACCGCATCTTCGCTGGAGGCGATCAGGTACAGAATGTACGACCTCTCCGCAGCCGTCCTCACCTCGCTGGCCTCGCGAGCAGCAAAGCAGTGGTCGCTCTGTCTCGTACTGACTGTGGAGGCCTGCCGACATCCGTGGGAGGACTTTCTTGCCGAAGTCATTGCTGGTGGCACCGATTGCGTGCAGGTGCGAGAGAAAACCATGGACGGCGGCGAACTGGTCGACCATGTCAGGGCTGTCATCGGCGTGGCGCGGCCGCGCGGTGTTCCTGTCATCGTCAACGATCGAGTGGATGTGGCGATGGCCGCCGATGCCGATGGCGTGCATCTGGGTCGAACGGATCTGCCGGTCAGCGACGCAAGGTCCATTGTTGGGAGCGGGTTGATCATTGGTGCAACTGCTCACAACCTCGATGAAGCCGCGGCGGCGATCGATGCAGGCGCAGACTATCTCGGCATTGGTGCGATGTTTGCCTCGCAGACGAAGCCAGACCGCGAGCCGGCAGGAGTCACATTGCTCCAATTGGTCATTGACCGTTGGCCGCCGATGCATCATCTGGCAATCGGAGGAATCACGCCGGCCAATATCGCCTCTGTGCGCGACGCTGGCGGCCGTGGCGTGGCGGTATGTGCATCCATCTGCGGTGCCGAGAATCCGGCCGAATCGGCAGCGGCCCTCGCACAGCCCACAGTGGTGCCAGCCTGATGCTCGCTTCCCTCGCCGAGCACGGAATCGTCTCGTCGACGCTTACGGTTTTCATTTCGCTATTGGCGTTCGCCGCGGTCATCGGCGTGTTGTCCAAGTTCGTCAAGGTTCCCTACACAATCGCACTCGTGTTGGCAGGATTGCTCGTGGCGGTGCTCGGCGCTGCCCCCGACGGCGCGGTCATCACACAGGAATTGGTGCTTGCACTCTTTCTTCCGCCGCTTCTCTTCCAGGCCGGGCTGCATCTCGATATCGACACGCTCCAACGAAAGGCGGTGCCTGTTGCGATCCTCGCCATCCCGGGAGTGGCGGTGACGACAGTGCTTGTCGCACTTGTTGCGAGGCCGTTCTTCGGAGTGGAGTCGGCGTGGATGCCCGCGCTGTTGTTCGGTGCCTTGCTCGCACCGACCGATCCCATTTCGGTTCTCGCCACGCTGCGGGTTGCCGGCGCACCAAAGCGACTGCGGACATTGATCGAGGGAGAGAGCCTCTTCAATGACGGCACGGGCGTCGTGTTGTTTCTCATTCTGATGACAGCGGTGTTCGGCGGCGCACATGTCGCGGACATTTCGATTGCGTCCGGTGTGTTGCAGTTCATTCAGGTGGCCGGGCTGGGCGTCGTATTTGGCCTCGGTTTCGGCCTGATCGCGTTCTGGCTGCTGCGGCGACTCAACGACCATGTTCTTGAAAACGCCATCACGATCGTCCTCGCCTGGGGTTCGTTCATCGTTGCGGAACGCAGTGGTGCATCCGGTGTCATTGCAGTGGTGGTGGCGGGCCTCATCATCGGCAACTACGGCACGCGATTGGCGATGGGCAAACGCACGATCCAGACCATCAACACGTTCTGGGAGTCCATTGACTTCATCGTGAACTCCATCGTCTTCCTTCTGATCGGATTCGAGCTGCAATATGTCGGCGGAATCTCCGCACTCATGGCGCCGAAGGTGTTGATTGGAACGGCTGCGTGTTTCGGCGCGATTCTGGCGGCGCGAGCGATCATGGTGTATCCGACGGCGTGGTCGGTCGGCGGCCACTGGCCTTCGGGATGGAAGCATGTCATCTTCTGGTCGGGCATGAAGGGCTCGATCCCTCTTGCATTGGTACTCGGCCTTCCTGGCGGCGAGATCAGGGACACGATGCTGCCGATCACATTCGGTGTCGTGCTTGTGAGCCTGTTGCTGCAAGGGCTCACGATCGGTCCGCTGATTCGATTGACCGGCGTGAAAGGGGATGGGGACGAGAAAGCCGATGCCGGTCACTGACTTTTCCTTCCGCTTTCTGGGTACCGGGACATCCTCGGGCATTCCGTCCATTGCGTGTTCCTGCCCGGCGTGCACCAGCGACGATCCGCGGGACCGGAGGACTCGAAGTGGCGCATGTATCCAGTTTCGGGACGAAGGGGGACAGGATCGAACGATCTTGATTGACACATCGCCCGACTTGCGTCTGCAGGCCATCGACGCCGATCTGCAGCGGTGCGATGGCATTCTGTTTACGCACCATCATGTCGACCACATCTTCGGGCTGGACGAGGTACGGCGGTTCAACGCTGTCATGCGTCAATCCATTGATGTGTATGCGGAATCCCGGACACTGGAAAACCTGCGTCGGGTCTTTCTGCACATCTTCGAGCCGGACGGAAACGTGAACAAGTCGTTTGTCGCGAGGCTCATTCCCAATGATTTGACGCCCGGCGAGACGATTGACCTGTTCGGCGTTTCATTCACGCCTCTACGGCTGCTGCACGGTCGTCTCCCCGTGCTGGGGTTCCGGATTGACGCGGAGGGCGCGGATTCCTGCCTGCCGCTTGCCTACTGCACCGATGTTTCTTCTTTTCCACCGGAGACATGGCCGCTGCTCAGTGGCTTGGAGGTGTTGGTGCTGGACATGCTCCGCCCCCGCCACCACCCCACGCACCTGACCGTGGATCAGGCCTGCCGCATTGCGGAACAGGTCGGAGCGCCCCGGACATTCTTCACCCACATGTCCCACGACATCGTCCATGGCGAGCTCGAAGCGGAACTGCCCAGCGGCATGTCTTTGGCGTGGGATGGGCTCACGCTCTGATGCTACAATCCCCGGTCTCATGGCTCAGATCAGGCAGATCAAGAACCGCATGACGGCGGTCGGGACGATCTCTCGCATCACGAAGACGATGCAGATGATCGCCACGGCCAAGTTCACAGCCGCCCTTGCCCGAGCCAGGGACAGCCGTCCGTACACCAATGCGATTTCGCGGCTGGTGGGCGAAGTGTCCAGTGCGGCTGGCGACTATGACTCGCCGCTCATTTCCAGTACGGGCAAGTCCCATCGTGAACTCTTGCTGGTTATCACATCGGACCGCGGGCTCTGTGGCGCGTACAACGGCACGATCCTGCGGCGAGCGATGCAACATGTGCGGGATCTCCGAAGCAGGGACATTGCGATCGATGTGGAGACTGCCGGGAAGAAGGCTGCGGGGTTCTTCAAGTTCCAGAAGATTGAGATTGCCGACCAGCACACCATTGGCGACAAACCACGGTACGAAGATGTTGCAATGCTCGCGGATCGATACATGCGAGACTTTGCCGAAGGCCGGTGGGACGCGGTTCGCGTTGCCTACATGCGATTCGAATCCAACGCCAAGCAGACCCCGGAGATCATTCAGCTCTTGCCCATATCCCGCGAAGATGCCGGTGACGAGGAGCAAGCCGGCGGGACAGCGGCGAACTACGAGTTTTCGCCGTCAGCAGGTGATCTGTTGGACGACCTGCTTCCTCGAAGTCTCAAGACGACGCTCTTTCAGGCGTTCAATGACGCGGTGGTCAGCGAGCAGATCATGCGGATGATCGCCATGAAGGCCGCCACCGAAAACGCCAACGAGCTTGGTCGGGATCTGCGGCGCTCATACAACCGCGCCCGCCAGGCCCAGATCACGACCGAACTGACCGAGATCATCTCCGGCGCGGCGGCGCTGGAGTAACGAGCGTGCGGCTGTACACCCGCAGCGGCGACGACGGGTCCACCGGGCTGTTCGGCGGTGGCCGCGTCTCGAAGAATGATCCACGCGTCGAGGCATATGGAACAGTTGACGAATTGAACGCCGCGATCGGTCTCGCCGGCGGCCTTGGCCAGTTGCAGTCGGTCTTGATGGAGGTCGGCAGCGATCTCGCAACGCCGCCCGGTACGGACACGGTGAAGGTTCGGCGGATCGATGCAACAGACGTCGAGAAACTGGAGACTTGGATTGACGAGGTCGAGCAGGAGAACACCCCGCTGACGGCGTTCATTCTTCCAGGCGGCTGTGAACGAGCGGCCCGGTTACATTTGGCCCGTGCGATCTGTCGCCGCGCCGAGCGCCGAGTGTTGGGTATTCCCGGTGGCGAACAGGTTGTGGTCTTTCTCAACAGGTTGAGTGACCTTCTCTTTGCGCTTGCCCGCGAGGCGAACAGAGAGGCCGGCGAGCAGGAGCAGCAGTGGCCGTGAATCTCGGGGGCGAGTATCATTCGCCCCTTTGCAGGAGAGTACGACATGGCGATCAGGATCGGCATCAACGGGTTCGGGCGCATTGGGCGGTTGGTGTACCGCGCAACTTTCGAGAGCGGCGACTTTGAGATCGCAGCCGTCAATGATCTGGTTGACGCCGACAATCTTGCCTATCTCCTGAAGTACGACACCATGCACGGCCGTTTCGGTCAGGATGTGCAGGTCACGGACAGTGGGTTTGCCGTTGACGGTATCGGCACGGCGTGCCTCAGTGAGCGCGACCCCGCTGCGCTGCCCTGGGGCGATCTCGGGGTCGACTTCGTGCTTGAATCCACCGGGCTGTTCACGTCATTCGATGGCGCCAGCCAGCATCTTGCCGCCGGAGCGAAGCAGGTGTTGATTTCTGCGCCGACAAAAACGCCTCACGAGGTGAAGACGCTTGTCTACAAGGTGAATCACGAGGAATATGATCCGGCAACTGATCGCGTCATCTCCAACGCATCATGCACCACGAACTGTCTGGCGCCGATCGCCAAGGTCATCGATGATGCCTTTGGGCTTGAAGAAGGATTGATGACGACGATCCATGCAGTCACCGCGACACAGCCGACACAGGACGGGCCGACGAAGAAGGATTTTCGTGGCGGCCGCAACGCCTACATGAACATGATTCCCGCGAGCACCGGTGCGGCGAAGGCCGTCGGCCTGTGTTTGCCGCAGTTGCAGGGGAAGTTGACCGGCATGGCGATGCGTGTGCCAACGGCGGATGTGTCGGCGGTCGACTTGACCTTTCGCACGGCGAAAGCGACATCACTTGGGGACATCAACGCTGCGATGAAGACGGCAGCGGATGGTCCGATGTCGGGTGTGCTTGCGTATACGGAAGAGCCGATCGTCAGCGCCGACTTCGTCGGTGATCCCAACAGCAGTATCTACGACGCGACTGCGGGCATCGAACTGAATGACCGGTTCTTCAAGGTGCTCAGTTGGTATGACAACGAATCCGGCTATGCGCACCGCTGTGTCGACATGTTGCGCCTGATGGCAGCAGGCGGTGTCTGACACCGGTCCCGGACACCCTCTAACAGGCGGCTAATTCCGGGAAGGTGGTTTGCACGATCTCGACAAGTTCCGCGACATGCGAGGCGCTCTCGGCGAGCAACGCCTGTTCCGTTTCATCGAGTTCAACCTCGATGATCTTCTCAACACCGCCGCTGCCAAGAACGGCCGGCACGCCGACAAACAGGCCGTTGATGCCGTACTCGCCGTCGCAATACGCGGCGCAGGGAAGAATCCGCTTCTTGTTCTTGATGATCGCCTCGGCCATCTGGACGCTGCCGCTGGCCGGCGCGTAGTACGCGCTGGTGCCCATCAACTTGACGATCTCGCCACCACCCATCTTCGCCCGATCGACACAGGCGGTGACGGTTTCTTCTGGGAGGAGTTGCAGAATCGGAACGCCATGGACGGATGTGTACCGTGGCAGCGGCACCATGTCATCACCATGGCCACCAAGCAGCAATGCCTGAATGTCCTCGACCGAAATGCCGAGTTCCATGGCGAGGAATGCCCGGAACCGCGCCACATCAAGGCACCCCGCCTGCCCGACGATGCGGCTGGTGGGGAAGCCCGATGCTTGCCAGGCGGTATACACCATGGCGTCGAGCGGGTTCGAGACAACAATCATGACGGCGTCAGGTGCATGCGCTGCGACCTGCTCTGACACCGACTTGACGATCTTGACATTGGTTGCGATCAGATCGTCGCGGCTCATGCCGGGCTTGCGAGGAATGCCGGCGGTCACAATGACGACATCGCTGCCGTCGACATCGGCGTAGTCACTCGTGCCGATGATTTCAGAATCGAACCGTTCCACCGGGCTGGCGCAGAACAGGTCGATGGCCTTGCCCTTGGCGACACCCTCCTTGTCGGGAATGTCCACCAGGACGATGTCACCAAGTTCCTTTGCGGCGGCCCAGTGAGCGCAGGTTGCGCCGACATTGCCGGCTCCGATGATGCTGATTTTTGCTCGCTGCATGGCTGAATGGATCCTCTGCTGGGCCCCGCATGGTCGGAAACCCGCATTCTACACCACCCTTGCGGACCGGGTATGCTCCCACGCATGATGAAAAGACTGCTCCTTGGTGGGTTTCTCGGCGGCGCGATGCTCTTTCTCTGGGGTTTCATTTCGTGGGCAGTCATGACCTGGCACTTCGACACGATTCGGCAGGACGACGGAGTCATGGCTCTGGTCGATGACATCGAAGAACATCTTCCGGAGAGCGGCGTGTACTACTTCCCGCCGATGTCCCTTGCCCACCAGCGCTCCCCGGAGGGCTGCGTGAGGTCA
>CAZJKE010000046.1:0-12339 GCA_964546585.1 uncultured Isosphaeraceae bacterium | reverse complement strand
GGGTGTGACCCCTGGGTGGGGGCGGAATGGCAGCGGTGCGGCGAAATGGAGGTGCCGGTCACATGGTGTCCCATGGTGTCAGTCAAGTGCTCTGCGGCGGGGAGAGATTCCAAGGCAATGCTGGAACGCCGAGGATGAGCCGGAACCGCTCCATGTCCTCCCGCAGTTGCGATTCTGCCCATCGAATCGTGTCCTCCCTTGGCATCGCCTTCGGCGGCGCCTTGGGCAGAAGCAGACGCCGCAGCGAATCACGCACACCCAGCGGGATCAAAGGGCGAACCACTCGCTGATACACACCGCTTCTAGACGCCACCGCAAAGGGACCACTGTGCACCGGTCTTCCCGCTCCCTTGTTGTACACCTCGCCCTCCTCCACACGATGCCCCTCCTCGACACCGAGAAAATCGAGCAAGGACGCGACGGTAGCGGAGCGATTCCGCACATAGTCTTCGAATATCAGGATGCGAACCTGCTCCCGGCCAATGGTCGCAATCCAAGGCTCGATTTGCATCGCGTACCTGCTGTAATTGATCAACGGCGCGTAGTCCCGGATCGCCGTGTCAATAGGAAGATCAACCACCCGGTTGGACAGGTGGTGGTGGTATTGGCTAATGAGCCTCGCTATGGGATCCCGCACGATGTAGACCACTCGAAGATCCGAGGAAAGAATCGCCTTCGCACGCTCCGGCACACCCGTGATGTCCGGCAGCTTGGTGTAACCGGTTGATGCTTCACCGCAAACTTGACCCGCGGCAGCGCCGCTGAAGAAAGCCTCGTATCGCTGCCTGCCCGCATCAGTCAGCACTTCATCGGTATTGAGATCGTGCAACTCCTTGTCGCCAGGCATGAATACGCCCGGGCTGCTGCGAAGGTCACGGAACAACGTCGTTGTGCCCGCCTTCATGGCACCAATGACGAGAAAACTCGGCAGCGTCATTCTCCGGACTCCGGTGCCAGATACCACTTGAGCACACCGCTTGGATTGAGTCCCGCCGCAGACATGCCATGTGATCCTTGTCCCAATTGGATCAATGCGGACTCAACGGAGGGGTCGGCCGCCCAGACTACAACCAACCGCGCGGTGTTGAGAAGCGTAAGTGTCATGGTCAAGCGTTCGCTGACCGGTCCCTGTGGCGACTCCGTAAAGGCCATCCATCGCTTCGATGTATCGGGATCTTCTTGCCCAAAGATTGAGGCAATGTGACCGTCCGGTGCAAGATCCAACACCACGCAATCAAGTCTGTCGTGACCTCGCTCCCGCCATCCGAGCGTGTCTCGAAGAATTACTTCATACTCGCGATCCGCCGTCTTGCGGTCAGCGTGCAGCGGATGGACCTGCTGTTCCGGGATATCCGCATGGTCACCGATCGTCTCCCGGATTGTGAGAAACTTCGACGCGGGCGATTCCGAATCGACGCACCGATCATCGGTCATCCAAAGATGAGTTCGCCGCCACGGAAAACTCCTGACATTCGGGTCGTACATGAGTCGCTCATACAGCGGAAGAAGTCGCTGGTTTCCGCTGATTGCAATATGAAAGTCGCCAAACTCCGAAACGCAGTTGTGTGCATGAACAAAGAGATCGGCGGCAACACGATCGATCAACTCATCATCCGCCGCGACCTCAACCTCCCCGCAAAGCGGTGGTGCATCTTCGGAGTGGCCGGACGCAGCAATGTCATACGGCCCAGTGCTTGAAACGGGGACGGTCATCTCATTCTCAGGGCGTGTCTCGTCGTTGTCTGGCATGCCTATGCACCATCATTGCAGTTTCCCACCGACTTGTCTTGGCGAAAAACCGCCGCACCCGAGCAATTGACCTCTCGATCGCGATACCGTCTTGGCATGTTGCCTCTCGCCATCATGCTCGCGGCATCTGGTCCGCTTCTTGTGGAACCACAGATGCCGCTCGATGCACGCATCAATCCGATGAAGGTATCGACCCGTGGGCTCCCGCCGCTGCCGGTGAGTCTCGTTCCGCCTCCGCCGCCGGCCCACATACTCGCGTCTTCTCCCCAAGAGGCATCAATGAACGCTGATCGCTGGCGAGCCGCGATGGGGTCGCTCATGCACGGCGCTCGCTTCCTTGTTGACACGCAACTGCCAAACGGGCTTTGGAAGAGCGGTCATGCGTCGCCGACCGATCGGCATGATGCCGCCACTGATGTGGATCTGGCAACAACGGCATTGGCCGCCCGGGCATTGCTGTTGGCACCGGATCTGTGCCGAATCGAAGACGCCAAGAACCGTTCTTTGGCCGCATTGCTTGCCGCCCGCCGCCCGGACGGGGCCTTTGACAACGGCCCGCTGGCCAACTATGTCACCGCATCAATAACAACCACACTTGCCTCAACCAACGACCCAAGGGTACGCAGGGCGATCGAAGGAGGGGTTCGGTGGCTTACCGGAGCGCAGTGGGATCAGGGTGAGGGCCTGTCACCAAGGGCTGACTGGTTCGGGGGTGCAGGGTATGGAAAACATGGCCGCCCCGATCTCTCAAACACACAGATCATGCTCGAGGCGCTCTACGAATCCGGGCTGTCCCACAATGACCCGGCATTTGGCCGAGCGGTGCTCTTCCTCACGCGAACACAGAACTGTTCAAGCATGAACGATGCCACATGGGCCTCTGAGGACGGTGGATTCGTCTATACCTGCGCCGGTGGAGGCGAATCCATGGCGTCCGAGTACGCGGGTGAGGGACGCAAGGGAAACGGCACAAGTCTGCGTAGCTACGGTTCAATGACCTACGCGGGTTTCAAGAGCCTTCTCTATGCGGGTTTGACCGCGGAGGATCCCCGGGTTCAAGCGGCGCTTGGCTGGATCCGTAGCAACTGGACATTTGATGAGAATCCTGGCCTCGGGACGCAGGGGCACTTCTACTATTTGCACGCGATGGCCAGAGCGCTGCGTGCATCCGGGCTCAACAGCATCGTGGATGCGGACGGCGCACCCCACAACTGGCGCAATGAACTCGTCAATACGATTGTTTCCCTTCAGCGAGATGACGGGTCGTGGGTCAATGACGAATCGCGATGGATGGAGGGCGAAGCGATTCTCGTCACTGCGTACTCGATGCTGGCGTTGCAGGAAGCGATGAAGCCATGTCCCCCGTCAGGCGAGCCATGATTCCATCGTCAATCTGCAACATCAGTCGAGTGTTCATGACCGAACCATGATCGCCGCCCTCAATGACGCGGACATCGGCATCGAAACCCTTCTCCTTGAAGAACTCCTTGAGTTCAATGACCGGTTTCTCCAAGTAGAAAGTGTCCATTCCGCCCGCGACAATATTGACCTTCCCACGCAAAGCGGGCGAGAGCGTCTCCCACTCGTCGGCAAGTCGGCGCTGAATGTCGTAGTGCTTCCAGTGACCAACGACCTCGGAATCCACAACGCCGGTCTCGTGATCAAACATGGGAATTGGTTTGCCATCTTCGCCTCTGGGACTGAACACCCACTCGAACGACCGCATCTGCCCGCCCTCGCCAATGACATTTTCCATGGCGACGAACCCTGGCATGAACAGGATGGGCGTCTCTCCAGCACGGGCAACTGGACGTGGCGTTCCGTCCGGGTAGAAAAGCATATTCGAATCTTCGGCGTACAGGTCGGCTGTCTGAAAGGCACCAAAGCCGAGCGGGTCCGGCGCAAGTGGCCAAAAGCCGTTGAATGCGTTCGGTGCCTCAACAGCAAGCCACATCGCCGCCCATCCGCCAGACGAATGTCCCGCAACGAATCGGTTGTTTCCGCTGCCGCCAAGGTTGTATTGCTCTTCCAGAAGCGGAATAAATTCTTCCAGCAGCGCAGTCATCCGCGGGCCGTTGTTCTCGGAATCGGCGAACACATGATGGCCGCCGTAGCACTGGGCATTCAGAATCACACGCGCAATTTCATCTTCGTAGGGCGATGCGCTGAACAACGATTTCATGAAACGCCCGCCGTAATGATCGCTGCCGAACCCGCCGATCCAATAGAGAACGGGATACGGTTCCTCCCGATCCGGGTCGTAGTTCTTGGGAACTACGACACACGCGCCGTGCATCACATCGCGGCCGTGAAAGTCGCTGAGCAACTCACTCCGCTCCTCGACGAGCCGAAGACGATCATGTGGTTTCCATGTGCGTTCGGGAACTTGTGTTCGCAGCGGCAGTGACACTGTGCCGGCATCGGCCCCGCCTCCCTCAAAGGGAATGACTTCGCTGTGAATCGCGCCGGGGGCGACGAGTCGAGCGAAGTCGGGATGCCGCCGCAGCAGAGCCTGTGCCCGCCAATTTCCCGTTGGCACCGTACTCGGTGGCCCGGTCATTCCGGTTGCATCATCGCCCACCACAATGGTCTCTCCGGCCTTCCAATTCTCGACTTCAATCGCAAAGAACGGCTCAGGATTGAACCAATTTGGGCCGCCGATCGGCGGCATCGGTCGCTGCGTCAACATGACATAGAGTCGTCCCTGAAGCGTCTCGCCGAACGAGCCGTCATGGACGACCTCGAATCGCAGTGGTTTGGTGGGTGGCAGAACGGAGGCCGCGTCCTGAGACAACCCCGACATGGCAAGCAAAAATACAGCGAGCATTACCCGATGGTAGCACCCCGGAGCCGCATCGCCCAGCCTGTCGCCAGGAGAGTTGCCGCAAGCAACAGTGCACCGTTGGCCTGATGCGAGGTCGTGAGAATGACCTCCGCAACATGGATGCCCTCACTGGGCTTTGCCGCGAGGATGAGAACCAGTGCCGCCACGCCAAGGGTGATCTGCAGCGAAACCAGCACAAGAATCGCCCGCCCACATCTCTGCAGGATTGAACTGCGGGGCCTCCGCGTTTCAAATCGCACACCGACGATCGCCGCCGCCGCGAGTACCAGCAGCGCAACGCCGAGGTGTCCCATCAACGCATGGTTGGCGAACTCTTTCATTGCGGCATCGGCGGACATGTGGCGATAGAGGGCACCCATGCCAAGTTGAATACACATTGCGGTGACCAGCACGCCACACCATCGCCCGTCCGCGCGGCGGGCGACGAGCGCCGTCGCGGCACTCCTCCATGCCCGCGACATCGCCCCTGCGATCAAGCACAGAAGAGCGAAGATGGCCTGACCCAAGACCCCATGAAGCACGCCGATCCAGAGATTGGGCGAGAGAACCTCGCGATCCTGACTCAGCGTGAGGTGGCCGGTGACGCGGAGACCTCCGAGAAGTCCCTGTACACACACCAGAAGGAACACCACAACCATCAACCACCGAACCAGCGGTGACCGGCTCCATCGCCATGCTGCAATGAGCGCCAGGAAATTCGCGAGCCCGATCAACATGCCCGTCAAACGATGTGCGTGTTCGAAGAAAACACCCTCGTTGGCTGGATCGGTCATTTCCGAGAGCGGATAGAGCAGCATGTTGTATCCGTAACTGTTCGGCCAGTCGGGAACCGCAAGCCCGGCCTCCATGCCGGTGACCAGTCCGCCTGTCACCAACATCAGAAACACAAGCGAGGAGACGACAACAAAGAACCTGTATCGCCAGTCCACTTCGCCAGAAGTGTCTGGAAAGCCACGGCCGATCGCGCCGCCAACCGCTCCTAGAATCGTAGAACCCACAAGAAGACCTGCCGCCCATGCAAACCCCTGTGTCAAGACGCTCTGCCCTGCGTCCCCGCCGACAATACTGCCGACAAGAAGGAGGTTGAGCGAACCGGCGACCAAGCCGACCTTCGCACCATCAATCACCGATCCCTGCCGCCCCGCCATCACCCCAGCCGCGGGGAGTCCGAGCACCGCGAGCGCAAAGAGCAGGTTGCCCAGAGACAGACCGCTGCAGAGCAGTGCCGCGTAGGTCATCAACCACATCCAGGTCGTTGTGGCGACGGCGAGTGCGAGTGTGCGTCCTTGGGAGTTGGTGACAGCCATGCGTGTTGCTCGATGCAGCGAAGAGGCGGGGTATACTACGCGACCATCCATGCCTGAAGCAGCAATGCATCTTGATGCGGCAGACGAAGCCGCGGCGCCTCGCCCCGGCTTGCCGGGGCTCTACTGCGAACTGACCAAGATCCGGCTCAGCGGACTCGTCGTGTTTACGACTGCAGTTGGCTTCGTCATGGCGAGCCCGTTCGGCGTGAATTGGGGAACGCTGTGCTGGACGCTTCTTGGCACAATGTTGTCCGCCGCAGCCGCTGCCGCGTTGAACCAGGTTGTGGAGCAGACTCGCGACGGACGGATGCGGCGGACGCTTTCGCGGCCCCTGCCGGCCAGTCACCTGTCCACGACCCATGCCTTTGTAGTTGGCCTGCTGTTGACATATGCCGGAACATGTGTGCTTGCATTCGGCGCCAATCCGGCATCTGCGGGCATTGGTCTCGCGACCATCCTGCTCTATGTGCTGGTGTATACGCCGCTCAAGGCGAAAACATCGCTCAACACAATCATTGGTGCAGTTGTCGGCGCGCTGCCGCCAGTACTCGGGTGGATCGCTGCGTCTGGTGCAATGGCGACCGGGGCGTGGCTGCTCGCTGCCATCCTGTTCACCTGGCAACTGCCGCACTTCCTCGCATTGGCATGGATGTACCGCGACGACTATCGCCGCGGCGGATTCAGGATGTTGCCGGTGCTGGATACCTCGGGCGAGTTGACCGGGCGTGTGTGTGTCATCACCAGCCTCGCGCTATGCCCACTTGCGCTGGCAATGACGATGATCGGTATCGAAGGCTTGCTCTTCGGCATCGTGGGCTGCGGACTCGGACTGTGGATGACATACCGGTCAGTGATCCTCTGGCGGACGAGGGACACACATGCGGCGAAGCAACTCTTCCTCGCGAGCATTACCTATCTCCCGCTTCTGCTGATCGTCATGTTGCTCGACCGGCAGACGGTGGAGTGGATAGACACAGCATCGTTGCTGCCATGACATCCAAGGACGCGCCTGCGGGATTGACGATTCGAGAGGGCGGCTGGGTGCTGATTATTCTGGCGGTGCTCTTGCTTTCGCTGGTGATGTGGGCCATTGCGCCGGCGTTGTTCAGGTTGTCGGCGGGGCATCTCGGTGATGGTCGATCCGTAGAGTCGTACAAATTCGATCTGACCGGCTTGGACCTGCCCCACGAGCAGATCGTCCCGGCGATGCAACACCGCGACATGGCACCGGCCCTCACCAATCCCAGTATTCTCTCGATGGCGGACGTCGAGAAGCGGGATGCCACTTCTCGAGACCCCCTTCTGGTGACAGATGATCTTGTCATCGGCGTGTTGGTTGACGGTGAAGCGCGCGCCTATCCGCTCCACATGTTGCATGTCCACGAAATTATCAATGATCACATCGGGGATACGCCCATCGCCGTGACATGGCACTGGCCCAGCGGCAACGCTGCGGTGTTCTCCAGGAGACTTGTCGATGGTGATGTGGAGTTCGGAAACAGCGGCCTCGCCGGAAACGGTGGCATGTTGATCTACCCCCGAAGCGACTCGGCAGGCGGGGAGAGGCTCTACTCACCGTTGCTCGCTGAATCGGCGCTGCAGCACCTGCCATTTGAGCTCACGACCTGGAAGCGGTGGCTCGCGTCGAACCCTGGCACCTCAGTGCTCGCACCTGACGAGGATCTGAAGAAGCGATATCGCAAGGGCAGCCCGGATCTCTACTTTTCGACCAGCGACATCTACTTCCCCGGATCGCCAATGCCCGATGCTGCTGTGCTGCCCCATAAGGCTCGAGTGCTTGCGGTGGTCCATGGGAGAGACCGCCGCGTGTACCCGCTCTCTTGGCTGTTGGAAGCGTCGCAGGATGGACGCGTCACTGATCAACTCGGCGCAACGACGATCATCTTTGATGTTGAGGATCACCCGCTGAGTGCCGTAGCCCACACCACCGATGGCTCACGCGTCGATGCTCGCCCCGCCCTGTGGTTCGCCTGGCACGCCAATCACCCCGCCGACCCTCTCTGGGCGCACTGAAGCGGTGTCCGGCACCGGGTACCGGTCGAGGATACCTCTTCAGTGCAGTTCGTCGATCGCCTGTTGCACCTTGGGGGTATTGCCGGGAATGATCGACTCCTGGTACTCCATCGTGTCCGTCATCGCCAAGGCGACGAACAGGACGACGAAGAGGATCGACCCCACAAAGATGAAGCCGATGAATGGTCGATCCCAAAGCAGGTGCATGAAGATCAGCCCAACGATCGTCGCTTTCACGCACGCGATGCCCATCGCAACAATGATGTTCATCTCCGGCATGTTGGCCTCGGTGAAATCCAACTGGACAGCCAGAATCGTCACCACAGTCAGAACGAGCAGCATCGCGCACACAGTGACGAGGAGCTTGATGGATACAACATGCCCGACTCCATGATCATCATGGCCGCCATCAGTGGGAAGTGTGGTCATGCCGTGTCCTCCGCCGTCGGATGAGGCGCATCGCTCTTCCATGTATATCCCTGCTCCTTCTCGTCCCACTGGAGTACGGAGAAGTCGTAGCAATCGCCTACCGCCGGCTGCTCCGCGAAGTTATCCCATGGCGGCGGTGAAGAGCACTGCCACTCAAGACTTCGGCCGCCCCACGGATTCGCCGGCGCACGCCTTCCGCCGAAGATCGACTGCAGCAGGTACCCAAGCATGATGAAGAAGCCGATGGCCATGACAAACGATCCGATGGTCGAGACGATGTTGTATGTCTGGAATTGAGGCAGATATGTGGCGTAACGCCGCGGCATGCCTTGGGATCCGAGCATGAACTGGGGAAAGAAGGTCAGGTTGAATCCCACAAAGACGAAAGAGAAAGCGATTCTCCCCCACAACTCGCTGAACATCTTCCCTGTGATCTTGGGCCACCAGTGGTGAATGCCGCCGATGAAGCCGATCAGCGCCGACCCCATCATGACATAGTGGAAGTGCGCGACCACAAAGTAGGTGTCATGCAAGTGAACATCGGTAGCCAGCGTGCCAAGGTAGAGCCCCGTCAACCCTCCGATTGAGAAGATGAAGAGGAATCCCAGCGCATAGAGCATCGCCGTGTTCAGACTGATAGATCCCTTGTACAGCGTTGCAAGCCAGTTGAAGACCTTGACCGCTGACGGGATCGACACACTGAATGTAATGAGCGAGAAGACCACGTTGACAAGCGGAGACTGGCCGGCCACGAACATGTGGTGTCCCCATACGAGGAAGCCGAAAATGGCGATCGCAATGGAACTGAATGCGATGAATGTGTACCCGAAGATGTGTCGGTGCGAATGCACCGCGATCAACTCGCTGATGACGCCCATCGCGGGCAGGATCATGATGTAGACCGCCGGGTGCGAGTAGAACCAGAAGAAGTGTTGATAGAGAACGGGATCACCGCCCATGGCAGGATCAAAGATGCCGATGCCAAACCCTCGCTCGATCGCAAGCAACAACAACGTGATGCCGATGACCGGAGTAGCGAGCACCTGAATAACCGCCGTCGCATAGATTGACCAGAGGAATAGCGGCATTCTGAACCAGGTCATCCCCGGAGGCCGCAAGCGGTGAATCGTCACGATGAAGTTCATCCCCGTGAAGATGGAACTGAACCCCAGAATGAACGCGCCCGTGACCGCGGGAATTACGCCGCCCATCGCGGATGACTTGTCAATGCTGTAGGGCGTGTAGAAGGTCCAACCGGTGTCCAGCCCACCGGAGACGATCGCCAGCAGGAAGAAGACAAGACCGAAGATCCAGAGCCACCAACTCAGGAGGTTGAGCCGGGGGAAGGCAACATCCTTTGCGCCGAGCATGATGGGCAGCACAAAGTTGCCAAGGGCTGCAGGAACGGCCGGAATGATCACCAGGAACACCATGATCGCGCCGTGTAGTGTGAACGCCTGGTTGTAGTCGTCCTGCGACATGATCGCGCCCTCGGGCGAGACCAATTGGATTCGAACCAGCATGGCAAACAGGCCGCCGAGCAGGAATGCGGTCAGAACACACACCAGATACATCACCCCGATCCGTTTGTGATCGAGGGTGAAGAGCCACGAACGAATACCCCTGGTATGCGTCAGGTAGTTGTCAGGGGCCTTGCCCGTTGTGTCGAGGGTCGTCATCGCAGGAGTATCGCTTGCATCATTGGACGGGGGTTCCATCCGGGTTTACGAGAATGTTTCCTTCACTGTCAGCGACATCGTTCAGGTGTTTGAACATCTCGATGATCGCAGTGATCTGCCGGGTCTTGAGTTGGCCCTGGAATGAAGGCATGGAACCGGCATAGCCTTCAACGATTCGTTTTTGCGCATTCAGAATCGACTCCCGCAGGTAGTTCTCGGGAAGTTCATACTCATCTCCGGGATCCATTTCCTCCAGGAGTGTTGTCCCATCACTGAAGACTGTACTTCCATTGACCGTGCGATCCCACAGGCCACGGAACGAGGGCCCTGTCCCTTTGGATCCATCAAGAGAGTGGCAGGACACGCACCTGTTGTAGAGCCGGTTGATCGCATAAGCGGGCAACTGCCCGAGTGACATGTCCTCATACTCGGTGGCAAGTTTCTTCATCGCCGCATCGAAACCAACCTGCGGAATGACATGCACCGTGGCGAGCATCTTCGAATGATCCTTCCCGCAGTACTCCGTGCAATAGAGTTGGAAGTCGCCCGAGCGGGTAGCCTCGAACCATAGAGAGGTATAGCGTCCCGGAATGGCGTCCATCTTGACACGGAACGACGGGATGAACACGCTGTGCAGCACATCGTTGGATGTGATGAGGAATCGGACGGGTCGGCCCTCAGGCACCGTCACTTCAGCGGCTTCCGTCACACCCGATTCCGGGTGATAGAAGGTCCATGACCACTTCTGCCCCGTGACCTGTATTTCGTAGCAGCCCTCCGGCGCCGTCTGGATATTGAGATATCCACGCATGCCGACCGTGAAGATCACTACTACGAGCATGAGCGGGATCACCGTCCAGGTGACTTCCAGCGGCGTGTTGTGTGTCGGCCCCTGAACATTCGCCACGTGCGACCGCCGTCGATACTTGATGGCGAACACAACAGTGAGCACAACTATGAGTGTGAAGAAGAAGTAGTTTATCCAACTGATGACGTTGAAAGCCAAATCCACATCAGGTGCAAGTGTAGATGCCTGCTCGGGCATCCAGAATGTTGCTTCGCTGCCAGCGGCAAGTGCAAGTTCACTCAAGAGTTGCAGGATTTCGGTAGTCATGGGGTCGAGTCACTCGCATCCTTGTCACTGTCGACGAAGCGTTCTTGTCCAGCGCGAATCCGTTTGGGACTGGCCCATCCGAGAACCGCAAGGCCCCCGACAAGTACCACGAGCGTCAGCACGCCGGCCGATCGCATCAGCTTCCATGCACTTGGCGTATAACTGTTGCTCTCCGGATCGTATCGAAAGCAGTTGAACAGCAACAGTTTGTCCAACGGCGATCCGATCTTTCCCTCGGAGGCCTCGACGAGTGCGAACCGGAGATCACGCGGAAGAAACCGGACATCGTTCATGTACTTCGAGATCCGGCCATCCGGTGTAATGAACATGATGCTTGCCGTGTGCAGGTATTCGCCCGTGTTCTCGTCCTGGACATAGCCAAAGCCGACGGCATCCGCCAACGCCGTAATGTTCTCCTGACTGCCTGTCAGGAATCGCCACCCTTCCTTCGCCGACTCCCGGCCGTACTTTTCGAGATATCCCTGCTTGTTCTGTTTTGCAAGCGCAGCGGTTTCCGTTGGGTCGATGCTGACGGTTACAACGCGGAATTCGTCGCCGCAGTCCCAGGACATTTCCGACATGCCGTCGGTCAACCCGTTGAGGGTGAGGCTGCAGAGCATCGGACACCCGTAGTAGTTCAGCGTCAGGATCACCGGCGTCTCGCCGTCGAAGCAGTCGCCAAGTTGAATCTCCTGACCTGCGGCATCAGTGAATGTGAGGTCGAGCGGCACTGGAGCATCCAGATGTTCTTCGATGCCGACACCCTGCAACTCCAACGGCTGCTCCTCAGGCAGTTTTTGGGCAGCAACTGCGCTGGCACATCCCAGTGCGGCAAGCGTCGTGATGGATCGTTGAAACTGCATCACTTCGGCTCGGTGTTTCCTGCAACGATGTTCATCGCCTGATTGATCGGGATAACAAGCCTGTCAACAACTCGCCCGCTTGCCGGATCATGCTCCCTGACCCAGTGGGCACTTTCTTCAAGCACAGCATGTTGTGCGGCACGGACCATGTCTCGCTGTTCGTAACGAACATCCACATGCTTGACCCTTGCCTCCCACGACTCCGCGCGGAAGAAGACGCCGGACGCAATGGCGACCGTCGCGATCATCAGGAACGACCCACCGATCCCGATGGCCCATGTGGCGATGCTCGAGGGGTCCTCGGTGTCACCGGCCTCGT
>CAZJKE010000045.1:0-13535 GCA_964546585.1 uncultured Isosphaeraceae bacterium | reverse complement strand
CCGGCGGTCTTGGGTGCCTCGTGCACAACGATGCAACGCCCGGTCTTTGAAACCGAAGTTGCAATTGTGTCCATGTCGATCGGGGAAATCGTGCGGAGATCAATCAGTTCGATTGACTGCCCGGATTGTTCGATTGCGTTCATGCACGGGATGATGGTCGCGCCCCACGACACCATGGTGACTTCCTCGCCCTCACACACAGCCCTCGCTTCGCCGATCGGTACCGTGTACTCGTCCTCCGGCACTTCCTCTCGGAACGCGCGGTAGATGCGTTTGGGTTCGAAGAACACGACGGGGTCGGGGTCGCGAATGGCGCTGATGAGCAGACCCTTTGCGTCGTAGGGGGACGAGGGCATGACGACCTTCAGCCCGGGCGTATGGGTATAGATGGCCTCGGGGCTGTCACTGTGGTGCTCGGGCGCGTGGATGCCCCCACCGACGGGGACGCGGAGGACCATCGGAACCGTGATCGCGTTGCGAGTTCTGCTGCGATACCGCGACGCCTGATTCGTCAACTGGTCGAAGGCGGGTCCGAGGAATCCCTCAAACTGAATTTCGGCGATTGGCCGCAGTCCACCCATGGCCAGTCCGACCGCCGTGCCGACAATGCCTGACTCGGCGAGCGGTGTATCGACAACCCGCTTGTCGCCGAACCGCTGGTGCAACCCTTCCGTCACGCGGAACACGCCGCCGTTGATACCGACATCCTCACCGAGCACGAGCACACGCTCGTCCTTCTCCATCTCTTGAATGAGGGCGAGGTTGATGGCCTGTACAAGTGTGAGGTTGGCCATCAGTGTTCTTCCCGGACATGCTTGGGCGATTCGACTTGCGACGGATCCTGCCCAAGGCTGCTTGTTCGCATGGTCTGTCGCTGTACTTTCAGTTGCGTCGAGAGGCTGTCGTACATTGCGTCGAAGATGTCGGTAGTGGCGGGGGCGTCAATTTCCTCGGCCCGCTTGACTGCAGCGGCAACTTCAGCCTCCGCCCACGCCTCGGCTTCTTCCTGCTGCGGAGCGTTCCAAAGGCCGCGTGCTTCCAGGTAGGTTCTGAGGCGTCGAACCGGGTCCTTTGCCTGCCACGCCTCGACTTCCGACTCATCGCGGTATCGACGCGCGTCATCCGCCGTCGTGTGGTCGCCGAGTCGATAGGTAGTCGCTTCGATGAAAGTTGGACGATTGTGGTTGCGGGCCCGCGCGGTGGCATCGCGCATGACTTTGACAACAGCGAAGAGATCGTTGCCATCAACCTGCACACAGTCCATGCCGTAGGCAAGCCCACGCTGTGCCACAGTTGGCGCCGAACATTGAACTCTGGTCGGCGTGGAGATCGCCCAGCCGTTGTTCTGGCAGAAGAAGATGACCGGGATATCGAGGTTCGCAGCGAAGTTTGCCGCTTCGTGAAAGTCGCCTTCGCTCGATGCACCATCGCCGAAGAAGGTGCAGGCGATCCCGTCGTCGCCACGGTACTTGGAGGACCATGCAAGTCCGGTCGCGTGGAGCATCTGAGAACCGATTGCGATCGCCAGCGGCGTGACATTGATGCCGTCGGGAATCTGGTTTCCTCGCTCGTCGCCCATCCAGTGCAGAAGAACCGACTCCATCGGGAGGCCACGCCAAAAGAGCCCCGCGTTCTCGCGGTAGCAGGTGACCATCCAGTCCTTATCCTCAAGCACATAGGCGGCGCCAAGAGAGGTGGCTTCCTGCCCGCGGTTCTCCGGGTAGGTACCCATGCGGCCGGATCGTTGCAGTTTGAATGCGATGACATCAAACTGCCGGCACAGCAGCAGGTGTCGATACATGGCTACAAGATCGTCGTCAGGGATCAATCCGTCGCCGAGTTCGGCATCGAAATTCCCGTGCTCGTCGAGAATGGACACGCGGTCAATGCAAGTCTCGAATACGTTCTCAACCGGCATGCACCTGCTCCTGCCGGCCCTCGCTGATTCTCGCATCGGCAAGTGCCACGGCGGCCGCGAATGTCGACTCCTGCGTTTCGCTGTCACGGAGCACACTGCGGGTCGTGTCGTAGATGGCATCGTTGCGGGTGTTGAGTTCCTCGCGAGACATGCCCAGATGCAGCCCGGCGAGTTCGATCAGCCCACCAGCGTTCACGACGAAATCCGGCCCGTACAGGATGCCGGCGGTCTTCAACGCAACGGCATCTTCTTCCGGATCATCAAGGATGTTATTGGCGGCGCCGCAGAGAATGCCGCAGCGAAGGTGCGGGACCGTACCACCATTGATCGCGGCCCCAAGCGCGCAGGGCGCGAGGATGTCACACTCTGTCGTCAGGATGTCATCGGGATGGACTGCCGTGCAGCCCAGTTCCTCGACCATGGCATCAACTTTCTTCTTCTCGATGTCCGAGACGATGAGTGACGCACCAGCATCGTTGAGCATGCGGGCGAGGTTGCGTCCCACCTGACCGACACCTTGAATAGCGACAGTGAGTCCTTCGAACGATTCCTCTCGTCCGGCATGGGCCAGACATGCACGCATGCCGTTGAAGGCGCCTCGTGCGGTCCAGGGTGACGGGTCGCCTCCACGAGAGAGCGTTTCGCCGCCCATGACATGTTTGGTCTCCATCGCCATCCAGTCGATGAACTGAATGTCAACGCCGACATCCTCGGCGGCAATGTACGCACCGTTGAAGGTATCAACGAAATGGCCCATTGCGCGGGCCTCTGCCATCGTGCGTTCCTGGTCGCGGTGGGACTTGAGGATCACGCTCTTTGCGCCGCCCATGGGAAGACCGGCCGCGGCGGCCTTTCGCGTCATGCCGCGCGAGAGGCGAAGCACATCGTAGATCGCCGACTCTTCACTCTCGTAGTACCACCGCCGCGTGCCGCCGAGCGCGTTGCCAAGCGAGGTTGAGTGAATGGCGATGATTGCACGGAGGCCAGTGGCGGGATCGTGATGAAAGCAGAGCTGCTCGTGGCCGCACTGGGTCAACTCGTCGAACAAAGGGTACTGGTGATCCATGTGCGTCAACTCGGGCTCACTTTCTCTGTGCTCTTTGTGACGTCCTCCACGGGAGCAGCATAGGTCGATCCGCCACCAAACTGTGCGATGTGGCCTTGATCGCACACCTTGCCGGTTCCACGAACCTCCAGATCCGGTGTCTTTTCCGGAATGTAGAAATCGGCGTTGGGCAGTTCCGCGATGGAATCCCATGCGGCGTCACCTGCAAGCCGCATCGCGGCGTCAGGGTTTTGTCGCAGGGCTTGTGTCCACCCGGCAATCTTGTACTGGCCGTAGGCGACGATGTAGTCGACCATGGCTCGCTCGCGTGCGATGCGGGTTTCGTTGTTCGATGTGCGAATCGTCTGGTCGAGTTTCGAGACCGAGCACGCAATTGCATGGATCCAGATGGCGATCCAACTGAGCCGGTACTGCGTTGTCTGGTTCGTGATGAGATCCTCGGCCTTCTCCTTGAACATCAGTTTGACCTGATGGCTGAACTCGCGAATGAGGTTGACGAGTGTGCGACCGTGCGACTCCAGTGACGGATGAAGTCTTGGCACGCGCGGCGCCCGGCGGCGAACACCCAGAAAGAGTTCAAGGCCAATTCGCATCGCAGCAGGAAAGTGCTTCAGCGGGTTGGCCTTGACTTCCAGCATGTACTCGCCGAGTTGCTTTGATCCGTAGGCGAAGACGAAACTGTGCATGACCTCATTTGCGCCCTCGACGACGGTGTTGATGCGAGAGTCGCGCCAGAGCCGCTCCAGTTCATTCTCGATCATGTAGCCTTCGCCGCCCATGACCTGCATCGATTCGTTCGTGCAACGAAAACCGAGTTCGGAACAGAACACCTTGCAGATGGCTGTTTCGAGCATGATGTCCTCATCGTCTCGATCGACCATGCCGGTAGTTATGTAGAGCATGGCGTCCATCGCATAACAGAACGCGCCCATTCGCGCCAGACGCTCACGGGTCATTTCGAATTCGCCGATGGGGCGGTCGAACTGGTAGCGGTATTGCGCCCACTTGGTGCCCTGTTCATAGGCGGCCTGGCCGGCGCCGACCATACCGGCAGCCAGCGTGCAGCGTCCCCAGTTGAGGCATGTCAGGGCGACATTGATGCCCTTGCCTTCCTTGTGCAGAAGATTGGCAACAGGAACTTTCGCATCGGTAAACCGCACGCGTCCCTGCCATGTGCCGCGGATACCACACTTCGCGCGGTTTCGGCTGAAGATGTCCACGCCTTCCGTGTCCGGCCTCACGATGAGCGCGTTGAATTTCTCTCTGGACTTGCCGGTCTTCGGATCGGTCATGGTGTAGCGGGCCATGACGGTGAACATGCACGCCTGCGCGGCCGAGGTCGCCCACTTCTTCTCGCCGTTGATGATGTAATACTCGCCGCACTCGCTCAGGACACAGGTGGTCTCCTGGCCTTGGGCGTCGCACCCGACCCGTGGCTCAGAAAGACAGAATGCGCTGAGCGATTCATTGGCAATCTGCGGAAGCCAAGTTTGTTTTTGTTCCTCAGTGCCGAAGAGCGAAATGGCGTTGCAGCCGATCGACAGGTGGGCGGACACCATGACGGCAGTGGAGCCGCACGATCGGCCGATCCGCTCAAGTACGCGGTTGTAACTCGTGACGCCGAATCCGCCGCCGCCGTATTCCTGCGGGACAATCATGCCCAGCACGCCCATCTTGAAGAGCCGATCGATCACCCACTGAGGAATCTCCTGCTTCTCATCGATTTCGATCGTCGGGTGTTCGTTGCGGAAGTAGGTGTCAAGTTCGGCGAGCAGTGCGTCGCATCGGGCACGCTCTTCGTCGCTCTCGACCGGATAGGGAAAGACGATATCCTCTCTCAAGTTGCCCCAGAAGATGTTCTTGACGAAGCCCATTGTTTCGGGGTCCGGGCCGAGCATCTCCTGTGCCTTCTTGATCTGCTTGACATCCCGCTCGGAGACATTCTTGAGTTGGCTGGTGAGGTCGGGCTTGCTCACGATGTACGGTTCCTTGCAAAGAATGCAGCGAGGCGCTGACGGGCGGTTTCGGTACTTCGCAGCCGGACCAGTTCACATTGTTCCATGGCGACGGCTGCGGCCCAGCCTTCACCAAGTCCAGTTTCCGCTGCGGCGAAGACCGCGCCAGCGGCTTCGGTGTGCTCAACCTGATCGATAGCCGATGCAAGCGCCGGGGCAACGCGATCGGCGTCCTGCGGGCCAATGCAACGAAGCGCGGCTGGGCTGTTGCGGGCAGCGAGGAACGCCTCGGCTGCCTCGAACAGTTCCGCCGGGGTCTTCACGAGAGTGTCGGCGAGGCCTTCTGGGAGGGCGTCACTCTTGAAGGTCGTGCCGGTGGCCGCGGCGGCGAATGCGGTCGTCGGGTCGATGCGCGCGGGCAGCGTTTGTGTGCCGCCCCAGCCGGGGCAGAGGCCCAGGCCCGCTTCGGGAAGGCCCACCTGATACGGCTTGCCGTTGCTGCCGTGTTCTGAAAGGACGAGACCGTCGCAGTGCATCGCCAGTTCAAGTCCGCCGCCGAGGACTGCCCCATTGATGACTGCGACGCTCGGGCACGGGAGGTTTGCAAGACGGGCGAAGACGGTGGTTCCGTAGGCGAGATAGGCGTGGAGAGCCTGATCGTCGAGGCTGTCGATCTCGGTGAGATCCGCACCGGCGACGAAAACCCGATCGCTTGCGCTTCGGAGTATCAGACCGGTGATGTCGTCCCGTGCTTCGATTGCCGCGAGCGTGGCGTCCAGCCGACCCAGAAGTTCGCGGTTGAGGATGACCAGAGCCTGGTCGCCCGCGTCGATCGTCAATGTCACAAGACCCTCTTCGGAGGCATCGAATCTCAGGAGTGACGACTGGGCCGTAGTGCTCATTTCTCCTCGTTTCTCCCCACGGCGGGCCACCTTGCAAGGGGTCCGCAACCCCGGTCCGGCCCCGCATTGTAGCGGAAAAATGGCGGTTCCCCAGCCCCTTGTTCCACCCCCGAAATGTCCCCAAAAACCTTGAGCAGGCCGCACAACAGCGGTGCTGGAGTGGCCTGCTAGCCGCGGATTTTTCGCAATCTTGCCTGCGCCTCGTTGCTCATGATGACTTCGGCGGAGAGGTCGGCGGCGAGATCGAGCATGGCGTCGTCGTCTGAGTGGTCCAGGCGGTTCAGCCAAGCCTTGGTGACCGTCAGTGCATGCCGGTCACCGCGGGCGAGTTCCTTGGCGAAGTTGATGGTGGCATCGGCGAGCCCCTCGAGGTCGACCAGATGGGTGGCGAGGCCGGCGGCGAAGCCCTGTTCTCCTGACATTGTTCCACCGGCCAACAGCATGGCCCGGGTGCGGGAGGGGCCAATCTTCCGCATGAGCCATGGCGAGACGACGGCGGGGCAGACGCCGAGGTCCACCTCGGGATAGCCGACCTTGGCCTCGGGGTGGGTGAAGGCGAAGTCGGAGACGACCATCAGCCCGCAGCCGCCGCCGATCGCCGCCCCTTGCACGCGGGCGATGGTGGGGACGGGAAGGCGACGGATTTGTCGCATCGCAACGGACAGTCCTCGCAGCAGGTCTGTAGTAGCGGGAGGGTTGTCCAGAATGCCCTGCAGGTCGAGCCCGGCGCAGAAGCACGATCCTTCGCCGGCAAGGATCAGCACCCGCATCGTCTCGCGAAGCGCGACCTCCTCAAGTGCCCCGTTCAGCGCGTCGATCAATTCCGGCGACATCGCATTTCGCTTGTCCGCTCGATCCAGCGACAGTGTGACGATCCCCTGATCTTCCTTCAGCCCAATCATCCCCCAAGCATAGTGCCCCTCACCATGTGCGGGGGCGAAAGAAGGGAGTGGCCGGTCAAGTGGGATTCATGCGGATGAGTTGGCGGAGAGCGGCTCCGGGGTCATCCTGCTTCATCAGCGACTCGCCCACCAGGGCGATGTGGACACCGTGCACGCGAAGACGGTCGAGATCATCGCGGGTCCGAATCCCCGATTCGCTGACCAACACAGATGTGTCGTCCACCATGTCGGCCAAGCGGATCGTGTGACCCAGATCGGTCGTCATTGTTCTGAGATCTCGATTATTGATACCCAGCAGGCAGTACCCGGCATGCGGAAATCCGATGTGCCGCTGAACCCGCAGCAGGCTGTCCATGTCGTGCGTCTCAATGAGGGTCGTCATGCGAAGCCGCTGCGAAAGGATCATGAGGTCCAGCAGCGGACCATCGGGTAGCGCCTCGGCAATGAGCAGAATCGCATCCGCCCCGGCCTCTCGTGATTCCCACACCTGATACTCGTCGATGATGAAGTCCTTGCGGAGTACCGGAAGGTTGGCCTCCTGCCGGATCGCCTCAATGAACCCCAGATCGCCGCCAAAAAACCGCTCGTCCGTCAGGCAGGAGATCGCAGCAGCGCCAGCCTTCTCGTACGCTTTGGCAATGGCGACCGGATCGAAGTCCTCGCGAATCACACCGGCCGACGGGCTCTTCCGCTTGATCTCCGCAATTACGCTCGTGTTGCCCCGCGTATGGCCGTTGACCACGGCGCCGAAGAAATTCCGCGGAGGCAGCGCCGCGGCGGCGGCATCCCGAACCTCCTCAATCGTTCGGGTTGCGCGGGATTCAGCGACCTCCTTCCGCTTGTGCTCGATGATGTGCTTGAGTGTCGTGGGCATGATGACCTGCGTAGCCAAGGGTACCGCGGCAGGAGAGATTGTTCAGGACACACCGACTCTGTGGACCATCTGGCCGCTCGCATCCCTCGTCGCCGCGCCACTGCTGGCTGTCTGGTTCATACGCGCCGGATGTGGTTCCTTGCAGCCGCTGCGAACAGTCGATTCGGCGATCCGAGGGATCGTCCTGTTCGTCGCAGTGCTCGTCGCCGGCGGTATCGGCGCCGCCGTGGGGGGGATGTTCGGTGACGGACTCTGGGCGGCAGCCGGCATGCTCTGGGGCATGTTCCTGTTCCAATCACCAGTGCTGCTCCTGCTCCGCGGAAAGGGCGGGCGGGCGATCTGGCCGACCGCGGCGATCGGACTCATCGTGTTCGGCATCGCAGCCTTCGCGGTGGCATCAGTCGCCCACGCCCTGTTTGTGCGATTGGGATGGGAAGCGTCAACTGCCTTCGGCCATGAACTGCTGGGCGAACTCTCAGCGTCGCCTCGCGGGGGCGCGTACATCCTGATCGTGTTGGCAGTGACGATCGGTGCAGGGACGGTGGAAGAACTGACCTATCGCGGCCTGCTCCAGCCGGCAATCCTCTCGATCATGGGCGTCGCATCTCGCTGGCCGGGGATCATCGTGACCAGCGGCCTCTTCGCATTCATGCACGCTGGCCCGGCCCTGCCATCGGCGATGTGCGGCCTCTTCGTTTTCTCGCTCGGGCTCGGCTGGGCAAGAGAACGCAGCGGCGGACTCTGGTCGCCCATCCTCATGCACATCGCGTTCAACGCGATCAACATTGCGATGGTTTACAGTACGCCCGCATGAGCGATCGACAGGTCATTCTCACCGGCGATACCCCTACCGGCCAACTGCATCTTGGGCACTTCGTCGGGTCGGTTCGGCGGCGGCTCGAGTTGCAGGAAACCTGTGACTGTTTCTTCCTGCTTGCCAACATGCACGCGTTCACGACGCGCTCCGACGACCCGGCGGGCATTCGTGGTGACACGCTCGAGATTGTCCGCGACTACCTGGCGATGGGCATCGACCCAGCAAAGGCGGCCATCGTGTTGCAGACGGAAGTGCCGGCGATCGCCGAACTCACCTACTTCTTTGCCATGCTGCTTCCATTCAACCGCGTCATGCGGAACCCCACGCTCAAGGAGGAGATTCGCGTCAAGGATCTTGGGGATACCTACAGTTTCGGGTTCCCACTCTACGCCGTCGGCCAGACTGCCGACATTCTGGTCTTCCGCGCCCACTCGGTACCGGTTGGCGAGGATCAAGTGCCCCACATCGAACTGACCCGCGAGGTCGCCCGCCGCTTCAACAAGATGTATTGCGGCGTACCCGAAGATGTTGAGGACGACGACCCGATCATGAGCGAGAAGGGCATCTTTCCCATTCCATTGGCCGATGTCGGCAGGGTTGGTCGGCTGGTGGGTACCGACGGCGTCAACAAGATGGGCAAGTCGCTCAATAACGCGATTTACCTGACCGACAGCCCCAAGCAGGTCAAGAAGAAGTTGGGGCAACTGTATACGGGCCGCCAATCAATGACCGATCCCGGGGATCCCGACAACGGACTCATGCAGTGGCTTGAAACATTTGTCGAGGAGGAGAGGGCCGCCGAGGTCAAGGATCGCTATGTCCGGGGCGACAACATCGGCGACGGGCATGTCAAGGCCGAGATCGCAGAGGCAATATCCACCCTGCTCGAACCGATGCAGGAGCGGCGAGCACGATACGACGGAGATGACGACACGATCATCGATATCCTGCGGGACGGCACCGCCAGGGCCAATGCAGTGGCCGAAGAAACCCTCGCATTGGCCAAAGAGGCCGCAGATCTGGGGTTTTTTCGCCGTTCGCTGAGTTTGAAGTAAGAGGTGGCCGACACCTTTTTCGCTGTTTTCTGCCCCTCGAGGGCTATACTCATGCACCAAGGTACCCGGCAACCGCTGTCGGCGTACTGTCATGTCTAAGCTCCCTTCAGGAGCGACAATGTGTTGTTGGGCAGGAGAGGTTGTGTCCATGTTTGAGATTCAGCGGGTTGTTCGCATTCGTCCGTCGCGTGTCTTCCGGTTGTCCTTGGCGAGCGTGATGTTTGCGGGCATGTTCTTGTGTGGCGGCACTGCGCGCGCACAGGACGCCTCATTGATCGAGCGATGGGAATCATCCACGCCGCTGCAGGTTGCCATGGATCAGTCGCGCACAGTGGACCCGGCGGTCACGACCCTCGAGTTTGAACCGGGTGTCTTCGAGTCGCTCAAGGATCAGGGACATGTCGTCATCCGCCAGTTCCCCATCAACCCATCCGAGACCGTTGATCTGGTTCTTGAACAGTACTTCCCATATGTCCCCAATCTGATTTCCCAATCGCTGGAGGTCGACGCAAGGGGTCAGAGTGTCCTTGTAGAAACGCCGGTCGAGATCCAGACAATCTTCTTCCGCGGCACGGTCGATGGTGAGGTCGACAGCATGGCCGTCCTGAACCTGATGCCCGGCATGTGCAGCGGCATCATTGAAGTCGCGGACACGCGACATCACATTACGACCGATCCGGCAACGGGAATCACCACCATCAGCGATCCGCTGGCCGACCAACCGGGACTGCAAACGCTTCGCAAGATGATGCGTGATGTCGAAAAGCAGGCCGATGCCCAGCCACCGTATCGGGGCGGCGGCGTGCCGACCGGATGCGCCGAGATTCGCCTTTGGATCGCCTACGGTCCGGATTACCTCGCGTTGTTCGCTGACTCCGGGGCCGCCGAGAACTATGGGGCACAGGTGACGGCCTTGGTCTCCGCAATCATGGTGCGGGACGGCATAGCGTTTGTTGGGTTGACACTCGGCGGCTTCACCGGTCCCGGTTCGACGCCCCTCTGGAATCAGGGAACGTTGGCGGCCGACCTGTGCGCTGCAACGAACACGATCTTCGGCAGTGCGGTCTTCGGTGTGCCGCCGCTCATCGCCACACCGCCTGCCGCCGATGCCTGCATCATCCTGCGGACGGGGGCCGCGGGTGCTTCCACTTTCGGCAACGCAACGAAGCAGAGCACGGCCTGGCTCGGCGGCTTGACGACGGGTGTGACCCCCAACGGCGCTTGCCCGCCGGGAACCACCTCATACTTTGGAGCATGCAGTGGTCTGGTGGGCGACGGCGGCCAATACGACACCTACATTTTTGCGCAGGCGCTTGGCACCCTCTGCGGCGCTGCGCCAACCGGCCAGACCGCCGCCATCGACATCACCGCAGCCGCCGTGCCGCTTGCATTTGATGCCTGTGATACCGGCGCATGCAGCCACGCATCGCCCGGCACCATCATGAGCATGTGCGAGCCGTCGGTCGGCGTCTGCGTGGATCCTGATGCGTTCAATCTGCGATTCAACAGTCTGAACGCGAGCACCATGAATGCATTCCTCACCGGAGTCGCTGGTGCCTTGATTGCCCCTGGCGGGCTGCCCCCGGCACCGATTCAAGGTGTTGCCGCAACGGTTGGTGGGGCAGGAAACTGCGACCAGGTTGTTGTGACATGGACACCCGATGTGAACTCGACGACCACCTTCATCTGGCGGAATTCAGTCAATGAATTCAACACGGATCCGCCGCTTTCTCCAATTCAGACGCTCTTTCATGCTGCAGGTGCGGACCCGGGGACCTACACCGACACCGTTGCAACGGGCGGTGTGATCTACTACTACTGGGTGACGGCGTCGAATATTTGTGGCACGAACACCATCGCCGACCAGTACAACCCGCAGATCATTTCACAGGGCACGAATCCCCCGACCCCCGGCCAGGGTGCGCAGGGCATGATTGGCAGCGGACAGGCAGAGATCCCCGGGGTGGTGGCGGGTGTCTATGCAAATGGTACCTGCGGTGAAATTATTGTGACGTGGAACCTGACCAATCCACCGTACCCAGGGGCGGGCACTTCGGCTACCCAGCAATACCGAATCTGGCGAGGCACAGTTGACGACTTCGATGATGCTGGCACGGCTTCCATTGGTACCGTGGCGAGTGGTGTGGCCACCTTCACGGACAGTGATGCAGCGATTTCGGACGGTGCCATGTACTTCTACTGGGTGACCGCCGAGGACACATCCTGTCTCCCACTGCCGCCAGTTTCGCCAGCCGTCGGCAATGCCGCGGCGGGCGCGACGCAACCCTCCATCGCCGGCACGCTCATGCGGCCGGGCGCATCGGATGGCGTGCAGTGCGACACGGTGGAGATCTCATGGGTCATGCCTCCGTGGATCAACTCCTACACAATATTTCGCGAGGAGGCCGTTCAGGGCATTGCTCCAGTATTCGGGAACGCTGATGTGCTGTCACAAAACTACTCGGCATGGGATCAGAATGGCGAACCTGTTACATCCTACTTTGACGACACCGCCGAGCCGGGTGTGATCTACAACTACTGGGTTACTGCTGGGAACAACTGTGGCACGTCTACTATTCCGCCGCCGGACGCCGATGCTGTCGTTGGTTTTTCGGAGAATGTCGGACGGCCGATCGGAGTGGCAGTGACCGAGCCGGAGCCAGGTGTCAACACTATTGCGTGCGGGGACTTGTTTCTGAGTTGGATCGATACAGAGCGGGCGGACGGATATGCCATCTATCGAAGTCCCACCAACCTGTTCAGTGGCGCGCAACAGATCGAGGATAAGCAGGAGGACAACTCCTACACGGATACTCCGCCGATTCCAGGTGAAATCTACTTCTACTGGATTGTTGCGCTCGATGATGACTGTGGGGAGAGCGACCCGAGTTCCGCCGTCTTCGGCACAACGCTTCCGCCGATTGAAATTCCGACCAGTTTGTTGGCCACCAAGGCGACCTTCTGCGATCGCATTCAGGTGACGTGGGATGGTGCATTCGATGGCGATACGACCTACAACGTCTATCGAAGCCTCACCGGCGATTTCACCGACGAAATACTGATCGGCGTGAGCGACAGCATCGGTTCCTATGAGGATCCGCAGGACAACACTGGCGGTCTCAACCCGGCCGTGCAGGGTGTCGACTACCACTACCGCGTGCGGGCGACCGGCGTGGCTGGAACCTGCCACAACGGCGTCGAGACCGACCCGAGCGGCAGCGATGTTGGGCGCATGGCCAATACACTTGTTGCACCAATCGGCGTGTCCGCTACGCAGTTGAGCCCATGCAACTCAATCGATGTCACTTGGATTCCTCGCATCGGTGCAGACTCCTACCGGGTCTATCGAAATACGACTGATACCTCGACAGGGGCACAGGTAGTGGGTGCCGATCTGGATGTGCCGCAATTCTCAGATGCGAATGTCGTTCCCGGCATCGATTACTTCTACTGGGTGGAGGCAGTCAATCTCTGCAGCACCGGTGTCGTGGTCGTGGGTGACAGTGCGCAGGGCATGGCAGGTGGGCTGGCGGCACCAATTGGGATGGCCGCATCCGATGACAACTGCGCCTATGTCGAGGTGACATGGCAACTCGTGCAGAATGCCAACAGTTACACGGTTCATCGAAACACAACAGAAGATCCAGGCGGAGCAATCGAGATGGGAAGTATTCCCTCTCCGCCGTACCAGGATGAAACCGTTGATCAGAAGACGCAGTACTACTATTGGGTTACCTCGAATACGGATTCATGCACTGGCACCGACTTTGGGGCAAGCGACAGTGGCTGGGCAGTCCCGGAAATCGCGACTGCAACAGGCGTGACCGCGACATCGGGTCAGCACTGCGACTATGTCGAAGTGACATGGGATGAAATCGAGTTTGTCAGCCAGTTCGAGCTCTTTGCCGCGGTCACGAATGACGAATCCGTGGCCGTGTCGCTGGGCACAACGACGGGCAACCTGTTCAATCACACGGTGACGGACCCGGTGCTTCCGGCGGTCGCGGGTACGACGTACTACTACTGGGTCAAGGCGACCAATAACT
>CAZJKE010000044.1:4920-13650 GCA_964546585.1 uncultured Isosphaeraceae bacterium | reverse complement strand
AGTGGGCCGGCCCGGATTCGAACCGGGGACCAAACGATTATGAGTCGTCTGCTCTGACCGCTGAGCTACCGGCCCGAAGCGCATCATAACCCCCGCCATCGGGTTGCACGCTACGGCTCGTGAACGCGAAGCGGCCGCTTGCGATATCGAACACACCAGCGGCAACACAGAGTTCGCCGCGTGATACCGCTGCAGCAATGGGACTGGAGCGGCGGGCGATTTCCGAGGCCTGATGGACCGCGTTGTGTGCCGCGCGGGTAGCGTCATCGTCACCGTCTATAACGATGTGATCCAGCAGCGTCGCGATGTGCCCCTGTGCCGATTCGTCTGCCATCGCCGCGGCAATGGCACCGCAGGATGTGTGTCCCATGACAACGATCGCTTTGCAACCCAGGACCTGCACCGCGTAATCGAGGCTGCCGATGACTTCATCCGTCGCAGCATTCCCTGCGATGCCGCACACAAAGAGCGATCCGAGGGATTGATCGAAGACGATTTCTGGAGCGACGCGGGAGTCCGCGCATCGCAGGATTGCCGCATGTGGCGACTGATCGGCAGCCATCGCATCGCGGTCAATGAGGGTGCTTTCCGCCCCCGTGCGGCCCTCGACAAATCGGGCGTTGCCGCGCAGAAGCTCGTCCAAGGCGCCATTGGGAGTATCGGTGTCTGAGTTTGGGTGAGACATGGCGGTGGGCGTGATCATACAATCCAACGAAGCCCCGGTAGCTCAGTTGGATAGAGCAGCGGTCTTCTAAACCGCAGGTCGCGCGTTCGAATCGTGCCCGGGGCGTTATTGAGTAAAGAGCCAGTATTGACATACAATGCAATGTTCGCCTCTTGGTAGAGCCTACCCATGTCAACTGAGTTCCCAGAACTGCCCACATTTGAATCTATAGGTCTGCATGAACCGATGTTACAGACCATATCCGCGGTGGGATATGGGTCTCCATCGCCGATTCAATTGACCTTTCCCCCTAAATCCAGTCCAGCCCGAGACTATCACTCGGGCTGGACTGGATTTAGGGGGAAAGGTCAGTGTCCTAGGGCGTCTTTCGCACGCAAAGTGGTTCCTCAGTCTGCGACTTCTTCGGCCGGCTTTCCATCCACCGTGAGCCGAGCGGGATGCCCGTACCAACTGTTGATCGTCGATTCGCCGTAGTGCTTTCGCAACACCGAATCGACATCGGACATGCTCCCATCTGATGCAACCCATCCATTGAAAACATCAGGGAAATCGTGGTGGCAGTTCTCACACTTCTTCTCGTTGTCAAATCGGATCGGGCACCAGAACGATTCGACATTCCGCAACATCTCCGAACCGAGCGACCAGACACCGGTCATCCAATCGCAATACAGACACCAGATCAGATCGTGGCCGACGAGGTTCTTGAACTTGTGCCGCGACACGCGCACCCACTCATCCTGCCTGTACCTGGGAAACCGCACGAACAACACGAGCAGGGGATAGATGATGATCTCCGCCATACGCACGATCCAGAACACCGGAACCACAAGCGCCGTTACCCACACCGCGGCGTAGTGGTGAAGGGGACCGACGACCTCGTTGAGGACTTTCAGAACTCGCGGACCCTTGCGAGCGGCAGGATGCGCCAGACCGTGCAAGGTTGTCCAGATCACGACCGCCAACACCTGCCCGCACACGGCGGCGGCAAGGCCGATCCATCCCGCGACAATCGGGCCGACGATCAGCGGCGCCGCGGTGAAGTATGTCACCAGCACATCGAGCCCCGGCGCCCGCGAGAGCCAATCGCTGCAAACCCTGCCACCCGAGCCCAAGCGTGGAATGAGGTGCAGCACCGCCGCAGCCAGCAACAGGGCACCAAGAACGACCGCAGTCATGAAAAGGAAGGTAGTCATGCTGGGATCGTACACCTGCTGGACGCACCGGGGTGTCCATGGGAAGATCAGAGGCATGCAAGAACGCGGACTCTCTTTGATCGGCATGCTCGTGACACTTGCGTGTATCGCAGTGCTGTTGGCGATCATGCTGCCGACGATGCGATCGTCCGTCACCGGCGACGGAGCGGCAACGCCCGGATCCGTTTGGGGCTATCAGGACCAGATCCAGATCCAAACGATCGTGAAGGCGATGACCATCGACGCGATGTCCGGCAGGGAGTCGTTCCTTGTGCCGAGCGAGTTGACCGGCTCTGACGATGTCTCGGAAAACACCTCGGCGAGTTTCTGGTCGGCGATGATCATGCAACAACTGGTGAATCCAGAGCAGTTGATCGCGCCCGGCGATCAAGGGTGGGTCGAACAGATGGAAGGCTATGACTACTCGGCATACGACCCGCGAAACCGGGTGTACTGGGACGACGCGTTTTCCACTGATCTCAATGAACTGTCGAATGTGTCCTATGCCCACATGCCGATCTGGGGCGCGAGGCAGGATCGCTGGTGGCGGCCGGGTGCAGGGGGGGCGTTTCCGATTGTCGGCAGTCGCGGACCAATCGACGGTGACGAAACGGCAGCGTCCTTCACGGTGGATCAGGATGGGGTCTGGCGAGGATGGGTGTGCTTTGTGGACGGATCGATCAAGTGGATCGAAGGCGCGACGATGCCATCGCAGTGGCGCCGCCGTGACGGCGTGCGCGACGACAACCTGTTTCTCATCGAGGATGATCGGTCTGGCGATGACGCCATCCTCGGCGTTACGAAGACGATGGACGACTTCGGACCCATTCTGCAGTGGGATTGATTATCCGCGGAGCAGGGAGAGTCCGTCGGTGGCGTCGTTTGCAAGCGACTCGGCGCTGATACCACTGCCAACAGCACGCTTCATCCAGAGGTCGGGCGTGAGCCGCCCGATCGAGCAGATGCGACGCGTTTCGGCGGCGAGATCCCTGCCGCGCATATGAGAACGAATCTGGTGGCTGATGATGTGTCCGAGGGTGTAGTCGGCCAGATACAAGGGATACCCAACCATGTGTTGATAGGCCGCGAGGATGTGATAGGGATCATCGCCGTAATACTTGGCGTAGTGGTTTGCCCACACATTGTCGGCGATTTCAATGGTGCGGTCGCGGAGTTGCTCGGGTGTGGCATCGGGGTGGTCATAGATCCACCGCCAGGTGTAGAGTTCCACGAGCGACGGACCAGCGATCTGGCACGCCGCGAGCATCGTCTCGACGGTGGCGTTCGCGAAGTCCCGTGCCTCGTCAGCATCATCTGCAAGCCCGATCACCCGCTTAGCCTTTGATTGATAGAGAAACGCGAACGCTTCGGTACACGCGGTATTCGGCACATTGCGGAGCAGCGGCCGGGGGACGAAGTGTGTGGAAATGAGCTGTTCGAGGTTATGTCCAAGTTCGTGCATCGCCGTGTCAAACCCGTCCCAGCCGAGTCGGTCAGCCAGACGATTTGTGCGGAGCCACGCTGTGTACTCGGGGATGCCCGGGCGCATGGCATGGCCGGCGCCGCGGGCGATTTCCACGCGGACTCGCTCGCCAAGAAAATCGGCGTCGGCATCGTTGAAGCCCAGACCTCGGAGCAGGGTCGGGAGTTGTTGCTGGAACGACACCTCGTCTGGAAACATTGCCGTCACTCGCGTGTCGAGTTCATCAGCGTCAGCGTTCTCGCCGACATCCTCCAGATAGATGTCATGTGATTCCAACGGTCGACCCAATCGCTCCGCGAGCCACTGCGCAATATCGCCGCGGACAGGCGCGGCGAGGAGTTGGAGCATGAGTGACTCGACATCGTCTTCCGGGATCTCTCGCTCCAGGCCGAATTTGCGGTCGATTGCCGTTGGGTGTTCGGGGTAGAGCGGGTCGAGTTCGTCGGCAACGCGCTTGTGTTCAAGGATGTGCTCGTACCGCTGCGGTCCGACGAGTTCGCCGGGGGCGTTGCCGCCAATGGTGTTTGCGTACGGGTCCCATGGGCCGTCAGCCGAACCGTCCATGATCGCCGTTGGAATTGTGCCGTCGATATGGCGGGCCATGACCCATGCAACGGCCCGCTGTTTGCGGAGTCCGTTCAAGGCGGAATACCCGGCCTTGATTTCCTCGCGGATGATCCAGTGGGCGATGAGTTTGCGATCTTTCTCGAACCAGGTGTCACCTTCCTCGTCGATCATGTGTTCGACCGGTACATGAAACTCGCTGACGAACATGTCGGCGGCGTGTTCGACCTCCCGCGAGAGTTCATTGATGTCCGCCGGGATTCGGGGGCCAAATGCTCGGGCAGCGCGGACCTCAGCCCATCGATCGGCAGACCAATCGCCGCCCTCTGCGATCATCGTGTCAAGGTCGGGGCGATCGAAGTTGAGCAAGGCGACGAAGGCCAACTGCTGTCTATACAACTGGTCGGAGAGATCGGGGCAGGGGTCGAACTTGGCCATCAGATCATCGACCCCGGGCATGTCCTCGCCACGGAGATCTGTCCAGCGGCGAAGGTGGCGGCCAATCTCATACAGGTGTCCCTGAACGACTGTCAGCGCAGTTTCGAACCGGTCGAGCAGCCTGCGGCGGTCATCCTCTTCCGTGACGAAATAGGTCTCGCAGAAGGTCCTGAATGCCTCTCCGGCGCCATCTACATCCTCCTGCCACCGCTCCGCAACCCGTCGCACACCCCCTTCAGCTCGTTTCCCACCGCCCAAAGCGGCAATCGTTTCGTCTATCGGCATCGTTGTCAGTGTCTGCATGGGCCCATCCTAAGTCGCCAGTGGCATCATGAAAGTCCAATAACGAAAGAAAGGGTTGACACAAACCGCAGGAAAACCGATAGGAACCTGTTGACCGGGGCGAACCACCTAGTGTGACAGTGCGTAGGGACGGAAATGACTGGAGGAGGAGGACTTGCGGCTTTGGGGCACCACGAATCGTGGTAAGATGTGTTGCTCGCCTTGGTGGGCTGGCATCAAGCCGGATACGAGAATGACAACGCGAATCAACAGTCTGGGTATTCCCATGGCGACCTGCCTCCTGGCAGCGTGCTTGTCCGCAGCCGCGTGGGCCGGGGAAATCCATGTTCCGGCAGAGGAACCCACCATTCAAGACGCCATCGATGCGGCACAGGGCGATGATGAGATCATCGTCGCCCCAGGACGCTACAAGGAATCCGTCGACCTCAAGGGCAAGTCCATCACCGTCCGCAGCGAAAAAGGGCCCGCCGTCACCATCATCGACGGCAGCGGCAACCCGGACAGCGTTCTCAAGTGCATCAGCGGCGAAGGCCCAAGCACTCGAATCGACGGATTTACGGTGACCGGCGGTACCGGCTACGGCGGGCTCTACAGCCCTGAGGAAACCGTCGGAGGTGGCCTCGTCTGCATCAACTCCAGCCCGACGATCGTCAACTGCACATTCGTTGAAAACACGGCGACCTACCACGGTGGTGGCATCTACAACGGACGGCGTGCCAACACGGTCATCCGAAACTGCAAGGTGCAGGCCAACGAGGCCGAGCGGGGTGGCGGCATCTTCAACACCAACGGCGCACCTGAGGCACACGGAACCGAAATTCGTGGCAACATCGCCAGGCATGGTGGCGGCGGCATGTACAACTACGCCTCGGACGCGCGCGTCGTTGACTGCTCATTTACCAAGAACAAAGCCCGCTTCAACGGCGGTGCAATTTATGATTACAACAGCAACGGTGAGGTCGTGCGGTGCTCGTTCAACGAGAATGTCGCGATGCTCAGTGGTAATGCCATGTATCGCGGGTACCGCAGTGCAACAGCCGTCGACAGCGACTGCCGCTTCGTCACGGTCTACGACAACATCGCCGGCTCCGGCGCATACATGCTCGCCCGCGGCCGCCCAACCGGCGGTTGCTGCATCGGCGGCGGATGCTTGATCGTCGAAGAGTCCGCATGCACGAAGGCCGGCGGCCTTTGGCTTGGCGCAGGCTCGGACTGTGATGAACAATCCCTGCTGGATTGCCCGCAGCCTGTTGCCGGTGACATCAACAGCGACGGCGCCGTTGACATGATGGACCTCGTTCTGTTGATGACCAACATGAACGAGACCGGCAACTAACCCCGCAATACACGCAGGATGAGTTCCTGGACCCCGCTTGCCGGAATCACGGCGGGCAGGTCCTCAATGCACGGCGGCGCGATGATGAGCGGCGACGCCGCACCCATCGCCGGTGTTCGGCCGTGCGAACCGCGGACGCGGCTCGGATCCATCGAAATGACATCGAGTGGAGTGTTGATGCCGACGCTGCGAGCCAGGAGCTTCGCCGCGGTGCGCAGGCGACTGCCTCGCCAACCACGAGCGAGCAGGAGTTCGCGTGGGTCGTACCCGGGCTTCCTGTGAATGTCGACGGTCCGCTGATAGTCCGGCGCGGCATCAGGCGTGCGCCACCAGTCGTGACAAAACCACCGATCAGCATTCGCTACCGCAACGATGTCACCAGATCGGCCAGTGTCGAGCGCGTATTCTCGCAGTTCATCGCCATGGAGTACGAGATCAATACCAGGCGTTCCGTCAAGCACTGCCGCAACCTCTGCCACTACGCCAGAGTCCCGCACATACACATGCGCAACCTGATGGTCGACAACCGCAAACGCGCGGCTCTGCGCGGTGTCAAGATGTTCACCGCCTTCCTCGTTTCTCACGGCAAGCAGGCCCGCGTTGCGAAGGGCAAGATTTATGGGCACTGCATCGCTGACAGCATCGATGGCGTACTCGCTGAGGACCAACACCTCCATGCCGCGCTCGGAACAGTGAGCAGCCAACTGACCTGTTACTTCATCGATGGCCTTGAGTTCTCGTGGAATCGATTCGTGGCTGGGCCCAACTCGCTGCAACGGGTAGTCCAGGTGCGGAAGATAGACGAGCAGAATGGCGGGTTCATACAACTGCTCCACACGCATGCTCGCCTCAGCGATCCATCGGCTCGAAGTGATGTCGGCACCGGGGCCCCAGAATTTGAACAGCGGGAATGTGCCGAACTCTTCCTGAAGCGATTGCCGCAGGTGCGGGGGATTCGTCCAGATGTCGGGCAGTTTGCGACCGCCGGAGAGGTACTGCGGCCTCGGCGTCACGGCGATATCCGCTGTCGAGTCCATGTTGAACCACCAGAACATCGAGGCGGTCGTCGCTGATGGGTCGATGCGCCGTGCGGCCTCCCACAGTTTCTCGCCCTGAACAATAGTGTTGGCCTGTTTCCAGAAACGAATCTCGTCCAGGTCGCGCTCGAACCATCCGTTCGCCACGACGCAATGATCGCGCACGGGCAATCCGGTAAGCATCGACGACTGGACGGAACAGGTCACCGCAGGCAGCGGCGGCTCAAGCGGAGCCATGTGGCCGCCCGCCGCGAGCGCCGCCAGATGTGGCGTGTGCGGTCCGATCATGTCGGGCGACAGCCCAACGACATTCAGTACGGCGATGCGGCGTGCCATGTCAGGTTCCGGAGAGGCGGCGATGGGCCGCGACCGTCAATACGAAGCATATCGCGGCGACGACGGCAAGTGCGATCTCATCCAGCGCAACAAGATAGACGACATCCAAGAGACAGAATCCCGCCAGAAGATTGTTGACTGCATCACCGAATTCGGCAGGTTGGGTCGTGGTTTGATACAGAACGAATCCGATCCAGAGGGTGAACAGAAGGAGCGTGGCGACGACCCACGGCACCGCTGTCGATGGGGTGAGGGCAGCGGCTGGAATGGCCGCGGCAAGCAGGGTTGCCGCAGGCAGGAACCGCATGGAAGGTGCAGCTGACGCCTCGCATTTCGCTGTGACCGTGACGATGGCGGTATAGAACGCAAGGCCTCCGGCGAGCATCAAGGCTTCGGACCAGGCGACCTCCGAGAACATGATGGCCGCTGCGAGGGGATACACCAGAGTACGGCACATCGCCATCAACACCACGCCGAGAATCGAAAACTGGTGCAAGAATGTGTAGGCGATGACCGCCGCGGCCATGGCCAGTCCGATCATCGCGGCAGTCATGCCACCGATCGCCGCGAGCGCGGCCCCACCGGCGACCAGCACAAACCCGGTCCACCACGCGGTTCGCCGGTCGATCTCCCCGCGGGGAATCGGCCGCTCTGGCCTGTTCAGGCTGTCCCGATCGGCGTCTGCCGCGTCGTTGAGCACCATGCCGCCAAGGTAGAACGCAAGCAGAACGATCATGGCAAGGATGAGTACGCCTGCGGTCTGCCGTCTCGGCGCGACCAACACGCCTTCCCAACGATTGTGATAGGCAACGCCTGCCAACGCCGAACCGACCAGCGCATTGCTGATGACGGTGCCGATATTGGAACACCGCAGGATCTGCAACCAATCGCGAGCATCACTCATGGATCGCGACCTTCCGAAGTTGCGACGCTGTCCAGTCGAGTTCGCGGGCGATTGACTTTGGCAGACTCTCGCCGCGCATCGAATTGGGAACGACATCCCATGTGTAGGTTTCGACTTCCCAGTTACTCGCCCCGGCCTCGGCAAGCAGGGGAATGGAGCGAATCAAGTCGCTCTGCGTTGTGCCGAGCGGTCCGAAGTGGTCGCTATTGACCGGAACATGGAAGTGCACCCGCCAGTTGCCCCGCGGACCTCCATCCAACGCAGCAGGAAGGTCGGTAAAGAATGACACACGGTCACCATCTTCGACTGTCGTTTGATGCAGATACCGGCCCTCGTTCAGAGTCTGCACGGCACTCCACGCATCACCATTCTTGCCAGTGAAGTCCGCAGCAACAGCAGCGGACACCTGTACCTTGCCGATCTGGAGCCCGGCCGACGCATACGCCGCGAT
>CAZJKE010000044.1:0-4820 GCA_964546585.1 uncultured Isosphaeraceae bacterium | reverse complement strand
CAGCGGACACCTGTACCTTGCCGATCTGGAGCCCGGCCGACGCATACGCCGCGATCGCCGATTCCGCTGACTCCCGCATGACGGCGGCATGCGCCGTGTCATGGCACACGCGGATGTACCTGCGACTGGTGTCGTCATCAAACCAGCGCAGCACGAACGCGGCAAGATCGGTTCCGCATTGAATTCTGCAACCCGGCTCCGGTTCGATGTCCAGATGAACACACTGGCCGGTTCGGTCTTCGAGATCAGCAAGCCCCTGCACGCATTGGCGAAGCATGTTTGCGGCGGCTTCGTCATCTGACCATCCCTCACCCCACCCAAGCGGCAGCGTCGAGATGCCCGCGGATGTTCCCGGCATCAAGTGCGACAGAATGCCAGCGAGGCGGAGCGTGTAGTCGAGCCGTTCCTCGGTGCGCCAGTCGGGTGCATACACATCGCGGCCGACTTGCTTCTGATGAAAGTCACCGAATGGAAATCCGTTCATCGTGAACACTTGCAGTCGCAACGAGGCCAGCCGATCAACAAGTTCCGCTGCATCAACTTCGCGGGACACTGCGCCCGACAGCCAGAGTCCGATTGGAAGAATATCGTTCGGCGTATGCAAGTCACGAACCGCGACCGCATGGGTTTCCAGCGCCTGCATCGTCGCCGCGAGATCGCCGCCGGCGTGGACATTGGTGCAGTAGCCGAGCATCGCTCAACCGATCGAAAAACGACCGCTCTGTGACAGGAACTTCAATGGATTACCGTATGAAATGGTGTCGATGATCTCGGCATCGTGTCCTCTTGCCGCCATTTCGACGCGGCATTTCGGTACTGAAAGCGGGTCACTGGGTCCCCAGTCGCCTGCGGAGTTGATCCAGAGGCGATCGGTCCCGTACATCTCGATGATGTCGGCCGCCCGCTGAGGCGTGCATTTCGAATCGGGATAGAGCGTCATGCCCGCCCAGAACCCACGGTCGAGAACAGCAGCGACGGTGTGTTCCTCCACATGGTCGATCAGTACCCGAGCAGGGTCGAGTTTGGTGTTCCCGACGGCATCCATGATCAGCATGGTGCCCTTCAACTTGTCTTCGAGATGTGGCGTGTGGACGAGCACAAGTTGGTCCAGCCGCTCCGCAAGCGCGAGTTGTTCCTCCAGAATCAACAACTCATTGCGACTGTTCTTGTTCAACCCGATCTCACCGATGCCAAGCACGGTGTCGCAATCAAGAAACGATGGGATGATGTCGATAACCTCGCGGGCAAAGGCGGGGTCCTCGGCTTCCTTTGGGTTGATGCAGAGCCAGCAGTGATGCTGGATGCCGTACTGGCGTGCGCGGGTGGGTTCGAATTCAGTCAACTGCCTGAAATAGTCGTAGAACCCCTGCACGCTACTGCGATCGAAACCTGCCCAGAACGCCGGCTCCGTTATGGCAACGCATCCGGCTAACGCCATACGCTCATAGTCATCGGTCGTCCGCGAGACCATGTGGATGTGCGGGTCGATGTAGGGCATCAATTCTCCGGCGGGCACGCGCCGGTAGCGCCTTTCGTGCCGGCCCGCTCAATCGGATCGCTGGATGGATCGCTCAGAACGCGGAGCACACGCTCTGCTCGCCCGGGCTCATCTTCGAGGAGCACTTCGATGCACTGTCTGAGCGCCGCGAGCCTGAAGTCGCCGGCATCTTCGCCCGCGCGATCAATGCGGTCCAGGAACGCCGCTACATCCAACACCTTTGCGCGGTGCTCCAAGAAGTACCGATCGATGACCGGGGAGTTCGACATGTCCCCGATTCTACAGGAGGCGATCGGCTGCTCGGGCGACGATGTCGCCATCCAGTGCGTGGATCTCGCACGAACTGCCGATCCCGCTCAGCATGAGCAGGGTCAACCTGCCGCCGAGATGCTCTCGGAACTCCTCTATACCCTCCAACAGCTGCGCCGAATCAGAGAGGGCAGGGTGTGCGATTGGCAGTCGGAGCCGCTGCAATACGCCGAGAATCCGTTCGACGACTGCTGCATCCAGGATCCCAAGCAGTTCCGCGCACACGAGATCAAGGGCGAGGCCGACGGACACGGCTTCGCCATGGGTCAATTCGTTCTCTGTCATCTGTTCCAACTTGTGCGCCGACCAGTGACCAAAGTCCAGCGGACGGGCAGCCAGCAGTTCGAACGGATCGCCCCCATCGGTGATGTGTCTGAAATGCAGGAGCGCTGACCGCCGAACGACATCCTCCATTACATGCTGATCGCGATCGACAAGCCGGTCGGCCGAGGACTCAATGTCATCGAAGAGAGCGCTGTCCTTGATGACCGCGACCTTGACTGCTTCGCTGAGTCCACTTCGCCAATGCCGATCGTCCAGCGACTTCAACAGGTCGAAGTCGTTGATGACGGCAAGCGGCGGATCAAAGACGCCGGTGAAGTTTTTCTTCCCGAAGAGATTGACTCCGTTCTTGACCCCGACGCCGGAATCGCACTGCGCAAGGGACGTACTTGGAAGCCGCACGAGGCGAACGCCGCGATGGGCGATGGACGCCGCGTAGCCCACGGCATCCAACACGGCGCCGCCGCCTGCAACAAGTACGCAGGATCGCCTGCAAAGACCGTGTTGTTCGACCGCCTGCAGCACAGCACGCACGGTCTCGCCGGTGTTCTTTGTCGCCTCTCCACCCGGAACCAGCAGCGGGTCTTCGACACATGACTGGCCCATTCGCATGGCCCATGCACACATGTCCTCTACGAAGGCAGGATTCTCGCCTGCAAGGCCGTCATCGATGACGCTGAGCACGCGAGGTGGCGATTCGGCAGCAATGATCTCGTCCAACACGCTTCCGCTGGCGAAAACACCGTGCGTGAACCTCAGGCGGTGCGTCCAACTGACCGAGAATGTTGCATCAACGGCATTGGTCATGTGCCATCATCCTCAAGGTCGATGCGTGGCGACCACTCGAGCCAATCTTCATCGACGTCGTCCGCAAGTGAAAACGCAAATCCGTCGGGTGCCTGATCGGCTGGCCGGTCGGGTGTCGCAAACGAGACGCCGCCGCGGAGGAGTGATGAAAGTGGGTCGGTCTGGAATCGCAATCCGGTGAATCCAAGGTTCATGGAAAAACCGCCAGCCGCCCAGAACCGCGTGTTCGTGCGGATCAGGCGATCAAATGGTTCGGGAACAAAAATACGTACCTGCACGACATTCGCCTCGCTCGACAGATGTACTTCCGCAACAGATCCCACGCGGATTCCTCGAAAGAACACCGGCGCGCCGCTCTCAAGTGAACCGGCGCCCTCGGCCATCAACAGAAACGATCGACCCGGCGTATCTGGAGACAGTGGAGGCGGGTTGGCAAGGCCCTCGAAGACGGTGGCAGGTTCGCCACTGCCCGGCTGCACAGCGAGGTATCGGGGGCCCATGATCGTCTCAAGTCCGGATACGCCCGACAGCGTGACCCGCGGCCCGACAACCCACCACTTGGAGTCCGTACGGGCAAGGTCAGCGGCCGATGCATGAAGCCTTGCCGTGACGATGACCCGAGAGAGGTCGTCATCGATGTGCGTGTCAACAACGTGCCCGACCGACACGCCGCGGAACATGATCGGCGCATTGATTTCCAGGCCATTGGCGTCTGCAAAGGCAACCTCTATTCGCGGGCCACGATCACCCATCCATTGCAGAAACAGGACGGCCGCGACGAGGACCGCAATGACGGGCATGATCCATGCGACCGAGATCGAAGTTCGGTCATCCCGCACGCGAAGGCTCCTTGCCGGAACGAAGCGCATTCGGATTCAGGGTCGCCGAAGCGATCATCGTCAACACCACAACGGCAGCGAACGCCAGCAACCCCGGGCCGGGAGTGACACGGGCGATGTCGCCAAGTTTCACCAGCGCAACGAGGATGGATACGAGGAAGACATCAAGCATCGACCAGCGGCCGATGACTTCAATAGTGCGGAGGAGTTTCTCGCCAGCCCTGGTTCGCCATGTCCCGCAAAGATAGAACAGGCCGATGAGTTTCCCGAGCGGAATGACGATGCTGCAAAGGAGGACAAGCACCGCAACACTGCGTGTGCCTCCGTCCCAAAGCGAAACAACACCTTGCCAGATTGTGCCGCTTGTTTCATGGCCCATGGCGGTGATGCGAAGAATCGGCAGCGTGTTTGCGGGGATGAACAGGATGAGGGCAGCCAGCGAGATCGCCATTGTCCGTTGAATGCGCATTGGCATGGCGGTGTTCCGTGACGAGTTCAGTCGACGAGCCTGCACCCGTCGAGCTGGAATGGACTTGATGCAAACATGCCTGCCTCGCCACATTGACCCTGCACGGCCAGGGTCGCCTCTGCGCGTACGGGGCGACCTTCGCCAATCGCGGATGCGAGGGATGCATCGAAGATGCACACCGCATCGTTACTGCCATCGCTCAGCGTGACGGAATAGAGCCCTTTTTTGGACATCGCGAATGCGACCACTGTGCCGGAAATCTCCACGACGGCGCCTGTCCACGATTCGTCGGAGGATTCGTCCAAGTAGGCAGCGCGCAGATCGCTGATGCTCACCTTCTTGACCTGCGTTGCGTCTGCTTGCAGCACCGCGCGGTTTGCCTGCATGGTCTTGTCGGCATTGCCGCCAGAACTACAGCCTGCCAGCAGAACCGCGGGGACGAAGATGGACAATACAAGTGTTCTCATAAGACAGCCTCCTGCCAGTGGGATCATACCACTGGCAGGAGGCGGCGAATCTGAAAGGGCTGGAGAGTTGCGTTACGGGCAGGGGCCCCATGCAGCGATAATTGCCAGCAGATCGCTGACATCCACCAAGCCATCATCGGTCACATCCT
>CAZJKE010000043.1:5451-14419 GCA_964546585.1 uncultured Isosphaeraceae bacterium | reverse complement strand
AACTGCACGCTTTCACTTGATCGAAGCACGATCAATGCGAATACGGCGGTCGTGGAAGGTGGCGCTCTGTGGACGGCGAACGCCACGACCCTCAACATCGATGACTGCGACATGGTGGCCAATTCCGCGGCCCTTGGCGGGGATGTCTATGCCCAGCGAGGAGCGACCGTGCGGTTCGGCGGCAACAACACTGCGGAGGACCTTGCATGTACCGGCGCCTCGACAACACTTGCTTTCGCAGCCGATTCCACCTGCACAGTTTCAGGCGCCGTCTCGCCTTCTGAGGACGGCGGCGTTTCGATCGACATTGACAATCTCAACACGACCCCGTCGCTCATTGTTACCGGCACCCTTTCCTTGCATGGCAGTCTGGCAATCTCAAATAACACCGGCAGTCTCCTGAACGCCAATGTCGGCCAGATCATCCCGCTGGCGCAGGCGACCACACTGCCGCCCAGCAGTCTTGGCAGCGTGGTTGTACCGCCCATGGCGGAAGACAAGGGATTGGAAGTCAAAGAACAGCCCGCCGCTCGCGGTGGCGGCACCCAAGTTGCAGTGGAAGTGGTCGATGTGACGGAAGTCGATGTTGACGATCCATTTCTTGCGGGTCTTGATGGCGTCCCGGTAGATCTCGTTGCGTTTGATGCTGATGGTGATGGCGCCGATGAACTGGCGGTCCTTGTTGACGGCACGCCGGGGACGGTGGTCGTATTTGCGATTACGGACGACTCCCCGCCAACACTCATGGAGGGATTCATGGCCGAGGTTGGAAACGGACCAGTTGACATTGATGCCGCGGATATCAATGGAGATGGTCTGGAGGACATCCTTGTCGCCAACGCGGACGATTCCTCGATGACGGTCCTGTTGACGGCCCCCGGGGTTCGAGGCACGCCGACATTCATCACTTCTACCGTTGTCGTTCCGGGCACAGGTCAACGAGTAACCTGCGCGGCGGCAATCGACTGGGATGGCGACGGGGACATGGACGCGGTTGCAGGCGTGGACATCATCAATGAAACCCTCAATGACGGGTATCAGGTCATGCAGGATGTCATCGACGGTGCACCAAAGACTGGCCCGTTTCTCTCGACTCCTCTCTATGATCTCGACCCCGATCCCGACGCGGATCAACTGGTCGGAGATCCACCGACGGCAGTAACCGGAGCTGCCAACGGCGGCAGCGGGTGGGGTTTCGCAGGCGGGACACAGTACGGCGCCATGCACCACGGCAGCGATGGCAGATCAGTACTCGATGTGCTGGCGAATCTGGAGGGGTATCGCATCGTCTGCATCGAGGCGAGAGATCTCGATGATGCTGGAGGCGATGGCAATATTGACATTCTCGCGGCGTCGGACGAAACCCAATCGGTGTACCTGATCCCCGGCGAGCCCGCACTTCCGGATGGGTTCGACGAATTGATCCCCATCTCGGTGCTGGAGCCGGTCGCCGATGTCGTTGCCTTGGATGCCGACGGTGACGGTGACATCGATCTGGTCGTGACTGCGCCTTTGACAGAGAGCGGCGACTCACTTGTGCTCCTGCGGAATGACGGCCCAGCGGGCGAAGGCGTGCGGGCGCTCAAGGGTCAGGTTTGGTCGAAACAGGTCCTGAATACGGGCGGGGCGCTGACCCGGCTCTCCGGCGGCGACCTTGATGGCAAAGGAGAAGGGGATGACTGGGTCACCGGGATCTCTGGGCTATCAGGCCTGCTGGGCGACGCCAGTGTCATGGAGCAGAGCAATTTCCTGCGAGCATCGTGTCCGGAGGATATCAATGGCGATGGCATTGTCGATATCACCGATCTGCTTGCGGTCATTGCGGCATTCAACACCGCCGGTCCCGAGGGTGATGTCAACGGCGATGGCATCGTTGATATCACGGATCTCCTACTCATCATCGGCGCGTTTGGCGCGACATGCTGATTGACGCAGCAACAGTCTGGATGTCGCCCTATGATTCGAGCGTGAGGAACACGCCATGAGCAGTGGTAATCTCCCAACTGACCCGGATGCGGAGACGCTCGGATTGCCGGATGATGAGGGGGACAGCGGCGAGGGGAGCATGCCCGAGCCTGCGACGGTTGCCAGCCAGGGCATGCCTTCGGAGATCGGTCGATACAAGATTCTGGCCGTCATCGCCAGCGGCGGCATGGGCACCGTCTACGAAGCGATGCAAGAGAGCCCCCGGAGGCGAGTTGCCCTGAAGGTCATCAAGGTTGGGGCGGCCAATGAGATGGCGCTTCGGCGGTTCGAATTCGAGTCGCAGGTGCTTGCGAAACTGCGCCATCCGAATATCGCCCAGATCTATGAGGCGGGTACTTGGGAGAGCGAGCAGGGGACCGCGCCGTTCTTCGCAATGGAGTACATCCCCGACCGCCGGCCGATCATCGAGTTTGCCGACAAGAAAGACCTGACGATCCGGGAGCGAATGGACCTGTTTGTCAAAATCTGTAACGCCGTTCATCACGGCCACCAGAAGGGGATCATCCACCGCGACCTGAAGCCGGACAACATTCTCTGCGACGGCAGCGGCGAGCCGAAGATCATCGACTTTGGTGTCGCCCGAGCAACTGATGCGGACATGGCCGTCACAACCATGCAGACAACCATGGGGCAACTCATCGGCACGCTGCAATACATGAGCCCTGAGCAGTGCGAAGCGAATCCGGATGCCATTGATATCCGAAGCGATGTGTATGCCCTCGGCGTGATCTTCTTCCAGTTGCTGTCGGGCCAACTGCCATATGACTTGCGACGCCAGGCCATTCATGAAGCGGTGCGAGTCATTCAGGAAGTACGCCCAGACTCGATGAGCACGACCAACATCCGCCTGCGGGGCGATATCGAAGTCATCGCGATGAAGGCGCTGGAGAAGGATCGGCAACGACGCTATCAGTCGGCTTCCGATCTCGCGCAGGACATTCATCACTTCCTCAACAACGAACCGATCGAGGCTCGCCCACTCAGCATCGCCTATCAGGCCCGCCTCTTTTCAAAGAAGTACAAGCGAACGGTCGCCGCAGCGGCGTTGATCGCACTCTCCATCATCATTGGCGGAACCGCCAGCGTGCTTGGTTGGCGGGAGGCCGATCGGCAACGTGGCCTGGTGCAATCTCGCAACCAAGTTCTTGAGGGAACTGTGGTCTCGCTGCTCACCGGTGTTCGCGATGTCGTTCAAGATCTGGGCGATTCGGCAGAGGCCCAGCGGGCGCTGCTTGATCTAGCAAATGAGAATCTCAGTGCGCTCGATGACGGGACTCCCACCACGCCAAGAGAGCGAGCGCAATTGGCTGCCATTTGGCTTCGCAATGCCAAGTCCAATCTCAGCGTTTCCGGCATTGGATTTGGCGGTGTTGATGATGCCGAATCCTCGCTCAATAGAGCCGATGCAGCACTCGACTCAATCGATTTGGAAACCGTGGCGGATGAGAAACTCGCCATGGGTATTCAGAACATGCGACTGGATCTCCCCAAGTACCTTGCGGAGGCGGCGAGAGTGCGGGCGGAGTTGGCAACTTCCGAGGCGTCAAAGCAGACATTGTTGCAACAGGCAACAGCGGTCTATCGTGATCGCTCAGCATCAGGTCGTGCCTATTTCGATTCCACGGGGCACTGGAAGGGGCTCGATGTTCAGTGGTCATCCCAGCAGGGTCTTGGAAACACACTGTTGGGTCTGAACGATGAAGACGGCGCCCGCGCAGCGTTCGGAAATGCGTTGGATCATGCTGGGAAACTCATTGATCTTCAGCCGACGAAGTCGGTACGTTGGCGACGCGGCAAGGCAATTGCGCTGTACAGCCTCGCCAGGCTCGACGCTGCTGAAGATCCAAGTGCGGCTCTTTCGTCCCTCAATCAATCCGTGCCGATTGCGAGGATCATCATGGAGGATGAGGCCCACAACGATCGGCGGCCGCGGGATCTCGCACTGATGCTCGCCCTTCGCGGCGAAATTCGTGTGAAGAACGATCTGGATGCACAGGCGGGCCTGGAGGATCTTCGCGAGTCGGCGACGCTCCTGACGCTTCGTGCCGTGGAGAGTCCGCGAGAGTTAGCCTCTCAACAGGACTTTGCTGAAACGTTGACAACGATCAATGAGGTCCTGCTCAAGGCGAGTTATGACGATGTTGCCCAACGCATTCGTGGAGATGCGATTAGCCAACTGCAATGCATCGCAGATGCCGAGGCGCTGGCCGGCCGGGACGCATGGCAGGGGATCCTACAGGATCTCTCCGGCGAACCGCAACCGGCCACTGCTGCCGTACCATAGATACACATGATGAATCGCACCCTTTCCATTTCGGCTTGCACTGGTGTTCTCGCACTTGCTTCTCATGCTGGGCAGCAGGGGCCTTGGGACAATGTTCTGGAAGCGGTTCTGTTTGCGACAACTCCCACTGATCTCGATGGCAACGGAGAAACTGACGTCACCGATCTCCTGCTCCTTGTCAGCGAGTGGGGCACTTGCAGCAATTGCGTCTCCGATATCGACCAGAACGGGGTCGTTGATGTGACAGATCTTCTCTCGCTGATCAAGGCATGGGGGCCCAACGAAGTCAGTGACCTTGATGAAATGGATGTTCCACAAGCCGGCGTTCCGTGTTTTTCACTTGGACCCGGCGGCGAACTCATCCAGATGTTTCAGTGGTTCCCCAATGGCGACAGTTCGATCAACTTCATTGCAAGGCGGGTGTCGACCGACATGGGCCTGACTTGGTCTGAGATTCAAGGGATTCAGTGGACGGGTGGTCCCGCAAAGCACTCCACGCAGGCAGACCCGAGCCTCGTATGGAGCGAGGATGAGAGTGTGTGGCGGTTGTACTTCACTTGTGATCTCGATGCGGAGGGGCCAGGGTGGCCGAAGACCTACTCAGCGGTGTCTGATAACGGACTTCACTTCGCATGGGAAGATTGGAAAACACCACGAATGAGTCTCGAGGATGCGGGTCTCCTTGATCCGTCGGTGATCTTCTTCCATGGCGAGTACCACTACTTTGCCCCGGTACCAGGTCAGTCCTACGGCAGTATCTACGCCACATCGTCGGACGGCGTCACATTCCAGAGACAGGACGACCTTATCCTAGATGGACGGGATGACACCAAATTCCTGGGGAATCCGGCAATTGTGGATGACAAGTTGTACTTCTTCGGCACCTTGGAGCCCTCGGGCGGGAATACGTGGGGCGGCATCTTCTATGCAGAGAGTGATGATGCAATCAACTGGACCGTGCTCTATGAAGAGTGGGGCGATGTTGCCGATCCGGCCGGCATACAGGTTGACAGCGGGTTGCTCGTCTTCAAGACCGCGTTGTATCAATGAGTGATGGGCCAATTTCCCCCATCAGGGATCGCTACGCAGTCCATCGACGAGATTCCGTCGCAAGCGATATCCTGGCTGTGATTGGCAGCTGGGGCGTATGCGATGGCTGCGCTGCTGATAGAGACCAAGACGGCATCGTCGGCGTGGATGACTTGCTCATCGCGATAGGGAACTGGGGGCCGTGCGAGGAGTAGCAGGGCCCCATCCACTTCCTTCCTCTCCTTTTCCCCTACGCCAAGTCACCCATGAATCTGTGGTAAACTGCCCGTTCACAAAGCGAGATACTGTTGTCATCTTTGTTGACACTTGGGCAGTAATCCCTCTGGACAGGTGGCCGAGCGGCTGAAGGCACCGGTTTGCTAAACCGGCGTATCCCGCAAGGGGTACCGCGGGTTCGAATCCCGCCCTGTCCGTTGCATCAGGCGGGCTTCCACCTTGTCATGGTGCCCGCCTCGCGTTCCTGATATGCAAAGAACGGTGGCCGAAACTCATTCTCGTGACCTTCTCCGATGCACCATGCATTCGCGGTACTCAAGGCGGGGTTTGTAACTTTTTTTGTTGTCTCTCCAGTGCCCGGTGTTATGGTGGAAGAGTGAGAGGAGGGCGATCTCGGTGCCAAAATCCAAAATGCAGGGTCTAGGATCGACGATAGCGTTGTGCCTCGCCTCTCACACGATGGCGGGGATGATCGGCCAAGAAGTCAACATGACCTATTCCTTCACGGGGTGGCCAGGCAGCAGTGGTTACACGGTCGGGCCTGACCTGTACACAGTCACCAATGATGTCGAGTTTTCCACTACGGACTATCTCTATAACTACAACGGCGGGTACGGCGTACCAGAGATCGTTGGAACGGTCCAATACGACATTGACATCTCTGATACGGCGATCGAATTCAGTGCGACGATTCTTGACGGGCTGATAACCGATTACTATCACTTCCTGCCAGCTGACTTTCACGGATTCATTCTGGAAGACGCAAATGGCACCATCGGGTCGTTCGACAATGCAATTCTGTCGACTAGTGCGCCTGCCAGTCACATGTCAGAGTGGGACCTTTGGAGCGAAGATCCCTGGTTCGAGTCATGGCTCGATGACCGATTCGTCGCGGTTGATGATCCGAGCCGGGCATTCATTCAAGATATGGACACGGCTGTACTCGACATGCAAGGGATCGGCTGGGTTTTCGACACTGCAGAGGAGGGAGACGTGTTCTCGGTGCGGTGGGACATCGGTTTCAGCGGTGCGTTGCCAGGCCCGGGAACGATGCCGCTTTTGGGGCTGGCTCTATTTGGCATAACCCGCCGCAGACGTTGCGGGGAATCATGAGAGCACTCGTTTTCATTATTGCTGCGGCCTTCATGGCCGCGGTATCCCATGCCGAAACGATCAACGTGCCAGGGGATTATCCGATCATTCAAGAAGCGATAGCAGTTGCCGTTGACGGCGATACTATTGAAGTTGAAGCGGGCACATACTGGGGTGCTATTGACTTTCAGGCCAAGGCGATCACCATAGTGTCGGTCGATGGTCCCGAGGTCACGATCATCAACGGCAAGGGAGAAAGCCCGGTTGTACGCATCGTTCAAGCCGGGTTTGATGGAGCCACGATTTCCGGCTTCACCATTACCGGTGGCTGGGGTGATGTTGGTGGCGGTGTATATGTATCCGGTGTATGTGGCGCGACGAGCCAGGCCACCATTACGGATTGCATCATAGAAAATAACGATGCGGAGCTTGGAGCCGGTATGTATATAACCGGCGGATGCGCGTGCTATGCCTCGGCCATCAACCTCTCCAATTGCATCATCAGAAACAACACGAGCGGGAGCGGTATTCACGCTGTTGATACCAGTGATACATGGTGCTCTCTGGTCCTGCGGGTGGAAGACTGTTCAATCATAGGCAATGGTGTATCGAATTCCATCAATCACCACGGTGGTGGCATGCGGGTAGATGTTGATTCGCTGGATCCCGACGTTGTCATCACCGGTTGTACGATTTCTGACAACATGGCATTGACAGGTGGCGGACTCCACCTCGCTGGCCTCAGCGCATTGAGCGAGGTATCGGATTGCACGATCAGCGACAACACTGGCATGACGGCTGCTGGCGGCGTACACCTCTCATCGGTACATGCTGCCATTTCCGGTCTCGTTATTTCCAATAACCTAACTTCGCTTGTAGCCGCCGATGGCGGTGGTGTATATGTGCGTCCAGATCCTGCATCACCGACGGTCATTACGCAATGTGAGATCACCGGAAACTCTACTGCGGACAATGGTGGCGGCGTGTTCGTCTACAACATGCCGGGTGAAACGCAGTTCGTCGACTGTAGGATCACCCAGAACGTTGCGCACGGCTCCTCGTATGGCAACGGTCATGGTGGTGGCCTGTACATCGTGCATGATTCGTCCGGATCGAACGACACGATTCTGACAAATTGCCTACTCACCGGAAATTCTGGATGGCGGGGTGGAGCCATTGCTCTTGGCCAGCACGGCACGGTCGAACTGCACACTACGACCGTTGCCGACAACCAGGCACTCGACAAGGGTGCCGGTATCTTCGACGCGGCGAACGCGGGGAATCCGCATGCCCAGTGCTCCAACTCGATCCTGTGGGGCAACACGGATCTCACAGGAGAATCCGCGAGCGCCCAGATCGACGTTCCAGCATCGCTTTCGTGGCTGCATGATTGCATCGTGCAGTCTTGGCCGGATGATCCTGCCGATGCGCCCATCCCGACGCTCAATGTGCTGTCGACCAACCCTCGATTTGCCGACCCGGAGAATAATGACTACCGACTATTCGCCCTCTCGCCGGCAATCGATGCGGCGAACAATGGAGATATCTCAGTAACAACGGATCTGAATGGGCAGCCTCGTTTCGTCGATGATCCGATTTCCGATGACACCGGTACTGGAACGGCGCCGTTTGCCGACTTTGGTCCATACGAGTATCAGCCTCCTGATTCCGGGACTCCGGGTGACCGCATCTGGATCGGTGGTTCCTCCGGCTACTTCGAGTACGACGCGAACTGGTATCCCAGCGCTGCACCGCAAGTTTTGGATACTGCGCTGTTCGCTCGTGCCGATGAGAGCGTAGATGTGAGTTTTAGCAGCCTCGCTGCGACGACTGGTCTGGTCGTTGGCGCAGGCGATATCAGACTTGACCTCTCCAGCCAGTCCTATGACATTCAGCAGACTCTTGTCGTTGGTCCATTCGAAGGGGACACCGCTCAACTATCCTTGGATCTCGGCAGCGGCGGTGGCGACCTGACCCTTCCGTCGCTGGATGTTGGAAGTTGGGGTCGAGTATCCCTGAGCGACAATCATAACCCGCAGATCACTGAAGTCTGGTTGGATCCATGGGGCATTGTTGTTGGTGGTGCAGGCCTGACCGGCGGTCTGACCAGCCAGGGTGGGCGACTGCTCCCAGGCATGGCTGACGGGGACCCCGCGGAGTTTACGATTTTCGGTGAATACTCCCAATGGGCAGCGGGCAGTTCGGAGAGCCCCGGCTGGGCTGGGGCACTTGAACTCGACATCGCCGGACCGCAAGCAGGCGTGGATCATGATCGCCTCCTGGTAACCGGAATCGCGGAATTGAGCGGCATGCTACGGTTGGATTTTGACGCGGATTATG
>CAZJKE010000043.1:0-5351 GCA_964546585.1 uncultured Isosphaeraceae bacterium | reverse complement strand
GACGGGTTCAATGATGTCGCGGTTCCGATTGAGGCCAATGGGACGGTGGCCATCCTTCTGAACAATGGCATGAGCGGCGGTGTTTGGCAGGGGCTGACTTTGCAAACTCCGTCTGTGGTAGTTGGCGGATCGCCTCGCAGCATCAGTGCCGCAGACTTTGACAATGACGGCAACGCGGATCTAGTCGTATCTAACTTCGACGACGACGACATCTCAGTTCTGATGAACAATGGCACGGCTTCCTTTACGAGAACGGACATCCAGGTCGAGGATGGACCGGTGGATGTGACTACGGGGAACTTTGTTACTTCGGATGGGATGTCGCGGATCGACATCGTCGTAGCCTGTGCCGGCAATCTAAACCGCGTGATTATCCTCCAAAATGTCACGTCCATGGCAGGACGCGGCGCGAACTTCCAACAGACTGCGTCCGCGGCAGTCATGCGACCAACGCAGATAGACCCGTCGGATGTTGATACCAACAAGGACTTGGATGTTGTCATCACCAGTGCTGACAACGATATGGTTGGCATTCGCACGCTGGAGGACGACGGAACCATTCCCCTTGGCATGATGACAGCCATCGGCGTCGGCGACGCGCCAACACGACAGGTTGTCGTTGACCTCGGCGATGACACTAATGACGAGATTGTGACTGTCAACCAAGTGGCCGGGTCCATTAGCGTCATTCCGAACGGCGCCTTCGGGTACGGCCCCGCAGCAACCACAGCAATCGGAAGTAGCCCTGAGGACATCGCAGCGGGGGACTTTGACGGCGACGGTGACAACGATCTTGCGGTGATTGCGACGCCAGCGGGGGGCGTGCCGTCAATCATCATTCTTCGCAATGACACCGACACCGTCATTACGCTTTCCGAGCTGCCGGATCTGGCCCTTGCTGGATTGAACCCCTCCAGGGTGGCAAGTGGAGATCTTGACGGTGACGGCCTTGCCGATCTCGTGGCGATCTCGGACGGTGTTGTGCTGCGTGGCAGCGGCGCAGGAGCCTCGGTAACAACAGCGATTGCAACCGCACCATCAGGTTCATGCCTTGGGGATGTCGACCTGAGCGGCACCGTGGATGTTACGGACATGCTTGCGATCATCAGTGCTTGGGGTGTGTGCCAGGGCTGCCCGGAGGATATTGACAACAGCGGTATTGTGGATGTTGCTGATCTACTGACCGTCATTGCGGCCTGGGGACCTTGCGAGTAAGTAACAGTTCCTGGCGGGCTCTTAAGGCTTGGGTGATGACTCCACTGGCTTGCCTGATTGGAATGCAACTGCAACTCATGTTCTCATTCATACACTGTGCCAATGGCAAAGACAGCAATGCGGCTGGCCCCCTTCGGCGAAACGGTGTTTGCGACGTGGAGCCGTCTTGCCATCGAGCACGATGCCATCAACCTCGGGCAGGGGTTCCCAGACTTCGACGCTCCGGACTTCGTCAAGGAGGCGGCCGTCGAGGCGATTCGTAGCGGGCATAATCAGTATGCCCGGTCAGCCGGATTGCCTGCCCTCGCTGAGGCGGTGGGGGCGACATTCGAGATTCCCATCGACCCGATGGAAGAAGTCACGGTGACCTGCGGGAGTACCGAGGCCATCGCTGCCGCCATTCTCGGTCTGGTTGAGCCGGGGGATGAAGTCATCGTCATCGAGCCTTTCTACGACTCCTATCTGGCCTGCCTGTCCATGGCGGGTGCGGTGCCCCGCATTGTGACGCTGCATGCGCCCGACTTCACCTTTGATGAAGCGGAACTACGGAGCGCATTCAGCAGTCGTACTGCGATGGTGATCGTCAACACGCCGCACAACCCGAGCGGGCGGGTGTTCACGGCCGAGGAACTCACGATGATTGCTCAACTGGCGATCGAACATGACGCGGTGGTACTCAGTGATGAGGTCTATGACAAACTGGTCCTCGACGGCCAACACATTCCGATGGTGACCTTGTCCGGCATGCGGGATCGGACCGTTACGCTTAGATCGCTCGGCAAGGTTTTTTCGGTAACTGGCTGGAAGATTGGCTGGGCGGTTGCGGCGCCTCCGCTTTCCAGGGCCATCCGATCCGCCCATCAGTTTCTCTCTTTCTGTGCCGCCACACCATTACAAGCCGCTGCGGCCGTGGCCCTGCAGGCTCCCGGAGCGTATTTCGAAGAGTATGTACGCGAGTACAGGCAGCGGCGGGACATTCTGGTTGCCGGGCTGGAAGAGGTCGGGTTTGCGGTGCGTCCCCCGCAGGGAACCTACTTTGTGCTTGCCGGACACGCCAACTTCGGATTTGGTGATGATGTGGCGTTCTGCGAGCATCTGGTTCGCTCCTGCAAGGTGGCGGCGATCCCCCCGAGTGCGTTCTACGCCCACAGCGAGGAAGGCCGCAAACTGGTGCGCCTCGCCTTCTGCAAGGAGGTGGGGACGCTCCAGGAGGCCGTCGATCGACTTCGCGGGCTGGCATAGCGACGGTGGGGAAGGTATCCTGTGGGGCTTCCCTGCAAAGGAGTTTTCCCGTGTACGCGATCGTTGAAGACAGTGGCACCCAGATCAAAATGAGCACCGGCGATGTCCTTGAGGTCGATCGTCGTGATGTGGATGGAGTCATCCCCAGTTCCCTGACATTTGATCGTGTTCTTCTGCTGGCCCCGGACAAGGGTGATGCCAGGATCGGCACGCCCTACCTCGAAGGCGTCAGCGTCCAGGCCGAGGTTGTCGAGGAATACAAGGGCGAGAAGATCGACGTCATCAAGTTCAAACGGCGCAAGGGATATCGTCGCAAGCAGGGGCATCGCCAGCGATATTTGAAGATCCGCGTTGGTGAGATCGTTACCGGTGATCCGCCGGCGGCGAAGAAGAAGAAGAAGAAGACGACCAAGAAGGCCGCCACTTCGTCATCGAAGAAGAAGACGACGAAGAAGAAAACCACCAAGAAGAAAACTCAGGCCTCGTAGGTCGTTCAGCGGCGAACGATCGTCGGCGACTCGATGGCTTTGCTGACCAGTTTGTCCACGGCGGCGGAGATGCGGGCTGCGAGTTCCGGATCAGCCGTACCGCCGATGCTGCCGGACATGGTCGCCGGCGAGAGCAGATCTTCGAAACCTGGCGTTGATGCTTTCAAAGCGATCGTCGCCTGCTCCATGCTGAGGCGGAGTGCGGTGTCAGGGCTTCCGTGCGGCCAGCCGAATCCTCCTCCGGCATAGAGGCCTACCTCGCCATTGGCGAAGACCACATGGCGAATGGCGACATTGGTTGCGGTTGCATCGATGGGGGTGTTGCCAGCGCGGGGAAGCCAGAGCAATTCGAGATGCATCACCTGCCCGGTATCGACTGTACCCGCGTAGAGGTCTTCCAGGGGTATGTCCGTCAGCCAGAGGTCGCCGCTATTGAGGTTGGTTGCCATGCAGCAGGTGGTCGTCGAGGGCACGCGCAGGACGACCCGAGTCAGCCCCAGAGAGCGAACCTCCAGTGATGAACTGCTGACATCGCCGGGGCCGCTGGCGCATCCACCCATGCATGTCGCCGCGATCAATCCCAGGATCAATCGTTTACGAAACATCGTGATCCAGCAGTATGCCGGGCGTATGCACGGTGGGATCAGTTTCGTCGGCAGGCAATCGTCCGACATTCGGTGCGTCGATGCCAAGGCAGGAGAGTGCGTTGCGTTCGACGATTTGCCTGACTCGCGATCGAGGTACCGGTGGGAGCGGAGTGCCCTGCACATTGTGATTGACGCTGTAGAGCGCCTCGATCGTTGACTGGGCTGTTGAGCGGGGGAATCCGCTGCCCAGGAGCAGACGGTCCATGACGCCAAGGCTCAATGCGGCGGAAAGCGTGTTGTAGAGTTGCCACGGTGATGTGGCGATGCCTGACACTTCCGTGTACACATGTTCGTGTTTTCCAGCCAGCATCAGTGTTTCATCCACCCATGGGTACCCAACTGATGTGAACAACAACCGAAGTTGGGGGAGTGCGCGGGCGACTTCGTCCCAGTGTGTGGGGCGAGCAAATTCAAGGACGGATGCTGCAGGCAGCGGTTCGGGCATGGTCGTGATAACGGGCATTGATCGTTCGCAGCATCGTTCGAAGATGCGCATGGCGGCGGAGTGTGTTGGGTGGAAGCCAGCGAGCGATGGGGTTACTACGACGCCGACAAGTCCGAGCGAGAGGGCTGTGTCGAGATCCTGCATCGCGGAGTCGGCCAGTGGGTCGATGCCTGCGATGCCGAGTCGGTAGCGGGGGTCTCTTGCGACAAAGTCGGCGATGAGTTCATTGGGGACATGTGCCCCGACCAGATCGGCGCGGTGGCCGAGAACCAGCGAGGCATCGACACAGGCCATGGCTCGACCGAGGGCGGCGGCGTCGCCGCTGTTTTCGGCCCATGCTGGCGGCCGCTCAACAAGCGTGCGTGCCGTTGTTTCACCGAGTTGGCGGGGGTCGGACCAGAGTCTGGTGTGGCAGTCGATAATCATGGTGTGCTCCAGAGGGCCCCGGAGGAGAGTCCGGGGGAGAGTCCGGGGGTGGGCGGATTGTACCTGTCAGTTGAGTTGATCGAGCACTGCTTTTCGATATTGGGCGTCTTGGGGTCTGTTTTCAGGTATCGGCACGATGCCCTGAAGTCGATTGATTCTGGACTTGGGCAGGGGGTGGGTGGAGAAGACTTCCGGGGGGTGTGGACCTTCATCGAGGACGCGGAGGATGAGGATCATGGTGGGTGTCCAGTACCCGGCGCGGTCGATGTACCGCACGCCGAGGTCATCCGCCTCCATTTCCTGATCGCGTGAGAACCGCAGCAGGTAGCCCCCGCCAGCGGCGTTGACGATCTGGCTGATGGCCGGAGCGTTCCCAGATCCTTGGGCGAGAACGGCGGAGGCGGTGTTGAGGACATTGGCGTGGGAGAGTCTCTCATCATGGTGTTGGGCTGTGACATGGCCGATTTCATGTCCTAGGACGGCGGCGAGTTCGGCTTCTGATCGCAGTTTCAAGAGGAGGCCTTTGGTGATGAAGACCTGGCCGCCGGGAAGGCTGAAGGCGTTGATTTCGTCGCTGTTGAGTGCAGTGAATGTCCATGGGAACTCTCGGTATTGGCCTTCGATGCCGGGAAGCAGTGCGTCGCCGACCCGCTTGACGTAGTTTCGCACCTGCTGGCTCTGGACCTCGCCGCCGTATTGTTTGATGAGTGGGCCGCGGGCCTTCTTGCCGATGGCGACTTCCTGCGCGGGCGACATCAGGAGCAATTGGCGGCGGCCGGTTGCGGGGTTGTGGGAGCAGGCGACCAGCAGGGCAGCGGCGAGCGTGGCGAGGAGTCTCATGGGCATGATGGGTATCATCGGTGCATGGAGGAGACATCGCAACGCCCA
>CAZJKE010000042.1:12078-14752 GCA_964546585.1 uncultured Isosphaeraceae bacterium | reverse complement strand
GATGCCAATCAAACTGATAACCGTGTTCTTGCACTTGCCGAGGTACGCAACCAGATCCTCTCCCGTTGCCCACCCCCGGAACTGCCCGTAGTCCCCCCACAACCGCTTCGCATCAGCGTACTTTCGCCGCCAACCCTCGCGGTACTTCTGCAGATCGACATTGACCTTCTCCCCGACGAGGTGGTACTCCCGAATGTCGGTGAGCAACAACAGTTCCTCAAGCGATGCAACCGTGGCTTCGCTGATTCGGAATTCTTCGGCGAGCACAGCGTTGAATGAGGGGATAGCTTCGTCCGATCGGTCAAGGACGAACTGACCCTCCATGTCCCCCCGCCACTCCACATCCTTTCCCTTCCACGTTCCGGAGAGGTATTCTCGAGGGTCTACCAGCGACTTCATGAGGTCGGCACTTCGGCCCCCGAGTTTGCCGATGCCGATAGGGCGATTGACCCACGCAGCGGTCATCTTCGCGCGGACTTCCTCATCGGGCACGCCGGCAAATCCGGTTTGCATCAGGAAGGCCTCCGCGCCGGTGAGCCTTGCGCCGGGAGCCATATAGATGCGATCCCAGGCCAGCACGAGAATCGTGCTCAAACCGGCCGAGTCCTTGACCCAGACAACCTGCGGAATGTCCTTGAGACGCACTCGAAAGAGCCTCGCAATGCCCATGAGCTGCTTGTCATCAAATCGTCCACGCTCACGCGGGTCGATCCAACCTTGCGAGGCAGCCCAGGCATCCTCGGAGTCGCTGCATTCAACCTCGATGACGATCAGATCAGGGCTCAACTCCTCCAGAGCCTCGGCAGCCTTCTCATAGTTTTCCAACCTGATGTCGGTCAACATCTGGCCGTTGATCGACAGCACGCAGACCGATGCGCCATCAGATTCGGTGAGTCGCACCACATTCGCAAGACCCAGTTCGCCATCATCTGAGGGCGGCGCCGCGCCGCTGGATACCACACAAACGAACGCCAAAGCCATGCACAATTGAATCATGAGAATGCTCCTCCTTGCCGCTGCGAGCAGTGTAGCCGCCTCACGCCCCCAGGTCAGGTGGGCTCTTTCAGAAATGCCCTGGCAAGGGCAAGAGCCTCGTCAAATGTGCTGATTGAACCCTCGAGTTGCGCGTCGTACACGACCTGCAAGGCCTTGCCCAGAGCCGGCGAGGGCGGGATACCTGCAGCCACCAGATCATTGCCGCTGAGCAGTCGTCTGGGAGCCAGCCCACGCTCCGCAAGAGCGTCAACTGAGCGGCGAATTTCCCCAAACTTCGCCGGATCCTCCGCCTCAAGAATTTCCAATGCTCCGCCAAAGCAGGGAGAAACCGCCAAACGCTTGCGAAGGGCCGTCCCCAGATCGTCCCATGCATCGAGGCTTCGACGCACTTCAACTGTCGCTGCCAACGCATCGCATTCGCGGTTGGACAGCGACAGAGCCTTCCGCCAACGGTCGGCCACTGCCTTCAGGTCAAGCCCTTCCCCATGGCGGTCCAGCGCCCATGCGGCCAGAGCCGTGCCGTATTCGGCGACGGCGGGAAGTCGCTCAATTCTGCTCGGTTCATTGCTGCAGGAGGGTTCCATCAATGTACTCTCATCCAACCTCAGACGCTGAATCTCCCCCGCTGCCGCACCTCTATGCTCGTGCGTGAGCATCCGCCGCACTTCCTGCCCGATTCGCTCACGCGAAACACCCTGCAGTTCACCAGCAAGAGATTGCATCGCCGCGGCGGTTTCATCCTCGATTGCGAAGTTGAATCTCGCCGCAAAGCGAACTGCACGCAGCATCCGCAAGTGATCTTCATCCAGCCTCTTCCGGGGATCGCCGATGGCGCGGACCACGCCGGCCTCCAGATCCGCCCGGCCGTTCACCAGATCAATCACTTCTCCTTTGATCGGATCTTCGAAGAGTCCGTTGATCGTGAAGTCGCGTCGGGCGGCATCGTGCTGGGCATCACTGAATGTAACCGAGTTCGGCCGGCGGTGATCGGCATACGAACCGTCCGTGCGAAAGGTGGCTACATCAAACATGTACTCATCCTGCCGAACAAGCATGACGCCGAACGCTTCTCCAACCCTCCGGGCCCGCGGGAAGATGGCTCGCACCTGAGGCGGATGAGCGGCAGTTGCTATGTCATATTCCTCTGGCAGGAGGCCGAGAATTCGATCACGCACGCATCCACCTGCAAAGTAACTCTCGTGCCCGGCATCGGCAAGCAACGAGACAACACGCTTCGCGGCGATGTACAGATCGTCACTCACGAGGCCTCTGTCCTCTCGAGGGCGTACAGCAGTACCCACATGCCACGACCATACTGGTGTACTTCCGGCCCGGCGAGCCCGTCTACTGTGTGGGGCGACTTGCCGGGGTCAAGCGGCGTCCGAAGAACCAGAAACCCGTCCTCTGTCAGGCACTCCGACAACCGCGGAAGATGCTGCATGATGCGATCGCGGCCTACATCCTCCTGCATCGAGGCATACGGAGGATCGATGAAGATCACATCGAGATCCTTACCGCCGCGAAGCATGGCGACGGTGCCGAGGGCATCGGCCTCGATCGCGCTGACGCGATCGCCGCACCCAAGCGTCTCGATGTTCTCCTGCAGAAGGGCGAAGATGCGGCGGTCGCGCTCCACCATGACCACGGAAGCGGCCCCGCGGCTCGCTGCCTCAAGACC
>CAZJKE010000042.1:0-11978 GCA_964546585.1 uncultured Isosphaeraceae bacterium | reverse complement strand
GCCACTGCAGGCTCGGCGGCGTCCCCGCATTGTTGATTGAGCAGGATGACAGGCCCAGGCCATTCCTGCTCTGGATGCACGGACGGACGGCAGACAAAGAAACTGATCCGGGCCGATACCTCCGGTGCATACGAAGCGGGTTCAATGTCTGTGCCTTGGATCTCCCGGGGCACGGCGAGCGGTTCGACGCGGAATTGCAGCGTCCAGAAGCAGCCATGACTGTCATTACGACGATGGCGGAGGAGTTGGACGGCGTTCTGATGGATCTGGCAAGAATGGAATCGTTTGACCTCACCCGCAGTGCCATTGGCGGGATGTCGGGAGGAGGCATGGCGGCCATATGTGGGTTGACGAATGAGCATCCTTTCAGTGGGGCCATTCTCGAGGCAGCGTGTGGAGCATGGCTTGATGCATCGGGCGGGTCTACATTGCGTTGGCCTGCGGAGGCGAATCTCATCGCGGAACACGATCCAACTGCACATCTGGATGACTGGCGGGAAATACCGATTCTCGCCGTACACGCCCGGGGCGATCGGCGGGTACCCTTCGATGCACAGATGGCGTTCTTGGACCTTCTTCGCGACCGCTACGAACAGCCCGAGGTGATCAAAGTGCTTGCCTTGGATGACACTGGTGCCATCGATGAACATGTCGGATTTGGCAAACACTCCGCCAATGTGAAGGCCCGTGAAGTCGCGTTTCTCACTGAGCACCTGAAATGAACTCTGAGACCCAGACATCAGATTCCGTCGGTCGATTTGGACCATTTGGTGGCCAGTATGTTCCGGAGACGCTCGTCGCCGCGTTGCATCAACTTGAAGCCGCGTGGACGGAAGCACAATCCGATCGGTGCTTCCATGAAGAGTTGGATGGGCTGCTCAGCGAATTTGTTGGTAGACCCACGCCGGTGACTGAGGCGACGGGTTTGGAGGAGGAAGATGCTGGCGGCGCCCGCATCTGGCTCAAGCGTGAAGATCTGGCACACACCGGTGCGCACAAAATCAACAACACACTCGGTCAGGCTTTGCTTGCACGCCGAATGGGGAAAGAGCGAGTGATTGCGGAGACCGGCGCAGGGCAGCATGGCGTGGCGACGGCGACAGCGTGCGCTCGGTTGAACCTCGCGTGCGAGGTGTACATGGGCGCCGAAGATGCTCGGCGGCAGGCGTTGAATGTGTTTCGCATGGAGTTGCTTGGCGCGGTGGTCAAAATTGTTGACTCAGGTTCAAGGACGCTCAAGGACGCCACCAACGAAGCCATGCGGGATTGGATGGGGTCATCGGATACGACGCACTACATACTTGGGTCAGTTGTGGGCCCGCATCCGTTTCCGCTCATCGTTCGTGATTTGCAGTCCATCATCGGACGCGAGGCCAGAGAACAATGTGAACGACTCTTTGGCGGCCTGCCGGATTGCATCGTCGCATGTGTAGGCGGAGGTTCGAATGCTGCCGGAATCTTTGCGGCGTTTGCTGCAGACCCGGGGGTGCGTCTGGTAGGCGTCGAGGCAGGCGGTACCGGCCTTGGGGTGGGGCAACATGCGGCGCCGCTGAACCTTGGCGAGCCGGGCGTGCTGCATGGTTCACTCAGTTATGTGTTGCAGGACGAGTTCGGCCAGACCCAGCCGGTGCACTCCTGTTCGGCGGGTCTGGACTACCCGGGTGTTGGGCCGGAGCACGCTGCATGGAAGGACACGGGCCGGGTGGAGTACACGTTGGTTGATGATGCAGAGGCGATTGCCGCGTTCCGGAAGTTGTCGGAAGGCGAGGGCATCATTCCTGCCCTCGAGTCATCGCACGCCGTCGCAGCCGCCCTGAAAATCGCCCCGACCATGCCGCGAGGCACCCACCTTCTGATCAACCTCTCCGGCCGCGGCGACAAGGATGTCCAGGAAGTCCAACGACTGCTCGGCACAGAGTGACGCTCACAATCTGGTCACGACCCTGAGCGCCGGTCACTCGGGGTGACAACACTTCGCCGGCCGCCGCCCGGAGGCGGCAGCGTCGTCGACCGTGGCGAATCCGGTGCGGTTTTTGTCACTGATCTTCTGAGCGTTTCCGCAGGACGCATCATGAAACACCTTGCTCCGCTTCGATGCAAGATACGGGGCTCCATCGGCAGGCACAGCCTTGCCGCTGCCCCCGCCGCCAGATGAGGAGGCCGTTGCCTTGGGTTGCCCTGCCAGTGCCGAATCCGCCGCGCCGCGAGGCCAGGGCGATGCCACCACCGACGCCCCCTGCCCTTCTATGGGAACAATGTCAATCGCCACAGGGTAGTGATCGGCCGCGTAGCCAGCGGGCTTGGGATCCGTTCGCCAGTCATACGATGACGGTGGAGTGAGTGTCCCCAAGACGAAACCGCTACCCGGCACATATTCGCCAGCAGCGGCCCCGTTCACGAGGATGTAGTCAATGACCCGATCGCTCTCATGTGTCTTCCAAAGTGGTGCGTCAGCGTCGTATTCCACATTCGTGCTGCGATAGCCCATCGTGTCAAAGAGACCGCCGTCGAGGTACACCCGCACTGAGCGATCCCACGGCGCGGCATTGAAATCGCCAAGCACCATGATGTTCCGATCCGGATCCTCTGAAGCCATCGCTGCAACCAGTTCAACGATCTTCAACGCTTCCGCCTCGCGGTGCCAGTTGGTATCCCGCCCCGCCTTGTGATGCACGATGAAGAGAGTCAACTCGTACCCACCGGGCATCTTGATATCGACCGACAACGGACTTCGCTGAAAGGTCACCTTGCCGGTACCCGACGGCGCGGCGGCCCACCCCTGCCCCTTCCTCGTCACATGTGACAAATCAGCATCCGGCCAGACCCGGATGCCGGTAATCGGAAACCGGCTCAGCACACTTTGTTCGATCCCCCGGTAGTACCCCACTTCTTCGGATGCTGCGTAGTCGTAGCCCATCCCCTGAAGAAACTTCGCATTGAACCATTGCAACGCTTCGAGCGACTCCACTTCTTCGAGCGCCAATACATCGGCATCCAGTTGCCGAATCACCTTGGCAAGTTCTGCGCACCTGGCCTCCGAAGTCGGGCCGGGGTTGTCGCCAAAGTCGTCATACTTCCCCTGCAACGACGGATCATCCGCGTGGTCGAAGAAGTTGAGCATGTTGTAGGTTGCGACGCGAACCGTGCCATCTGGTTTAGCTGGCGGCTCACTCAATCCGAAACGGTTGGCGCCGGATGCGGTAACGGCAATCAGTGCAACTGCAAGTGAAATCATCCGCTCATCATAGAGGATTGACTACACGCTCAATCTGCACGTGCCTGTCGCACATCAGCGATGTGCCGCGACACGGCGGTGGCTCGCAACAACAGGACGGCGGTTTCCAGCTGCGGGTCGAGTCCCTTTTCGAGCAAGTCATCGACGCTTGGTCGCTCATCTGGACCTTCCACCGCAAGCACGTTGGCCTTCTGCCGCAGTTCATTTGTCTTGACCACCTGATCCGGTGACATCCGAACAATCAGGTCCGGCACCACGCCCCAGTCGTTTGATCCGCGTTGCTTGTGAACCAATCGGCCCGGTGTCGTCCCACCGTCAGGCGATGGCAGCCGGTAGTACTGCGTCGTCAATTTGAGCGCTGCCTCGTCGGACACTGGATGCACCGTCTGCACACTTCCCTTGCCCCAACTGCGCTCGCCAACCACGACGCCAGCGGCGTGTGCTTGTACGCAACCAGATACAATTTCGCTTGCGCTTGCCGAACCCTGATTGATCAGCACGACCACCGGCCAGTCTGCCAGATACGCCCACGACGGGCGAGCACCCATGACAAACAACTGATCGCCGTTGGAATCTTCGCCCGATACAATTGTCCCGCTGGAAACAAAGAGGTTGGCGATGCGCCGTGCAATCGGCAACAGCCCGCCTGGGTTATAGCGGAGATCCAGTACCAATCCATTCGGCACACCATCTGCCGACATCTCGCGAATCGCCGTGAGAAGGTCGCGATAGGTCTCTTCGGAAAAGCCTGTCAACTTCACATACGCGATGCGGTTGGCATCGTCGATCATCCAGTCCCAGATGGGTTGGCCTTCATCATCCAACCCTTCCTTCCACCAGCCCTGCACCGAATGAAGTTTGACGGTGGCTCGTGTCAGCGTGAAGTCAATCATCTCACCGTCTTCACCTCGCCGAATGGTCAGCGCTACGGGCGTGCCTCGCGGCCCGGTTATGCGGTCAACCGCATCATTCAATGACCAGCCCGCGGTCGATCGCCCATCAACTTTCTGAATGACATCCCCGGGCTGCACGCCGCCGTAGTAAGCCGGTGCTCCCTCGATCGGATTGACAACCATGATCTCGCCCTTGCTGTTCTCGCGAATCACGACGCCGACTCCGACAAATCGTCCCTCAGTCTGTTGGTTGAAGCGGCGGGACTCATCCGGCCAAATGATGCCGCTGTACCGATCGAGCGTTGACATGGAGCCATCGCCGAATTCTCGAACAACGACTTCGAAGGGAAGATCGATGGTCGCCTCATTCAATGCCTCAAGCCGGCGAAGCATGAGATCGAGTACCCGAATGCCTTGCTGGTCATCAAGCCGTTCAGCAAGACTCGCCAGTTCCTTGTCGACACCGGCAACCCATGCCTCGCGAATTTCCCCATCGGCGATCTGTGCAAAAGTCTCGGCGATGGCCGGAGTAGTCCCGAGACGACGCACGCCCGTCAGCCCACCGACGATCAGCGGATTCCAACCGGCTTCCTGCATGTGTTCGGTCGCCGCAATTGGCAAGGATCCGATGATGATGCCTGGCTCAATGCCGTCTATCCGCTCGCGCCAGTTGTCGGCGGCTTGTTCGCTGTACTCCTCGGGTTGTTCGTCGCCGAGCGCCTCAGCCCGCTTCCCCCACAACCCGTGCAAGTGGCGAGGTGCATACTTCCGTAACAACCCAAGTTGCACGCTCGCATCATCAAGCATCGCATCCCAGCGGTCATAAAGATCGCGGCGAGAGGTGTCCTCGTAGAAAGTGCGCATGTAATACAGAAGCGTCTGCGCCATCAGGAAGTCGCCCTCGTCCAGATGCTTCCTGATGTCCGACTCGACAGCCTGCAACACCTTCTGTACATCCGGATCAAGCATCGCTTGGTCAAAGTCGTCACTGAGCGTCTGCGCTTTCACCGCTGACTGCATCGCCAGCACCACATGTCCAGCGACGAGTTCCTCGTTCATCTTTGTAACGGCCTCGGCACGCGACAACGCCGTGTCCTCCGCCTCCAAGGCGCGGTGGTCTCGGTAGGCCTCTACCTGCGAGCGAAATGTATCGAGCAGTTCTTCATCGCCGGCCGGCGTCTTCGAAATGAGGTTGTCGACCGTCGACCAGTCGCCCTCCCCCGCAGCCGCCCAGATACGCGACGACCACTCCGCTGGCCCGATGACTGCGAGCGTGTCATCGGCGAACCCCGCAGGGGTACATGCCATGGCGGTCGTGAAGGCCAACAGGAGGCTCAGGAGGTGTCTGGTCATGGATGGTCCTTCTGGTAAGAAAAAAGAATCTCCCGGAGATGAAATCGGCACTCTGCGGCCCTGGCTTGAGGCGGCCTCACAAGCAGGCTACCGGATAGTGCTACGCATCCCCTCCATCGCGGTTCGTGGGGTCCTCAGGGGCCCTTCGTCCCGCCTCGGCCCATGGATCCACCTCTGGGTCTTCCTTCCGGGATACATCCGCGGGCCTGCATCGATGGCACCGAGCCGCCATCGCAATACCCGCAATCCCGATGATGCCGAGAATCAGCACCAGGATGGCCATGATCCAGAGGATCGATGAAAGGCCGCCGCTCATGTGTCCCCCTCCATCGCTGCTTCAACGGCCGCGTCCCCGACCTGCTGCCGAGCTCGCTCAAGCCAGATGACAGCATCGTTCTGGCGGCCCGCTGCCATGAGGATTCTGGCAGCGCCGAGTGCAGCCTTCCATTGACTTCGATCCGCCAGCCAGCAGGTAGCCAAGGCGTTTGCGGCTTCCTCCGGATACCCAAGATCATCCCAGCATGCGGCGAGTTCTTCCGCAGCGGCAGGTGTTGCCTGTTGGTCAGCGGAGAGCGCGGTGAGAATCTCGATGCCCCGAGTCGCCTCGGCGGCAATGCGATGGACGCGTGCCTGCAACACGCGCAACATGGGATCGGCCGGACTGATTCGGCATGCTTGTCCTGCAATCCGAATGGCCCGAGCCGGCTCGCCGGTCTCCACTTCCACGATGGCCATCGAAGCCATGGCGTAGGGTTCGCCCGGTGCAATCGCGATGTTTCGCTCAAGCCAACGGCGTGCAGACTCCCAGTCCTTCTCCATCAATGCCATCTGTCCAAGAAAAAACGATGCACGCGGATCGTCCGGTACCAGTTCATCTGCCGCGGTGTAATGACGTCTCGCTTCCTCGCTCATTCCCATGGCCTGGGCAACCTGCCCCGCTGAGAGATGAAGCAAACCTGCATCTGGACGAAGTTCACACGCTCGGTCATACGCCCCGTATGCCTTGAGCCAACCGCCGGCGGCACCCGCCGCGTCGCCAAGTTTGTCCATGCGGCTGGCCTCCGCGAGGAGGACGAGCGCATGCGTTTCGTGCGCATCAGCACTGTGTGGATCCTGCGCCACAAGTCTGGAAGTAATTGCCAGCGCCTCGACGGTTCGTCCGGCATCGAGGTGGGCCATGGCGGCATCCATGGCCACCGAACGATCATCCGTAGTGACTCCTCTTGCCGCGGTGGTTTCCGCGGGAACATCCTTGCACCCCACCACCGAGCAAGTCGCAAGGGCGGCGGCGAGTATCATGGGCCCGATCATGGTTCGCGGTACGGACACTGCCATCCCAAGATCATACGCTCCTGCAGAAGCCGAGCACGGCGTCCTTCAGCGGTGGCTCGACTCGGGCATCTTCCGCGCGAACCCAGCCGAGGCGCCCCCGCGTTTCTGCATCGTCATTCCACCGCCAAATGTCACCGCGCCGCTCCACCTCGGCCATGCCCTCAATAACACCGTGCAGGACATTCTTGTGCGGTGGCATCGGATGCGGGGAGACGACACGCTCTGGATGCCGGGGACCGATCATGCAGGCATCGCCACGCAGACCGTCGTCGAAAAGCGGCTGCTCCAGAGCGAGGGCAAGAAACGCACCGACTACGACCGCGGTGCCTTCGTGGAACGCGTACAGGCGTGGAAGGATGAGTACGAAGAGACGATCATCGACCAGTTGAAATGCATGGGGGCGTCCTGCGACTGGGATCGCCTGCGATTCACCATGGACGATGTGTGCACCACCGCGGTGCGAGCGGCGTTCTTCCAACTCTTTCGAGAAGGACTTGTGTACCGCGGCAAACGGCTGGTGAACTGGGATCCGGTCACCCGCACGGCACTGGCCGACGACGAAGTCGAGATGGAGTCGATTGCAGGCCACATGTATTACCTCCGCTATCCGCTCGAAGATGGATCGGGTCATGTGACGGTCGCAACGACGCGGCCAGAGACGATGCTCGGAGACACGGCTGTCGCCATCAATCCGAGTGACCCCCGCGCTGCGGAACTCCATGGGCGAAAGGTGATGCTACCGATCGTCGATCGCGTCATCCCCATCGTCCAAGACGACCATGTTGTGATGCCAGGAATCGGCGAGGATCCCAAGGCTGAATTCGCCACCGGCTTCTTGAAAGTAACGCCAGCACACGATCCGAACGACTGGGACATCGGCGAGCGACACGACCTTCCGGTCATCAATGTGATGGCTCCGGACGGTTCGATCTCTGATTCACATGGCTGGGAGGATGTGTCCAAGCAGGCTGCGGCATTCCTTGGCATGAGCAGGGAAGACGCGCGCATCGCGATCGTTGACTGGTTCAAGGCCCACGATCTTCTTGAGGACATCCGCCCCTATGAACACACGGTCGGACACAGTTACCGAAGCCATGTACCGATCGAACCCTACTTGAGCGATCAGTGGTATGTCGCCGTGACCGACGATCGTCTGAAGAACGAGGCACTGCGGGCCATGGCCAGCGATCAGTTCGACGGTTCGCCGCCCCCGCGAGCGTGCGGTGATGCTTCTGGCGATGGTGAGTTGCGGTTTCACCCCGCGCGGTACGCACGCACTTTTCAAACATGGCACGAGAACCTCCGGGACTGGTGCATCTCCCGCCAACTCTGGTGGGGGCATCGCATTCCCGTCTGGTCAAAAACCACGGCGATTGGGCAGGATCAAGATTGGCCCGACAAGGACTCGCCTTGGATTGCTGAGCGGCATGTGGACGATGCGGGCGAGGGTGTACGCCGCACATTTCTCTGTGTTGCGGATGGCCACCTGGAAACGGAGGAGGCGATCGAGAAAGCGGGCTTTGTCCGGGACGAGGATGTGCTGGACACATGGTTCAGTTCGGCCCTGTGGCCCCTCTCCACCATGGGCTGGCCAGACCCTGCGGCGTTCCCTGAAACCGAAGGCTTGCTCGATGCATTCAACCCTTCCGATGTGCTCTGCACGGCTCGCGAAATCATCACCCTCTGGGTGAGTCGCATGGTGATGTTCAACAGGTACTTCCGCCGCGGCGACCTCCCGTTCCGCGATGTGTACATCCACCCCATGGTGCAGGACGGATTCGGGCAGAAGATGAGCAAGTCGCTGGGCAATGGAGTCGATCCCCGCGACATCATCGCGTCGCATGGAACCGATGCACTGCGTCTGGTCATGGCACAGATTGCAACAGCAACACAAGATGTCCGGCTGCCGGTAGATCTCATCGACCCCCACACTGGCGAGGCATTCACCCCGAAGTTCATCGACTCACCAACAGGGCGCCGCGTTGCAGCGCCGATTCAGAAAAGCCCGTCAAAGCGTGGCGCAGAGATGGTGACCGTCTACGGTGTATCGATTGGCGAAGAACCAACCGACACCCGCCCGCTTGCCGCGAACACATCAAGCCGATTCGACGCGGGCAGAAACTTTGCGAACAAACTCTGGAACGCGTCCCGATTCGCACTGTCAACCATTGACCAGCCAACAGCGCATGTGGACGGTCAGGATCGCCCCGAAGTCGACCAGTGGATTCTTGCGCGTCTGGCGATCGCCATTGAACGGATCGACGCTGCCTTTGCATCATTTCAATTCAACCACGCCGCGGATGCTGCATACGACTTGATCTGGCGAGACTTCTGTGACTGGTACTTGGAGGCGATCAAACCGACGATTCGCGACGACCCCCAACAGCAGCGCGTGCTTGCGACCGTCTTGGATGCCATCGTTCGACTGTTGCACCCCATCTGCCCATTCGTAACCGAAACGATCTGGCAGCACATTCGAAACATTCCGGACGGGGATGTGTCCGGCATCCTTATGCCCCCTTCGGAACTCGCTGCGATCGCTGCGTGGCCCCGTGTCGAGAATCTGCAGATCGATGATGCCGCAGTCGCCTCTTTTCAACGCTTGCAGGAACTGGTGACGGCCATTCGCACCGCGCGAAGTCAGCAGAAGGTTCCCCCTCGGCGAACCATTACACTCGCCTTGCCTGATGCCTTGCTTGCATTTGGCAGGCAGTTCGCCGAGTCACTGTCCTCGCTCGCTGGCGTCGCTGATGTTTGCGAGATCGCCGGGAACGGTGTGGCTATCCCGTTTGAAGGAACGACAGTCGAATTGATGAACCTTCACGACGCAGTTGACCTGGATGCGGAACGATCCAAGTTGTCAAGCCGCATTGAAGAGATTGCGGCGGACATTGCCAATTATCGCAAACGACTTGACAACGATTCCTATGTGCAGAATGCGCCGCCGCATGTGGTGCAGGAGACGCGCGAACAATTGCAAGCAGCGGAACAGGACCTCGCTGCGGCTGAAAAGGCGCTGGCCGCCATGGAAACAACATGATCGCGATACGCAAATCCTTTGCTCTGGCCGCCGGCTTGGTCCTTCTGGGCTGCGCCTCGCCCCCAGCCCAGCCGCCGAGCCCAGTCGCAATCGATCTGCTTGATGTCGAGCGGGAAAACTGGTCTTGGCGAGGGACCCCCGGCGTATTCCTTCGCACAAGCGGATGGGATATCCGGACGACGGTCCCGCACGCAAGACTCGTCGATCTCCTTCCGACCTTCTATGACCATGCACTGATGCGATATGCCACCGCGCTGACGCCGCTGCCGTGGCCACGTCACCGGCTTCAGGTCTACCTCATGCGGGATGAGAAGCAATGGAGCGCGAAGTTGCGGGAGATGCTGGGAAGCGATGCCGCTGAATGGCAGGCCCTTGGCCGCGGAGGTGTAACCATTGATGGCACAGCGTTGCTGTATGACCTCGACGGGCGAGGTCGCAGTAGAGCCACGCTGCGCATCGCCGCGCATGAGGGCTGGCATCAGTACGCCGAGGCCGCGCTTGTCGACTGTCTTCCGACCTGGCTTGACGAAGGCATCGCGACTTGGATGGAGGGCTTTCGCGTTTCTTCCAACGGCGTCGAGTTTTTGCCGTTCCGGAACTGGGATCGGCGCGCCGCCCTGAGAAGCGCCATGACTGCCGATGTCATCGCGCCGCTGGAGGATCTCCTTGCCGCAGAACCGGGCGGCGTGTTGCGGGACGGTCGCAGTTCGTTGCTCGCGTACTACGCGCAGCTTTGGGCGCTGACGACCTACATCACTGAACACGAGGTGTACTCCCTGCAACTGGATCGCGTTCTTCAGGCTGCAGCCACCGGAAGGTTGGCCGACCTGGTTGGTCCGTACCCAACGCCATTGGATTGGCTGATGTTCTTTGACGCAGATCCGCTGGCTCTGGAGGCTGGGTACCGCACATGGATTGACGAGTTGACCGCCCCGGGACGCTGGAGTCACTGACATGCGCATTGGCGTGATGGCCGACTCGCACGGCGAGGTGCTGCGGACACGCCGCGCGATCGAGTTGCTGCGAAACGAACGCTGTGATCGCCTCATTCATCTCGGAGATTTCGAGACCTGCGAGGTACTGGACGAACTGATCGACCTGCCAGTCGACATCGTGCTCGGTAACTGCGACAGCCCATCTCTCATCGGTGGGCACGCGGCGAGAGTCGGTATCAATAACCACCACCCCGCCGGCCTTTTGAACATCGATGGCAGTCAGATTGCGTTCCTTCACGGAGATGATCAGCGGCAGTTTGATTCGTTTGTTGCTGATGGCGTGCCGTGGCTGCTGCACGGCCATACGCACTGCCGCAGCAATGAAATCGTCGATAGAACGCGTGTAGTGAACCCGGGCGCGCTCCACCGCGCAGCAATCTATACTGTGGCCGTGATTGATGTGGCGGCGGGTTCAGTTCAGTTTCTTGATGTTGCGTAGCCGCATCAAGGATTGGAACAGACAACATGAATGATGGTTCCTCCAGTCCTGCGTTCCCTCCGGAAGTGTTGTCGGTACGCTGCGCGACCCCAGGCGATATCCCATCGCTTCTGGAACTCTTTGACCGAAGTCGGCTGGAGGGCAAGGTTCGCGGCAACGATACGGGTGCCGATCTCGAGCATCTTCTGGAGGGGTATTTCAACTGTGACGGGAGTGGATTCTGGGTGGCCGACCACGATGGCGCGGTCATCGGCATGATCGGTGTGCAACGGCTCAGCGACAATTCGGCCGAAATGCGAAGGTTGCGGGTGCGGGAGGCCTACCGTCGGCGGGGAGTCGGCACACGCCTGATGCAGCACGCCATCGCATTTTGCCGCGAGATGCAATACCTCAAGGTCGTGCTGGATGTGCGCATCGAGCGATCGCCGGCGATTTCAATGTTCGACAACTTCGGCTTCCTGCACAGTCGTGAGCGGGTCATAGACGGAAGAAAGTTGTTGGACTTCTATCTTGATCTCTACAGCGACAACGCTGACACCAGCGTCTGAACGATTCAGCAGTGTCGGGCACACTCGTGCTACCAACTGGCACGCATGACGCACCCCCGCCAGTAACCACGACAGTTGGGGCGCCAAAGGGTGCAAATCAGTGCGAAACCACGCGCGAATCCGCCGCTTCGGCGGAGACACAC
>CAZJKE010000041.1:0-16221 GCA_964546585.1 uncultured Isosphaeraceae bacterium | reverse complement strand
GGTGGGTGGCCGGGATTGGAAAACGGTGGGTGGCCGGGATTGGACTAGCCGCGAACAGATCGCTTGCGTTGTAACTCAGCGTCAATGAAGCCGTCGAGGCTACCGTCAAGGACAGATTGAGGATTGCCGACTTCGTGCGAAGTGCGGTGATCCTTCACGCGATTGTCATACAAGACATAACTGCGGATCTGCGTCCCCCACCCCTGGTCCACCTTGCCGCCAGTCGCCTCATCCAACTCCGCCTGCCGCCGCTCCTCCTCAATCTGATTCAACTTTGCCTGCAATATATTCATCGCCTGCTTGCGATTCTGCAACTGCGCCTTGTGCGTCGAACTGACCACCATGATTCCTGTCGGCTTGTGCACAATCCGAACCGCCGACGCCACCTTGTTCACATTCTGGCCGCCCGGCCCCGACGACCGCGCAAATGTCGTGAACTCAATGTCATTGTCGTCGATCTCCACCTCCGATTCCTCAAACTCTGGAATCACATCCACCGTCGCAAAACTCGTCTGCCGCTTTCCCTGCGAATTGAAAGGACTCACCCGCGCCAACCGATGCGTGCCCCGTTCACAATTCATGTTCCCGTACGCCATCGGCCCCTTGACTCGATACGTCACTTCGCTGATGCCCACCTCGGTGCCGTGTATTCGGCTGATCTCCTCCACCTTCCAACCACGCTGCTCCCAAAAATGGTTGTACATGCGGTCAAGCATCGCAGCCCAGTCGTCCGCCTCCGTTCCTCCGTCGCGAGACTGAATCGACACAAAGCAATCGCGGTGATCATGCGTCCCACTCAACAGCGACTGCACTTCCACGCGACTCATTCGACTGCACAATTCGAATAACTGCCCGTCCGCCTCCTCCAACAACTCGGCATCACTTTCTTCCCGGGCCAGCTCGTAGGCGATCTTCGCATCCTCAAAGTCGGCAATGACTTTTTCCAACCCCTCAGTCTGCGCCTTGAGCACCTTGTACTCCCCGATAGTCTTCTGAGCCGCCTGCTGATCGCCCCAGAAATCCACCTCGTTCATCTGCCCTTGCAATGCCTCTCGCCGATCGATCTTTGCGTCGTAGTCAAAGAGAGTCACGGATGGTCAAGATCCGCGCCTCAAGATCATCGATCACGGGCTGGTGGGCGTCGAAGTGCATGGCACCATGGTATCTCGCCTGAGTCGGGTACGCTCTCACTACACGGAGGTTCCCCATGCCCAGTTCCGCTATCGTCCCCACCATGCAACTCTCGGATCGAGCCACGAGCATTCCGCCCTCGATCACGCTGGCCATTAGCGCAAAGGTCCGCGAACTCAAGGCCGACGGCCGCGAGGTCATCGCATTCGGCGCTGGCGAGCCCGATTTCGACACGCCGAAAATCATCATGGACGCCGCAATCACCGCCATGCAGAATGGCGAAACGCATTACATGCCCGCATCTGGCACCCCCGAAGCCCGCGAGGCGATCGCGGAGAAGTTGCAGACCGAGAACAGCATTGACTGCACAGCCAACGACATCTCGATCAACGCGGGAGCCAAGATGTCAATCAATCTTGCGCTCATGGCACTGCTGGATCACGGCAAGGGCCACGAGGTGGTCGTGCCTACTCCAGCATGGGTCAGCTACGAGCCGATGATCAATCTCGCGGGCGGAACAATGGTGGAGGTGTCCAGCACGCCGGAAGACAACTTCAAGTGTTCTCCGGCAGACATCAGCGCCGCCATCACCCCCGATACCCGCGCCGTACTCATCAACAGTCCGAGCAATCCGTGCGGCACGATGTACAGCGAGGATGAAACCCGCGAACTTGCCGACATGTTCGCGTCGCACCCGCATGTGGCGATCATCAGTGACGAAATCTACGAACGGCTCATTTACGGCGACGACATCCACTTGTCATTCGGTGCAATCCCCGAAATCGCCGACCGCGTTGTGACGATCAACGGCCTGTCAAAGGCGTTTGCGATGACAGGGTGGCGCATCGGCTACGCCTGCGCTCCCGGAAATAACAGCGCGGTTGCCAAAGCGATGAATACGCTCCAGAGCCAACTCAACACCTGCATCGCGAGTTTCTGTTACGCCGCAATTCCGGTTGCGCTGAACGAAACAGCCGACGATGTTCGCAGCATGCGAGCAACGTTTGCCGCGAGAGCCTCGCTCATGCACGAGCTGATTTCCAAGTGGCCTGACGTCACATGTCCCAAACCAACCGGCGCGTTCTATGCATTCCCTCGCGTCGCCGAACACTTCGGCAAGACAACACCAGCGGGTCGGAAAGTCGATGACGCCGTCTCGTTCGCCGAGGCGTTGCTCGAGGAAACCGGCGTCGCCGTTGTGCCGGGAACTGCGTTCGGCGGGTGCGGACCAGAACACATTCGCTTGAGTTTCGCATGCAGCGAAGATCAGATCGCCGAAGGTGTTCCGCGCATCGGCGTCTGGCTGGAAACGCTCAGCAACTGATCGCAACAGCGACAGGGTTCTTGATGCCCTCGGTCCCACGAAGCGTATCAAGCAAGTCCTCGCTCGGTGCATCGTCGGCCTTGATAACCATCATCGCCTCAGATGCCCCTTCGCTTCGCCCAATCACCATCTCGGCGATGTTGATGCCGCTCGCGCCGAACATCGCGCCGACCTGGCCGATCATGCCGGGCCGATCCTCGTTGAATAGTACGACCATGTTGCCTTCGGGAACCATGTCGAGTGCATGCCCGTCGATGTCGGTTACTCGCGGCCGCCCGTCCGAATGCACAGTGCCACAGATGGAGTGTGCTGCATCGCCGTTGACATGGATCGCCATGGAATCCACGGCATCACCCTGTCCAATGGTCGTGGATGCCGTGACGCCTTGCTCCACCGCCATTGCTGAAACATTGATGATCGAAACAGGTTCGTCGCACCGTCGCTGCAACAACTCCACAAGCGCATACCTCGCGATGGTATCTCCCTTGCCCGCCGTTGCCGGCCCATGGAGTTCAACATTCACATCATCGGCGGCCGACAGATCGGTCACCGTTGCAAGCAGCGGGATCATCCTTGAGGCCAGATCCACAAACGCCTTCTGTCGGTCGTCAAGTTCGAGATCAAGTCCACCTGCGTTGACCGCACCATCAAGCCCTTCGCCTTGAAGGTACCGAAGCAGCGCCGCACATGCATCGACTGCAACGGCCTCCTGGGCTTCGACCGTCGACGCGCCAAGATGTGGGGTGGCGAGGACCCTGGGGTGTGAACGGAAAGGATGATCTTCCGGTGGCGGCTCACCTTGATACACATCGATGGCGGCACCGGCGCACTTCCTCTGGTCGAGTGCCTCGATCAGCGCCACCTCGTCCACAATTCCGCCGCGGGCTGCATTGACAACGAGCAAGCCCGCTCGGCACATTGCAAACTGATCACGCCCCAACATGCCGAGCGTCTGGTCCGTCTTGGGGACATGGAAGGTGACCGCATCTACCTGTTCGATCATCTCGTCGAACGAGTCGAGCATTCGGACCTGTCCTTCCAGCGCCGTCGGTTCATGCATGAAGGGGTCAAAGCCGAGGACCTGCATGCCGAATGCAATGGCCCGGTGGGCCATGGCCTGTCCGATGCGGCCCATTCCCACAATGCCCAGCGTCCGGCCGCTCAGCTGCACGCCGACATAGTCGCTGCGTCCCCATCCGCCGCCGCGGAAGACCGCATTTGACGCTGCGACATTTCTAGCCAGCGCGATGAGAAGGGCAAAGGCGTGCTCGGCCGTGGTAATCGTGCTCGCAGAGGCGGAGTTCATGACGGCGACCCCGAGTGCGGTGGCCGTCGGCAGATGGATGTTGTCGACGCCTACACCCGCCCGGGCGATACCCCGAAGGCGACATCCAGGTCGCTCAAATGTCTTTCGCAACACATCCTCGGTCAGTTTCACCGCCGATCGAACCACAACTCCATCGGCAGCGGCGAGCGCATCATAGAGCGCATCGTCCGTAAGCCCTGTATTTGCAATGACTGCGACCCCGTCCTGCGAAGCGAGGAATGCGGCCCCCTCAGGGGCCAGTTTGTCGGCGATCAGGATGGTGGTGGACATGGCCAGGTGGAATTCCGCCCGGGATCGGTTAGACTACCCGATTCAAGAAAGGGTGTGTATTACGCAATGACGGCTACCGTAGACAAGCAGCAACTGGTCGAAGAATTCCAGCGACATGAGACCGACAGAGGATCCAGCGAGATTCAAATCGCCATTCTGACCAAGCGGATCGAGCATCTGACGCAACACCTCAAGGAGCATCCGCAGGATCACCACTCCAGACGCGGCTTGCTCATGATGGTTGGTCGCCGGAACCGCCTGCTCCGATACCTGTCGCGAACGAACAGGGAGGCCTACCAGGCCGTCATTCAAAAACTCGGACTGCGAAAGTAACAGTCTGGTCAACAAACGCTGATCCCGCCGATGGGCCGAAGTCCGGCGGCAGTGGACGAGCGACGCTCTGAACGCGTCATTCCTCTTCTGCCCCTGAACATGCCCAACGCTGCGGGAAAGGCAGTGCATGTACAGGAAGGCAGAAGCCATGAGTAACAAAATTGTTGTGGAACGGGAGATTGGGAATCGCACGCTGCGATTCGAAACTGGGCAGGTTGCGAAACTCGCCAGTGGCGCGATCATCGCGACGTACGCTGATTCGGCAGTCCTCTGCTCGGCCATGCGGGCTGATCCGCGGCCGGGGCTGGACTTCTTCCCGCTTCAGTGCGACTATCGCGAGCGGACAAGCGCGGGCGGCAAATTTCCCGGTGGGTTCCGAAAGCGCGAAGGCGCACCGAACGAGAAAGAGATTCTGACGATGCGGCTGATGGATCGCCCGATCCGTCCGCTCTTCCCAGACGGTTTCATTGACGAATGCCAGATTCAGGCATGGGTCATGAGCCATGACGGCGAGAACGACACCGATGTGTTGGCGTGCAACGCGGCATCCGCGGCACTCCTGCTGACCGATGCCCCGTTTGAGGGACCGGTTGCAACAGTTCGCGTCGGCCGGCTTGTCACTGATGACGGCGAGACATTCGTCATCAATCCAACGCACAGCCAGATGCAGTTTTCAGATCTGGACATGGTGCTCTCCGGACACAGCGACGGCATCAACATGATCGAAGTCGGCGCCGCGCAAGTTCCAGAGGCGGATGTGCTTGAGGCCATCACGTTCGGCTACGAGGAAGGTATCAAGCCTATCCTTGAAATGCAGATCGAGTTGATGGAGAAGGCTGGTTGCACCGAAACACGCCTCGGTGAGTTGTCGCTTCCCGCTGACGATGTCGTCGCGAAGGTCAAGGATGTCGCGGAAGCGGCCATGACCGAGGCGAGAAAGATCAAGGGCAAGGCCGACCGCAATGCTGCGGTTGACGAACTTCGCAAGAAGATGCTTGAAGAGCACTTTGCGATTCCAGAGAATTGCCACTACAGCGAACACCAGGCCGCCGAGAAGCGACAGCGGCATGCCCGCGAGGCTTTCCGAAGGTTGGAGAAGATGGTAACCCGCCGCTTGATCGTCGAAGACGGACAGCGGGCCGATGGCCGCGGCGTCGACGAGATCAGGCCTCTTGAAATGGAAGCCGGAATCTTCGCCAAGACGCACGGCTCAGCCTTCTTCCAGCGCGGCGAAACGCAATCACTCGTGGCCTGCACGCTCGGAACCGGCCGCGACGAACAGATCGTCGACGGTTTGCTTCCGGAGTACGCAAAAAAGTTCTACCTGCACTACAACTTCCCGCCGTTCTGCACGGGTGAAGCGGGCCGCATTATGGGCCCGGGCCGCCGAGAGATCGGCCACGGCGCGCTTGCCGAGCGATCGCTGCTCGGCATTCTGCCGGATGTCGAGGAGTTCCCCTACACCGTGCGGATCGTTAGTGACATCACCGAGTCCAACGGCTCTTCGTCCATGGCGAGTGTCTGCGGTGGATGTCTGGCCCTGATGGACGCGGGCGTGCCAATCAACGGCACGTGCGCTGGGATCAGCGTCGGTCGGTTCAGCAATGACAGTGGCAAGATCGTTCGAGTGACCGACATCATCGGCGAAGAGGACTTCTTCGGCGACATGGACTTCAAGGTGTCCGGTACCCGCGACGGCATCACCGGCATCCAACTGGACCTGAAGGCCCGCGGCCTTTGGTTCGACGAGATCGCCGCGATATTCGAGCAGGCCCGCGCCGGGCGCATCTACCTCATTGAGGAGATCGAGAAGATCCTGCCGGAGCCGCGTGCGGAATTGTCGCCGAATGCTCCGAGAATGCTCACTGTGATGATCGACCCGGAGAAGATCGGCAAGTTGATCGGACCGGCTGGCAAGACTGTTCGTTCCATTCAGGAACGAACGGGCGCCAATGTCGACATCAACGACGACGGAACGGTCTTCATCAGTTCGGTCAATCAGGAAGCGGCCGAACAGGCCAAGGCCGAGGTCGAGGCGATCGGTGCCGAGATCAAGGTCGGCAGTATCTTCGAAGGCAAGGTTGTCTCGACGCGAGACTTTGGCGCCTTTATCGAGATCGCTCCTGGAACCGACGGCATGTGCCACATCTCGGAACTGGCCGATGGCTATGTCGAGAAGGTCTCCGACATCTGTAAGATCGGCGATGTTCTTCGTGTCAAGGTCATCAATGTGGACGACACCGGCCGTATCAAGTTGTCGGTCAAGGCGCTTCTGAAGGAAGAGGCACCGGCAACATCTTGATTGCCTGACCACTGTGTGACGGAGGTGCCATGCACTGGATGTGGTTGGTCGCGGGTTTCGCGTTGGGCGCGATTGCTTCGGTCCCGGTTGTCTGGTGGCTGCACCTCCGCGAAGGTCGGCGGACGGAGGACGCGAGGCAGCGGGCAACGGCATCGGAACGCCTCGCCGAAATCGGCACAATGACAAGTGGTCTGGCACACGAGATCAAGAACCCATTGTCGACAGTCGGGCTCAACGCCCAGTTGCTCAGCGAGGATCTTGCTCGTCTGGAGATCGACGAGGAGGAACGCGAGCAGTTGCTGCGGCGGCTTGACGGGCTCTCCCGCGAGGTCGACCGTCTCCGCGGCATCCTCTCCGATTTCCTTCAGTTTGCCGGTCGGATGAAACTGGATCGCGCCGAACTGGACTTGCGGGAACTTCTCAGCGAGCTCGAGGACTTCTATCACCACCAGTGCGAACGCGATGGGCTCGTCCTTCGCGTACAGGTGCCTGCGGTGCCGGTCGTTGTGAACATTGACGGGCCGCTGCTGAAACAGGCTATTCTGAACCTGTTGATCAATGCGTCTCAGGCGATAGTTGAGACGGGCGACGGGGGAGATCTCATCGTGCGGCTGGAGGAAAATCGTGGGCAGGCGTTCGTGCATGTCATCGACACCGGGCCGGGGATCAAGTCTGAGCGACTTGGGGAGATATTCCACCCGTATGTCTCGAGCAAACAGGGCGGAACCGGTCTTGGGCTTGCGACATCGCAGCGGATTGTTGAGGAGCACGGGGGGCTCATCAGCGTGGATTCTGAGACGGGCAAGGGCAGCGACTTCACAATCTCTATTCCGGTGATAGACGCCTGATGCGCGTCATCGTTGCGTTTAACCCCGCATCAGGGCGTGGCCGGGCGGCTCGCATGTCGGGGGACATCGCCGCTGCACTTCTTCGCTCCGGTGCGGATGTCGAGCGAATCGAAACGAGTCCAGGTGATCCATCCAAATGGCTGTTACCCAGCATGCCGGGTGCGGACCGCATTGTTGTGGTCGGGGGTGATGGGACAATGCGGTGTGTTGCGTCGGCGTTGGTCGGTGGCGACGTGCCTCTCTATCACGCGCCGAGCGGCACCGAGAATCTCTTTGCCAAGTCGATGCACATGACCGCGTCACCGGACGATGTGGTTTCGGCGATGTTTACCGGCGAGGTGTCGAGGATCGACACTGCGACCGCCAATGGCGCGTTCTTGCTGCTCATGGCTTCCATGGGATACGACGCAGCAGTTGTCGCCGATCTCGCCCGCCATCGCAGTGGATCGATTACCCATTGGTCCTACGCCTTTCCAATGCTTCGGCAGTTGTTTGGTTTCAAGTCGCCGCGACTAACGATTGATGTTGACGAGGAACGAATTGTCGACCAACGACGGGGGTGGGTCGTCGTGGCGAATAGTTCTGCGTATGCGAAGGGATTGAACCCGGCCCGGCATGCGTCCGTGACCGATGAATTGCTTGATGTGGTCTTTCTGCCGGTGAAAAAGCGGAGCGACATCATCTGGTGGATGGGGAAGTTATTGCGCGGAACCCACTTGGATCACTCCAGTGTGATAAGCAGACGCGGTGCGGAGATTGTGATCACCAGCGATGATCCCGCAGTTTGGCAACTCGACGGCGATCCGTCTCCGGATGTGGATGGAACAAAGAGGCTGGATGTCCGAGTTGATCCGGCTTCACTCCCGATCATCACAACAACTTGTCACTGTCAATGACCGCCTTCGCAACTTCTACGAGGGATTGGCGGGTGGAGCGCGATTGCTTCTGCAGCAACTTCATCGCTTCCGGCTCCGTAACCTCCTTGCGGCTCACCACGATCCACTTCGCCTGCTCGATGACCTTTCGATCTTCGAGCCGCTTCTTGAGGTCGATGATCTGGCTCCGCTGATCCATGTAATCGAGGAATCGTTGCCAAGCGACCGCCAATCCTGCCCGCAACTGATCTTGATTCGCCGGCTTGAGCAGGTAACCGAACACGCCCGCCTCGCCACTGTCCCTTAGATATTCGTCGCCGGAAAACGCGGAGAGAATGACGACCGGAATCTCCAACTCTGCAAAGATCCGGCGGGCCGCTTCGACGCCGTTGATTCCAGGCATCTGAATGTCGACGAGCGCAAGATCCGGCCGATCAGCGCGGCATTGGTTGATCGCTTCTTCACCGTCTCTGCACGGACCGATGACTTCGAGCCCGAGCGATTGCAGTGCGGCAACGACACCTTGCGCGACGAGATGTTCGTCATCCGCGACCAGTATCCGCCGGGGTTCTTCGGGATAATCAGGTTCCACCACGTCATCGCGTGATTGCGTTTGAGTCATTCCTGGACCTCACCTTTCAGCGAAGCATCCACCAGACATCCATGGAGTGGTGGCGTGGGATCGCTGTGTCCGAGTCTACCCTCTGCGGAAGATGAAGGCGCGTTCAATCCAGAAAATCGCCGTCATTGAGCCGTGCGGGGACATATTCCTCGGTGACATAGGAGATGTCCTTCGTAATCAACGACTCCACTTCCATCTTGAACCCGTTGCCGAGCATCGCTTTGATTTCACGCTGCCAGTCGCGTTTCCCTTCGAACCAAGGGTATTCCGCAATCTGCTTGGCCCGGGTGATGTCGCGATCATTGAGGTCGATCTTGACATCGGGGGACAAATCGCACCGCTCGTAATCCTTGGCCCTGATGCCGATGAACTTCGCGTCTGGAACCGCCATCCGCTGGCTCTCGAACGCCAGGTTGATGGACCCTTGCTTGATCACACTGTAGATGTAGTGCCCCCAAGGATCGCAGTCGAGCAGGCAATAGATCGGAAGTTTCAATTCCTTGTTGAGCCGTTGCAGAAGGCGGCGCACACCCCGCGGCGGCTGCCCCGAACCTTCGGTGAGGATGCAGTTGTGCTTTTCCCAGAAGCGGTCCTCATTGAAACGGCTCCAGACCGTGTCCTTCTCGACATGCAGGACGAAGTCGGCATCGCAATCCTTGAACTGCATGACGCTGGGTTCGCAGATGCTCGGGATGGCATAGCCACCCGTCCCCATGTGGCGGCAGTCGATCAGGTCACCGTTGTCTTCGACCGTAATGTTGCCAACCATCGTGCCGCGCTTCTTGGCAAACACATGTAACTCCTCGCGAAGCCCGTCGATTGTGACTTCCAGATCCTCCAGAATGGAATCAGACTCGCTCTGATCGTCAAAGGTCCTCTCACGCGTTCCCGGAATCGTGTGCAGCGACATGTAGTACATGCCGCGAAGGCTCAGCGTCTTTTCTGCTTCGACAAGCGTGCGACATCCTTTGGCAAGCAGGAGTGACTGCATGAACTTCCGCGATTGTCCAAGATTGAAGAGCCCGCGGTGTTGCTTGTTCGAGCCCATTTCCAGAATGCGCTTTTTCTTGTTGTAGCGCATGTTGGAGACGCTGCGGATCGGAATGGAAATGTCGGGCGCACGTTGTGCAAGAGCGGATTTGACGACGCTGCCGGCCAGATCCTCGATCTTTCCCATTGTTTCGGCATCGCGCTTTTTGTCGACGATGCGACGGGTTGTCTTTCGCACCGTCTTCTTCTTGGTTGTCTTCTTCTTGGCCATCAGCGTGTCCGTCGTTTCTTTTTCGAGGTCTTGCGGGTAGTCTTTCTCTTCTTCTTGGCGGGTTTCGCAGCAGAGTCGTCGAAGAGCGACTCTGGTTCGTCGGGCGCCGCGTCCTGCCGGTCCTCCACGATGACAACATCCTTGTCCGTCGAGAGTCTGCCGCCGTCGTCCACAATGCGGCCCTCATCATCGAGGACCGCATCTGCTTCGTCGGTGCGGCGTTTCGCCTGTTTCATGAGAGCCTTGTAGAGTTTGTCCGTATCCACACCGGTAATGTCGTGGCAACTGCGTGAAATCTCGCCGATGTATCGCTCGAATGTGCTTCGGCGTTCGGCTTCCCTGGCCATCCGCTTGCGGCGGCGAAGGTAAGTGCCGAGTTTGCGACCGCAGTCCTGCAGCGCGAGTTTCATTTCCTTGCGGATCTCGTCGTAGTCGGCGATAGCCTCCTTGGACTCACTCGTAAACGGCACCCAGACGCTGATCATGTGGACGAACACAACAAGCGGCCCAGCCGGCAGGCTTCCACGAGGTTGCGTCATGCCGTAATTTTTCCAACCCGCCTCGATGACGCTCTTGAACGATGCGCACGCTGACTGTTGGTAGAGCAGCGGGACGCGGTTTGCAAACCGCAGAACCTTTGACGCATCGTCCTTGGGAAGATCTCCGCCAAATGCGATGGCAACTTCGATTTGAAATGGGTTCCCGCGGTACACCGTTGGTGGCCGCGTTGATGCGGCAAAGAACTCGGCGTTTACTTCCTTCAGAAGTCCGGCGAGCAACGCCTTTGAGCCGATAGGCACCAGGCAATCGGTCGGCGGTGCGATGATCCGAGTCTCTTGAATGGCGTCGTAGAGTCGCTCGGCTTCTGCGTGGCCGATGGTCTTGATCCAGGTCTGACCGGTCATGTCGGCGCCCTTGGCAAGTTCGCGGGCCTTTGTTGCGCCGACGCGGGAGAAGTCGCCGGTCAGGAATCCGCCGAGTTGGCGAGCTTCGGTTCGTTCGAGCATCTGGATGAGCGTGCCGAGTTCGATGCCTTTGGGATGTGGCTTGATTTCCTTCGGTTCATCAGGGAGTTCATCAATGGCGCGGGGGAATTCGATCGTCTCATTGGTTGGCGTGATGTAGGTGATGCTCGCGTGTGGATTGGCGATGGCGGTCTGTTCGAGGTACTCGTCGATCGACTGTCGACCTTTCTGGTATTTCCCTTCCATTTCGATGGCGACCTGGGTGCCGTGACCGTCTGGGAAGAGCGCGTCATCTTCCGGGTGTTCACTGTCGTCGACGACGGTGGGGCGGTTCTTGGTCGTGTCGATCTTGAGGACGACTTCGTGCGACGGCTTCCGTCGCGAAATCTTGGAGATGATGACGATCGGCTTGCCCGTCGTCATGAGGCCGTACATGCCAGCGGCGGAGATGCCAATGCCCTGTTGTCCTCGAGACATTTTCAGCCGGTGGAATTTTGATCCGTACAGCAGTTTGCCGAAGATGTTCTCGATCTGTTCGCGAACGATGCCGGGGCCGTTGTCTTTGATGGTGAGGCGGAACCGCGTTTCTCCCAGTTGTAGGACACCGACTTCAATGTCGGGGAGGATTCCACCTTCTTCGCAGGCGTCAAGGGCGTTGTCGACGGCTTCTTTGACGGCGGTGAGCATGGCCTTTCGTGGGTTGTCGAAGCCGAGAAGGTGGCGGTTCTTGGCGAAGAATTCGCTGACGGAGATGTCTCGCTGGCCGGCCGCCATTGTTTCGGCGGTGGCACCGCGCTCGGCCTTACCTTTCTTCCTGGTGCTGCGAGGTTTGGTCTTCGGCTTCCGTGCCTTGGCCATGTCGGGGGATTCCAGTGTGGTCATTCCGGGGTTGTACCGGGGGTCGTCCGTGGCGGGTTCACGATAGCGTCTATCGTCAGATGTTGGCTTGATGATGCGGATTCGGCTATCCTCCCGCTCCCAAAGGAGAATTTCTGATGTCCATGGAACGCACGCTGATCATTCTGAAACCCGACGCAGTGCAACGTGGGCTTGTGGGGAGGATCATCAGTCGTTTCGAGGACAAGGGGCTCAAGATGGTCGGGGCCAAGTTCATGCAGATTTCGGGCGACCTGGCGGCAAAGCATTATGAGGCTCATCGCGAGAAGCCGTTCTATGCGGGGCTGGTGCAGTTCATGACTTCCTCGCCGGTGTTGGTGATGGCGATGGAGGGTGTTGGGGCGATCGGCATCAGCCGTTCGATGATGGGGGCTACCTTTGGCTCACAGGCCGAGGCAGGGACAATTCGTGGTGATTTCGGGGTTTCCAACAGTTTCAACCTCATCCACGGTTCCGACAGTCCGGAGGCGGCGGAGCGGGAGTTGGCCCTGTTCTTCGGCGACGGCGAGGTGCTGGAGTGGGATCGAGTGGGTGAAGGCTGGGTCTATGATCTGTCCGGCGACGAGCCGGAATAATCGTCCGATAATCCAAGCGGGACCGGAGGGGCTTCGTGGAAGGCTCTTGTAGCGACCTGTGGGGCCGCATTTGGGTCTTTTTTCCAAATTCGATCAACAGATACCCATCAACTGCGTAGTTGAAGGTGCCCCGCGCGCTCTGTGGCGGGCCATGTCTTTTCTTTGAACGGGGATACAAGCAGATGGCTGATCGAAGCAAGCACCACCGACATGGCGCACGAGTTACGCGTTCTCCGCGTCGCCGGCGCCGCACCGCAGCGGAACGAAGCCGCATCGAGCGGGCCATGCAGGAGCCCATGGACTTCATGGACTCGCCGGTCATTCGCCGCAGGAATGCCGAGCGACTCATCTTTGAAGTACCGGACGAGATTCCTCGTCCGATGGTCTCCTGGTACAACCGCCACTGCGACGGTTCTGAAGCATCGGCGCCGCGCAAGTCCATGCGACTTACGGCGGAAGAAGAGCGGGTGCTGTTTCGCCAGTACAACTATGCCCGCTTTCGCGTGTTGAAGGCGCAGCGGCATGTGGAGCGATCTCGCACGCAGCCGCTTGACCAGCATCTTGATGACCTTCTGCATTGGAGTGACACCGCTGCATCGCTTCGAGCTCAGATTGCGGAGATCAACCTTCCACTTGTGCTTGCCATGGCCAAACGCATACGCTCAAAGGACAGCGACTTCGCCGATCTTGTTGCAGAGGGAAATGTTGCCTTGGTTCGTTGTGTTGACAAGTTCGACTGTGAGCGAGGGTTCAAGTTTTCGACCTATGCATGCCGAGCGATTCTGAAGGCGTTTTCCCGATATGGGGCCAAGCAGACTCGGTATCGACAGCGTGTTCCGTTCGAATTCGATCCGGAACGCGAAAGTTCTGCCGGCGGCGTCCATCAGGATCTGCATGGCGGCAATGAACCCCTTGAGTTGATTCGCCGCGTGGTGCGAGAGAACAATGCGGACCTCTCCGAGATCGAGCAGGAAATTCTGCACTATCGATTCGGACTCTTCGCAGGACAGAATCCGCCGCGGTTGACGCTCGAGCAGGTTGGTCGCCGAATCGGCATGACGAAGGAGCGGGTGCGTCAGTTGCAGAACAGGGCGCTTGAGAAGCTCCGCGAGGTCCTCGATCCGCTCTGTGCTGGCGAACTCATGCTGAACTGAACAGGCAGTGGCCCCTTTGCCCGATAGAGTGGTGAAGGAACATGCCAGCGAATCCATCCAATCCAAGCGGTGATCAAGGTGTTCCAGTAGCGCTGCCGGTCTACACGCCACAGCCGCATCGCATGTCGAAGCGTCGCTTCACGGTGCTGATCGTGGTACAGGTGATCATCATTTTGCACATCGTGTTGTGGCTGCTCGGCCGACACTTTGGTTGGTTCGGAGGACTGACTCTGAGCCCGATCGAGCCTTCCGATGGCATGGAACTTGTGAAGTATGGCGTGATCAATGCCGGTGCGATTTTCTTTGCCATTACGCTTCTTGCGACCCTCTTGTTGGGCCGGTGGTTCTGCGGGTGGGCGTGTCACGTTGTGCTTCTTCAGGACTTCTGCTACTGGCTCATGCGGAAATTCGGCATTCGCCCGCGACCATTTCGCGCCAGATTGCTGGCGTGGTTCCCACTTGCGCTCGCGTTCTACATGTTCGTGTGGCCGGTGGTATATCGACTTGCCATTGCGCCTTGGCTGCAGCCGAAGTTGCGATGGCCGGGGTTTTCAGTGCATCTCTTGACCGAGGACTATTGGAGCAATTTTGCCGGGCCGATCATGGCGATTCCGTTCCTGCTTGTCTGTGGCTTTGCGGCGGTCTACGCGCTGGGTGGCAAGGGGTTCTGCACGTACGGGTGTCCTTATGGTGGATTTTACGCACCGCTTGAGCAGGCATCGCGAGGGCGAATCCGCGTAACCGATGACTGTCGGCACTGCGGACGGTGTACTGCGGCGTGCACATCGAATGTGCGGGTCCATGAAGAGGTTCGCACATGGGGCATGGTGACCGATCCTGGGTGCATGAAGACGCTCGACTGTGTCAGTACCTGTCCCAACAACGCGTTGTACTACGGATTCGGTCCGTCGGCCATCGGGAAGCGCGAACACCGCGGCGTCATGCCGCCGAAACCACACGACTTGACTCTATGGGGCGAAGTTGCGATCGGCGCCGTGTTTCTCGTGTCCTTCTTCTCTTTTCGCGGACTGTACGCGGCCATCCCCATGCTCATGGCTGTAGGTATGGCGCTTGTCGGAACATGGATTCTCTGGAAGGCCTGGCGGACCTTGAGGACGCCGAATGTCAGCCTGCATCGCTGGCGTCTTCGCGTGCATGGCGCGATGCAACCGGCTGGCCGAAGGTTTTTTGTGGTGGCGACGGTGGTCTTGTTGTTTACGCTGCAGTCGGCTGCAGTCGGTGGGCTCCGTGTGGCAGGTGACTTTATGGCGGCCAGCGGTGATCCGTCGACGGCCTTGCGTTTCTATCGGTTGTCCGGACCGATGACGGACGGGGGGATCGGCCTTGCGAGCAATCCAAATGTTGACCTCGCATCAGCGAGGTATCTGGAATCGATGCAGCAGTTTGATGCGGCAGAATCCATGCTTCATCGTGTGGAGTCGTCCGTAGGCCCGAATGAGATTGCGTCAATGCGCATTGGGCAAGTGATGCAGCGTCACCTGGATCCGCTGGTAGTGGAAGAGTTCTACGAATCTCGCCTGGCCGATCATCCCGACTGGCCGCTCGTTTGGGAGGATCATGTTGCCGACTTGATTCGGAGGGATGCCCGTGCGAAGGCTGTTGATGCTTCCCGTCGAGCGCGCGATGCCAACCATCAGTCAATCCGACTTGTTCGTCAAGGCGTATTTGTGGAGTTGAACTTCGGTGATATCAACGAGGGCATCCTGCTGTTGCAGCGGATCATTGTTGTGGACCCCAACGACATTGAAGCGCGTTGGACTCTTCTGGACGCGTTGGAGGATGCAGGTCGAGAGGCAGAAGCGACGGCGTTATCCAATCAGTTGATGGGCAAGAGCGCGGATTGAAAGTGCTCGAAGAGCGATTGTGCCGAGTCGGCGGCATAGGCAGCTTCGCGGAATGAGCGGTCGACCATCAACCTGCTGATGCGTCCGAGTGCTTGTATGTGGTCGGATGTGCAGTCCGTTGGTGATACGAGGAGGATTACCAGTTCCACTGGTCGTTTGTCCGGGCTGGCGAAGTCAATCCCTGTTGCCGGGCGGCCCATGGCCATGACAAGGGAGGTGAGGTCGTCGCTGCGGCCGTGGGGAATGGCCAGCCCCTCGCCGATGCCGGTTGTTCGTTGGAGTTCTCGTTCCCAGACCGTCTGTGTGATCCCTTCGACATCGTCGATGTAGCCCTGTGCTCCGAGCAGGCGCACGAGATCCGCGATGGCACCTTGACGGTCTGTCGCCTCCATGGGCACCTCGATGGTCTTCAGATTCAGCAGGTCCAAGAGATTCATGCGCGAAGCCGCGCATCCTACCAAGGGTCACACCC
>CAZJKE010000040.1:0-18848 GCA_964546585.1 uncultured Isosphaeraceae bacterium | reverse complement strand
TCGAATCCGGGCCGGCCCACTGTTCGATGATCCCAGGCACATACATCGACAAGGTGCTGGGCAACAGTGTCCCAAAGGCCTCTGGGGCTCTCCTTCTCGCGATTCGACAAACGATTCGCGGGGGATATCGTTACTAACCCACGCGCGTCGTAAACGAGCGAAGCAGGTCGGCGATAATGCCGGCAAGCGTCGCGAACATACCAATACCGGTGACCATCAGCACAACCGCACAGAGTCGACCGCCAGTCGTGACTGGATAGAAATCGCCGTACCCAACTGTCGACATCGTTACGACAGCCCACCACAACGCATCGTCCGGATTCGTAATGTTCGCACTTGGGTCCTGACCCTCAAAGTACAACACCGCCCAGCACGCCGCCGCAAGTCCTGCCATCGTGACAACCATGGATGTCACAAGCACTGCGCTCCGATGGTCGCGAAACATCGTCACTCGCAATGCATGCAACGCCTTGAGCCCACGAATGACCAGAATGGGCCGCGACAACTGCGTCAACTGATGAAACTGCACGACTGGGATCGTCGCCGCAAGATCCAGCAGGCCCCACGATGTCAAGTAACGCCACTTTCGCGGCGCGCAAATGAGATTGCGGATGAAGTCGACGAAAAACACGGCACAAATACCGAGATCCACGGATACGATGATCCGGGCCGTCTTCGATCTCGCATCAACCGCAAAGTGCCAGATGATCAACGCGATCGTAATGACAGACACCAGCGATATGAACAGCTCGTAGACACCGGGTTTTCCGGAACCCTCGGGTTGATCAGTGTCTTGGTCGGTCACACGCGAAGCGTTGCAGATGTTCGATGTGCTGTCAACGCCCGCGACGCTTGATCAGCGTTTCGATGCTCGGCACAGGATTGGTTTCCGGATTGTTGTCGAATCGCTGCGATGCAACTTGCTGCAAAAAGTCGTACATGACCGTCGCTCGCTCGTCATCCCTGGGCACAGTGAACGACCGGGAGACCAAGGCATTTGCCACATCAATGTCAAACACAGGTTCTTCGTCCCCGCTGCTCGTAGGCGGCGAAGAAAGCCACTCCGTCCAATGCACCAGGTCAACCCATGTCCCGCACTGGATCGCCGTCAGCGTCCCCGCCCATGTCGTGTGATCCAAGATGGCATCACGCCCTCCACGAAACACCACATTCCCCTCGGTATCCACCTCGTACACCGCCCGCTGGTCTTCGCCGCGAAGTTCAAGATGCAAAGAAAGACCGTCCGTTCGATCGGGCCCCTTGGGCGCCGTAGCACAGGCGATCGGCAGCACCGCTGAGGCGAGCATACAGAGCGCAATCCTCACGGTACCTCCCCCGCTTCATACCGCGCATACGGATCGGGACCGAGATCATGCCGTATGGGCTCCTCGAAGAACTCAATGTCCGGCTGATCGGTGGCCCAGGCATAGCCGGCAAGCAAACGAATCAACTCGGTAAACGCGGGATCTGGTTCCGCGTCCGCGGCGATGCGCCGAACAAAGTTCCAATACTTGCCCTCGCCGGTCACCGCAATCATGTACAGCGACCCCGAATCCGGCCGCGGCAGCACCTGAAAGTTCACAGTGGGATCAGCCCGTTGAGGACCCGCCATGCCCATGCGGTCAAGGTAGGTCCATATATTCGCCACCTGCTCCCGGACCAAACGCCGGGTCAGCGGCGGCAGCGTGTTCGGCCCCCACCCCGGCTCATCGCCGTGATGCAGCGACCCATCCGGAAACACGACATATCTGGATGACCGCATGTGTGCGAGCGTATGGGGCTCCTGCGTTACCACCGTCACATCCAAGGAGAAATCCGCTGGCGCAACCGCCAGAGGATCACGAACCGTCGGAGGCGCAGCACAGGCACCGACTACCGCGGCAAGAAGAAGCATGGCTCGAACCCGCATCCCGGCAGAATAGCTATTCTGCGGACATGCTGGTTTCGGCACGCTGGATCAACGACTACCTGAGCCCCCACGCCACGGCGGAAGAACAGGCTGATCTGCTTACCGCGGCTGGTTTTCCACTCGAGGGGCGAGAGGACCTTGAGGACGGCGATGTCCGGCAGGATTTCGAAATGACTTCGAATCGCGGCGACTGCGTCTGCCACCTCGGGCTCGCCCGAGAGATAGCCGCCCGCTCGAGTCGATCGCTCAAGGCACCGGATACGGCTCCCCCCGCCGGCGACGCGGCACTGCCTGCGGGAACAAGCGTCACAAATGACGAGCCCGACCTCTGCCCGCTCTACACGGCAAGGGTCATCCTCGGGGCCAATGTAACGCCGTCGCCCGATTGGCTCCGCGAACGCATCACCGCCCGTGGCGATGTCCCGCGTACCAATGTCGTGGACGCCACCAACTTCGTGCTGTTCGAACAAGGACAGCCGACCCATGTGTTCGACCTGGACAAACTCGCTGGCGGCCGCGTCGAGATTCGCCGCGCACGTGAGGGCGAGACGCTGCTTCCAATCGGCGAAGGCGCAAAGGAAATCAAACTCACGCCGGATGATCTGGTCATCGCCGATGCCGAGAATCCCGTTGCGCTCGCCGGTGTCAAGGGCGGCGCATCCACCGCCGTCACTGACGACACCACGAACCTGCTCATCGAGGCCGCCACTTTTGATCCAGTTATCGTTCGCGAGATGAGCCGCCGCCACAACATCACAAGCGACTCGAGTTTCAGGTTCTCCCGTGGTGTCAGCCCGCTGCAGGTTGATTCCTGCGCCGAGCGGCTCGTATCCATTCTGCTGGATGTCGCGGGAGGAACGCGGTGCAATGAAGTACTTCGTGACGGGCAGTCGCCGCCCAAACTTGCGACCGCGTCCATGCGGGGCGACCGATGTCGGCAGCGGCTCGGAGTAGACCTCTCCGATCAGGAGATGTGCGATGTGCTGGAGGGACTCGGCTTCGACACGACACTTGCAGGGGGAGAAATCACCTGCACGATCCCCTGCCACCGCGGCGACATTGCCAGAGAGATCGATCTCATTGAAGAAGTTGGCCGCGTCCACGGCTATGACCACATTCCTGTTCAGGACAGTCTCACGGTTCGCGTGCCGCCGCTACAGGGTGAAGTCACGGGCCGCCGCGCGGTACTCGATGCGCTCGCGGGCATGGGTTTCATCGAGTGCATCACGCACTCACTGGTGGCGACCGACGCGGCAACGCCATTCCTTCGGGATGGTGAGTCGCTCCTGGAAATCGATGATGATCGCGCCGCTGCGGAACCAGCGCTGCGCCCCTCGGTCATCCCAAGCCTGTTGCGAGTGAGACGCCACAACTTCGATGCAGGTGGGGACGCAGGCGCACCAATGCGACTGGCCGAAATCGGCACGACATTTCGCCTGCAGGGCGGCACACACAATGAGACTGTGCAACTCGGCCTCGTTGTCGATGCGGAGGACGCTGTTGGCTTGCGGCACCTTCGCGGCATCGTTGATCGGGTCATCGAGGTACTTACCGGCAACACCGCGGAGATTATTGCCGGTTCGCTTCCATGGCTGTCCGCTGGTGGTGTGATCGAAGTCGCCGGCAAGCAGGTGGGCTGGATTGGCAGGCTTGCTGACGCTCTGCAGAAGACATGGGACCTCCCCAACGCCGTGGACATTGCGGAAATCGAACTCGAAGCGATGTTCGCAGCCTACCCGCCACCGCGGGCCCCTTCCCCCCTGCCAACGCACCCCGCCATCGAGCGTGACATTTCAGCCATCGTGTCCAACGAGACATCGTGGATGGCCGTGCGCAATGCCGTCGCCGCAATGAGCCTGCCGCACCTAGAGAACATCGTGTTCGTCGGCGTTTACCGAGGCAAAGGGATTCCAGAGGGTCACAAATCCCTCACGCTTCGGCTGCGGTTCCGCGCAGATGACCGGACCTTGACGCACGATGAGGTGGACGGGCCAACTGCAGACGCGACAGCCGTTCTCGTCGAGAAACTCGCAGCTGAGATTCGATCCTGATGAACCTTCGATCCCGTTCTTTGCAGGATCTGCTCGATGATCTTGCCGGGCGAACGCCTGTGCCGGGTGGCGGCACGGTGGCCGGCATCATCGCGGCGCTCGCAACATCACTCGGCCGGATGGTGCTTGCGTTTACTCAGGGCAAACAAGCATTTGCCGAATACGACGAAGTAAATGAGCGATCGGTTGCATTTTTGACTGCGGCATCGGATGAGGCGTTGGAACTGGCCGAGGCGGACGCAGCAGCCTATGAGCGACTCAACACCCTGTGGAAACTGCCGGACGATGATCCACAGCGCGATGCCGGGTGGGACGGTGCGGTGGAGGGGGCCATTGACGCGCCGCTTCGAACCATGGCACTCTGCCAGAGAATGCTCACTGCCATTGCAGAACTGCGGCCGCGAACGAGTCGAATGCTGGCGAGCGATCTGGTGATCGCAGCGATTCTTGCGGCCGCCGCAGCCCGTGCTGCATCATGCAATGTCGCCACCAACCTCCCGCACCTCCGCAGCGAAGCGAAGCGGGCTTCGCTCTCTGCCCAGTCGAAGGAACTCCTCGCCGCCTGCAACGAACTTGCAGAGCAAGTCGAGTCCACGCCTCCGGTATGATGGGCGGAATGCCCGTCGAGATACCTGTAGATGCGAATGTGTTCGATCCTGCGGTGCAGGAGGCCATCGCCAGTGGCGAACTGCGAATGACGCCCGAGCAGGCGATGCGTGTGTACAACGACATGCCGCTGCCGGAACTGGGCCGCTGGGCCGATGCGCGATGCCGCGCGATGCACGGCGACCACATTCGAACCTATGTACTCGATCGAAACATCAACTACACCAATGTCTGCACCGCGAAATGTACCTTCTGCGCGTTCCGCCGTGACGGCGACGAATCCGATGCGTACACACTGACCACGGAACAACTGCTCACAAAGGTGCAGGGCATTGTGGACGTAGGCGGACGGCAGATCCTCATGCAGGGCGGCATGAACCCCGACCTGCCGCTGTCCTGGTACACCGAACTTCTTGAAGCGATCGGCGATCGGTTTCCACAGGTTCACATTCACGCGTTCAGCCCGCCGGAAATCATCGAGTTCGTGCATTGGTTTGGTGGACCGGGTGATGACCTGGCTTCGCGTGTCCGGTGGGTCCTGCAGCAGTTGCAGGCGGCGGGCCTGCAGTCGATCCCCGGCGGTGGCGGCGAGATTTTCGCACCAGCCGTGCGGCGGAAGATCGGTCTTGGAAAATGCGACGCCGATGCATGGCTCACCGTCATGCGTGTGGCCCATGAACTGGGCATGCACACCAGCGCAACCATGATGTTCGGACACATCGAAGGTGTTGCGGATCGGATTCACCACATGGATCTCGTTCGGCGGGCGCAGGATCGCAGCATTTCCGACTTTGGCTTGAGCGGGGGCGGACGGTATGTGTCGTTTATTTCATGGCCGTTCCAATCGGAGAACTCGCCGCTCGGACGCGTAGCCGAGTGGGGAACAATGCCAGGGGATGACGAAGGTGGTCCCTTTCCCGGCGATGTAGTTGCGAAACTCGACGGCAGTGGCACCAAGGACACACACGGGGATTTCGGGCGGCGGGTTCGGCTCGCTGGGGCAAACACCTACCTGCGAACCCAGGCGATCAGTCGGCTGTTCCTCGACAACATCTACTCGATCGGTGCCAGTTGGGTCACGATGGGGCCGGGAATCGGGCAGGTCGCGCTCTGTTATGGCGCGAATGATCTTGGGTCAATCATGTTGGAAGAGAATGTGGTCAGCGCCGCGGGAACCACATGGTGCCTCGACGAGCAAACCCTCCAGCGAATGATCTGCGACGCAGGCTTTACGCCGGCTGAGCGGAACAATTCCTATGAGATTGTGGCGTTGCACAACGGAGCAGAGGAATCACCCACGATCAATCTTCCGGTGCATCGGACCGCGTCCGCTTGCGAAACTCCTCAACACATGCAGCAGTAATCGGACCGACTTTGCCGTCGCCGATGGTCGTGTCGTCCACTCTGTTGACACCAATGACCTCGGCCGCCGTACCGGTCAAGAACAACTCGTCGGCATTGAAGACCTCGGCCAGATCAAAGAACCGCTCCTGCACTTCATACCCAAGGGCCGGGGCGATTTCTTCCATCACAAACTGGCGGGTGATGCCGTGGAGGATGCCCGCGGCCGTCGATGGGGTGGAAATGCGGCCATCCTTGATCACGAAGATATTGTCGCCGGTGCATTCAGCGACATGCCCGTCCATGTTGAGCATCAGAGCCTCCAGCACGCCAGCATTGATCGACTCGACCTTTGCGAGAATGTTGTTGAGGTAGTTGAGGCTCTTGATCTCTGGGTCGAGGCAGTCCATCGGAATTCTTCGGCGGTGTGCGACGATGATCGGCAGCCCCTGCTCGTACATGTCCTCCGGGTAGAGCGTGATGTCCTCTGCAATGACGAAGGCTGTCGATTCCGGACAGAGGAACGGGTTGAGCCCGAGCGTGCCTACACCGCGTGTGAATACGAGCCGAATGTAGCCGTTTCCGCAGTCGTTGCGGCGGACCGTCTCGTGGACGGCGTCGGAGATCTCATCAATTGTGTATTTCGGCTTCAGGCTGATGTACTCGGCCGAGGCATACATCCTCTCAAGATGTGATCGCAACTTGAAGACCCGGCCGTTGTACACGCGAATACCCTCGAAGCACCCGTCGCCGTACAGAAGACCGTGGTCAAAGACACTGACGGACGCTGTCTCGCGGTCTACCAATTCGCCATTGAGCCAAACAACCGACATCCCGGAGATTGTAAAGGAGAGCCGCCGACCGTGTTGACTACCGAAATGATCGCCCGGCCACCTCAATCGCATCAATGATGAAGATTTTCCACTCCCCTCCCGCGTCCTCCGCAATCGTCAGCCGCCAACGGGAGGGAACCGTGCCGATGCCACCAACCCGGGTCAGGAGCGAGAGTTCAACCAGCACATCCTGCTGGCGTTCCATGGGCTCAAGACGCATGACCGTGTTGGCACCGATCTCATATTGTCGGTGAAGGTGCTGCAGCCGACTTTGGATCTCATCGCGGTCTGTTGATGACCGTCCTTCCCAGTCATCGAGAATGACTGCGGAGGGCGCCAGTTCCCTGGTCGCGGAGGGAATGTCACCTGCAACGGCCGACGCGATAAATCGGGATGTAACACGGCGTGCGTGCTCGCTCGGCGTATCGATCGCCAGCCCCAATGCGAGTGCTGCGGCGGCGAGCGCCGCTGCGATGCCCCCGGCGTACAACCTGCGGCTGAGTCCCTCTCGCAGGCCACTCCAACCGAGAATGATCGCTGCTGCGGCAAGCGCAACCGCGACAGGCCAGGGATGTTCGAAGATGAAACGCACGCCCAGTTGCCAATTAGTTCCAGGACACGCCCTTGCCCCAGGACTCCTGAGACTGGCGATCCGCGCGATCGATGAGTTCATCGAGATGATGCAACTCGGCAAATATCCGCCGGATCCGCTGGTGATACGACGGCTCGGAGAGGAGGTCGTAGCGGAACTCCGCGTCATCAACGAGGGAGCAGCCGACCAACTCGAATAGCGCAGGCGTGGAGATTTCGGGCTGGTCGATCCAGTGCGTCACGACTTCGGCTCGTTCCAACCGTTGCAAATTTGGGCGATCGAGAAACTCTCGCAACTCGTTTCGCAGGAACTCGTCGCTCTGCTCATCTTCGTCCTCTCCGATGGGGCGGAGTTTCGCCAGACGCTGTCCGTCGTTCACTTCTTCTGTTTCGGCAATCTCGGCGCGGCAGAGCCCGTAGACGAGCACATGCAACGCTGGGCCAACTGATTCATGTTGGACGATCTGGCCGAGGCAAACGACCGGTCGCAGTGGTGGATACTCGAGCGCGTCCAGTGCGGCGGGGTTACCTTCGACCGTGGCGATTGCAACTTGGCCGTTGCGGTCAAGTGACTGGTCGATCATGTCCCGGTACCGCGACTCGTACAGCGAAAGTGGCTGCATCGAATGGGGAAGCAGCGGCGTGTCTGGCAGCGGCAGGATTGGGAACGGGCGTGCGAAATTGACGGTCACTGATTCGCTCATGACACATGAATCATATGCGCGATTCTGGCCGCCGCCAGCGAACGGGGCCTTCTTTCTCGGGGGCACTATGCTCGAAGCGAGGTTCGGCGGATCGAGGTCATGAATCGCTGCATGGACTCGCCTGGGCAGGCGGTCGGTGCCCATTCCCGATGCGTGTGGACTCGGGTTACGGGGACGGAATGGGTGTCCATCAGCATGGAAACTGCCCGCTGAATCGTCGCCTGTTGGGCGCGGTTCAGCGATTGGCGGTCGTAGTTGCCCAGAACGACGACGCCGATGTTTCCTTCATTACGGCCTTTCACATGGGCGCCTTGATATTGCAGCGGCCTTGCGGCCCAGACTCGTCCCGCCGGGTCGATCGCGTAGTGGTACCCGATATCTCCCCAGCGTCCTCCGTCGCGGCGGCGATGGGCCGTGCGGATGGTCTCCAGCCGGGCAGCGGTGGCGGCGGACGTCGTATCGGTAAACGGTGTCATGCCATCGTGGTGCAGCGTGATGTACCTCGCCGGCTGCATTCTGTTCATGTTGGCCGGAACGGGTGCTCCCTTGGCCCAGGTGGATCGGGAGATGATCCGCATGGATGAGGAGGATTGTGGCACGGCCTGAGCGGCCGGCGGCGGCAATGTCGCGGGGGGAGCGTCGTCCCAGATAGGGCCGGGAAGCAGTGTGGTTGTCTTCCTTGTGCCGCAGCCAGCGAGGAAGATCATCGAGGCAACGACGAATCCTCGCCGTGTCAGGCTTGACGGTGAATCTGGCAGGGGATGAACCGGCATGTGTAAATCGGGACCCGGGTGGTCTATCGTCGCCACTCTGTACGAGGCTCCAGTATAGGGTGGTTCGGACGATGGGCAGAGAGGCATCGAGGGGGGTACGAGGACCGCTTCCGGGGGTATAATGGGGCCCTTCGCGGGGTCCCTTGCGGCCTTGAATTTCGAATGCCAAAGAAGCCCCCAGACCCCGACGCATCGACGATCGCCTCCGTTTCCGACGGGGCCGATGCGTATTCTGCCGAGCAGATTTCGGTACTCGAGGGGCTCGATGCCATTCGAAAGCGACCGGGCATGTATGTCGGCGGCACGGGTATCAGTGCGCTGCATCATCTGGTGTATGAGTGTGTTGACAATGCCATTGACGAAGTCATGGCGGGGTTTGCGACGACTGTTACTGTTCGGCTTGGTGTCGACGGTTCTTGCACGGTGATTGACGATGGCCGTGGCATGCCGGTGGACCCGATGAAACATGAGAACCCTACTATTGATGGTCGCCCGGCCGTCGAAGTCATCATGACCGAGTTGCATGCGGGCGGCAAGTTTGATGACAGCGCCTACAAGATGTCCGGCGGCTTGCACGGCGTCGGGGTCAAGTGTGTCAATGCGTTGTCGGCGTGGACAGATGTAGAGGTGGTCAAGCCGGACAAGACATGGTTGATCGGGTTTGCACGCGGTGAAGTTACGAAGCCGCTGCATGTCATTTCAGAACACAAGGGAGCATCGCTCAGCACGGGCTCGCGAATATCGTTCCTGCCTGATCCAAATATCTTCGAGGACTCGCGATTTCAGTTTGACGCGCTGCAGCATCGCATGCGAGAACTGTCGTTTCTCAACCCGGGATTGACTATCCGGCTCATTGATGAGCGGGTTGACAGTGAGGGCAAGCCGAAGGAAGAACTCTTTCACTGCGATCGTGGACTTGTGGACTATGTCGAGTATTTGAATCGAAGTAAGTCTGAGATCTGCCCTCCAATTCGACTGTTGCATGAAGACGATGAGAACGGCACGATCTGCGAACTCGCCATGCAATACACCGACGCGACGAGCGAGGTGTTGGTTGCGTTCGGCAACAACATTGTCAACCCGGATGGTGGGACGCATGTGGCCGGGTTCAAGACTGCCCTGACGCGAACGATCAATGCGTACGCCAAACGCAACAACCTCATCAAGGGTTTGACGCCATCGGGTGATGATCTTCGGGAGGGTTTGACGGCCATCATCTCGGTCAGGTTGATCGAACCGCAGTTCAACAACCAGACGAAGGAAAAACTTCTCAATCCGGAGATCGAAGGCCTGATGAAGGCCATGATTGCCAGCCAGTTGAAGTCATGGTTGGAGGAACATCCGACCGATGCGCGTCGGGTCTGCACAAAGGCCATTCTTGCTGCCGAAGCAAGGGAGGCCGCTCGCAAGGCACGTGAACTGATCAAGCGAAAGGGCGCGCTGGAGTCCGGCGGCATGCCGCAGAAACTTGCCGACTGCGTCACGAATGATGTGGACCGGTCGGAGATCTTCATTGTCGAAGGTGACTCGGCCGGCGGTTCCGCCAAGGGCGGACGCGATCACGACACGCAGGCTGTGCTCCCGCTCAAGGGAAAGATTCTCAATGTCGAGCGGGCGCGGATCGACAAGGTGCTCGCCTTCGAGGAGATTCGGATTCTCATTCAGGCGCTTCAGTGTGGAATCGGCGAAGATTTCGACATTGCGAGACTTCGATATGGCCGCATCATCATCATGACGGATGCGGATGTCGACGGGTCGCACATCAGGACTCTGCTCTTGACATTCTTCTTTCGGCAGATGAGCGAACTCATCAAGCAGGGCAAGGTTTTCATTGCACAACCGCCGCTGTATCAAGTCACTCGTGGCAAGAAGAATTTCTATGTGCTCGATGAGGATGAAATGACCCGCCTGTTGATGGACATGGTCATTGCATCTGCCGCCCTTATTGTGCGTGACGACGATGGGCAGGAAGTTCGCCGCATTGAAGGGGACGAGTTGGCGAGGCTGGCGAGACATCTGCATCGTCTTGGTGAACTGGTGCAGGTTGCAGAGCGACGGGGCACGCACTTTGTTGATCTTCTCAAACTCCGTGACAAGGATCCGGAGGGCAAGAACCGTCTTCCGAGATTCCGCGTTGTGTGGATGGGCAGCGAGGCGGCATGTTGGACGGAAGCGGAGGCTCGGAGCGTCATCGAAGAGAACAATCTCGTGCTCGATGATCTGGCGGAGGCGACGAACGGCGATCGTGCGCACATCGCTTCTCTCCGGGAGTTGCACGAGAATCGCGAACTCGACGCGATGTTCGAGACGCTCAGCGAGTACGACATTCCGATCGAGGATTACTCGATCGTGCAGCAAGAATCGGTCAGTGGCGAGATGTTGCCAACGAGATACGCCTGGGTCGTGGAGCCGGGGACGGACAAGGAGGAAGTCCTCGATGTCCCGAACATTCCGGAAATACTCGAATCACTTCGGAGCATTGGCCGCCGCGGCATCGACATCAAGCGGTTCAAGGGTCTTGGCGAGATGAACCCGGAGGAACTCTGGGACACGACGATGGATCCCGAGCAGCGGACGTTGCTGCGGGTGACGCTCGACGCTGCTTCGGAGGCTGACGAGTTGTTCACCACGCTCATGGGCGAGCATGTCGAAAACCGCCGCCGCTACATCGAAGACCATGCCCTCGAAGTCAAAAATCTGGATATCTAGACAGCGTGTCCGGGGCCGGTCCCGGACACCCTAGTCGGCGAAGCCGGAAGCACGGAGGCGGCAGGCGTCGCATTCGCCGCAGGGATGGCCATCAACGGGGTCATAACAACTCATGGTGAGATCGTAGTTGACGCCGAACCGCCGTCCCTCGGCAATGATCTCAGCCTTGGTCATCTCAATGAGCGGCGCGTGCACACGAGTGGGGTGTCCTGAAACGCCGTCTCTGGTGGCGACCGCAGCAAGCCTCTCAAATGCCTCGATGAAAGCGGGTCGGCAATCCGGATACCCGGAATAGTCGACCGCGTTGACACCGATGAAGATATCGCTGGAACCGATAGCCTCGGCGAACCCAAGCGCGTGGGCCAGGAAAATCGTGTTTCGAGCAGGGACATAGGTGACCGGGATGCCGTCACCGACGCCACCCTTGGGCACATCAATGTCGTCGGTCAATGCGGATCCGCCCCATGCGGAAAGGTCGATGGTCTGAATGAGATGCGATGCGACGCCAAGCGACTCCGCGACCGACTTCGCACACTCGACCTCCGCAACATGCCGCTGGCCGTAGTTGAAGGTCAACGCGTGGGCGGCAAAGCCGCGATCAATCGCCATGGCCAGCGTCGTTGCCGAATCAAGCCCGCCAGAAAGAAGAACGACGGCTTCAGCCATCGACTTCGGCTCGCCATGGACAGTCCGACCGAACATCACCCAGATGCTCCTTGAGTTGTTCCATCAACTCGGTTGACTCGTCATCAAGAGGAGGCGTGACGATCTGCACAATGGCGTAGAAGTCGCCGCTTGTGCCGTCCGGCCTCTTGGCCCCCTGCCCCTTGACCCGAAGTCGCTGACCGCTTGACACACCGCTGGGTACAACAAGGTCAACCGTACCGCCAAGCGGAAGTGGCAGCGTGACGGAGGTGCCAAGTGCTGCCTCTGCAGCATTGATCGGCACATCCATCTCGATGTCGAGCCCGCTTCGGCGAAGCCAGGGGTGGCCGCCAACGTCAACGGTCAGAAGTACATCGCCAGCTGGTCCACCGCTCATTCCAGACTCGCCCTTGCCCTTCAATCGAAGCCGGCGGCCCGGTTCGAAGCCCGCGGGAATACGGACCTTGGCGCGGCTTCCATCTGCAAGATGAACCTCCTCCACGCCGCCATGGAGCGCGGTCATGAAGGTCACCGTGATCTTCTCAGCCACATCGCGTCCGGCCTGCGGCGGAGCGTGGGCATGACCGCCCTCGAATGGAGACCGCCCGCCGCCGAACATGGAGCCGAAGACCTCGGAAAAGTCGACATCGCTTCCACCCTGCTGGGACCAGCTGTACGGACCGCGGAAGCCGTCACCGCCCATGCCATCGCCGGGGCCTGCGGCTCCAAATCGATCATAGGATTTCCGCTTCTCCGCATCGGAGAGAATGTCGTACGCCTCCTGCACTTCGGCGAACTTGGTGGCGGCGTCCGCCTCCTTGTTGACATCGGGGTGATACTTTCGCGCCAACCTGCGATAGGCCTTGCGGATCTCCTCAGCAGTGGCAGATCGGTCAACGCCGAGCGTCTCGTAGTAGTCAGTAGTGGATGCCATGGTGTAGAACCCCCCCTTGGATCCCCAAGTATAAAGAGATGGGGGAGGCCCGGTATCCTGTGCCATTCCCGTGGTCTGGTCAACGCCCAACTCCGATGATCGCACCATGTCGATCGGCGACCATGTCGAGGAGCTTCGGCATCGGCTGATTCTGGCGATTATTCCACCGCTTCCGCTCGCCGTGATCTTCTTCCTGTTTGCGGATCCGATCGTGAAATGGTTCATTGCGCCTCTGCATGACGTTCTGTCGAAACGGGGCCTTCCAACACAGGTGCAGGTGCTCAGCCCGCCAGAGTTTCTCGTCGCGGAAATGAAGATTGCGTTCGGCGCCGCGATACTCGTGTCATGCCCATGGATTCTGTATCAACTGTGGAAGTTCATTTCTCCTGGGCTGCACCACTACGAGCGGCGATTCGTTTATTTTCTCATCCCGGGAAGCATCATCCTTGGCCTGGCCGGTCTTGCCTTGATGTACTACGTCATGTTGCCGGTCATTCTTGAGTTCATGGTGTCACTCGCGTCATCCGTGACGGTTGCCGAACCGATGCTTGCGGCGGGTTCGAATGACATGCTCGGATCGATCCCACTGCTTGAACAATCTCCCGAGGCTGCGAATCCTGGACAGGCATGGATCGCCATGCCGGAGGGTGTGTTGGAGGTAGCGGTTCCTGCGACGGAGAGCGGGTTCGTCGATGTGTTGCGTCTTCCCATGGATCGCGGCGCACTGGTTTCCCAACAGTTTCAACTCAGCAGTTATCTCTCGTTCGTGCTCTTACTCATGATGGCGATCGCCCTCTCGTTCCAGATGCCGCTTGTACTCTTGTTGCTGGGGTGGATGGGCATCGTGACACCGCAGTGGCTGCGCAAGAACCGCCGTTACGCTCTCCTTGTACTTGCCGTCGCTTCTGCGTTTATCACTCCGCAGGATGCTGTTTCGATGCTGCTCATGCTCATACCGCTCTACCTGTTGTATGAACTTGGCATCGCGATGGTGGCGTGGATTCCAGCATCCCGTGTGGCTGGACCACGTGAGGACGACCCATGACGAACGAGACGATGATGCGGCGGGCCATTGAACTGGCCGAGTCCGCAGCAGCACTGGACGAGGTGCCGGTCGGCGCTGTCGTGCATCTGGATGGAGAAATTGTGGGCGAAGGCTTCAACCGCCGAGAGATCGATCACGATCCCCTCGCTCACGCCGAGATGCTTGCGATCGCTGACGCGGCCACGCGGCTCGGTCGATGGCGGCTGCATGATTGTTCGATCGTAGTCACACTCGAACCGTGTCCAATGTGTGCGGGCGCCATTGTGAATGCCAGACTTGACGAAGTTGTCTTCGGTGCGCGAGACGCCAAGTCGGGCGCATCACGGAGTCTCTATGAAATCACTGACGATCCGCGACTGAACCACAGATGCGAGGTTGTGGAAGGTGTGCTTGAGGACGAATGTGTCGCTCTGCTGCAGGATTTTTTCAAGGCGAAGCGGTGACCGGTTCGCACCCGAACAATGCCGCCAACGCTACCGTCGCGTAGGAACCCGCTGGCAATGAAAATGACAGTTGCACGAATTCACCGATGTCGTCAGTTTCGCAGTGCATCGCAGTGTCATGCACCGGAACTTTCAGCGGCCGCCGTGTTCCGGGCACGAGTTTTCCGGCGCAGGTGAAGATATCTGCTGCAATCCCCATTGAGGCGAGCGCGTCTTCCTCCATTTGCCGTGGTCTCCCGGAACACTGACGCATCTTCGCGCCCCACATGGGCCCGGAAGCAGAGAGCGTGCCGACAAGCAACCGTTCGGCCACATCGTCACTGGCGGCGTCTTCCGCGGTTGCGAGAAATGTGCGCCCACCTGGAAGCATCCACGCCACATCGCCCTCCAACATCCTGTTCCAACTGCCATCCTCCTGACGAAGATCAAGGAGCGTGTTGAATGCCGCAGACTGCAGCGCGCTGATCCAGAATTTTCGCATCGGACGCCGAACCGCATCGCACGCACGCTGTGAGTTGGCCCCGTTCATGAGCGCCGATAGAACCGATCGTTCGGGCACGAATCTCGCAGGCCAGAGCGATCGTGCGGCGGCGAGATCACCGGCATCGAATGCGTCCCGAGCAGAATCTCCACCGCCGCCGAGGAGTAACTGGACGAGTTTGTTCCAATCCTCCTTCAACAATGCCTCGCCGAGAAGGTGCGAATGATGCGCGATGCCGAAACGCTGGGGACCAAAGGCATTGGCCAGACCGGAATGTTCGAGTTTCGACAACCGATCCTGCAGACACTCCGTATCCGAGGCGTTGAGGCCTCGAACCCGAATGTGAAACCGGTTTCCAAGGAGGTGTCCAAGTTTGAGTTTGTTGCCGTGACGGCGCGTCCACAACACCTCGATGTCATCGCGTCTCAGCGGCGGCAACTCTACGGCCCCCGGTATGTGCACGGAGATCTGTTGCGTGGTAACAGCCAGGCGGTCCTTGCGACCGGCGTAACCGATGTCACGCTGATGAACACCCAACGCTGCCGCGACGGCAGCGATCAGTTCATCGTGCGATCGCCCATGTTTTCGGACACCCATGTACACATGGTCACCTTCGCCGCAGGGGTCATAGAGTGGAATCTCTTCGACGGCAAAGTCACCCGGAACAGTCTTGATGACTCCTCTCAATCCCAGTCGAAGACCTCCGGTTCATCTTCATCGTCCTCGGGTATCTGTCCCCATGACGCATCGGCTTCAACCTCGGCAAGGACATGCTCCTCAACAAAAATCGGCACCCGCTCCGCAATGCCGATCGCGATGGCGTCCGATGGCCGCGAGTCAATTTCGTGGATGGTGTCGCCTTGCTGAATGTGCAACCTCGCGAAGAAGGTGCCTTCTCGGAGATCATTCACAACGATGTGTTTCAATTCGCCGCCGAGATGCATGATCACCGACGCAAGCAGGTCATGCGTCTGTGGACGGGGCGGCTCGTCACCCTTGAGCCGTCGCTCGATCGCAAAGGCCTCAGGCAAACCCACGACGATGGGAAAAGTCCTCTCGCCATCGACTTCCTTGAGTTCGATGATCTGGGCATTTATCAACTCCCGGATGAGAATCCGCGACAACTCCATTTCAACTGCCATGTCGCGTCTCCTCCTTGGCTACATCTTAGCGCGTTCTTCGTGACGGAAACAAGGGCCTCGCCCCGCTTCATGCTATCATCCGGATAGAAGGATGGATGCCGCGGCGGTGTCCACGCGGAAGATCCTCGACAGCACAGAAGGCCCCGAATCACCATGTCCACCAGCCTTTTTACATCTGAATCCGTCTCCATGGGGCACCCAGACAAGGTCGCCGATCAGATCTCGGATGCCATTCTTGACCAGATGATTCGGACGGACCCCGCTTCTCGCGTAGCCGCCGAAACGATGGTGACGACCGGACTGGTCGTTATCGCCGGCGAAGTCACCTGCGATGGTTGGATCGACATCCCGGAAACTGTAAGAGAGACCATTCGGCAGATCGGGTACACCGATGCGACACTTGGCTTCGACGCGGACAGTTGCGCGGTCATGGTCACCCTTGACCGTCAATCACCGGACATCGCACAAGGAGTGAACACCGGCGCGGGTCTTCATGGCGAACAGGGAGCCGGCGATCAAGGGCTCATGTTCGGGTACGCCTGCCGCGAGACCGACTCGCTCATGCCGCTGCCGATTGATCTGGCCCACCGGCTGGTTGCCAGGCAGGCAGAGGTTCGGCAGAGCGGCACGATTCCGCACCTTCGACCGGATGCCAAGAGTCAGGTCACCGTTGAGTACGGGGGGAACACGCCAGTGCGGGTGAACGCTGTGGTTCTCTCGAGCCAACATGGTCCGCAGTGGACGGATGATCACGAGTCGCTGACGGACGCCGTAGCGGAGCACATTATTCGCCCGGTACTCGGTTCATGGTGGAATGACGATGTGCATCTGCATGTAAATCCAACCGGAAAGTTCGAGGTCGGCGGACCAAGGGGCGACTGCGGGCTGACCGGCCGCAAGATCATCGTCGACACATACGGTGGTCGCGGCAGGCATGGCGGCGGCGCATTCAGCGGCAAGGATCCTTCCAAGGTTGATCGCTCTGCTGCCTACATGGCTCGTTACATCGCCAAGAATGTCGTTGCGGCGGAATTGGCGGACATCTGTGAGATCCAGTTGAGTTACGCGATCGGCTATCACGAGCCTGTTTCAGTCAGTGTTGATTGTCAGGGAACGGCTCGCGTGGATGAGACTCGCATCGCGGAACTGGTGCGGGACTACTTCGATCTCACGCCCAGCGGCATCATCGAGTCACTCAACCTGCTGACACCGATCTACACCCCGACCGCGTGCCACGGCCACTTTGGAAGGCAGCCGGGCGAGGCGGGATCCGGGTCATTCTCTTGGGAACTGACCGACAAGGCCGAGTCACTTCGCGCCGCATGTGGCGCTGCGTGTACGGCTGGTTGAACACATGACTGATGCTCGCAGCGTTGCTGCAGTCCGCATCGCGGATCGGCTGCGCCGGTTTCCAGATCTTGACCTGACGCCGATTGAAACAGACGGTCTTGACGATCGCGATGCATCGCTTGCCAGAGCGATTGATGGCGCAGTGCATCGCCGCTGGGTGACACTGCGGGCGGTGACCGATCACTTCACCAAGCCGCGGCGGGTCGATGACCAGGTGCAGGCGATACTCATGGTTGGCGCGGCGCAGCTCTTGTTGCTGGATCGGCTTCCTGATCATGCTGTGATTCATCAAGCGGTCGAGTGGATTCGGCATGGCGCGAAGAAGCCGAAAGCGACTGGGTATGTGAACGCCGTGCTGCGGCGCATTGCGGATCTGCGAGTGGAGTTGATGCCAGAGGGCGATCCGACCAGTTCGGACCAACTTGTTCGAAGCGACGGCACTGCTTGGCGACTGGCGACGTCGATCATTCCGAATCTTGCTACGCAAACAAGTTTTCCTGGGGCCTGTTGGGCAATGATGGTGGATGCGATTGGCGAGGCGGATGCGGGGAGTGTGGCGATCGGCAGCATCGCCAAGCCACCGATTCTGCTGACCGGTTCGGATCCCCTTCCGGATGTGCTCGAGCCGCATGAACAGCGTGGTTTCGGTGTGTTGCCGGAGGGCCAGGCCCCGGGCGCGCTTCTTTCGGATCATCCGGATCTGCGTGTGCAGGACCCGACCTCGGCCGCGGCGCTCGAACTTGCCCGCGACCTTCGACCCGGGCGGATCCTCGACCAGTGTGCAGGACGCGGCACAAAGACGCGGCAGATGTTGGCCATGTTTCCCGACGCTCAGATCACGGCAACTGAGCCGAATTCGGAGCGGCGAAGCCTGTTGCAATCCTCGTTGGGCGATCGGATTGCGATCCTTGAACCCGGTGGCGAAGGGCCATCGGAGCCGTTTGATCTTGTGTTGGCGGATGTGCCATGCTCCAACAGCGGCGTTCTGGCAAGGAGGCCCGAGGCTCGATATCGCCTGGATGAGGCGCACCGCAACTCGGTGGTGGAACTTCAGCGTCAGATTCTAGGGGAGTCGTTGGGAGTAGTGTCCTCTGGGGGTCATGTGCTCTATGCAACCTGCAGCATCGATCCGGCCGAGAATCAGGCGCAAACGCGGTGGCTTGAGGGCCGCGGACTTGAGTTGGTTGCCGAACGATCTGCACTCCCCACCGGCCGCCCCGGCTCCCCCCCCTCCACCTGGCGCGACGGCGGGTACGCCGCCCTCCTGAGGGTCACACCCCGGGTGTGACCC
>CAZJKE010000039.1:0-19083 GCA_964546585.1 uncultured Isosphaeraceae bacterium | reverse complement strand
GCCCTCTACCCTGCCGCGTACACCTGCCCGAACATCCTCTCAGTCTGTGCGACTGACTCGAACGACAATCTCGCGAGCTTCAGCCAATACCACCCGGTCGAGGTAGACCTGGGCGCACCGGGCGTGGATATCCTCAGCAGTGTTCCCGGGAACGGCTACGACTACTTCAGCGGCACATCGATGGCGACACCCCATGTCGCCGGCGGCACGGCGCTGGTCTATTCCCTGATTGGCGGCAACGATTACGCCAAAGTCCGCAACATCATTCTCTCGACAGTTCGACCCCTTGGATCACTTGCGGGCAACTGCGCAACCGGGGGCATCCTGAACGTGGATGAGGCGATCGGGCAGACATTCTTGGGTCCGCAGATCGAAGTCCTCAGCCAGATTCCGGATGAAGTGGATCCCGGTGCCGGCCTCCATGTGAACCTCCGCATCGATCCACGAGAAGACACGCTCGTTGCCGGCTCCGCCGTCGTGCATTACCGAAGTGACGGTGGCGGGTGGTCTACCTCTTCGCTCACCAATGACAGCCCGATGAACTGGTCAACTGACCTGCCCAACACGGCTTGCGGCGACACTCCCGAGTTTTACTTCGAAGTCGAGGGCGACATCGCCGGATCGGTGACGAATCCGTCTGCCGGAAGCGCGAATCCATACGACCTGCTCGTGGGCGAAACACTCACCGTCTACGACAACAACTGCCAGTCAGCAGACGGATGGTCGGCAACCGGCGATGCAGCAGATGGCCAATGGGGCATCGGCGTGCCCATCAACTGCGGACGCGGCGATCCCACCAGCGACTACGATGGGAGCGGCTCATGCTGGCTGACCGACAACAGTAGTAGCGATGGGTGCAACAGTGATGTCGACAGCGGCACCGTCACACTGACATCCTCCGCCATTCAAATCGGCGAAATCAGCGATCCGGTGCTCAGCTATGCGCGGTGGTTCAGCAATGACTATGGCGCAGACCCCTACACCGACTCGTTCATCGTGCGTATCTCAAGTGACGGATCGACGTGGTCGACGCTCGAAATTGTCGGGCCTTCATCAGGCGATGTCAGTGGCGGCTGGAATGTCGCGTCGTTCGCCCTTGAGGATCACATCGGCAACGCCGATGCTTTCTACCTGCAGTTCAGCACCAGCGATGGCGCAACAACCGGTTCGGTCGTCGAAGCGGGCGTGGACGCGATCATGGTGTCTGCGACCGACTGCGTCGACACGACTGCCGGAGACGTGACTGGTGATGGCATCGTCAATGTAGAAGACATCCTCGCGATCATCGCTGTCTGGGGCAGCAACGATGCAGCGGCAGACATCAATGACGATGGCATTGTCGATGTTTCCGACTTGCTCATCGTGATCGCCAACTGGGGCTGATCGAAGATCTCACCGGAGGCAGCATCGCTTGGTCCCCACCGCGGCCTGCTCTTCAGCGGGGCACGGGGACCATCGAACCGCCCAGGCCGGGTGCGGGGAGGTTGATCCAGGTCAGCCTGCGCCGGCAACCGAGATCGATGAGTTCAGTTGGCCAGATCGCTCTTCGCATCACCGCCGGTCTCGCCGCGAATTGGATTGGGCGATCCATTCAACCAACTCAACAACTCGCCTCCATTGATAAACACGGAATAGGAACGGGCCTCCAAGGTCATGTGTAGCCCCGCCTGTTCGAGCGGCGCCAGTTTGGCAAGTATCGCCTCGCGGAATGCCGGGCTTTGGCTTTCCGCGAAGTAGGCGTCATGAACTGCGTCAAGAGCATCACGACCCCACCCGTTCTGCCAGAACTTCTCCGGTACACCCGCATCAGTCGCCATGGCCTGTAACTCTTCCCCGTCAATCTTCTCATGCGTTTGGACATACGCATGCAGGAGATTCCAGAGCGCCTGACACTGCAGGATCTCCAGAAGATCTCCACATGCCTCCGACAACGGCTGCGAACCGAGCGAATCGATGACGCCCTGCAAGTCATATGTGCTTGACCACCGGCCAAACCGACCGGCCAACTTGGCAAGGCCGAGTTCTCCAATCAGGAAACCCGTCTCCAGACCGCCAGCAAAAACCTCTTGGTCTACTGTGCTGGAGAGAAAGAGAGGGATGCTATCGCCAAGGAGCAGGCTCAACTCCGCCCAGGCCTTCTCAGGTTGTTGAAGCCCCAACGAAACCATCAAATCGGTCCCGAGTGTGTCCACTCTTTGCTCAACCATGGGATCGTCGACGCTCATGACCGTCTCGGCCACCCGCTGAAAGTTGAAGGCATTGCCCAGACCAAGTTCCTGAGACACAAGACCGCTGTACAGGGCCCGGTTGAAGAGAGACGCTGTTTCGCCGACATCGGAGTCGTCGAGGTCCTTTGGCGAGAGGGACATCCAAATCTGTTCACCCAGCGCATCGATGTCCATGCCCGCAAGCAGCGGCTGCGCGTCCTGCCAGAGCGGCGCAAATCGGTCCCTTTCCTCCTCTGTCAGGCCCAGGTCAATCTTGGATATGCCATGGAGAAGAAGCAACGCCGGTGCCACTCCGCGTGTACCGATCCAGCCTTGCAGGCTGTTGCCACCTCGTTTGAACCCCGGTGCTGCACTGCGCAGCAATTCAACACCCTCCAGAAGATTCTCTCTGGCCTGGCCCCACTTCGCCGGTGAGTGGGCAAGGTAGCCAAAGCCAACCTGCAACAGCACGGCCCCAAGGGCACGCTGTGATCGCTCGTCGCCGGCGACAAATCGCTCTCTGGCAAGCGCTTCTTTGCGGGTGAGTAGATTGTCAATGAACGCATCCTCATCAACGCCCAGATCGGCAGCGGATAACGCCATCTGATTCGCATTGGCCATGTCCGCAGCGAATTCGAGGGCCATGTCCATCGTCGCAGTCGCCATGCGGGTTTGCTGCTCCTGTTCGATCACCTTGCTCTGCGCAGCAGCCTTCTCCGCTCGCTCGTTCGCTGCCGCCACGGCAAACCACGAAACACCGACCGCAGCGACGAGTATGACCAGCAAGATGCTCACACCAGCCACGGTCGCCGCCACATTGCGCTTTGCAAGACGCCGCACCTGTGACCAGAGCGAAGGTGGCGTTGCTGAGATTGCGTCGCCTACGAGATACCGATTGATGTCATCGCGAAGTTCACCTGCACTCTGGTAGCGGTGGCCTCGTTCCTTGTCGATCGCCTTCAGTGCGATGGTCTCGATGTCGCCCCGCAAGTGCCGATCGATCGTAGAAAGTCTCGTCGGCTCTTCATCCCGGATGACCTGCACGGCCTCGTGGATGGCGAGCGTCTTGACATCGTAGGGTGGTCGACCCGTAAGCAGTTCATAGAGCGTGATACCGAGCGAATAGACATCGCTGCGTGTGTCAATGTCGTGAGGATCCGCCGCTACCTGCTCGGGGCTCATGTATTGCAGCGTGCCGATGAGGGCGCCAACATCCGTCTGCAATGTCGTCACTGCCAGATCGCTGTCCGTCGACCGCGCAACGCCAAAGTCGATGATCTTTGGTTGGCCGCTGGAGTCAACGATGATGTTGCCGGGCTTGAGATCACGATGCACGATCCCTTTCATGTGGCCGTGCTGCACCGCCTCGCACACCTTCGCAAAGAGTTCAAGCCGATCGCGGGTGCTCAGTTTCTTGTCACTGGCGTACTGCGTGATGGGCACTGCATTGGGGATGTACTCCATGACGAAGTACGGCACCGGTCCCTCGCCATCATCATGGGCCCCTGCTTCGTACACCGCGGCAATACCCGGGTGTTTCAGACGCCCGAGGACTTGCGCTTCGAACTCGAACCGCCGGAGGGCCTTCTTCGACGTGATCCCCCGCCGCATCATCTTGACGGCGACCGCGCGTCGGGGATTCTCCTGCAGGGCCTCGTAGACGGTGCCCATACCGCCGCGACCGATGACTCGCCGCAGTGTGCAGGGACCAATCTTGCGGCCGATCATCGCGTCTCGTGCGGCCCTCGACGGCGATTTCCCGGGGTCCACCGTTGGATCGTCAGACCCGCGGTAAATGTCCGGCTCCTCAGGCACCGCCCCACTTGAACAGAACGCGGCTCGTGCGTCAATTCCGGCAGCACAAAAGTTTCTTGGCCCCCCGTGCGACCGTCCGATAGCGCACATGGAGTGTTTGAGGATGTCCTGATTTGGGCTTGGATCGCCACAGGCGGGTTGGCCGCCGCGGTGTGGCTGCTGGCCGCGCTGACCTGGCCCCGCGGCCGCAGTTGCCGCTGCAAGGGGCCCAAGCCCGCGACCCGCTGGCGAGCCCTGCTTCCTTCCTGGCACTGGATTCGCCGCGGCCGCTGCTGGTATGACCTGAGCGGCCATGCAGGCTCGAACACGCGATGTCCGGAATGCGGCACGCCCTCTCCGACATTGCTCCGCGACGGTCGCCGCCTGCGGACGGGCCGCATTGCGGTGCCAATGACCGTTCTGGCGATAACCGCGTTGATCCTTGGACCCATTCGCATGGGTACCTGGCCGCGGGCGATTCCCACGCTGCCGCTGGCCATGCTTTCCGATACGAGCGTTGGTGAGCACGGCACGCCGCTGCGGAAGGAGATGCAACAACGCGTAGAGGATGGCGAGGTCTCCGGCTTCTCTGCCCGCATGCTCGCCCAATCCATCGTCGCAGACTTGCGAGATGACGACACGCGATGGAATGCACGCTCCGCGGCGAAGATGCTCAGGTCACTGATGCCGCACGCCCACCCAGTGCTTGAGCGAGAACTCATCATTGGTGATCAGCAGTCCTGGCGAGCGGCAGCGTCGATCCTGCGCCGCAGCGGCGTTTCCCCTCCATCGGAATCGCTGATCAATGCCTGCGTGGCAGAACTTCATGACGATAGGTATAACAATGCCAATTCGGCGGCCGCGTACCTTGCGAAGTGGTCCCACTCTGCACCGCAACACATTCGACAAGCGATCCTCAGCGATGATCCGCAGCAGCGATTTCTCGCCTCGGCAGTCGCCGGATATTCGGGCGATGCCGCCGCAATGGATACAGCGGTGCCGATCCTCATTTCGCACCTCCGCGACAACAATGTGAGCAATGATGGACAGGCGGCGGCGGGGGCGATCTATCGTTTCGGGCCAGGCGTACTGCCGCTCCTGCGTCAGTATGCCAATGACGAGGATTACCAGGCGCGAACAGCCGTTCGCCACATCATCGAACGGCTCGAACATCCCGATCGAGCCTGGTTCGACTGCGTCAACGGCATGCCGCCCATCACTGACAAGACACACGATCCGCTCGAACAGTCGATTTCCCGGGCTTTGTACTACTGATTGTCCGTATCCCGCTCTCTGGGATCGGGACGATGCTCGTCATAGAGAATGCCCAGCCGCTCCGGCTCTCGCAGCGACTTCCCGGGGTGCCGAAGCACGCGAAACAGCACGCCGAAGAGTTCGGGGATGGAGTAGGTGCGGAGTTTGCGGCCGGAGGTGATCGTCCTCTCACGCAGCACAACCAGGCGGCCCTGGCGCTTGATCGCCTTGCTGAGAAACAACTCTTCAGCGGCAGCGAGTTCTTCGTCGTACCCGCCAATGGCGTCGAACACATCGCGGCGAACAAAGGTGAAGCATCCGCTGGCCCACCTGCACAGCCGATAGAGCAGGCCCGCGATGGGCTCCAGCATGCGGGCAAGGAGTGGGATCGGCCGGTCGAAATAAATGTACGCCCCGCCACCAGCCGCGCCGCCCTGCATGGCTGCGATCGCCGCGATGAGGGTCTCTGGAGGCACGACCGTATCGGCGTCAACGAACACCAGGTACTCGCCGCTGGCCGTAGCGGCACCGGCGTTCCGGACTGCGGAAATGCGGCGGAGGTCCACCGGCACGACCCGCACGCCAGCGTTTTCGGCGATCGTGTTGGTCCCGTCGTCACATGCGTCGGCGACCAGAATGATCTCGTAGGACATGTTGAACTGCGCGGCGGCTGCGTCGCAGGCGACCTGCACTGCCTGCAGCGTCCGGCCAATGATTGGCGCCTCATTGTGCGCTGGGATGATGACGGAGAACACGGCGATCAGGGATCATCGTCCCAGCGGGCAACTGCGGCAAGCCGCCTCGTGGCGATCTTCTCATCATCCTGTGGCGATGCCTCAACGCCGATCGGCCCGCGATATCCAAGGGTGTGGAGTTCTTGAAGGACGCGGCCGTAGTTGATCTCGCCGGTGCCCGGTTCATGGCGGCCGGGATGATCTGCGACTTGGATGTACCCAACCTGATCGAACCCCCCTCGCAAGCGGCCGCAGAGGTCGCCTTCACTGATCTGCATGTGGTAGAGGTCCCAGTTGATCTTGACCATGGGCGAGTCAACTGCCCGGCAGATGGCAACGGCATCTTCGCTGCCGTACAAACAGTGACCCGGATGATCCACCCGGATGTTCATTGGTTCGAGAATCAGCATGACGCCCTCGGACTCGGCGATGGGCGCCGCTCGAAGAAGGCCGTCGATGATGTGGCCGTGCATCTCCTGCCGCGTCATCCCCTTCTGGTCGTTGCCGCCGACGATCGTCATGCGGCTGCAGGAGAGGCGGTGGGCGGCATCGCACCCGGCGCGGACTTCCTCGACAAAGTGATCGTGGTTTTTCGGGTCGTTGAGGCCAGGCACAAATCCCCAGCCGGTGAACTGGGCAATCTCAACGCCATGGTCCTTCGCCACCGCGGCAATCTCATCAATGTCCTTGTTTCGCCATGGCCAGAACTCTACGGCGTCGAATCCCGCAGCCGCAGCAGCAGCGATGCGGGCCGCAACTGGAAATCGCCGCCACCACATCTCGATGTTGGCGCACCAGCGGACGCGGTCGGTGGACGGTGACTCGCCATCACTACCAAGCGACACGCGTGGCATCGCCGCCGCTGCAGCCGATGCCGCAATGAAAGTTCGCCGCGTGATTGCCATGATCAAATCCTACCAGCACAGAAGGTATCAACACACAACGAAACCTTCGCTCGCTGTCTTTTCGGCAAAGGCGTGCGAGAGGCGAGTGGTCATGGGGCCCACGACTCCGTCACCGATCATGTGTTCATCGACCTTGATCACTCCCGCCAGCTCACCCATCGTTCCCGTGACAAATACTTCATCTGCCTCATAGATTTGCTCCAGCGGCATATCGCAAACCTCGCGTGTGATTCCGAGTTCATCACACAGTTCCAGAACAACTCCGCGAGTTATGCCATCCGGGCACGATTCCGTACGCGGCGTCTTTACGACGTTGTTGCGGACTATGAAAACATGTGTCGCATTGGTCTCCGCTATGCATCCTGCGTGGTCCAGCATGAGGGCATCATCTGCACCTTGCAGTGTCGCCTCGCTCTTGGCCATAATCGACTGGAGGAGATTGCAGGAGTGGATGTTCTGGTTGAGCATGTGTGGCGGGAACCGCCGAATCGAACTCGTAGCCAGTTTCAGCCCGCCCGTGTCGTAGACGGGTGCCTTGTACTCCGCGAGCACGATGAGGGTTGGCCCAGACTGGTTCAGGCGAGGATCCATACCCGATGTGATCTTTACCCCGCGGGTGAGGGTCAGGCGAATGTGAACTCCATCACGCATCCCGTTCGCCTCCAGGGTCCGGCGGATCTGCTCGATGATCGATGCATCATCGGGAATGGTCGTGAACGAAATAGCCTCTGCGGAACGACGCAGCCTCGCCAAGTGCTCCTGCAGGCGAAAGATCCGGCCGTCATAAACACGTAGCCCTTCCCAGACAGCATCACCGCCTTGCACCACCGAGTCGAATGGACTGATGCGAGCCTCGTCTCGGTGCGTCAGCACACCATTGATATTGATCAAGATGTCGCGGTTGCGTGGGTCGTAGGATTGCAGCATGGCTTGTTTTCTAGATCACCCAATGACTCAAGGGATCAAGCGATGGGCGTGTAATTGGCGGTAGAGAGCCTGACAATCCTCGAGTAGCCCCAGTAACTCTGGTGGAACAGATTCGCCCCTCTCTCGCCATGGACTAAACCCCGTCGAAGCCTCGACCGCATCGTACCAGTAAGGCGCCCACGCCCCGTCGCTCTGGCGAGGACCTGCTGGCCAGGCAAGCATCGCTGGGGCGAAGTCCACACCAAGTCGATCGCAGAACACGCCAAGGACCTGCCCTGGGTCGCAAAGCACGTCGCGTGCATCGAGCACGGGCGGCACTTTGCCCGTGGATGCCAGGGTGTCGTTGAAGAGTTGCACCTGCTGGGGCAGGCCCGTGTCCTCGAGGGAAGGGCTGGGTGTTCTGGCATGCAGTGAGAGGAGCATGTCATTTGGATTACGGATCAGAAAGCAATTGGCTACGGATTCCATCCACTGGCGATCCATGCCGGGGAGAAGGTGATGGGCCATGTGCTTCTGGTAGAAGATGTCCGCGCCGCCTGGAATAGGTCCGGTCAACTCAGCAGCAACGCGATCAGCGTCCCTCTCGTGCGAGGCGAGAACCTGGTCACGACCAGGGTGTGCCAGGCCAGTGACATCGAGGTAGTGGGCATAGAAAGGCTCATCAATGACACAGGTGTCCTCGCGGTTCTCCCAGGCACGCATCATGGCCGTCGAGATGTTCCGCGGCCCCGACCACATCGCGATACGAAGCGTCATCGGAATTCCCCCATACAAGCATGTGAAGACCGTGTTCTGACAAGGATTGGTTGGTGACCATGGCCAGGCACGTGCAGCACGGATTCTGGGGCAATGGGTGCCTTCATGACGTGCAGCGTACACCTACGCCGAGAATTCGCAGAATTCCCCTTGTGCTTATAGCCGCCTCTGCAATAGCATCGGTGTGTCTGCATATCTCAAGTGGTTCGGTTGAGGAGAAGATCAATGAAAACGCTGTACGTCATAATTGGAACCATGGCCGTAGTTGTTAGTGGAGATACGCTCCTGGGCGGCGACCGAACACCGCCGAGGCTCACGGACACCTCTGGCACTGAAACGGGAGAGGATCGAAACACACGAGGAGAAATAGGAGCGTGTTGCTTGCCCGATGGTTCCTGTATTCCCAACAAAATGTGCTTTGAGTGTGACATGATGGGGGGCACTTGCCACTACTGGGAGGATTGTGCAGACGTCACCTGCGTACCGGAGCCAACTTACGCCTGCTGTTTGCCCGCCGGTGGTTGTGAGGAAATGTACGAACTAGAGTGCCAACTGTCACAGGGCACCTATTACGCAGGGCAATTATGTGCTGACGCAGCCTGCCCCCCGCCCTGCCCGCCATCGGGAATCTTCGCTGACACCGCTTACCAACTGGTCGTTGATTGCGAAAATGTCAACTGGATTACTAGCCATTCAAACAACCCGGCGTACAGGGATCTTGATGGGGATGGCGTACCCGAGTTCATCAAGGATCACGCATTTGCATATCGCATGTTTGAGGGCCCGGCTAACGCCTGGATAACCTACGCCATGCCATCACACCTCGTTGAGTCCGGACCATCAATCGGCGAACTCCACGTAACCACTCTCGTGGACGTAAAGCCAAACGCCATGACCTACGCTGGTTACACGGTTGGCGATACATATGACATGCGGTGTGTCGGGTTCATCGATGTCACAGCCGATGGCTTGGTCGACGCCATCATCCAGGTCGATGGTGACCTGTATTTCTACGCCGAGAACATCTTGCCGCCGCCAGTTGCCTGCACAACCGACATCAATAGTGATGGTGACACGAACATCCAAGACTTGCTCGCGGTTATAAGCGCCTGGGGTCCGTGTCTGTAAAACACGCACAACCCTGAACCACGACAGCCCCCGGATTTCTGGGGGCTGTTTCATTTGACGTGCTGTGAATACCCGTTTGCCTCCGACCATAGACCGGATCCTTGGTTGGAGATCAGTCACTGCCTCGTCAGGATGCGAGTGTCGCCTCGCATATGGGGGCTACAATGCGGGGATGCGATGGCTTGCGGGCATGATGGCTTTGGTGATATTGATGGGCTGCTCAACGATCGAGCGGGCCGATCGAAAGCCAAAGCCGGTACGAGCGAACATCGCCTACGACGGCGAAGTGCCGGACATGCTGCGGGGCACTGTCAAGCAGCATGTGGCCTTCATGGGGTACGCCGAGCAGTTCACCGAGAACTACCAGCCGATCATCGCCAGCGGCTATGGACTCGTCGTCGACCTTGACGGAACCGGCTCGCGAGACGTCCCCCCGCAGGTCCGCGCGACCATGATCGCCGACCTCGCCCGCCGAGGCATCGGCGAAATGAGCCGCGGCTGGGGCGGCCTCAAGCCGGAAGACCTCATCGACTCGCCCAACACTGCCATTGTCATCGTCGAGGGCATCATCCCACAGGCGGCGAGTGGGCGAAGGACAGCACCACCGGGCGTCCGCACCAACCACCCCGCCCTCCGCGGCACACTGTTCGATGTCCACGTCCGCACCGAACCCAGCAGTGGCACGACCAGCCTCGAAGGCGGCTTGCTCATTCCAACGATGCTCCGCTTTGGCACTCCGGTCACTGGTCGCTTGCAGAGCCGCGAAATCGCCATCGCCGAGGGGCCCATCTTCATCAACCCGTTCGCCGAACCGGGGGCAGTCAGCCGCGACTCAGTTGTCCGTACAGTCGGCCGCATTCTCGACGGCGGGGAAGCCCTGCGGGACATGCCCCTCCGCCTGGTCCTGCTTGAACCAAGCCACACCAGAGCCGCGATCATCCAAACCGCCATCAATCGCCGCTTCCCGCAGGAGCCGGGACAAGGCGGTCCGACCGCCCGCGCCATGAACGACACGATGGTTGACATTCGGGTCCCACCCTCCCAACAGGAGGATGTCGATCGATTCGTCGACTTGATCTCCCACGCCACACTTCGTCAGCAGAACCCCGAGGCCGTCGCCCTCACCATCAAGCGAATACTGCTCGAAGACCCCAGCCCCCGCAACGCGGACGCTGCCGCATGGCGGTGGCTCGCCATCGGCGACCGCTCGCTGGCTGTCATTCGCCAGTTGTATGACTACCCCGAGGATCTGCCTCGCGTGGCGGCCCTCCGAGCCGGGGCGGGCAACGGCGACCCAATGGTGATCCCCCACCTCATGACCGCCGCCGGAAGCGATCCATCGCTGGCAGGTCGACTCGAAGCCATTGACCTGCTCGCCCTCATGCCGCATGACCCCCGCATTGAAACCGGCCTGCGACCGTTGCTGAGCGACGATGACCCTGAAATCAGGCTCCGCGCGGCCGACGCACTCATTGATCGCCGCGATCCGCTGGTCGGACGCTGGAACATCGACGACAAGTTCGAACTGGTCGCAGTCGACTCGACCTTCCCCATGATCTATGTCACTCAGCGTGGCATCCCCCGAATCGTGCTCTTTGGCGACTTGGAGATCGAGCGGCCACTCACCCTGCAGGCATGGTCCAACCGCCTGCTTGTTCGTGATTCCAAAGCCGACCCGGATGTACTGGAAGTGTTCTACCGGCCCGATGACGGCGAGGCGGTCCTCAAGGATGTGTCGCCCGATCTGGCCGAGTTCACCGACTTCCTTGCCCATAGCACGACCCCCGAAGAACCCCGCCCCGGCCTCGGGCTCAGTTACGGCCGAACCGTCGGAGCGCTCCATCAACTCTGGCAGCAGCAGTATGTGGCGGCGGATTTCAAGGCAGAACAAGATCGCCTCCTCGCGGCGATCCAGCGACTGACCGAGGGCGGCGCTCCGCTTTCGCGGCCCGAATTCGACACGCCGCCCGATGAACCGGTGCAAACCCGCTTTCTTGAGCCCACTACGCTGGAATAGTCCTTCCGATTCCCCCGTTTCGACGCTACCATGGCCTGCATTCCAGTGCCGTGGGGCCGCATGCCGACCTGTGTAATGGGCAAGGCCAGCACCCCCCGTTAAGGACCCCCCTTCAGGATGGAGGCGGGCGAAGGTAGACAGGAGGTCCCGCCGCATGCGGCTCAGCAAGGTTTCAATCAGCGGTTTCAAGTCCTTTGCGGACGCCACCGACATCACCCTCGATGCCCCGATCATCGGTATCGTCGGCCCCAACGGCTGCGGCAAATCCAACGTGGTCGATGCCGTCAAGTGGGTCCTCGGCGAGCGATCCGCCAAGAGCCTCCGCGGCGAGGCGATGCTGGATGTCATCTTCGCCGGTTCCGCCGGGCGTAAGCCCCTCGGGGCAGCGGTGGTCACCCTGACCTTCGACAATCCCCTCACCAACCCCTCAGCGAGCGATCAGGCGGACCGCCGCTTTCTCTGCGTCGACACAGACGAGGTCGCCGTCACGAGGCGGCTCTACCGCGACGGCCGCAGCGACTACCTCATCAACGGCAACAAGGTTCGCCTTCGCGACATCAAGGAACTCTTTCTCGACACCGGCATCGGCACCGACGCGTACTCGATTATCGAGCAGGGCCGGGTTGCGGCGATGCTCCAGGCGAACCCCGTGGAGCGCCGCGCCATTCTGGAAGAAGCCGCGGGCATCGCACGCTTCAAGGTTCGCCGCAAGGAAGCGGAACGCAAACTTGAACGCACCGAAGTCAACCTCATCCGCGTACGCGAGCAACTGGCCAGCACGGAGCGGCGGCTGCGCATCGTCCGTGGACAGGCCGAAAAGGCACGCCGCTTTCAGGAACTTGACAGTCGATACCGGCACCTGCGAACCCACCTGGCGCTCGACCAGTTCCACGATCTGCATGTGCAATTGACCGGGCTGACGAGCCGACTGGCGAAACTTGAGGACGAGCGACGCACGCTCTCTGAAACGCTGGTCGATATTGAGGACGGCAAGCGCGCCACCGAAGTCGCCCGCCACGACCTGCAACAGCGCCACCAGTTTCTCCTGCAGCGGCAGACTGAAACACAAGGTGTCATCCGCCACGCCGCGCAGCGCAAAGAGATGCTTGGACGCTCCATCGGCGAGACCAAACAGCAGGTTTCCGAAGAGAAGCAGCGGCTGGAGGACATGTCGAGCCGCCTCACTGCACTCGAAGGCGAGCGGGATGGTGCAGCGGAGCAAATCGCCGCATCCGCAGAGCGTCTGGCCGATATCGACCGCGAGGTCGAAGCGATCGGCAAGGAACACGCCGAATGCCAGCAGAGGGTCGTAACACTGGAAGGCACGCTGGGCGAACTGCAGGACGAGATTGAATCCCAATCGGCCCAGCAATCGCAGCGAACGGCCGCCGCGGATTCCGCAGCAGAGCGACTTCGTTCCCTGCGGGAGCAACATGATCGTCTCGCCGAGCAACAACAGACACTCGGCAGGGAACTTGCGGCACTGACACACAGCCGGGACGAAACAAACACGGCGTTGGAGAGTGCCAGACGCGTCGTCAACGACCACGAGTCCATCCTCACTGCGCATGATTCCGCCGCCGCTTCATTGGGCGAGCAGGCCGAGGAACTGACGGCCGATCTCGACGACCTGCGCCATCGGCGGGCCGGTTCAGGATCACGGCTGCACCTTCTGGAAGAGATGCAGCAGGCGCGGGAAGGATTGACCGACGCAGTCAAGTATGTCCTGGACCATGACGAACTCTTCCCGGAAGTCCGTGGCATGCTCGGTGAAGCGATCGATGCCCAACAGGGCGATGCCCACCTGGTCGAGATTGCCCTTGGCACGAACATCGAGTTGTTGCTGGTAGATGACGCAGCCGCTGCCGAGCGGATCGAGGAGGCACTTGGCGAAGGGCACGGGCGGGTTGGGCTCATCGCTCCGGCCCCGAATGTGCCGGACGCGATTCCACCGGGCAGCGAGGCAACACCCCTTCTTCAACTGGTCCGCGTGGCGCCGCACGCCGCCGCCGCCGCCCACGCTCTGCTGGGCACCACGGCCGTGGTTTCTTCACTCGACACAGCATTGCGACTTCGTTCGACGCTGCCGGCATGGCGATTTGTCACCCGGAACGGCGAACTGGTTGAGGAAGACGGACGGATCTTTGTCGGCCAGTCCGCCGCGCATGGCAAGGACGGCTGGCTCACCCGCCGCATCGAACAGAACGCGTTGGCCGTCGAGGTCGCCGCGATCGATCAGCAGATCGAGCAGCGGCAGGGCGAACTCAGCGAACTCCTCCACGAGGGCGAACAGGCGCGGCAGCAGCAGAAGGAAGCGGCCCAGCAGGTTCGGGCTGCACGCAACGCCGTGGTGGAAGCGGAATACGCGATGGAACGCATCGACGACGACCTTCGCCGAACGCGGCGGCAGTTGTTGGGAATGGCGGAAGAGAACGGCGAATTGGAGACGCGCATTGAAGAGAGCGTCACGCTGCGGGACGAATCCGCCGCGTCCGCTGCGGAACTACAGAGCCAGATCGAATCGCTCTCGACCCAGCGAACGACGCTTCGAGAACAACTTGATGCGGCGAGGTCGCGGTCGGATGCAACGGCTGAGCGGCTCACGGCGTGCCGCGTCGATCTTGGGACGGTGGGCGAGAAGCATGAGGCCGATCGCCGCGAGTTGCGGCATGTGGAAGCATCCATGTCGGAAGTCACGCGGCAGCGTGAGTTGCTGCGGGGACAGGTTGGACGCCGGTTGTCTCAACTCGATCAATTCGAAGCGGCAGTTGCCGACGCGGAACAGGAGGCGGAGAAGGCCGCCGCCGACGGCAAGGCGTGCGGCGAGGAGCTTTCATCGTTCCAGGAGCGAGTCGATCAGGCTGATGCCGCGGTCGAGCGGGCTGCCAAGGTGCTGGCCGACCGCCGCAGTCAGGCGCAGCATCTGGAGCGCGATCTTCACGCGTTGGAACTGAGCCGGCGCGAAGCCGAGATCAAGCGGGAGAATCTCGAAGAGCGAGCGCTTGAGGACTTCGAGTTGGACATCCGGGCCGAGTACGAGGCGTGGCTCATACGCACCGACACTGATCGGCCCGCGGAGGACCGCGAGGCGATGGACGCCGAAGCGGAAGTACTCCGGGAGGAAATCCGCTCTCTGGGCAATGTCAATATCGACGCGATCGAGGAAGAGAAGCATTTGGAGGAACGGAATGTCGATCTCGCCCAGCAGGTCGAGGACATCGACGATGCCCACAAGCGTTTGGCCGAGTTGATCAACGAACTTGAAACGGTGAGCCGCAGCCGTTTCGAGGAGACATTCAACGCCATTCGTGAGCACTTTGCCGGGCCGCAAGGTTTGTTCCGGCAATTGTTCGGCGGTGGCAGTGCGGACATCATGCTGTTGCCGGACGACGAGGGCAATGTTGACCTGCTTGAAGCGGGGATCGAGATCAAGGCGAAGCCGCCGGGCAAGCAACCTCGCGTGATTTCGCAGCTCTCCGGCGGCGAAAAGTCAATGACCGCAGTTGCGTTGCTTCTGAGCATTTTCCGCGCCAAGCCCTCGCCCTTCTGCATTCTGGACGAAGTCGATGCGGCGCTGGACGAAGCGAATCTGGAGCGGTTCAGTCGATCGTTGAAGCAGTTTCTGGACCAGAGCCACTTCATCGTCATCACGCACCGCAAGCGAACGATGCTTGGGTGCGACAAGTTGTACGGCGTGACGATGCAGGAGAGAGGCGTCTCCAAGCGCGTCGCGGTGACCGTCGAGGAGGTTGGTGAGGAGGGGCGGATTGCCAAGGCGGCTGCGGAACGAGATCCAGATGAGGCCGACCCGCCTCTGATCCAGACGATGGAAACTACTTCGAGCCCAACGACTGCCTGATCGCGGCAAGAACTGCGGCCAGTTGTGGCGAGGGTGAGCCGTCCCGCGGAAATGGATTGGGGGTGTTGAAAACATGATCGCCCCCCGGGATCCGTGTCACCGTCGCGCACTGCGCCGCGGCGGCAATGTTCTCAGCAGACGTCACCGGGACCGTCGGGTCGTCCTCGCCGTGTATCACCGCGATGGGACAAGGGATGGTTGCCACCAATGGCAGGAGATCGTGCCCGGCTGGGTCGTCAATCTGCTCCTGCAGAAAGGGAGCGCCAATCCGGAGCATCTGCCCGGTTCGAGAGGACGGCGATTCGATGAACCCGCTGCGAAGAAGCGTCTGCTGTGTTTCTTCGTCCAGTGCATTGCAGGTGGAGGGGGAAGACAGCGTGATGATGCCCCTCGGAACCACCACGCCGCGTCCGGCGGCGAGCAGGCAGGCCACGCCGCCGCGGGAGTGCCCAAGCAGCGTCAGCGGGCCGCCCCCATCGACATGATCGCACACCGCGATCAGATCCTCGACCTGCCGGTTCCATGTGTCCCGCTCGAAGAGATCCGGCCGCTCAAAGGGGCCGTCCTCACCGAGCATCCCCGAGTGCGAAAAGTTGAAGCGATGGACCCGCATGCCGCCGCGGGCCAGCGATGTGGCGATCCACGGGAACATCCCATAGTCCTTGTAGCCCTTGAATCCATGGGAAATCACGACATTCCCACGACACCCCCCGACCGCCTCCTGCGTCGTCCCATGGATCGCCTCCCCACCACTTCCTTCAATCACCCAGTCCATCCCCCCATCCTACGCGTTGTGGCAGCCTTGACCGAGCGGAGGCGGGCGGAGAGGATGGGATGGTGGCGGATGTCATTGCACTGGACGCGTTGATTGTGGGAGGCGGCATTGCGGGCCTCTGGTCGCTCGATGCCTGCGTCCGCCGCGGCCACCGCGTCCTTCTGCTCGAAGCAGACGCTCTTGGCAGCGGCCAGACCATCGACGCACAGGGCATCATCCACGGCGGGCTCAAGTACGCCCTCAACGGCATCAACACCCGATCCGCCTCGGCTATCGCCGACATGCCGCTGATCTGGCGTCGTTGCCTCGCCGGCGAAAGCGAACCGAATCTGTCCGCTGTCCACCTGCGGGCCGACTCCTGCACCATCTGGCACACAACATCCGTCCGCTCGCGGCTCGGCTGGCTCGCCGCTCGCCTCGCCCTGCGAGTCAAGCCCGATCTGCTGGAATCCGAGCAACGCCCTGAAGTCTTCCGCACATGTCCCGGCACAGTCGCTCGCCTCAACGAACAGGTCGTCGAACCGGGCTCCGTGTTAGAAGTGCTGGGCGATCACCACCAGCGTCGATTGCTCCGCATCACACCCGGAAGCGGTCTTGAGTTCGACCGCAAGGACGACGGGGCACTCCTCGTGCGACTCATCAATCCTGATACCGGTGAACCGTTGGACCTTGCGCCGCGCACCATCGTCCTCTGCGCAGGCAACGGTAACGCTGCCCTCCGCGATGACCTGGGCCTTCCGCCCAATGTCCAGCAGGAGCGACCACTGCACACACCGCTGATCCGAGGCAACCTCCCCATCGTCAACGGCCACTGCGTCGACGGGGCACGAACCCGCATCACCATCACAACAACCACCGACTACGCTGACCGCAAAGTCTGGCAACTCGGTGGACAGATTGCCGAGGACGGCGTCCTCATGGACGCGATGACCCTTGTGCTCCACGCGGCAAACGAACTGCGGGCTGTTCTTCCCGGCGTGAACCTTGACGGATGCGAATACTCCACCCGGCACTCCGTCCGCGCCGAACGATCCCACCACGGCCGCCGACCCGCAGGCTTCGGTATCATCGCCGAAGACGCTGTCCTGACCTGTTGGCCCACCAAGATGGCACTTGCTCCTCGCCTCGCCGACGCTGTCGTCGATCACCTCGGCGAGCCCCGCTACGATGGGCCGCTTGAGTCTGCGGCCATCGCGACTTGGCCCCGCCCGGCCGTTGCACTACCCGCCTGGGAGATCGATCAGCCATGGATGACGCTCGAGCCAGCCAGCTCCCCCGCCCCCTGAGCCGCATCGCTCTGGGCACATTCAAGATTGGCCGCACCGCCGGGGCCAAATACCCCAACACCTATGACCTGCCAAGTGAGGACGCGGCCGCTGCCCTGCTCGGCGCCGCGCTGGATCTTGGCATCACCCTCATCGACACCGCTCCGGCATATGGTCTTGCAGAAGCACGTATCGGCCGCGCACTTGCCCACCGCCGCGATGATTTCATCCTCTCCACCAAGGTCGGTGAACACTTTGAAGAAGGAGCGTCCCGCTTTGACTTCACCGCACGTGGAATCCGAGAGTCGGTGGAGACCAGCCTTCGGACACTCCGCACCGAGGTCATCGACATCCTCCTGGTGCACTCCAGCGGCGACGACCTGGCGATTCTCGCCCAGAGCGACACCGTCGAAACCCTGCACGCCTTGCGGGACCAGGGTAAGGCACGCCTCATCGGTTTCAGCGGCAAGACCGTTGAAGGGCAGCGGCAAGCACTCGACTGGGCGGACGCCCTCATGGTGGAATACAACCTCGACAATCGCGACCAGGAAGAGGTCATCGCAACGGCAGTGGACACCGGCGCGATCGTCCTGATCAAGAAGGGGCTCGCCTCCGGGCATCTTGACGGCGAGGAAGCACTGCGGTTTCTGCTGCAGGAGAGTCCAGTCACAGAGGCGATCGACAGTGTTGTCATCGGCAGCGGCAGCATCGCTCGGATGCAGCAGAATCATGAAATCATGGCATCGCTCAGTCCGCAAGCGGGATGAGCAGCGTCGTGCCCACCGAAAGGCGGTCCGGCCCCGCCATCCGATCGCGATTGGCGTTCCAGATCAGTTCCCACTTGCCGCTGCTTCCGAAGTAGGCCTTGGCGATCTCGCTGAGCGTCTCGCCCTCCCGCACGACATGCGTTACCACATCGTCAGGAAAATCCGGCTCCACCATCGCCTCACCTGCAACTGCCGCTTCCCTCGGCGGCAATTGCAACTCGGCACCCACCTTCAGCCGCATCGGATCTACGCCCGGATTCAGGTCGATGATCGCCTGCACCATCGAAGAACTCCCCAGAACTTCCGCCGCAATTTCGCTGAGCGTGTCACCTGGCCGAATGGTCCATGCCGCCACCGCAGCTTTTGCAGAGGGCACCTCAGCCACCGGCGTTCTCGGCTCCGGTGCGCTCACTTCCCCCGCCTCGGTCGGGCTCGATCCCACCGGATCCATCACAGACGCATCCAACGGTACGGGCTCGGGCTCGCTGATCGCGACCGCTGCGGGCGGAATGCCCAGGCGTTCCATTGATCGCTCCAGATTCCGACCGAACATCGGTACCGCATCAACAGGCTCAGCAGCACTGGATGGCGGCGGTAGGTCCACCGGCGGCTGGGGCGCCATCCCGTAGTACGCAACCAGCGCCGCTAGAAGGAGTACGCAAAGAGCCAACACTGCTTTACTTGTTCCAGACATG
>CAZJKE010000038.1:0-20296 GCA_964546585.1 uncultured Isosphaeraceae bacterium | reverse complement strand
CTGCGCCCAACCAGTGATGCCGGGGCGGACCTCATGGCGGCGAACCTGCTCCTTCGAGTAGAGCGGCAAGTACTCGACCAGGAGCGGTCGCGGCCCGACCAAACTCATGTCGCCACGCAGCACATTCCACAACTCGGGGAGTTCATCGAGGCTCGCAAGTCGCATGATGCTGCCAAGTGGAGTAAGCCGCCCCGAATCCGTCTCAGGATCGACTGTTGATGCACTTCCCAGCCGCATCGTGCGGAACTTCATGAGCCGAAAGACCCGGCCACTGCGGCCGGGACGCTCCTGAACAAACAGGATCGGCAGGCCCATGGTCAAGAAGATCAGGAGGCTGAGCAGCACAAACAGCGGCGACAGCAGCAGCATCGCGACCGCCGACACCACGATGTCAAATAGCCGTTTCACTACCGCACCGTATGGCAAACGCTCCCCCGGGACAACCACCGGGAAATCTCCTGCAGGAGGATCACTTCGCACGCCATGCGAAGAAATACAGAACGCTGATGAGGAGCATGGGCATGCGGAGCAGCCAGGGGGCGAAGACGGCGGCGGGGGCATTGTGGTGTCCTGTCATGGTGCATTGTTCTCCAAGAGATCGAGCATCAGTGCAAGTGGCAAGCGATTGTGCCTGCCTGCAGTGAGTTGGACACGACGCATGCGTGGTCCGCTGTTGGAGACCCCCAGAGACTCCATGACCGCCTCTGCATCAGGACAACGAAGAGACGCTGTCCTGGATCCGAAGGAAGGCGAGCCATGCGTGCACCCACAGGGAGTGCTCTCCGCTGCACCCTCTCGGTGGAGGGGGCCGGTCAACTGTCATTTCTTCCCCGAGGACGGCATCGCTCTCCCAAAGCCTGATACACCGCCATGGTGTCTACATCCATGGTTGTGGCGGGGTCATTGACCTCGATTCGGCGAAGTTTGTCGCTACGCAACTCCCAGTACCCGCGAAGTCCATCACGGCCGTCATGGCCGAGGATCTCCTCGCACATCCCGGGGGGAATGAGTACGGGGTGACCACCGCGACCACCGCACTGCGGCACGAGAGCCTGATGTGGGGTTGTGCTGGACTCATCGAGCATGCGTTGCACCGTATTCTGCTGCACAGCGGGAAGATCGGCTGGATGAAGCAGCACTACAGAATCAGTATGCTCCGCTGCGATCGCCCGAAGTCCACGTCGAATCGAATCGAACATGGGTGCATCGGCGTCGCCGTGCACCATGGAAAACACCCGCGGAGCGAGCGCCGCGGTGATGGCGTCGGCGTCGTGATCAAGCACGACGAACATCGCCGCGCAGAATGGCGCGAGCAGATCGTACGATGCTTCGATCATGGTCCGCTCACTACCGGGGGGCCACGGAAGCAACTGTTTGGTCTGTGTGCCCAGACGTTTGCTTCGACCGGCGGCCAGAAGAAGACCGATTGGGCGAGGCGAACTCACCGAGAAACATCCAGATGGGGTCCATCCACGCTGACTCGCCCCCGCTGCTCGCGGACCTGCACGAGTTCGGCTGCAATCGAGAGAGCGATTTCTTCGCCACTCACCGAACCGATGTCCAAGCCAATCGGGGCGTTGACTGCGTCGAGGGCGTCTTCGCTCACACCACGATCCAGCAATTCCCGCCGAACGAGCAGCACCTTCCGCTTGCTGCCGATCATGCCGACGTAACGGGCGCCGCGATCGATGACGGCGGCCAGGGCCTGCGCGTCGTGCCGATGGCCTCGTGTGACAATCACGCAGAACGTCTCGGCGTCGATGTCCGCAGTAGCGAGCATCTCCGCCATCTCACCCGGTGCCTGATGGCATCCTTCTGGCGCGAAACTCTCGAGCAGGTCGGCGCGATCATCAAAGAGTGTCGTCTCGAAGTCAAGCCGCAGACCATGCCGCGCCACCGCCTGCCCAATGTGGCCGCCACCTGCAATCAACAGCCGAGGCTGCGGGGGGATGTGCAAGTCGTAGCGAGCCGGGTCGTTATCAATCCGCACGAAGACGGGAAGCCGGGTATCCACTCGACCACAAACCGCCTGTTCGATGGAGCTGAGTTCATCGGTCTCTGGCAGGGTGCCGATGGCAACGAAGAGCGTTCCCCCGCAGATCAATCCGTCATCCCATCCATAGTCGTGGTCAAGGGTGAAGTCGTGGACCCCAGTCGTGCCTGAGAGCAGCATTGCCATGGCCCGGCGGGTCAACTCGGCCTCGACGCAGCCCCCGCCGATGGTTCCGAAAGTGGTTCCTGAGTGATCGACGAGCATCATTGCACCCGCTTGCTGGGGAGTCGATCCGCGGGCCCCCACCACGAGACAGGCTCGCATGGGGCCACCTTCGGACCGCATGGCGACGGCTCTTGACAAGACTTGCGCAAACTGACCATTCACCTTCGAAACACTCCTGCAAGTACCGGGGCTGACACAGCGTACCGCCGCAGCAGAGAACTGTATTATGACACGCATATCCTGATTCGTGAAGACTCCGCACACAAGGCATTCCCCCGATGACCACCGCAGCAACCGCCGTCTCGCCCAGCGCCATGGACTTCTTCTGCGTTCACCACCTGCTCGACGAAGACGAACAGGCCATTCAGGACGCGGTCGCTCGCTTTGTTGATGATCGCGTGATCCCCGTGGTGGCCGATGCCTTCGAAGAAGGTCGCTTCCCGAAAGAACTCGTCCCCGAGATTGCCGAAATGGGATTGCTCGGATGCAATATCGACGGGTACGACTGTGGCGGGTTGAGCCATGTCTGCTATGGACTGGTCAATCAGGAACTCGAGCGTGGTGATGCTGGCATTCGCAGTTTCGTCTCAGTGCAGGGCAGCCTGTGCATGTATCCGATCTTCACCTACGGCACCGAAGAACAGAAGCAGCGGTGGTTGCCAGCGATGGCGCGGGGTGAAGCCATTGGCTGTTTCGGGTTGACCGAATCGAACGGCGGCTCGGACCCGGGTGCCATGACGACGACCGCCACACGCGATGGAGACGATTGGATTCTCAATGGGTCCAAGATGTGGATCACCAACGGAACGATCGCCGATGTCGCGGTCGTCTGGGCGGCAACCGATGAAGGAATTCGCGGCTTCCTTGTCGAGAAGGACATGGCGGGCTACCGCACTCGAGACATCGAACACAAGTTCTCGCTACGGGCGTCCATTACCAGTGAACTCTTCTTCGACGATGTCCGCGTGCCAAATGCGAACATGTTCCCAGAAATTCACGGGCTTCGTGGCCCATTGAGTTGCCTCACTCAGGCACGATACGGGATTGCGTGGGGCGTGCTCGGCGCCGCGCAAGCCTGCTTCAAGGAGGTCTTGGAGTACACCAAGGTTCGAGAGCTCTTCGGCCGTCCGCTCTCACACACACAGACCATTCAGCTTCGGCTCGCGGACATGGCCCGTCGCATCACGACCGGGCAACTGCTCGCTCTGCAGCTTGGCCGCATGAAGGATGCCGGCACGGTGCACCACAGCCAAGTTTCGATGGCCAAGTGGAACAACACCCGGCTCGCCATCGACATCGCCCGCGACGCCCGGGACATGCTCGGTGCCAGCGGCATCAGCGTTGAGTTTTGCCCGATTCGCCACATGCTCAACCTCGAGAGCGAGATTACCTACGAGGGAACCGAGACAGTCCACGAGCTGGTCGTCGGTCGAGAACTCACCGGGCACGCGGCGTTCTAGTTGTTCGCGGCTTCGCTGACATTTTCCTCCCGGGGGGGAGAGAGAAATCTGGACGCGCTTGATTGCATGCCTTCCTGCCTCTCCATGAAGAAGAGGAGACGAGCAACGCTCAGCGAGTTCTTCGTGTGTAGATAATCACAAAGCCTTGACACCCCGCCACCGCGCAGGTCTTGCAGTCGTCACCGAAATCGGAGTCTTCGAGTGTCTTGGCGAACACTTCGAAGCCGAGTGATTCGTACAACTCAGTCGCTTCCTTGGCGCGGTTGGGATCGACCAGTTGGCGGCGTTCCCATCCGTCAGCGACCAGCGCGGGGTCGTCGTTGATGGAAAAGGAGTCTCCACCGCCCTCGCCGCATCCGCCGATGGTCAAGTCAACCCGCATCAGCCAGCCGGAACGGCCATTTCCTCTTCAGCGAGTTTCGCGAGGCGGCGGTGCCCGAGGATTGCGGCACCGAGCGATGTGGTGAACATGCACATCTCGCCTTCCGGAACATTGACCTCATGGTCGAGTTGCCGCGTCACTTCTCCAGGAACGGTGCTGAAGTGCATGATGCCACCAATGAGCGTGAATTCGGGTTCGGCCTTCACCCGCTTCATGAGTTGTACGCACCGAACAACCAGCGACTCGATAGCGCCCTGCATGATGTCCGCAGGAGGCGTACCAAGTGACAACTGGTTGATGACCTCGGACTCAGCGAAGACTGCGCACACGCCTGAGATCTCCGCCGGATCCTTGGCGGTACTCAGCAGCGGGCCGATCTCCTTTGTTCCATATCCCATGTAGCGGGCAGTTTTCTCAAGGAAGGCCCCGGTACCGGCCGCGCACTTGTCGTTGAGTCGAAAGGACTTCACCTTGCCGTCCTCCTCGATCCGAATCGCCTTCATGGTCTGGCCGCCTACATCCAGAACGGTACGGGTGCCCGGGAACAATCGGATTGCGCCACGAGCGCTCGCTGTCAAGTCGGTCACATGGATGTCCTTGACCACACAGCGATGCCGTCCGATTCCGGTGGAAACGGTGTAGTCGATGTCATCCTGTGCAAGCCCGGCCTTCTCGATGCACGCCTGCCAGGCATCGGTTGACACCTTGTCGAGTTTGAAACCGGTGTGGCGGACGTCAGTGGAAAGGATAGAACCCTGATCGTCAACGGCGATCGCCTTGGTATAGGTTGAACCGACGTCGATTCCAATGGTGATACTCATTGTGCTGCCTCCGCACTGGCGTGGGGTTGCCGAGATGCAATGATGCGATCCATGGCGAAGAGCGCCGCCCCGAGCGCCCCCATGTAATGTGAATCGTCGCTGATATTCAGTTTCTTGCCGAGCCGCTCTTCGAGTGCCTTGACCATGGCGATGTTTCGGGTCACGCCGCCGGTGAAAGTGATCTCGTCCTGAATACCGACTCGACGCATGAGACCCGCCGATCGCGTGGCGATGGATTCATGCACACCCCAGAGGATGTCCTCGACCTTCTTGCCCTTGCCAAGCCACGACAACACTTCGGACTCGGCAAAGACCGTGCAGGTCGTACTGATCTTGACAGGCTTCGTATATCGAAGGGCGGTAGGACCAAGATCGTCAAGCGTCAGATCCAAGGCCGCCGCGGCTGCGCCGAGAAATCGGCCGGTGCCGGCGGCGCACTTGTCATTCATGCAGAAGTCTTCGATCTCACCCGTCTCACCGATTCTGATGGCCTTGGTGTCTTGACCGCCCATGTCAACGACGGTTCTGGTATTGGGAAACATGTGTACCGCTCCGCGCCCGTGACAACTGATCTCCGTGACCTGATCGTTGCCGAACGTCACGCGATACCGTCCATAGCCCGTGCCGATCACATACTCGACCTCCTCGTTGGTGATGTCGGATTCCTTGAGCGCCTCTTCGAAAACATTCTCGGCTGCGGCCACCACATTTGATCCGGTATCGATCAGCGCCGTAGCAACAATCTTGCGATCTTCATCGACAATGGCCGCCTTGGTCTGCGTCGATCCAACATCCACTCCTGCTGCGTAGGCCATGAATCAGCTCTCCTTGCCCGCAATCGCGGCCTTCTGTTTGCGCGACGCCAGGCCCTCAAAGAAAGCGTCGACTCTGTTCTTCATCTGTGCTTCGGAAATCACCCGCGAATCCATCATGTCCGACTCGACAAAGAGGCTCGGGATGTCCTTCTTCGCGGCAAAATACCCACGGCTGTCCGCAAGGCCCGTCGAGACCGTACGGCAACTCTTGATTGGGTGGTAGACGATGCCATCGACCGCATAGTCGTCCACCATGTCCACGAGCATCCGATCCTGATGAAACATGCTGTCCATCGCGTCGCGCACATTGATGAGCGTACCCTCCGCCATGCTCTCAAGCGGTTTCGCCAAGTCGTACTCAAAGCCGAGATTCGTGCCGCCCGATGCGAACCACAGATACGTGGAGTTGATGAACGAACCACCCCACTCACTGAAGAGTTCGTTGAATCTCCGGAAGATCGGATAGCACGGCACGCCGATGAAGACGAGCCGGTAAATCTCCTCGGCAAGCGCGCCGATGCCGTTGGTGGCCTTGTACTCCATCTCCTCGACCAGGTTGTCGAAGTAATCGGCACCCTCCCTGGTTCCACGGAAGCCGTTGGCCACGCCAAGGAAGATCGTGCCGTCCGTCAACGCGTTGAAGGGTGCGGGCCGGGCCTTATTGGCCTCGATGACCCGCCTCCAACCGACGCTCATGGTGTTGGCGTGACGGAGAATCTCCCGGAACTTGTCGATGTCGAACTTCTTGCCGGTGACCTGTTCGCACAGCGTGATGAGTTCCGATATCTGCTTCTGGACGTATCGCCTGTCGTTTTCGAAATCCTGATCGCCTGGCCAAGACTGCGTTCCCGCCTGTCGAGTTCCAGGTACATCGAGTGTGAACATCGGACACCCGTGCATCCGCTCCCATATCTCGGCCCACTTCACGTAGGTGTTGCAGGCGTTGGTCAGTACGGCGATGCTCGGCTTGGGAATACGGCCCATGGGATGCTCACCGCCACGGAGTTGCACACTCACGTCGGCTTTGACGTATCCGCAGATGTCGGGGGAGTAGCCGTAGTCCTCGGCCTCACTCAGAAAGTCGCCTGCAACACGGCGAACGGCCGTCTGCAACGAGTTGATCTCGGGGAATACGACGGGCAAGTCGAAGGTCTTGAGGATTTCATTCATGCTGCCCATCACGAACACATAGGCGGACTGTTCACCTTTCTCCGCCGTCTCGCCGAGTTCTGTGAACCAGTCTCGGAACAACTGCGCGCCGTCACGGTTTCCGCGTCCAACAATGTCGCATGTGCTTGGTGTTTCGGTAGTCATCTGATTGGTGCTCCCGCCATCAGGCAAAGAGGATGTTCTCCAGGAATGTCTCAATCTGGAGTTCAAGTTGATCGAACGAACTCATGTTCTCTTCGAATTCACTGACGAAGTACGGGATTTTCTCGTCATCGAGCATGTGGATATAGGCGACTTGCTCCTCAAGCCCCGGCTCGCACATCTTGGCAGCCGCCACGATGGCGGCGTCTGCCCGCGACTCCTTGATCCGTTGCAGGAGCATGTCCTCCTTGGGCTTGCGGTTGTCATGCTGTACCGGGCTGTAACTGGATTGTTCGATGTACGCCTCTGACAGGGACAACAGTGGGTTGTCCGTCACCGGCACATCTTCGAGGAGATACCGCATGCCGATCAAGAAGTCGTCATCGACGACATAGCAGGTGCGACCAAGCATCCGTACAAGGTCGAGCGGCGGCTGCTCGCAGAAGGCGCCCTCAAAAACCACGCGAATACGATCCTCTCGCCGCGTCTCCCGCTCCCGAAGCATCGGAAGCACAGACGAAAGCAGATCGTTGTGCTCCTCTCGGGGAATCACGCCGCCGATGGCGACAAGGGCGTATGCCTCGTCGGCGGTCACAAGCCAAGGCGCCTCGCGTTTGATCTCGTAGAGTTCCCGCATCAACCGGCGGTTCTCGTTGAACACCTCGATTGACACAGAGATCGCCTCGTCGCTCACCTCGTGGCCCACGATTTCTTCGATCAACCGACGCATGCGACCGTATTCCTGAGAAAGCCAGTCCGCCGAGGCCACCGAGTTTGGATTCTGCGGCAGGTAGAGAATCTGACACGGATAGTCGAAGTTCCGACCGAAGATTGCAGCGAGATTCCGGGCCGCGTCACAGATTGGGTGCGACACGAAAATGTCGAGTTCAATGCCGCCTGACAGGGCTGCTTCGAGCGAGGTCTTGATGATCGAGCAGAGGTAGGATCCGAAATGAGAATCGGCGTTGTTCGGCTCGAGCATCGTCCCGCACATCTTGACGGGCATCATGCCCGCCGCATGTGCGAGTTCCTCTGGGAAATACACTTGAAAGTGTCCGAGCGTCTTTCCGCCCTGCTCACGCCACCGCTTGATGGTGGGGAACGTCGTGTCCTCTACGAGTTCCCGGCAGTGGTACATGATCTCGTCGAGGGGTTCGCCTCCCCATTCGTTGAAAACGGTCATGAGCATGACTCCCCGCAGGTGCACTGCGTGCTGTCCTCGGGATAGGTCCAACCCGGCAACTCGGTGCCGATACATGAGTAATCCATCTTCGGTGGCCTCGCGCCGCGGTCAAGCAACTTCACGAGGCCAGAACGGATGAATGGATTCTTCTCGGGATTGAAGGTCTCGCCGGTCTCGCGGGCGAGGGCCTCGTCGTCAATACCTCGCTGCAACTCCTTCTTGAAGAGTGCTCGCGAGTAGGGCGCGTCCTTCGCCATCTGGCGGGCTGACTCATACCCACGGCGAAGCGCATCGACCTCCTCATCAAAGATGCCGTTTGTGAGCCCGACCTGATAGGCGCGGTCTGCGGTCATGCCGCAGTCAAAGAGTTCGAAGATGATCGAGTCGCCCATTCCAAGTCGTTTCAACTCGCCCGCCCCGCCGAAGCCGGGAAGTATGGCGTAGTCGAGCTCGGGTTGGTTGTAGGTGTTCTTCTGCTGCCACTTGGACACTCGCTCAAGCGTGTCGTACACAAATCCGTATTGGCGAACATCGAAACGCAAATCCGAGAAGTAGGTGAACTCGGCTCCGCCGCCCCACTTCTCCCCGAACACGGCAATGGTGGCGAGCGGGCTGGTCTGGATGAGCCGGAAGAGCCCAACGGCATTTTTGCTGGAGGCGGCCGCTTCGATTTCGGTTAGCGGGGCGTACCCGCGGTCCCGCTCAAACCAGCCGCGATTGAACTCACGGGCGTCGGCTCCGAGCATTCGCATGCCGGTACCCGCAGCGGTAAACACGACCGCCCCACACTTGCCCTCACGGTGCAAGTCGAGCGCACGGCGGTAGGCGTGGCCAAGTTGATCGACCGCCGCCCGGTTGAAGACATTGCCTCGCATCGGTGAGTTGAAGATGATGCTTGCGACGCGATCCTTCGGGTTGGGCCCCACGAACTTCAGGTCCGGATAGCAGGCCACGTAGGTGCCGCTCTTGAGGTCAAGTTCGGCAACAGGCGTGCAATAGGCCGTTCCGTACCCGAGAAGCCGGTCGATTCCCCGCTTCTTCATTTCATGCAGCAGGCATGGCTTGCCAGTGCGTGGCCCGATCTTCCCATCGGTATCAAGTAATTCGGTGGCATATGGGTCGTCGGCATTCTCGTCGGCGGCCCTGCGGACCAGTTGCAACAGCCCATCGATGGTGAACTCCGCAATCAATGCATCGATCATCTCGATAATGCCTACCTTGAAACGAAGCCCTGCCCGCGTGCAGATATTGATCTGCCCGGGCGTGGCGTAGCCATCCTGCACAAGGTCGAGCATGTAGAGCGCGATGGGAAGCACGTACCGACGGAAGCACCGTCCGCCGAGATCGTCGGCGTTGGCCACATGGACGATCGAATCGGCGCTCTTGATTTTTCCGGCCCGGCGATCTCGCTCGGCAGCCTCGTACCACGACCAGTATTCATCGCGGGAGATTCCGCAGATATCAACATAGTCGCCGCTCTTGGGGTCGAAGACCTGCGCGGGCCTTGATCGCTTGCCCTCACTCCATGTGAAGAAGCCGCTGCCCTCCTTGGAATTCACGCCACCGCAGCCACGCGACTCTAGTTCAGAAATCCAATCTGGAATCGCTTTGCCGTCCCGGCTGTAGAGGCTCCGCAAACGATCGTGTTTCGGAAGTGCCGCGCCGAGATGCCTTGACGACTCGGTGTATGGCATGTGACCGGTCTGATCGAGCACGGTGAAGGGGTTGGCCGTGAAGAGATTCCAGACACCGCCGCGAATCACGATGTCGTCACCACTCTGCACGTCCCACGACACGATGGCGCCCATGCCTTGAAAGATGGGGTCGGTGATGTAGCCGTGGTGATCACGCGGCATCGCGATCACGGTTTTCTCGAGAATCTGATCGGCAAAGACAACACCAAAGTCGAAGGTTTCGCGAGAGGCGTACTTCCCCTTCATGACATCGATGAGCCGGTTCGCCTCAAAGGGGAAGTACCCGTGAACGGTCAGCAGTTTGCTACGAAACACCTCGGATGTGAACAGTACCGCGAGTTCCTCGGTGGTATGCGAGGACGTGTTCGAGAAGATCGCGTCGACGGCTTCCGGCGCGACAGTCTCTTCGATAATCGCAAAGATCTTCGACTTTACATCAACCGACTCGGTGACAGCCTCCCAGATGATGTTGCATCCGGCCAGTTCCGCATAGTCGGTTGTGTAGATGGTCCTCGCTTCCATAGACTCGACATCTTCGGCTCGCAACCGGAAGCCCTGGACATCGCCCTTCCAACGTCCGGAGATTGTCTTCTTGGCTCGCCCAAGCGAGGCGTCGTTGATGTCGAGCACTACGACCTCGGCCTCGGTCTTGAGCAGCAGATCGATGACAATGCCCTGGCCCATGGTTCCTGCGCCAATCACCGCCACGCGTTTGATGGCATTGACCCGTTTGACAGCGGGGTCAATCGTCTTGTTGCCGTAGTGGAATGCTTGTTTCATGGCTTGCTTCCGTGTAATTGGGACTCAATCCCGTTGGGTGTCTCTGATGATGACGGCGATGCCTTGGCCGCCACCGATGCAGGCAGAGGCGCATCCGAGCGGCTCTCCTCGTCGTTCCATTTCGTACATGAGGTCCACAAGTAGTCTCGCCCCGGTCGCCGCAAGGGGATGCCCGATAGCAACCGCGCCGCCGTTCACGTTGAGTCTCTCGCTGTCGAGTCCGAGTTCCTTCTGCACACCAACTGCTTGGGCGGCGAAAGCCTCGTTGACTTCCCACAGGCCGATGTCATCTATCGACAGGCCCGTTCGCTCAAGCGCACGGTGAATGGCGGGTACTGGCCCGCGACCCATCAACCGCGGCTCGACGCCCGCGATGCCATAGCCGACGATTTCAAAACGAGTCGAAATCCCAAGTTTCTCGGCTCGCGACCGATCCGCTACCACGAGCGAAGCGGCGGCATCGCTGATCTCGCTGGCGTTGCCCGGCGAAACAAGGTCGTTGGGTGTAAACCCTGGAAGCCTGGACAGTTCGTCAAGAGTTGTGTCACGCACACACTCATCGTGGGCGAGGTAGACCGGCTCGCCCGCGAGGTTGTCCGCCTCGAAGGCAAACATGCCCCGGAGGGCATCGCCGCCGTTGAGGTGACTCACTCGGTTGGCTTCTCTCGCCCGGCGGTGCGACTCTTCGGCGAAGGCGTCGCACTCTTCGCGCGTCACACCGACGCTGTGGCCGTATTCATCGGCTGTCACCATCATGCTGGTATTGAAGAGGTCATGGTTGAGACCGGCGAGAATCGTGTCCTCGAGCGTACCGTTGGATCCGAACTCCCAGAAATCCGCTCCGGAGAGGCGGGGCGCCCTGCTCAGCCGCGGAGCCCTGGACATGGTCTCGGCACCAAAGCACAGCGCAACTCTTGTGTCGTCCATTGACGACGGCATGGCAATCTGATGCATGGCGCTGACGACCGTCTGGAAACCTGAACCACAGATTCGCTGTACGAGCAGCGATGGTGTATCGATCGGTAACTCGCACCGAAGTGCGACATTGCGGGGGAAGTAGATGTCCTGCCCCCCCGGCGAGGTGAATTGATAGACGTTGCCGCCGTAGGTGGCATCAATGCAATCACGCTCTATTCCTGCCCGCTTGATAGATTCGTTCGCCGCCGCGACCGCGAGATCCTCGGGAGAGAAGTTGCTGAGCGTGCCACACTTGACGCCCACGGGTGTCCGGGCGGCACCTGAAATCACGAATGATGTTGCACTCTGGTCGCTCATCGCGCCAATTCTCCTGCCAATGGTTGTTCTTGTATCTCGATGACAAGGTCGGAAGGAACCGATTTGAAGAGTTCTTCGATCTCATGCTTGAATGAATCGAAGACCCGCTGCCGGACGATCTTGGCGGACGGGGTGAGTTCTCCACGTTCCAGGGAGGGGTCTCGCCCCGCCAGAATCACGCGCCTGACGCGTTGATACTTGACCTCGATCCGCGGGTTGATCCGGGCGACTTCGGTCGCGAAGAGTTCACGGATGGTGGGGTCGTCCGTCAAGACCGGCGCATGAATGCCCTGCTCATCCGCCCACGCTTGAAGCCGCACGAAGTCGGGGAAGACGAGCGTTGACACAAAGTCCTTCCCACTTCCGATGACCACCGCGGTGCCGATGAACGGTGATTCGTTGACCAGCGTGTTCTCAACCCGTTGCGGATGCACTTTCTCGCCGGTTGTCAACTTGAACGCACCGTCCTTGCGGCCCAGAATGCGAAGTCCATCGCGAGTGAATTCACCAAGATCGCCGGTGTGGAACCAGCCGTGATCATCAATCACCCGGCTCGTAGCGTCCTCGTCGTCAAGGTATCCGGCCATTACATTGGGACCCTGCACCAGGATCTCCTGATCGCTGTCGATGCGGATCGTGACGCCGGGAATCGGAAATCCCACGTATCCGCTTCGCCACTTGCGATCAGGACTTGTGACGGTGACGCAAGGCGATGTCTCGGTCAGTCCAAAGCCTTCGAACACCTGAATGTCGTAGTCACGGTATGCCTGCTCGACTCCGGCCGGCAGCGGCGCACCGGCGGTGAAAACGAGTCGCAGGCGATCATGAAACACACTCTGTTCGCAAGTTTCGCATTCCCGGCAGCGGTTGAGCAGTGATTGATGTACCCGTGGAACGCTGAAGAAGATCGTCGGTCGATACCGCCGCCAATTGTCGAGCAACCGGTCCATGTCACGGCCACGAGAGTCGTCGAGTCCGAGGATGCACCCGTTGTAGAGGGCCATGAATCGCTCAAACAGCCCACCGAAACTGTGGTGCCACGGCAGGAAACTCAACATCACGTCTTCCTGATTGATGTCCCAGATAAGCGAGATCGCCTTCTGCTGAGAAATGAGGTTTCGGTGGCTCAGACATACGCCCTTGGGCGGACCGGTCGTGCCGGATGTGTACATCACGAGACAACGATCGTCGGCACCAACCGCATTGACTCGGCTCTCGTATTCGAGCAGCGGCGCGCCGCCATCGGCGAGTAAGGAATCGAAGTCCACCGCGCCCCAAGCGCGTGTGGCGTCGGAGGCATCCATGCAGAAACAGGATTCAATGAAGTCATGTTGGTTGCGATCAATCTTGTCGAGTTGCTTCATGTTCGATACGACCAGCATTCGCGGCTTCGCGTGGCGAATGACATATCCGACCAGTGGGGCCGGATATCCGGCAAACACAGGAACAGTGACGGCACCGATCGACTGAATGGCCAGTTCCAGAATCAGCATTTCGACCCGGTTTTCGGACACGATGCCAATGCGATCGCCGGGGTGAATGTCGCGTTCGATCAAATGGCGACCCACCCGGGCAACACGGTCTCCCAGTTCGCTCCAGGTAAGTTCATGCTCATCGTCGAGTATGCGGTACTTCGTACATACGCGGTCGCCCCACCGAGACATCCTGTCCCGGATAAGCGCGCCTATGGAAACTTCATGCTCCCCAAGTTCGATGGGCGATCCATGCTCTTCGCCGAGTCGTCGAATGCCGACCTTCTCATCGAGTCCATGGACGGTAAGTTGCGAGTACGCAAGACAACTGTCCTGCAACAACTCTCGTGTCAGGCGAAACCGGTCTTCCGCCGGCTCGCGGAGGAACTCTTCATCGAAGGGCCGCACGCCGGCGCGGATCCGCACGAGATAGGTCGCGACGAACTGCATGATCGATGCCGCGATCTCTCTGATGTGTGAGCACCCTGTCCGGCCACCAAGCCGGGAACTGATTTCGTTCAGCACTCCTCGCTCGACTCGAAGTCCTACGAGGAGTTGGGCTGTTTTCTTGACCTCGCTGCACACGGGGAATGGTGAACGGATCATGTTCAGATCGCTTCGCAGTATTTGGCGTTCGGCCACGCCGATGGCAACTTCAAGGCGAATGAGATGCTCGCTGTCGTGGAACGTACCCACCAACACGAGGTGCTCATCACCGTCCTCGTAGAGATCGATGTTGATATTGCGCTGCGCACTCAGTTTCATTGTTCTGCTCCTTGCCCCGGTTCCGCCCTTATCCCTCCGAAACTTGATGGCTCGGGCTATTGCTTGCTGCACTTGCTTCGCCAGATCCTTGAACATCGATCGCTCGGCCTGCATATCCGCCAGCGCCGCGTACCGCTGTAGCGGCTCGAGAATCCATTCTTCGTTTGTGAACAGTCTGACGCTCTCCAGCCCGCGATTGAGCGCAACGGACAGATCCTTGACCGAACTGGTCACATGTCCCTTGTTCTTCAGAATGATATTGCGATGGCCTTCCCACACTTCTTCCCATGTTGCGTCAGACGAGTAGGCGCCGTTGGCCTGCCCGACGTCGAATACGCCCCTGGTGATCTGCCGAACAAACTCGTCTTTGCTCTGGTCAAGGCAGAGATCGCCCATTCGCAGATCGATGCACTCGCCACTTGGTTTCACCATGTGAATGAGCCCACCGACATTGAGAACAATCGAGATCATCGCCTTATCGAATTCAATGCGGGTTGCCGGCGCGTTCGGTACATGCGTGAACGGGTAATCGTGCGCCTGCAAGATCGCCGCGATTCGCTCTTGTTCGAAGCCGCCGCCACCAGCAAACACAATTGAGCCCTTCTTCTCAAGCAGATAGGTCGTGTCCGCCCCGCTGCCGCGCCGCCCACCTGCCTGAAGCGATATTCCCCGCACCAGGCGAGCCTCGATAGCTGCCTGCACTTCCGAGGTGACCCCTGGAAGCCGTTCCATGAGAATGGCTTCATTGAGTTGGGATTGGAATTCGCTGAATGTCGATTCGAAGAGCACACCGTTGGGCAGGATGAGCAGAATCGGCATGTGATGCCGTACCTGCTCCGGCGAATCCAGCAGTCCTCGCCTGGCGGAGTTCTCAAGAAAACTCGTTACTTCGCCGGTGAATGCCCCGAGTTGATTCGGATTGCAGCACACCAGCAGGAGTTCTGGGAGCAACTTCTTTGCATCCGCCTCAAGCAAGTTCGCAAAGATGCGGCCATGGATGGACACGATCTGCTGCTGCCCGTTGTGTTCAAGTCTGAGGCGGCCAGCCTCCTTGAGAGTCTCGGTAATGCCGTCCCGGCTCATGCCTACAAGACACTCGGCATGCGTATGCATGAATAACCCGACACCGAGGGCGCCCGGCGGATGAATTCCGAGATGTCCAGCGGTCAACATTGGCCGCTCCCTTCGGTCGAGAACCGGCACGGCGGCGCAGGCCGCTCGCCAAACGGCTCGTGTGCGTGGCCGGAGTTGGCCATGAGCGCGGCACCAAAGGCCCCCGCGAACTGAGGAAGCGGCGGAAGCAACACTTCATCATCAAGCACTTCGTTGAGCGCCACACGCATCGAGCCGCAGTGCGCCACCACGCCGCCCGTCGCCGCCACCGGTCCGTCATGGGAGACAATCATCTCAAAGAGCCGCGAGGCGATCGAGTGAAACAATCCGCGGGCAATGTCCTTGGGATCCTCGCCGGCCTTGATGCACTCAAGCACCTCGGTCCCGGCGAAGACGGTGCAATAACTGTTGATGACGGCGTGCTTCTCAGATTGCGCGGCGAGCTCGTCGAGTTCGCCAAGCGTCATGCCGAGTTTCACGGCGATGGATTCGAGAAATGTTCCGGTTCCTGCGGCGCACTTGGCGTTCATGCGGTAGTCAGAAATCTGCCCGGTCGTGTCGAGACGGATGACTTTGGTGTCCTGACCACCGATGTCGATGATGTTGCGGACCTGCGGATACCACTCAAGAGCGCCACGGGCATGACAGGTGATCTCGGTGATCTTCCGCCCGGCATCTGGAACCCACTCCCGTCCGTACCCAGTGGAGATACATGCCTCGATGTCCCCAGACGACCTCCCGGCTTCGGCCAACGCCTCACCCAGCACCGTCTTGGCCGCATCCTCGTAACTGAACCCCGAGGACACGACGCTCTTCCCGACCAATGTGCCCCTATCGTCGATGATGACACACTTGGTGGCCGAGGATCCAGCGTCGATACCGGCAAAGAGGACGCCACTCATGAGCGATGTGCCTCCAACTGCTCAATGAAGGCTTCGATATTGGTCATCGACTGCGAGGTTGAAAAGAACCGGATATCGGTCAGGTCTCCATCGAGGACAAGAACCGGCAGGCCCATCTCCTCACGAACCCGCTGAGCCATTCCAAAGCGTGAGTTGGTGTTGTTCGGGCATGTCCGGGCGTTGTGGAAGATGGCGCCGTCAATCGAAAACTCGTCGAACCTCTCGGACAGGAACTGCTGCTTGTACACCTCATCGCGATTGATGAAGATCTCCAGACTCGTCCGCGCCATCCACTCAAGCGGGTCGCCGCCCTCGAAGTCGGCGAAGGCCCACGAGTTGCAATAGGTGCTCGCCGCCACGACCGCCCGAAGATCAAAGAACTTCTCGGAAAGTTCCCGTATCCGGGGCCAGACGGGCATCCCTTCCCAGTAGATGCGAAACCGCTCATCAGGCACGGCTCCGACGCCACCAGCAAGCCGTTGATTCATCTCAGCAAGCATTTCTTCGTAGAAGTCGATGGCCATATCGCTTCCACGCATCAGTATCACCGGCGCCATCAGGATCAAGCCGTCCCAGAAACTCAGTGGGGCCGGTCTCTGGCGGGCCGTTTCGAGTACTTCCCGCCAAAGCGAACAGGCCTTGCTCGACTTCGCGACGGACTCTTCGAGTTTCGCCTCATCGAGTTTCAATTCGAACTGACGCTCGATCGCACCGATGAGTTCCCGAAGTTGCCCCTTCACGAAGGTGACATGCTCGTCGGTGACTTCTCCGAGATACAGCGGTGGCCGCACCCCCAGAATTGAAGCGTCGTGCCGTGTCGAGAAGAACTTGAACCAGTCCTGCACTTCCCGGCACTGGTTCGTGTTGTACACGAGCAGATCGGGCGCGGGCGGTCCGTCTATGCCGTAGATGTCCTGCAGCGGACTCCAACCGTTGAGCGATGCGCCGATATCGCTGTTCATGTAAGAGCAGGTCTCGGGGCAGTACCCCGCCCCCACCGCCCGGGGGATCAACTTGTGGCTGACTTTCCGCGTGCCGAGGAGGGCGCCGTGGTTCTCCGGGAAGAACACGTCGAAGCCGAAAGCGGTCAAAATCTCCGTAGGACCGACCGATGTACACCACGCAACGCGGCGATCAGTGTCTTTGGCCGCCGCGTCGAGGTCAACGAAGTAGTCACGCATCAGGCCTCGAAGGCGCTTCTGCGACTCGATGGGTACTCGCTTCACCGTCGTGTCGCTCACGGAATTACGATCGACCGCAGGGAGCAGCCGTCCTTCATTACATCGAATGCGCCCTGAATATCGTCAAGTGAGAACCGGTGCGTCACGAGGCGAGATACATCGATCTTCCCGGCCTCGACCATGCGAATGAGCGGGACATACTCGCCCGGAGGACATCCGAGCGAACCGACAATTTCCATCTCCTTGAACATGATCTTCCCGGCGACAATGTTGATCTTCTCATGCGTGTACCCGACGACGCACATCCGACCACCGATTCGCACGCTCTCGAACGCTTCTTCGATCGTCCGCGGGTTACCGATCACCTCCATGGCGATATCGACACCACCACCAGTCATCTTCTTGATTGCCTTGCTCACCCGATCGACCTGGTGGGCGTTGATGGTCTGCGCCGCGCCGAGTTCCTTGGCCCACTCAAGTTTCTGCTCACTGATATCGACCGCAATCACGTAAGCGCCAGCCGCGGCCGCAAGTTGCACTGCGTTGATGCCAACACCTCCACATCCGAAGACGGCCACGGAATCGCCGGCCCGCACCTGTGCTCGGTTCTTGACGGCGTGGTACGGCGTCGATAACGCGTCGGCAATGATCGATGCCTCGGCAAGCGGAATCGACTCGGGCAGATCAAGCACATCCTTGGCGGGTACGCAGACATACTCGGCGTAGGCGCCGTCAAAGTGGTTGCCGAGCATCTTCATGTCGGCACAGATATTCTCCTTGCCCATGCGGCAAAACCTGCACTTGCCGCAGGTGAGTACCGCGGGGATAAGCACCCTCTGCCCCGCGGTGAGATGTTCGACATCGATGCCGACTTCCTCGACGATACCGGACGCTTCGTGGCCAAGCACGAGCGGCGGATCCTTGAAGGTCGGCACGCCGTGCTCGATGTAGTGCAGGTCGGTATGGCAGGCCCCGCAGGCGGCAACCTTGACGAGCACCTCGTCCCGTCCAACATGCGGGACCGGGATCTCTTCGACTCTCACGCCTTCGTCGGCGCCGTGGAATACTGCTGCTTTCATCGTTCGGTTCTCTTTTCTCTGATGTGCCCAACCGGCCCTCAGGCGTGGCTCCACTCGGGGGTTCGTTTCTCCATGAATGCCGCGATGCCCTCGTGAGCGTCGTGGAGTTGCATCAATTCATCGAGGTAGATTTTTTCGGCCTCGTCGAGCCGATTGAGCATGTCCGCTCGCTGCCCGGCCATGGTGACCCGCTTTGCCATCCGCACAACGGGACGGGAGAGGCCCCGGATGTCCTCAACGTAGGCCGCAACCTGGTCGTCGAACTCGTCTGCGACGTACAACTGACTGACGAGGCCGATCCGATGGGCTTCGGTCGCCGAAATCGTGCCGCCGAGCGACACGAGTTCGATCGCCTTGCCGAGCCCAATGCGAGACGGCAACACCACCGCAGCGACCGGTGGGAAGACGCCAACATGAACTTCAGGCTGCCCGAACTTGGCCCGCTCCGAGGCGAGCACGATGTCACAGAAGCAGGCGAGTTCGCATCCGCCACCGAGCGCAGCACCCTGAACGGCCGCAATGGTGAGCGCATCGGTGGACGCGAGCCGGCGAAAGATGCCGTGGAATTGCTCGATCATGTCACGAACCTTCTCAGCCGTGTGATCCGCGACGTCCACGCCCGCGCTGAAGGCCTTGCCTTCGGCGGCAATCACGATTGCAGACAAGGTGTCGTCCACGACCAGAGTGTCAAGGAGTGTGTTGAACTCGGACATCATGGGGTTGTCCATGACGTTCAACGGGGGAAGGTTCATGGTGACCGTGGCGACGCCGCCGGAAATGTCGCATGTGAAGTACTGGTAGTCGGTCATGTCATCATTCCTTTTCAGATGTACTGCCCGCCGTCTACCCGAAGCACTTCGCCGGTGATGAATCTCGCTCCTTCGCTGCACAGGAAGCGCACTGCTTCGGCGATGTCCTCGGGTGTGCCGATGCGGCCAACAAGAATCTCCTCGGTCGCCTTCTTGATTGCCTCGGGAGGCATGGCATCGAGAATGGGCGTGTGGATCATCCCCGGCGCGACGGCGTTCACGGTCACGGTGGATCGTGCCAACTCCTTGGCGAGCGCCTTGGTGAATCCGATGACGCCAGCCTTTGCCGCGGCGTAATTGGTCTGGCCAAACTTGCCCCGCATGCCGTTGATGCTGGAGATGTTGACGATGGATCCATACTTCGCTGCCCGCATGATGGGCGCCGCCGCCCGAGACATGTTGAAGACGCCGGTAAGATCGATGTCGATGACATCCTGCCACTCCGCATCGGTCATGTTCCAAATCACCTGATCGCGGCAGATGCCGGCGTTGTTGACGAGAACTTCAAGCCCACCGAGTTCGCCAGCGCAATCCTCCACCGCGGCTGTGGCCTGCTGAGCGTCGGAGACATCAGCCACCTTCACCCACGTCTTGCGACCGAGTGATTCGATGCACGATCTCACGGAGTCCGCATCTGTGAGATCGCCGAGGTACAGGATGCCCACATCGCAACCGTCACGGGCGAGCGACTGGGCAATCGCGCGGCCGATGCCGCTCGACCCCCCCGTTACCAATGCTCGTCTCGGTGTGTGTGCCACGATGCGTCTCCCTGTGATGCCGCTAGCCCGTCAGGTTGTCATCGCGACGGCCAACACCGCCCCGCACCTGCCACAGTGTTCGAACTGCGAGGGCATGCCCTTCGCGCCGCACTCACCGCACTCTTGCGCGTATGGGCCCCAAAGAAACTCGCTCGAACCATTCGGATCGGCGGCCCGCTTCCGCATGCCGATGTAGTCGGTCTTGCGTTTCTCGACAAAGGCAGTCATGCCTTCGTAGGGCTCGAGGCTGGTGTAGTGCGTGGCGAGCCAGTCGCGGG
>CAZJKE010000037.1:0-20323 GCA_964546585.1 uncultured Isosphaeraceae bacterium | reverse complement strand
GGTCGAGCGGATCGTCGAGCCCAGTATGGCCCACTCCTCGGTGACCAATCAAACATGGCGGCACATGAGTGCCGCCATGTTCGTTGGCTCCCCTCGTCGCGGGCCCTCGTGTTTGCTCGACGCGGGGCGTCTCGCATCCACGCGGACTCGCGGGGCGCGAGTCCGCAGTGCTCGCACTCCGCCCGACCCACGGGTGGGTCGAGCGGATCGTCGAGCCCAGTATGGCCCACTCCTCGGTGACCAATCAAACACGGCGGCGGAGGTGTCCGGCGGCCTGTTAGGGGCACGCACCCCAAGCGGCGACGGCCGCAAGCAGATCGGTCACGTCGACTTGACCACTTTCATCGACATCCTCGGGACATCCATCGCACTGCCCCCAAGCGGCGACGATTGCCAGGAGATCGTTGACGCCGACTGTGCCATTGCCATCGACATCACCGGGGCAGACAGGGCAGGTGTCCTGCACGCTGTTGCCACCGCCGTCGGTGTAGTTGCCACCGGTCTGGTTTGGCGTGTTGGCGCAGACAGTGCTGTCTTGCAGTAACGCATCGGCCGCGTCGTCGAACGAGATGCCACCCGATGACGCGGCGACGTTTCCGCGGACGACACAAGAAGAGAGCGTCGGATCGCTGTCGCGGCAGTGCATGCCTCCGCCGGCTTCGTCCGCAGAGTTCCCCTCGAAAGTGCAATCCTGCACAGTTGCGTTGCTTGGGAGTGTGTGATCGATGTCGGCAACGCACGCGAGCCCGCCGCCGCTGCGGCCAGCGTCATTCCCGACAAATGTGCAACCGATCAGCGTGGGGTGTGAGTCATACGCTGCGCTCATACCGCCGCCGTCACCGAGCACCGTGTTGTCTTGAAAGAGGCAGTTCGTGAAGGTGGGATAGCAGGGCCCGCCGCCATTGCCGCTGCCGTAGATGCACACGCCGCCGCCGGAGCCCAGCGGGTTTCCTGATTGGGTTCCGTCGATGAAGTTGCAGTTAGTGACGGTTGGGTCACTGCTGGAGCGGATGTAGAGACCGCCGCCAACATTGCCGGTATGGTTTCCGAGGAAGGATGAGTTTTCGATCTTCATGTCACTCTGCTGCGTGCAGGTAATCCCACCTCCCCAACTGGCAGTGTTGCCTTCGAAGATGCACGCGTCGATCTCTGCCGATGCATGATCGATTGCGTAGATGCCGCCGCCGTGGCCCTCAGCAGTGTTGCCGAGAAGTGTGCAGCCTTCTATGCGAGGTTCGGCGCTGTTGATGAAGATGCCACCGCCGCCCCAGGCAGTGTTGCCTGCGATGGTGCAATCGCGGATCACGGGCGAACTCTCCACGATATGAACGCCACCGCCGCACGGAGATGGGCCGAAGATTGGATCCGTGAACATTCTGCCAGTCCCGCCAGTGAGGGTGAATCCTTCGACGGTGCTCCAGCCGCCCTCGCCGCTGACAAATGAGACGACGGATGTGCCGCTGCCGGCGCCATCAATGGTTGTGACATCAGGCCCGGCGCCGCGAACAATGATGCCCTTGCCGAGAAAGTCGATTGATTCGTTGTAGGTGCCAGGGGCAACCAGCACGAGATCGCCGGTTACCGAAGCATCAATCGCACCCTGGATCGTCTCGTACTGCTTTGGTACATGCAGCGTGGTGGCGAATGCTGCGGAAGCCGGGACCAGTACGCAGGAAAGGAGATATCGCATTTCTCCAGCCTACAGGGAACCCATCGCAAGGCTAGTGGTCATTTGTCGAAATACGGCGATTCGTCGCCAGGCATAGTGGAATGGATGGTGCCGGTATCGTCGATGAGCAGGGCATCGACGCTGGGGAGATTGCGGACGAGCTGGAGACCGCGATCAGTGCCCATCACCATCAGGGCAGTCGAGAGGGCGTCGGCGAGCGTCGCGTCAGGCGAGATAACCGTCACACTCCGCACCCCATGCGAGGGGATGCCGGTTCGGGGATCCAGGACATGGTGATATCGAGTGCCGTCCACTTCGAAGAACTGCTCGGAATCGCCGCTCGTCGAGACGCAGGTGTCGGTGAGTTCCAGCGTCATGATCAGGTCAACTCGGCCACCGCCAGGCTCCTGCACACCGACCTGCCATTGCCTTCCATCCTTCAGGCCGCGAACAAACACCTGGCCACCTGCTGTGATCATGAACGAATCAATGCCCCTCGCATCCAGTACAAGCACCGCGTGGTCCATGGCGATGCCCTTGGCAATACCACCGAGGCCCATCACCATGCCGCTGCGCGGAAGGCGGATCGACATTGCGGCAGGATCAACATCCACGAGTTGCCAATCGACCAGCGGAAGGCGTTCTGCAATCTCATCCGCAGTTGGCACGGTCGGGTGACTCGCCTTGAAGTCCCAAAGGCACCAGAGCGCCGCCCAAGTTGGATCAAATGCCCCGCCGGTGAGATCGGCAATCGCAAGACTTCGCTGCACCGCGGCCAATACCAACGGCGGTACAACGACAGCATCGTCGCCAGCAGCGTCATTCACCGCGGCAAGCGGAGAGTCTTCCCGCCACTCGCTCAGCGATTCCTCAACATCGCGAAAGACCGCGAACACCTCTTCGATCGCACCAGCGTGCTCTTGCGGCACGTCCACCGAAACAGTCGTGGCCATGATGACCTCGACGCCGCGGACATACTCCCCCTCAGAGGTTCCGCAATTCCCAAGAAAGAGCCACGGTATGAACAGGAGTCTCCGCATGGCGGCGGATCATATGGGAACTCCAGACGCAGTATGCTGCCCCTCCCATGCTTCCTTCCGTGATCGTTCTACTCTGCGTCTCCGCCGTACCCAAGCAGACAATCCATGTCGCCCTCGACCCGGCAACCGGCACCCTCGCGGGCACCTCCGTCATTGCGCCCGATGGAGAACCCGGCTGTTTCCTGCAACTGCCACCGGGGGCCAACATCACCGCGATGCAGCCGGAGAACTTCGACACTTCGGTTGCGATTCCCGCGGATCAGACTGTGCGGGTCAGTTGGGAAGGCGTCTATCGCGATGACATCGCATCCGGCGAAGTGGCCGGGCAGATCCACAACTTCTCGGTGGATGCGCACATCGGCGAAGACGGCATCTTTCTCTCCGACAACGCGCCCTGGTTTCCCCAGCTCGTTGATGGCGAAGGCCAGCCCATACTCCGACTGATCGACCTGTCAATGGAACCGCTTGAAGGATGGACATGCGTCGGCAGCGGCGATCCGACATGCAACGCCCCGATGGAAGTACCGTGTCTCGGTTGGGCAATGCCTCGCCCCGTCGAAGGTGTCGCGCTGGTCGGGAACGCGTATGGCGGGGAAGGACGAATTGTCCATACGCCGGCCGGGCCTGTCGAAGTCGTCGCCATACTCTCTCCGGAACATGCGGACAAGGTCGACTTCTACTTGGACGCAGCCGAATCCTACCTCGACCTCTATACGCCACTCCTCGGGGCGTATCCCTTCAGACGATTCACCATCGTGGAGAACTTTTTCTCCAGTGGCTTCGCCTTCCCCGGCTTTACGGTGCTGGGCCCCCGCGTGGTTGGGATGGCGCCGCGATCGCTCGCGCCGGGATACCTCGATCACGAACTCCTCCACGCATGGTGGGGTAACGGCGTCTATGTCGATGCGAAGGACGGTAACTGGTGCGAGGCGCTGACAAGTTACTGCACCAACTACGGCCGCCGCATTCTCGAAGATGGCGCAGATGCAGGGAGAACCTACCGCCGCGGCTTGCTCAACAAGGTGTCGCTGGACCCAACACTCGATAACGGCGCCCTTGGCGATTTCGGCAGCGCCGACCCCTCCGGCAATGGCCCAGACCGGTTCGTCGGCTACGACAAGGGCGCCTTCGTCTTCATGATGCTTGAAGACACACTCAACGGCGGTGCAGTGACAGATGCATCACAAAGTGCCATTTGGCCGGTACTTTCCCGATTTGCGAGCGACAACATGGGACAGCGGGTTACTTGGTCGGCGCTGCAAGCCGCCGCCGAAGCGGAGCGACCGGAGTTGGAGGCTGGCTGGCTGAACGACTTCTTTCGCAGGTGGGTGCGGGAACACACGGTGCCTGCTTTCGGCGATGAGAACTGGGTCGAGAACGACTCGGACTATCGGTTCTACCAACTCCTGCCGCCGTGGCAGATCAGCCCGACAATTGCCGGGACGCTGCAAGGCGCGGAAGTTGTGGCGGACGACGCTCCGCAGAGTGCCGGAGCCTGGCTGGCCGATGTTGATCGCGGTGACAACCTGCTCTTGATCGGGCCAGAGGCAATCGCATCGCATGCGGATCTGCTTGGACGGTGCGCCGATCCGATTGTCTTCAACGGTCGCGGCTTCTCTGTTGGTGGCGTGGACTATCGGGGCGATGATCTTGCCGTACTGCACACCATGGGGCATCCCGATGAGCCCGGACGATTCATCACCCTGTTCTGCCCAATTGGAAAGGGGGGTTGGGATCGGCTGCGGCTCATCTGGTACTACGGCAAGGATACGACTGTCATATGGAACGCGTCCGAGACGCTGCTGCGGCGCGTCTACGAGCCAGCGGCCGAGATTGAACAGTAGAGGGATTTCGAGTTCAGGGGTGGGGCGATTTCGAGGACATTGCCATCGTTACTTCCGGCAACATCATGCTCAGCGATCTGGGTACGCAGGAGATCGCCTTGTTTGATCGGAACAAGGGCGGCGCTCTCTCGCCTCTGCAACTTCCAGGTATCTACGACTTGAGACGAGGCAATCCTGGGTGCGTCTGCTTCACAGCGGGTTGGAGGATGTTTCTGGCGGTGAACAGTTCGCCTATCTGGTCGATCCCATGCCTGGGCCGTACTGTCCGTTTACCAACGACGGGCAAAGCGGCTTGGTCTCGCTCGTAGAGTTGCGCGGTGGAACGCTCCTTGCGATCATCTCGGCCTGGGGCAACTGCTAACGCGACCAGACGTTGTTCAATCGGTCGATGTCGGGGAAAGCCTCATCGGGATCGATGACGACGCGGCTGACCCTCGATGTTGTGGTGATCGGGTGTTCATGTCGATTGGTCCATGCCCAGACCGTTACTGGGATGGATAACCGTTGCGTACTGCCGTCATCGCATGTCACCAACACATCCATCGGACATACCCACTCGTCGCGGTTGTCGAGTACCAGTGTTGCCGACCACTCGCCATCTTTCTCTTTCTGTCGCACTGTTGCAATGGACTGGTCCAGATCGAGCGGCTCCTCGAAAAAACCACGCCAAAACCAGTCGAGATCGGCGCCGGCTGCGTTTTCCATCGTGCGGTAGAAGTCGGCGGGGCGGGGCGATTTGAACGACCAGCGGCGGACATACTCTCGGAACGCTATGTCGAATCGCTCGGGACCGAGTATCTGTTCGCGCAGTAGACGCAGGCCATACCCGGGCTTTCGATAACTCAGATGCCTTCTGTGTTCGATCAGATCCGGCCTGGTGTTGATGGGCTGGGGGTCGTCAATGTGTTGCGATGCGTCATACTTCGGCACATCCAGCCGATGCTCCTTCTCGCCATAATACGCCTCGGTGGAGTAGTGGTTGACAAAGGTATTGAACCCCTCGTCCATCCACGCGTGCCGCCGCTCGTCGGTGTTGACCATCATGGGAAACCAGTTGTGCGCAACCTCATGATCCGTTACATCAAACAGTCCGCGGTGGGTGCTTCCTCGGCAGTACACGAGCATGGGGTACTCCATGCCGCCGGCCGGGCCGCGAACCACCGTCAATTGCGGCCACGGATAGGGGGCAAGCATGTCGCTGTAGTACGAGATGGCGTGTTGCACATACGACGCTGCCTCGTCCCAGATGTCTGCGGCCTCCGCGGGATACGCCGATTGGCACAAGACGCGGCGATCGCCGACCTGCACGCTTGCGGCGTCCCAGGCAAAGGCCGGACTGGTGGCCCATGCAAAGGTTCGAATGTCGTCGCCGCGAAATCGCCAGGTGAGCGGACCGTCTCCTTCGGGCCGTGAGGCTGGGTCGGTGACCTCCTCCAAGGTGCGAATGGCGGTGACTTCGTCGCTTTCAACAGCGATGGCAAGCCGCTCTCGCTGCGTCTCGGTCAGTACCTCATTGGGATTGATCAGCGCGCCGCTGCCGAAGACCAAGTGACTTCGCGGAACAGTAAGCGACACTTCGTAGTCACCGAAGTTCGTGTAGAACTCGCCGCGGCCGATGTAGGGCAGCGTATTCCATCCGTGGACATCATCGAATACGAATGGTGCGGGGAACCAATGGGCGAGTTCCCAGACGGGCCCAGCCTCGAAACTGTCGTCGTATCCCATGCGAATCTTTGCCGAGGTCGGCATGGGGAATGTCCAGTCAATATCGATTGTCGCTTGTCCACCGGATGCGGGAATCGGTTCACGCAGCATGATGACGGCAATCGTGTCGTAATCATTCCAAGAGGCTTCCGCACCGTCGACCTCCAAGCGGGAGATCACGATGCCGGGATGGTCATCTTCACCGGTGCTGCGACCCTCGCGGCTGCGGACACTGCCCTCGCGATGGATATTCTGGTCAATCTGCAAGTGGATGGTCCAGAGTGGGTGAGGTGAGTTGTTGGTATAGAGGATCGTCTCGCTGGCCGTGATTATGTTCGTCTCGGCATCAAGTGTGGCGGCGATGGTGTGATCTGCCCTTTGTTGCCAATAGGCCGGGCCGGGACTGCCGTCAGCGGCTCGGACACTTCCCGGCGGAGGACTCAGTTTGAGTTGGGAGAACATGTCGGCATCGTGCCGCGGCGCATGCCGCCGCATTGTATTGGAGTCGCCGCAGCCCATGAGGATGCACGCAGAAAGCATGGTCAACAACAGTCTCATGTCCGTGGGGCCGCCACAAACTCAATGCCCGTTTCCTCAAACAGCACGATGCTCTTGGCGATCGAATCGTTCCAGTGTTCATCGCCTTCCTTGATTGCCCAAGTCACGACTCGTTCGATGCCCGCCTGCACGATCGAGAGCGCGCAGTTGATGCACGGGCTGAATGAGGAGTAGAGCGTGGCGCCCACTGGAGACACCGCGTTGCGTGCACATTGAACGATGGCATTCATTTCGGCATGTACGATGATGTCGTACTTGACCGGCCGCCGAAGCCGCTCGGGCAAATCCGCAAATCCGCGAGGCAGGCCGTTGTATCCAGTGGCAATGACCTGCCGCATTGGCGAAACGATGACTGCGCCAACGCCCCGCGAGGGGTCCTTGCTCCATGTGGCGATCTGCTCTGCGAGGTCGAGGAAGCGGGCATGCCAATTCACTTCTGCCATGGGATCAGCGAGCCGTTACCAGACCGGTGACTCTGAACTTGAGTACTTCTTCATCCGGGACATCCGTTTGCACCATGGCCTGCGCTTGGAAGGGGCCTGGGGTGGTGATGTTGTCTGGCGCTGTGCCGCTCAGAACGAGGTCGTAGCCCGAACCGAGGGCCGTCTCGATGGGCACTGGGATCAAGTTCATGCCGTCGAAGGGGGGTTGAAGAACCGCGGCGTTCACGATGTTGAATGGTTCGCCATCGGCGCGGCTGATGCGGATGCTCTTGTTGTACCCGCCGCCCGGTGCGACTGAACCAAGTGAGAGCCATGGTTGAGAAGCGCGAATCGTGCCGTAGGTGTGGCCATTGGCCAGAATCTGAAAGTCATAGGTGCCACTTGTGCCGTCGGGCAAGGTGCCGCGCCCCGTGACATTGAGGCGGGAGTGGAACGCACCCCACGGCGCGTCGGGACTGACGGTGATGCGGAGGCGCCGCGGTTGTCCCGGTTTAACGGCAATCTCCTGGGCGGAGATATGGCGTCCGTGTGATCCGCCGGGTTGCATGGAGATAATCTCGAAGTCGGCGGCTGTCGGTTCAAAGGTCACATCGAGCGTCTTGCCCGCGCCCCGTTTCATTTCGCCGAGTTGTGCAAACTTCTGGCGGCGGGAGATCTTGACATAGTTGTTGACAAAGGAACGGATCCAGAATTCCATCTCCGGAGCGTTGGCGGCATTGGTGATGATGGTTACCTTCTTGTCCTGCTTGTCGGACCTTCCCTTGGGATCGAAGGTCACCATGATGTTGCCCTGCTCGCCGGGCTGGAGAATCTGTTTGCTGGCAACAGGCTTGGTGCAGCCGCAGCCAGCCTTGAGGTCGCGGATGACAAGCGGCTGCGAGCCGATGTTGGTGAATGGCACGGTGCAGGAGACGGGCTCAAGGTCCCAGATCGTGCCGAAATCGTGTTCCCCGTTGCCCAGCTCAATCCCGGGACCTTGCATGGTGGGTACGGCGGCAGTCGAGGGTGGAGATGATGACTCCTGTGGCGAATCGCTGTTGCCGCAATTGACCAACAGAGCAGATGCAATGATGACAGCTATTCGCACAGTCATAGCGTTGGAGTTTACCATGTTGAAAATACAAGGAGGATGAAGCCACCTCCTCTCGCACGGCCGAAGAACCGCAGCGAAAGTGATAGTTACTTTTTTCGGGAGGCGAAAGAAAGCGGGGCGGCTTACGCCGCCCCGCTGAATCAGAGCACGATGGTCGTGGTGTGACGGGGGGTCACTCCACGGTGAGACGGTAGGCGGCATTGCCAGCTACATCCCACAAGGTCCCCTGGCCGAATCCTCCAGCGGGATTCGCCTGCCAACTCGCATAGTCGCCGAGGGCAGACTGGGCGATGCCAGTCTGGCCATTTATCCCGAACTCGTTAGTTGGGATGATGGCGAAGTAGTACGTGCCGGCACCAAGAGCGGCGCTGATGTCGAACTGGATCAGATCGCCAGTGCCACTCCATGTTGGGAAGTTGGCAGCAGCAATGTCGATCGAGTAGACATCACCCACCAGATCACCGCTCGCCGCCGTGGGCGAACTATAGACGTTGACCTGGTAACTCGTGACCCCGGCAGGTCCGGCATAGCCGTTCCAGCCGTTGAGCACGGCTTCGATCGACGTGACTGTGCCGCTGGAATCCAGGGTGAAGTCATCAAGCGTGGCGATGTCATAGATCGCGAAATCCGGCTCGAAGTACTGGGCGGCAGTGATGTTGCCTTCCAAATCGCTGCCGTCATCGGCACCAATCTGGTCAAACGGGTTTGGACCCGCATTGCAGTCAACATCCGCACAGAATGTGCCTTCGCCAAAGAACGTGCCACCGAAATCGATGCAGTCCGTATCGAACATTTCGAGGCAGGTGAACTGATCGACGCAGCAGGCACCTTCCATGGGCTGGCAGTCATTGACATCCGCACACGCGACATTGTCGCCGTTGTATGTGCCCTTCTGGGCTGCGCAATCACTTGCCGTGACATAGACGCAGGTGTCATCAGGCAGGCAGCACGCACCTGAGAAGGTGCCGCAGCCGTCCGGAGTCGTGTCAATGTCCACGCACCACGCGAGGTCATAGTCCGAAGCCGCCCAGCCACCATTGTCCTGAGCGGAACGCCCGTCGCCGGGGCCGGCGGTTTCCCAAAGCCAGAAGCAGGACTCGGTCGTGTTGTTGACCACCGAGATCCAGTAGCACTCGCCTGCATTCACCGGGACCGGCGGATGCGATGCGGAATACTCCCACTCCGTAATGTCGCCGATTCCTGACGGGATCACATTGCCCGTAGCAACCGTTACTGCCGCGACCGAGAACGGCCCAGCGTGCACGGTGCCCGGTGTTGTGCCGTCACCATCGTCGAGGTAGTAGGTGATCGAGAAGTCGTCACCGGTGCCGGGGCTATCGACACCGCAGTCGAACGGACCGCTGAAGTCGATGTACATGCCCCACCAGCAGACCTGGGTGATCTCGCCACTGGCAGAAGGCTGCACCGTATCAGCGACCTGATACCCGGCGGCGCCGTTCAAGTCACTTGTGGCACCGATGATGCCGTCGGCACCATGTCCACTCTGATCAGGTGACTGGCAGGAGGTCGCGTTGCAACCTTCCGAGCAGTCCACATCGGCACACGCAACGCCGTCGCCACGATAGGTCCCGCCAGCGTTGTTGCAGCCGGTGAGTGTGACTTCGATGCACGTGGTTGGATCGACGCAGCAGGCACCCGTGGCACATCCGCCATCGGCACACATAGTCTCGTCGCCAAGATAGATTCCGCCGCTAGCGCCACAGTCGGCCGGCGTCATGTCGTCATAACACGTGCCGTCTTCGTGGCAGCACGCACCGGCGGGCTGGCAATCCTCTCCAAAGGCCCCAATGACCGCCAAAACATCGGACACATTGACGCAGCAATCACCGTTGGGCAGTGGAGCCACATCGCCTGCGGGACGATAGGTGCCGTCGCCGCATTCGCCCCACATGCTGATGATTTCCAGAAGGTCACTGACATTCACGACGAGGTCGCCGTTGACATCAGCGGTACAGGAGGTCGGAAGCGGCGTGTCGCAAGGATCGCCGCCACCAGCAATGACGCGGTAGGCCGCATCGCCGGCACCTTCCTGCAAGGCGCCAAAGCCAAACCCGCCATTGGGATTAGCTTGCCAGAACACGCCGTCGCCGGTACCCGTCGCCGAATCGGCAACGCCGGTTTGGCCGCCGGTGGCAAAGTCGTTCTGTGGAATGACCGCGAGATACTGTTCGCCTGCGTCAAGTGACACCGAGACCTCGAAGCCCAAGAGGAATCCGTCTCCGGTCCATGTTGCGCTCGGCGTTACATCCGCAGCGTCAATGGTCGTTGCCGATACATCGCCGGTCAGCGAACTGCCTGCAGCCTCAGGGCTGGAGTAGAAGTCAATCTCATACCAGTTGATGCTGGATGGATCGGTGAACCCGTTCCAACCACTTATGACCGCTTCCACAACAGTGACCGCATCGCCAGCCGCTGCGGTGAAATTGTCAACCGTTGCAATGTCATATGTTGAAAAGTCAGCTTCGAAATACTGACTCGCCGTGATGTTCGTGCCAATGCCCGTTCCGTCGTCCGGACCGATCTGGTCCATCAACGCAACCTGGCCACTGGCGATGGTGGCGGTGGACGCCACCGCGATCGCTGCAAAGCCCTTGTTCATCTCAATCCTCCTCTAGTGGCCGATCCGAGGCCAGTGTTCTGTTTCTCGTTTCCTTGTCCTCTTGGGTACCGATTCTCCGTCAAAGTGACGGTCCGTGTCAAGATAATCCTGCCTGCGAGGATCAAAAACTCCCCGATCGCCGCAGCCAACCCCGTCTATTCAATCGTCAGCGTGCCGCTGCCGGTGTCTCCCTGCCATCCGCCGAGCCGAATGTAGTAGGCCGTGCCAGCCGAGACATTGAGGTCAATGGCCGAATAATAGGCCTGACAGCCACTTTCGCCATCGTCATCACCGTTGCAGGCGACTTGATTATCGCAAGTCTCGGCGTAGATCGCCATCGATGTGTCGTAACTCGAACCGTCGCAGGTTGTGAAGTGGATCGGGCCACTCTCGGGAGCCACCCATCGGAACCAGACATCTTGGCTGTTGTCCCAGTCGAGATATGTTCCCGAGCACTGCGACTCGTCCGGCTCGGGAGAGCTCGGCGTGGCGTCCGTCGTATCGAAACTATTGGCACCTAGGGAGGCGATCATTGCGGAACTGCATTCATCGCCTTCGCCAGGAATGGGGCAGTCGGCATCGGCACAAGAAACATAGTCACCCTGCCATACGCCACCGGCCTCGAAACAGGCATCGCCCATGAGGTAGTCGCACGAGCCGTCGTCGAAACAGCAGGCGCCTGGTGCCGGACAAGCGATTGCATCGCATCCGGTGTCATCGCCTTGATAGGTTCCCTTGCTTGCTGCGCACTCGTCTTCCGTCAGGAAGTCCATGCAGCCGCCATCACCAAGACAGCATGCGCCGCGTGGCGTGCAGTCCTGTCCCCATGCTGCGATGGTCAGGAGGAGATCATTGACCGACACGCAGCAGTCGCCATCGACATCTCCAAGAGGTCGGTAGGTGCCGTCGCCACAGTCGGTCCAGTTGCCGATGATTGCCAGAAGATCGTTGACGCCGACCACGCCGTCTTCATCCACATCTTCGGGACAACTTCCATAGGGAAGGTCACATGGATCAACCGGTTCGCCGATCGGGACGATTGAATGCGCGGTAACCGAAGTGGGTGTACCGGGACGGAAAAGGCCCAGCGTGACAAGCCCGCCCTCGGGTTCGGCTGCGATATCGAATCGGAAGTTGTAGAGCGTGCCCCAGCGAAGCGCGTTAGCGTTCTGGTTCTGGGAATACTCGCTTGTGGACCACGCGACGAAATCGACTCCAACCGATGAGGGCCAGTCCGTGCCGTCGAAGATTTCGCCGCTGTGATAATCGACATCGTGAAAGCCAGCATTCGAAACCGCAGCACCGGCACCGATCGGGATGCTGACACGACCGACGGATCGGTGGCTGTTCAGGTTCTGGATGGCGTACTCGTATCGCCATGTGCCATCGCCGTTATCGCTGGCCTTGGCACCGATGAGAATCTTGCCATCATTTGGCACGATGATCTCTGTCAGGACAACATCCGAATCAATCGAGGCCCACGCGAGAATCGCTGGCTCGGTAACGACAGGATTGCCGACCGGCGAGATGGAGGAGATCGAATTGAAGGCGATCTCGCGCCATGTCGCGTTGTTCATTTGATTCCCCCAGGTGGCATCATCATGTGTGACATACTGACCCTCGACGAAGTAGCGTGCGCCGGGGTTGTTGCCGGGATCGACATCCGAGTTGTGGATTTGGAGATTGCCGCGAATGGCACTCGGGCCGGATGAATCTACGGTAAACGGGTAGTTGTAGACACCGGTAAAGGCGTTGACATCGCTGCGGGGCGCCTCGCCGTTTGAGTTGAGACCTGCCCAATAGGTGTCCGCGCAGCCGATTCCAAGCGTATCGCAGTTTGTTGCCTGACAGTTGCCGCATCCTGATTCGCTCAGGGCGCAGAAGGAGTGCTTCAGCCAGGCCAGACCGATGTGCTCGAAGCGGCCATTCATGAGGCGGTAGCAGTTCTGCGAAATCAGCGGCGATTCATCTGTGCCGCCGTACCAGTTTGCTTCCTGGTCACCGTAATTGCAGGAGACGGTCGCCATCGCGTATCCGCCGATGCCGCCACTGGATCCGTAGTAGTCCATGTCGAAACTACCTTGGCCGGCGATGGAGAACGCCACCACGTCGGGCCCGATCGCCCCACCCCGGTCAGGTGCACCGCGGCGGCCAGCATGTCCGTGCATGGAGAGAAGGCCGATGGTGGCCGTGGCTGCCACGATCGTGGTTACAAAAAGGGTCCGTCCTCGCATCGTGAATCTCCTCTCAGGGGCAATCAATAACAAAGAAGGCGAGCGCAACAGCCTCTCCAACCTAGCACCGAACAGAGTGCTACGAAAGCCCATTCGGACCGATTTGCGGCCCGGTTCCCACAGTACCCCCCATTCGGTGTCCGACTACCAGTTGGCAATGACCATGAGAAGGTCGGTGACATCAACCTGTAGATCGCCGTTGAGATCGGCCGAGCAGGGGCCATCACAAAGCCCCCAACTTGCCATCACCGCGAGCAGATCGGTCACGTTGACAACACCATCGCCATTGACATCGCCAGCGACCGGCCCGGTGATTTCGAAGAACCCCTCACCCTGGTCGCTGCCGAGGTTGCCATCGGCATCCTCCGCGGTAATCCGGATCACGCCGAGGTTGGTTCCGATCTCAGGCACGGTCCATGCATATTGGCCGTCGTCGGCCGTGTTTTCCGCGATGACCTGCCACGTACTTCCACCGTCAGCGGACAATTGAAGGTCGACGCCGGTCACGGATTCATCATCGTCCGTGATCCACTGAATCATGACCGTGTCGCCGGCATCAAAGGACTGCCCGCCACGAGGCGACCGCAGATATGCCGTGGGATTGTTGCCGCCGCGGTGTGCTGGAATGTGCATGCAGATGCAGTGCATCACGCCCGCAGATGACACGATGTTTTCGCAGGGAACGGACACAATCGTCTTGTCAGGGCATGCCTGTTGCCATGCGGCTACCGCGTCGTCGTTGAATTGCGAGACCTGCGAATTGGTGTAGCTGGGCACCAGTACAAGATCATTGCAGACTACCGAGTTGGCGTAGGTGTAGTGCGTCCAGTTCACGCTCCGCGCCGGAAGACGAATGACGGTGTATCCCTGAAACTGGAGGTCCATGGACACACTGTCGCAAATCTGGTCCTGAATTGATCCCCCGTCGTACGGCCAGTCGCTGACGACACAGGTCGTGTCGCTTGCCCAGCACATCCACATGTCAATGTGCTGCGTCACGTCTACTGAAGTGGGGAATGCATCAGTGATGGTCGTGGCGAGGTTTTGATAGTCCTGCCAGTAGCCGACGATCTGCCCATCCGTCATGCCCGGGTTTTCGTTGCTGATGAGTTCGGTAGACCATGCGTATCCAGGCGTATTCAAGTGATAGTTACCCCCGCCATGCACAAGCGGCAACTCGTAGTACTGGTGTCCCTGAACCCCGGCGAAATAGGCGTTGAACGCGTTGTCATGTGGTCTTGGCCGGTTGTAGGTGTGATCGACGATGGCCCGACAGTCGCCCTCGAAGATGTACCGCGGGCCGTAGTCGCGAATCCAGATGGAATCCGTTGTGCGGTTGACAAAGCGAACACGCGAACTGTCCGCGCCTGCTGAGACGACAGAGGACAAGGCGGAGGTCTGTTCGCTGGAGGACTCGATCGAAATGACGACATCGGCGTTGCCGATCGTTGTGATGTTCGCCGCCATGGTCGCGAGGATGTTCTTCCAGGAGTTGCTCCCTTCCCAGGCAAGCAGAATCGCATCCATGGGTTCGTACTCAGCGGCGCAGTGGATCGGCCCGCTCGGGGGGCTGGTCATCCCGCGTGGGGCGGCAATCGGGTGGTCCTGCACCCATCGCTGTTCCGCGGGCGTCATGTTCCGCGGCAGGGCGTTCTCTTTGGCCAGCAGGGGTGGTGCGGCCGCAAGGGCGGTGGTGATCATGAATGTGGCGGTGAGCATGGCTGAATCCGTACGAATGAAGCCTACGCCTTGTTGGGCAGAGGGCAAGGGATTGTCCGCATCAGTTGTCCTCCGGTTGCGTTCGAAGCCGTTTCTGGGCGCCTCTTCGGCGTTTCTGATCCATCCGCCGGCGGCGCTGGGCCCGCGGAACCACTGTCTTTCTTCGCCGAGTTCGTGGACGCACCGCCTCTGCGATGAGGCCAATGAACCGCTCAATCGTCGCGGCTCGATTCGCCCGCTGGGATCGATGCCTCGACGACACAACCCGCAGGATGCCCTCGCGGTTGATCCGCGTCGCCAATGCTTCTCTGACACGCTGTTTTTGGGTGGCGGAGAGCGATGCGGACCCATCGACATCGAACAGGAGCGTGACCCTCGTGGCCACGCGATTGACATGCTGTCCCCCCGGACCACTGCTCGTGGAGGCTGAAAATGTCAGTTCTCGGTCCTTGATGAAGAGCCGGGAATCGATTCTTGGCATGGAACCATCCTACCCTCCGAGGCGAATCTCCCTCTATCACGGGAAAAGGCATTGCACTGTGCTGTGTTTCGTGGTCTGATAGAGGGCCATCTCAGGTAGAAACAGAGGATATCCAAACCCATGCATCGAATCTATGTGATCACAGGCGCTATCGCGGCTCTGGCAATTCTGGCGGCAATCAGCCTCGCAGGTAGCCCACGCCCCTCGACGGAGGCTGATGCAGCAATTGACCGCGGCAGCGAGTACTTCGATGTCACTTGTGTCTTCGTGGCAGAGAACGGGTATGGCGGCGGTGGCCACGACATGGAGTACTACGGCAGCAGCGGGGGGATTGGCGGCTGGGCCGTGGCAACGACCGCGTGCAATCAGGGCAACATCGTCGCGCCGTGGTACGGCGGGACGAACAACGTGCCGGTTATCGCCCAGAACTGCTACCGCTGGGAAGATGGGCGTTTCGAACAGATCGCCCTCGCTTGGCTGAAGCACTCCTTCTGTGCGGTGAGCGAACCGGGATGCGGCAATTGTCAATCCACGAATTGCAATACGCTCGGCATTGGCTGCGCGGACACCTACTGGGCGGGGCTCAATGCGGATGCAGATGCACCTCGCAGCGAGATCAATGCATATACCGGCGAGTACACCTATCCGTTCAGCATTTCGCCCTCCGGCCCGTCGGCGATTCGCGGTCGGCTGCAAATCGATCCGAGTGATGTCGACCCGAATGGTCATCCGGACGCGAGGTTTTTCGTGGAAGGGCAGTATGTGGAGCCGGGCGAAGTCGAGTTCAACAAGCAGAACAACAATGCTTCCTACAAGGAAGTCGCCTTTACATCAACGACGAATACGAGCGGCATTGGCAGCACTCATCACGCAGTGCCCGCTATTCATGCATGGCAGGATGCGGAGGCTGGTGTGACGATTCGCAGCCTCCGGACCAAGGAGGTAGCCGATGGCCCCGATGGCCAGGCTCATCTTGGCTACAGCGTGACCGACAACGGGAATGGCACATGGCACTACGAATACGCTGTCCATAACCAGAACTCTCATCGATCGTTCTCCGCCTTTACCGTGCCCATGGCTGAGTGTGTGGTGTTGACGAACATCGAGTTTCGCGATGTCCATTACCACAGTGGTGAGCCCTTCGAAGGAACTGACTGGACGACGCAGCGAGATTCCTCGGGTTTGACCTGGAGCACCCAGCGTTTCGACGAGAATCCGAACGCGAATGCCATCCGTTGGGCCACGATGTACAACTTCCGATTCGACGCTGATGCACCGCCGGAGTCTTTCGTTGATGGCGTGCTCGAGTACTACCGGGACGGCCCGACTGCGACCCTGAGTATGTACATCGATGCGCCGAAGGACGACTGCAGCGGCGGCTGCGCAGAGGATCTGGATGGCGACAACGTTGTAGCCGTCGGTGACCTGCTCGCCTGCATTGGCTACTGGGGTGCCACCAATGGCGATGGGGATGTAGACGGCGACGGCATCTGTGCCGTGAGCGACCTGCTGGCCATCATCGCCGCTTGGGGCAACGTCTGCTGACGAACTAAGTTCGCACTATCTCCGTACTTCCATTCAGGTCGGCATGTCGCATGCCGATGTGAGGGGTGTACGGAGACGACATGCATAGCAAGAAGTGGTTTACTTGGCTCATCGCACGGGAGGACATCGTTCTCAAAGTGTTGGTCGCCACCAGCGGGCTTGTTATCGGGCTCATGGTGGGCAAAGGCCTGCAAGTCCTCTTTGCCTGAGTCACATGCGGTGGGCGACAACCGTGCCGACTGGACAGAGTGCCAGTTCGGCCTCTACCACATGCTGATCACTTGATCGGGGGTACACAATGCTGTGGCAGGCCTCTTGATCCGTGGCCGGAAAGTCGACTCGGGCGTGTACGCCGCGGGTCTCCCTCCGCTGAAGGGCAGTTGCCGTAGCAAGTTGGGCCACCGTCAACATGTTCACCAGTTCCCACGCGCGGGGCTGCGGTGGGGCGAGTCGATGGGCGGCATCGGCCCAGAACGCAAGCCGCGACATTGCTTCCAGCATTGCCTCGCCGCTTCGCTCCAGGCCAACCTGTCGCCACATGAGTGACTTGAGCGAATAGACCAGATCTGAGATGCCCAGTTCGATACCCCGCGGGGGTTGCTCGACGGCCCTGCGAAGCATCCGGTGGGGACGCCGCCGCGGTCGTCCGCCCGCAGCCGCTCCTGCCGATCGCCCGGCAGACTCACCGAGGACCATGCCTTCGAGCAGTGAGTTTGATCCCATGCGGTTGGCGCCATGGAGACCGCTGCTTGCGCACTCCCCGACGGCCCAGAGTCTTGGCAGTGTGGTGCGGCCATTGCTGTCCACCAGCATGCCGCCAATCATGTAGTGAGCGCCGGGGCGAACGGGGACTGGATCGTGGGCAATGTCGATGCCGAAAAACCTGCATGTACGCGAAATGCCGGGAAACATCCGGTGCACTTCGCCCTGAACTGCCGAGAGATCGAGGTACACATTGGTATCACCAGTCTCGATCATCCGGCGAAACACCGCTCGGCTGACGATGTCGCGGGGGGCCAATTCGGCATCCTGGTGGGAATCGAGCATGAACCGATGGTCATGTCGGTCTCGGAGAACGCCGCCTGCTCCTCGAACAATCTCGCTGATAAGGACGCGTGCTGCACCGGCAATGTACAGACAGGTCGGATGAAACTGAAAGAACTCGATGTCGCGAATAGCGGCGCCTGCGCGGTAGCCCATGGCCACGCCGTCGGCTGTTGCGATGGTGGGGTTCGTCGTTTCCCGAAAGATCTGTCCGCCGCCACCGGTTGCCAGAATGATCTGGTCTGCCGTATACAGGACAAGTGCGCCGCTCGGCCCCGCGGCAACGACGCCGTACGCCTCGCCGTCGGCAGTCACAACATCGAGGGCGAATGTGTTCTCGAAGGTTTCGATCGCATCGTTGGTGCGGAGTGCGGCAGTGATGACCCTTTGCATCTCTCTTCCGGTGGCGTCACCGTGCGCATGCAACACGCGAGGGTTGGTATGTCCGCCTTCGCGGGATCGGTCCAGTGTGCCGTCCTGCCTTCGATCAAGAATGGCCCCGAGGTCGAGGAGCCGTTGCACCGCGTGCGGGGCGCCGTGTACGACACGCTGCACTGCGACGGGGTCGCACAACCCGCAGCCAACGGTCAAGGTGTCGCGGATGTGGGACTCGAAGGAATCATCGTCTGCTACAACCGCTGCCATTCCACCCTGTGCCATGTTGGTGTTACTGACATCGATGGCGGCCTTGGTGATGATCGCAACGGACCGACCTTCGGCTGCGGCGGCCATCGCTGCCGCTCCACCGGCCACGCCTCCTCCAACGATGAGCACATCGAACCGGTAGGCTGGGATGGATCGCAGGTCGACTTCAAGCAGGTGCCGGTCACTGGTGACGGTCATGGCGTTTGCTCCGTCACGGTGATCATCCGCTCGAGTGCCTTCTTCGCATCCACAATGAGTAGGCTGCGAGAGACATCGTCAAGGCGGTCTCGCTGTCCCGTTGATTCGTCGACGGTGTCGCCAGCGAGCACGCGGTTGGCGTCTGGGCACCGGCCCTTTCGAAGCAGATCGAGCGTGCCAGCCAAATGTGGTGGGTCGTTGCGACTCATGGTTGCGCATCCGCAGCCCGCAGCGTCGCCGCCCATTTCGGGGATGTCGGCGAGGTGTCGTACCTCCACACCACGATGGGCCGCCTGCTCGCGTGCGTTGGCAACGAAATGACCCTCCGTGCCGACGGCTACTTTGCTTCCCCGGGGCATGTCCATGATTGCCTTCCAGAGGTACGCGGTGCTTCCGGCACCATCGGCCCCTCGTACGGCCTCAAGCGGCGACTCGGGGTGAACGAGCACATGCCATCCCTGATCTTTCCACCATTGAACCTGCATCGCATTGAAGACGGTGTGCACGCCGCAGTAGCCGCCCCAGAGAATCATCTCAGCATTGTCGAGCGACTCGATGCCGCCAGGGACAACGCCCGGATCATCGATGGCCCAGTCGCCTCCGTGCGTGATTGGATTGGGCAGTGTTACCAACCGCTTGAGGTCCATCCCGAGGCGGTCGGCGGTGTTTCTTCCGAGGTGTTCGTCCGGCAGGAAGAGGACCTTGCGCCCGCCCTTGCGAGCGTCCTGAACAACCAGATGAGCGTTCGAACTTGTGCAGACGGCCCCGCCGGTGCGACCGGCCAGAGCCTTGAGGCGGCCGGACGTGTTCATGTAGGAGACGACGACCAACTCGTCGCCGTACCGATCGATCAACTGGTCGGCGATGGGCATCACCATGGTGTCCTTCGCCATCATCTCCATCGTGCATCCGGCTTTGGGATTTGTGATCCAGACGTGTTGCTGGTCAGAAGCGAGTGTTGCGATGGTTTCTGCCATGAAGTGCACGGCGGACTCGACGATGACGGTCTTCTCGGGGTTGCGAACTGCCTGCAGGGCAAGGGCGTAACTGTCCGCGACCTTTCCACCGTATTGCTCGATGATCTTGACGATTTCGCCGCCCATGTAGTAGTGGGCCAGGAGGAGAAGGGCGTCGCCAAAATGATCGAGTGCTGGTTGCACATATCCATCGAGCCAGGGAATGACCGTGGCGGGTGTGCGGTCGGGCAGTGCCAGGTATTCCTCGGCGTATGGGCGGAACTCCTCCTGGTACCAATCCAGTGGGAGGTCGCCTTGACAGATCGGTAGATCAGCCTGCAAGGTGATGCCGGTGGGCGCGGCGTGGAGAGGGAGGGGGTGTCCGGTGGTCATGGCGAGCAGCGCATGATACCCCTACAGCGGTGTTCGCACCCTTGGTAGACTGCCACATCCCCGCGGGCGTAGCTCAATTGGTAGAGCGTCAGCCTTCCAAGCTGAATGTTGACGGTTCGAGTCCGTTCGCCCGCTTC
>CAZJKE010000036.1:0-20435 GCA_964546585.1 uncultured Isosphaeraceae bacterium | reverse complement strand
GCTGGGTAGCTAAGTGAGGCAGGGATAACCGCTGAAAGCATCTAAGCGGGAAGCCTCCCTGAAGATGAATGTTGCGCGTTCTTTAGAATGAGAGACCCCCGGAAGACCACCGGGTTGATAGGCCGCGCGTGTAAGCGCAGAAATGCGTTCAGCGAAGCGGTACTAACGGTCGAAGACCTTGTCGTGCCGACCGGGTTCCGGCGCCCACCGAAAGGTGGCGAGCCTGAATCGGTTGCACGAGCCATGTTCACAAAGGTTGTTCTACGACAACCGGTGCGACACTACACATGAATTCGTCTTATCGCCGCAAGGTGTCGAAAGGCACCTTGCGGCTTTGTCGGCGATTACAGGTCCAGGGATATACCTGATCCCATCCCGAACTCAGAAGTCAAGTCTGGGCCGCCGATGATACTGCTCAGCGGGAAAGTAGGTCATCGCCGACGTTTCAGCCCCGCAGCCGAGAGGTTGCGGGGCTGTCCTTTGCGCGATTGCAGTACGCTGCGCACATGGCCGTGCTCGGAAGCGATGCGCTCATCCCGATCGCCGTGCCAGCAGCCGCCATGCTGGTTGGTTGTATCTGGTCACAGAAGAACTGCTCGCGGAGGCTCATCGGGGCAAGGGCGAGACGGTGGGCGGTGCCGCGATGTTCTTTGTGGGATTTGGGGCGACGATCGCCATCGCTGCGGGGATGGGAGCCATGGCCCAATAGAGGGGGAGGGGTATGAGGGTCTTGGGAGTCATTTTTCACCAAGAGGTACTGTTTTGGCGGGAGAGGGTGGACAGGCCGGCGCCGCTCACCCTACAGTGGTGACTCGTTATGTAACTGGCAAAGGCTGATGCCGCCGCGACTTGCGGCGACAAATGTCGGAAGAGAGAGGCCGGGGACAATGGAGGAGAGAACCATGTGTACCCGTAGATCTTGGGGCCTCGGTATGGTCGGCTCGCTGATTCTTGCGACCGGCGCCGCAGCAGTAGATCTGGATTACAAGATCGTCGAAACCAATGCAGTTTCGGGCGACTTCAACTGGACGGTTGAACTGTACGTCGTGCTCCAAGCCGGCGAGCGGCTTGATGCCGTGGCTGGCGACGGTACCAACCTGAAGACATTGACCACCGACGGGGTGTTCTATCAGAACGGTTTCGGTGGGCCGACTTCGGTGTCCATCAACCCCGCCCTCTATCCGTCATTCCCCAGCCTCATGTACGACAGTTGGGTGACGGTTGGTGCGTACGACCAGACGGGCGATCCGTTTGCCAACAACGCGCTTCTCGACATCGGTATTGACTGGACCGACTTCGAGGATAACGGCGGCGATGTTTCCACCAACAACGGCACATGGTTCGTGACGCCCGACGACGAACAGGGTGGCGCAGTGACTTTCCTGAACAACGCCTGCGAGGAGAAACTTGGTGTTCTCATCGCACGGTTGACGGTATTCGGCGAGGGCACTTCGGTGTCGCTCGCGGCCCTGTTTCAGGGCAAGGACGCAGGCGGCGCAACCTGGCAGGACACCGGAAGCATTTCCGTTGCCTATGCAGCCATCGTCGACTGTAACGCCAACGGCGTGCCGGATGACTGTGATATCTCCAATGGCACGAGCAACGATGACAACGGCAACGGTATTCCAGATGAGTGTGAATTCCCCGATTGCAACGGCAACGGCGTTGACGACAACGACGACATTGCCAATGGCACGAGTCTCGACTGCAACGGCAACGGTACGCCAGATGAGTGCGAGACCGGTAACGATTGCAACGGGAACGGCAATCCTGATGATTGCGACATCGCGGACGGCACCAGCGAGGATTGCAACGCCAATGGCACTCCGGACGAGTGTGAAACCTTCGGCGATTGCAATGGTAATGGTGTGCCTGACGAATGCGAGAACCTGCAGGACTGGGACGGCAACGGCGTGCCCGATGCCTGCGAAGGTCTTGTTGCCTACAACACCACGCAGGGAATGGGATACGGCGATCTCGGCTCGGCCATCACTGATTCGGATGATGGCGACATCGTCTGGGTGGACGGTGTCTATGCGGACGGTCTCGCCGAAGTGGACTTCCATGGCCGCGCGATTGAACTTGAAGCGTTCGGTAACCTGAGCAGTTTCACTGCCGAGGTGCAGATGGCCGGTGGAGCGTCCTTCAAGGTCGGTGATTACACGGACATGGCGGGTCTTCGAAGCGGGACCAGTGGTACCGCGAGTATGGCCAGCGACCTCAACATCCAAAGCGACAATGTCGTGGTCTATCGCGACGCATCGTTGAATCTGGATGCGGGCGATCACATCGGCCTTGGTGCAATGCAACTACGCCGCGACAGTGAACTCTCGCTGGATGCGCCGACTTGCACGCTTGGCGGCCCCACGGACTGCGCAGATGGCTCGACCATCTACGCAACGATGGATGTGTCGCAGCAGGGATCAATGACCGGCTCGTTCGACATGTTCGGATCGATGACCAACGAGGGCCAATTGTGGGCCACCGATGACATCCTGATCACCGATGTGCTGACGAACAATGCCAATGTCACGATTTACCGCGGCACGCTCTATGTGCTCGGTGAGCTGATCAATAACGGCGCCATCTTCGGCGAGGTTGATCAGGGACCTGGTGTCCGCGGTACAACCGGCGACGGTCCGCAGCCTGGTGATGGCATCCATGTGGCTGGCAACTACACGCTCGGGACGAGTGGCTCGCTCATTCTCGACAACAGTGTGTGGCAACTCTCTGTTGGCGGCAACATGGATGTGTTGCTGGCTGATGCAGCCTCGTTCCACATGCGTGATGCGACGCTGGCCATGAGTGGTCACGGCGATAGCCAGTCGCTTGAGTGCGTGAGTGCCGACATCGGCTCTGTCGAGGAAGGCCTTGAGCAGGGTATCCCGGGCAACATGCCCATCGGCACGCTCCGCATTGAAAGCGGCAGCACCGTCGATCTTGTGGACGACCGCAACAATGACGGTGACGAGGGTCTCTCGGAAGTGATCTACACGGACATGCTGGTCGTTGAGGCCGGCGCCACCCTGCGGACGAACGGGTACATCATCTATGTGACCGATTCGGACATTCAGGGAACTGTGGAGGGTCTTGGCGACATCATCATCATCAACCCGCCGACTCCCGGCGATGCGAATGGTGACGGCGTTGTGAACATCCAGGACATCCTGGTCATCATTGCGGATTGGGGAACCTGCACTGAGAACTGTGCAGGTGATGTGAACGCCGACGGCGACGTGAACATTCTGGACATCCTGTTGGTGATCGCCAACTGGACGTTCTGATCTCCGAGATTGTGTTTTCATACTCCTTGCCCGGCCCGCATCTGCGGGCCGGGCTTTTTCTTTGCATGATCAAGGCCTGTTGCGATAGATTGGGGCAGTGCGAGACGATGTGTATCGACACACGCAGAAGGGCACCGTCGTTCGGGTCTGCATGCTGATGGCCATCATGCTGTGCGTCGTCATCGGCGTGTTTTCAGCGAACATGCCATGGGGCGCGAGGTTGGGGCTTCTCGGCATCACCCTCTTCCTCGTGTTGTTGACCTGGTTGTTTGGGTCGCTGACCGTCGAGGTAGACGACGATGAACTGCGGCACTGGTTCGGCCCCGGTTTCTGGCGAAAGGCCTATCCGCTCCATGACATCGATTCGGCCGAGCCGGTCCGAAATCACTGGATCTACGGTTGGGGGATCCGCCTTACTCCGGGCGGCTGGCTCTACAACGTTTCCGGATTGGAAGCAGTACAGGTCCAGTTGCGCACCGGTCGCCGTTTCCGGATCGGTACCGACGACCCGGACGGCCTCTCCAAGGCCATTGCTGCAGGAATTGCTTGACCGCGGGTCGGACACCATCCATAATCGACCTGCGAGGAGGAGAGCCAATGCAACGCCTGATGATGATTCTGTGCTCCGCACCGCTCTGCGCTTTCGCAGCGGCGGAGACCCATGTTGTTGAAGCAAACAGCACCTGGTTCTCGCCCAGCGAAATCACCGTCATACCCGGTGATACGATTCGCTGGGAGTATGGAAGTGGGTATCCGCATACAGTGACCAGCGGCACCGACTGCACGGCCAGCGGACTCTTTGATGCACCTTTGAGTGGCAGCGGGGCGTTCTTCGAGTGGATTGTCCCCGCCGACGCGCCTGCGTCGATTCCATATTTCTGCATGCCGCACTGCGCCATTGGCATGACCGGCCTGATACACGTCACCATTCCAGCCGGTCCGAGTGTGCTCTCCTTTGGAACGCACGAATTGGATTCCAGCGGCAGCGGCTGGGTCAAGGTCATGTGGCAGAGCGACGCATCAATCGTCGGATTCCAATTCAACCTGATTGGCGCCACCATTACAGGTGTTGACAGTGGTCTGACGGAAGAATACCAGTGGGTCGTTGATCACAACGGCACGCTTGTTCTGGCCTACGCATTCGGCACGCCGGCCATCCCGCCGCAGGGTAATACCGCGCACTTGTTGACACTCGCAATCGAATCCGCTGGAGCGGAGCTCTCACTCAACGGCGCTATCTTTGTCGGCGCAGATGGAGATCCGCTAAAGGTCGATGCAACTGATGTACTTGACCTCGGTGGATGCGACGCTGATGTCAATGGTGACGGGCTTGCCGATGTGACCGATCTTCTTGCAGTCATTGCAGCATGGGGCACGACGGGTGGCGCCGAGGATGTCAACGGCGACGGCACCGTCGATGTTTCAGACCTGCTCGCCATTATCTCGGCATGGGGACCGTGCTGACTGCGATCACATTGGTCCTTTCGGCGCAGTGCCCTGCGCCAGCAGATATTCCTGCAACGACCCCCGGCGGTGTTTCCGGCACATCCGTTGCCATGGACGGCGACCTTGCCGTCATTGGTGCCCCAATCGGGACCGGAAACGCCTGGGCCTCCGGCATGGCCATTGTGTACCGCCGTGCAGGTGACACATGGATAAGAGAAGCGGAGCTGATCGCCGAAGACGGCAACTCCGGTGACATGCTCGGCGTGTGTGTAGACATCAGCGGTGATCGTGTGATTGCAGGATCGTGGTTCGAAGACCACGCGGGTAGCGACAGTGGAGCTGCTTATGTCTTTGAACGGCAGGGGGGCACGTGGTCCCAGACAGCCAAACTGATTGCCGAGGACGGCGGTGCCGGCGATACCTTCGGGCGACGCGTCGCCATTGCTGGCGATGTCTGCGTCGTGACCGCGCCGCTGGATGACGACAACGGCACATCCTCTGGTTCCGCCTATGTGTTCCAGTTTGACTCCGGTAGGTGGTTCCAACTACAGAAACTGGTTCCGAATTCCGGTGGAGCAGGCGACCAGTTCGGGCTCGGCCTTGCCATGGACGGAGAGCGGATTGTTCTCGGTGCTCCGTGGGCCGATGACGCCCGCGGGCGAGGGCACATTTTCGACCGTGGCGATGTCATGTTCTTCGAGGTTGCAACGCTGTCCGATCCGTCCGGAGAACCATCCGACTATCTGGGATTCGGGGCGGCCGTCAACGGTGGCATGGTTGCGCTCGGGTCGTATCGGGATGACGATGGCGGCGAGGACGCCGGAAGCGTCTTCCTTTTTCAGGAAGGGTTTGGCGGTTGGGGACCGGTCCAGAGGATTGACCCGTCCAGCAAAGTGGCCGTTGGCGATCAATTCGGTGTGTGCGTTTCGATGGAAGAGGGCGTCATGATTGTCGGTACTCGATATGCAGATGTCGATGGCATGGCCGCTGGCGCCGCCGTCGTGTACGACCTGATCGACGGCATGTGGATTGAGCGGGCAGTACTCGTCTCGCCCGGACCTGCCGAGGAGGCAGAGTTCGGATGGTCAGTCGCCTTGAGCGGCGACCATGCAATCATCGGCGGACCGTGGGCGGAGCCCGACGGAGAAGTTCGTTTCTACGACGGCATGACGCAACCCTGTACCTGCCCCGGCGACTTGAATGGTGACGGCGCGGTTGCTGTCGGAGACCTGCTGCAGGTCATTGCGGCATGGGGTCCCTGTGTGTCGTGCATCGAGGATATTGACCAGAGCGGTGCGGTCGATGTGTCAGACCTTCTCGCGGTTATTGCGGCCTGGGGGGACTGCTGAATTCCAAGCCATCACAGGCGATGGCAGCGATGCAACGATCGATGTGAGGCCCCAGTTCTGCGCCGAGTTCTTCAACGCCCAACTGAATGTCCTCTCTGGAGACCGCCGCGGCGAACGCCTTGTTCTTGAGTTTCTTTCGAACGCTCTTGGCGGCCATCCCTTCGAGCCCAGTCGGCCGAACAAGTGCACAGGCAACGATGAATCCAGCGAGTTCATCTACTGCAAAGAGCGTTCTTGCCATGGCGGTTTCGCGGGGAACGCCGCTGTATGGTGCGTGCCCGAGGATCGCTTCGATGATTCCCTTATCCACATCGGTGTGCTCTTGCAAGTGGGCAACCCCCACGAACGGATGCTCCTCTTGCGAGGGGTGCTTTTCGTAGTCGAAGTCGTGCAGGAGACCCGCGACAGTCCATCGATCCCGCTCCGCCTCATCGCCATCACAAAAGGCCCCCATGCACGCCGCCACGCACTCCATGTGCTGGCGAAGCGCTGGATTCTCAACCCACTCGTGCATCAGCGATCGGGCAGTTTCGGGCGACATCGCATGCAGGATACACGGCCCTGCGGCGCCGCTGCAGCATCGGGCTTCGTGTATCATCACCCTTCGGGACCTCAGAGGATAATCCAATGCCACGAAGAATCCTCACCGGCTCCCCAGCAAGTGATCGTTTGTCTGAGCATGTCCAGAAACGGCGAAGCGTATGTTGATGAAGCGATCATCGATGACTTTAGGCGAAAGATGAGAAGGCAGGTGCTCTTGAAGGAGCCGCTTTAGGCGATGAAGACCATGGCAGAGACAGCATCATCTCAAGACCCAAGACTCGCGATGCCGGAAGTGAATCTGGTTCGCCCCAAGGCGCCGGTGGTGGGGCGGCTCGTCGAGTCGTCCATCTGCCAACGAGGGCGTTCGGAGAGTTTCGTTCGGCATGTTGCATTCGATGTGTCGGGCACTCCATTGGCGGGCAACATCCTTCCCGGTCAGGCCTTTGGCGTCATTGCCCCTGGCGAAGACGAGCGGGGAAAGCCACACGCGCTTCGGCTCTACTCCACCTCCAGCCCAAGTTGGGGCGAGGATGGGGAGGGGAATGTCATTGCGACTTGCGTGAAGCGATTGATTGATGAGCGAAAACCGCAGAAGGAGGGCGATGATCCCGAGGATCACTCTCTCTTCCTCGGCGTCTGCAGCAACTACATGTGCGACATGCGGGTTGGCGATGAGGCGATGCTGACCGGCCCAAGCGGCAAACGATTTGTGCTTCCGGAGAATCCGGATGTTCATGACTATCTCTTTCTTGCAACGGGCACCGGAATTGCACCGTTCAGATCCATGGTCCTGGAACTCTTGCGGCGGCCGAGCGGGCCGACGCCGAGTCGTGTAGCGCTGGTACAGGGAGTTCCCTATACCACGACTCTGTTGTACGACGATCTGTTCCGGGAGCTCGCCGAAGAACACGACAACTTCTCATATCACACAGCGATCAGCCGTGAACCGATGGCTGACGGCCGCCGCGGCCGCTATGTACATCATCTGCTTCAGGAAGAGATTGGTACTTTCGGCCCGGTTCTGCAGAACTCCAGAACACTGGTGTACGCCTGCGGTCTGCTGGGCATGCAATTTGGGCTCTACCAGATGCTTGCCTCATCAGGTCTGGGCGAGCCGTACATGACGATCGATCCTGCACTGGCGGTGACATCGCCGGATGATTGGACCAATGCGGACATGAAGCGGCAGATCAAGCCCACCCACCGCTGCATGATCGAAGTGTACTGAACGACGTGTCCGGTACCGGTACCGGTACCGGACACCTCATTGCGCTATTGCTGTTTGATCAATCGCCCTTCGGCATCGGTGAATGTGCCGCAGACGATCATGACGAAATCGACGATCGTCCAAATGCCCAAGCCGCCGCATGTGATGAGCATGAGAATGCCGGTGCCGATCTTGCCAACATAGAAACGATGGGCGCCGAGGCCGCCGATAAAGAAACACAGGAGTACTGTTGCGATGAAACTTCTGTCACTGATCTCCATGGATGCTCTCCCTTGTTACCTTCCTATCGTACCGATGCCGCAATGTTGCCGCCATCGACGGTAAGTACCGCTGCCGTTGTCCTCTCTGCAGATGCGAGATAGACAAATGCAGCAGCAACATCCTCGGCTCGCACTTCCTTTCCCAGAAGGTTCCCAGCCATGTACTCCGCCTCGTCAAGGCCACGGGCCCGCGATCGCGATGCAATCATGTCCTCACTCAGCATTCCAGAACGAATACGGTCGGCGTTGATGGCGTTGGAACGAATCCCATCGCCACCATAATCGACGGCGTACTGCCGCATCAGGGAGAGTGTCGCTGCCTTGGGCAGGCCGTATGGGCCGAAGTCGCGGCCAGGATTCAACGCCTGCTTGGATGCATTGAACAACAGACACCCTCCGGTTCCCTGCGTCTGCATGATGGCGACGGCCTTCCTCGCCACATTCTGGTGTCCCCAGAAGTTGAGTTCGAAACTCTTTCGAAGAACCGCGTCAGACACTTCGCCGATTTGGCCCTGCCACGCAGCACCAGCATTGGACACGACGATGTCAACGCCGCCAAACCGAGCAACTACTCTGTCCATCGCGGAGTTGATCGATCGTTTCGATGTCACATCGCAAGCCAGCCCGAGCCCTCCGATTTCGCCGGCAACCTGATCCGCCGCCTTGGCATCAAGATCCAGAACTGCGACCTCGCATCCCTGTCTTGCAAATGCATGGGCCGTCGCCGCGCCGATGCCGGAACCGCCCCCGGAAATCGCGCAGACCATGCCTTCCATGGGCAAGGGTGTGCGTCCACCCAACTTCGCTTGCTCCAGCGACCAGTATTCGATGTCGAAGGCATCCCGCTCCGGAATCACTTTGTACGAGCCAAGAGATTCAGCGCCGGTGATGACCTCGACATTGGCCTCGGCAAGGTCGCCCGCAATGGCTGCTGCCTTTGAAGTATTGCCTGCGCCGAACAAACCGAGTCCGGGGACAAGCACGACTCGTGGCAAGGGGTCCAGTTCCTTCTTCGGAATGTCCAGTCGAGCGTTCTGCCGCTCGAAGTAGGCATGGTAGGATTTTGTATACGCGCGAAGAGACCGGGCGGCGGCTCCAGCAAAGCTCTGCACATCCGACGCGTCTGGTGCGGGAACAACCATTGGTTTTCGTTTCAGGCGAATGACATGATCCGGCGTCGCCGTACCGCGCTGGCTGTACTTCCTTACATCGCGACCATCCACAAATGCACGAATGGAACGGCTGGTGCGAAAGTCCAGCACCATGTTCGAAGTACCTTCGTTGAGAAGACCCCGCAGGATGGGGGCGACTTCAGCGGCCCTGGCGATGCGTTTCGGCAGGGCCGCAGCAGCGAACACCCGCTTCCTTCCTCTGGCAAGTCGTTTCTCTGCAAGCGTAACCTTATCGATCATTCGCCCATACGCTTCGCGCGCCGTGTCACCGAATGTAAAGATGCCGTGCTTGAAGAGGATGAGCCCTTCTACATCAGGATGCTTCCGATACACCTCGAACGCCTTCTTGGCCAGCGCAAATCCAGGCATGATGTAGGGCACATAGCCCATGGTTCTCCCGAACAGTCGGCGGCACACTGCATCGCCATCCACTTGATCGGTCAGTGCCAACACGGCATTGGCATGCGTGTGGTCGATGAATGTGTGCGGGAGAAAAGCGTGAAGGAGCGTTTCGACCGACGGGTTCGGGGCTGTGCTGTCCAGAAGATTGGTTCGCTGCATGTTCACCATGTCTTCGTCGGTGAGTTCATCGAGCTTGATCAGGCGGCGGAGGATCTCCAGTCGAACGGCGGGAAGGCCTGCTGGCTCGATGGTGCGGAGATCCCAGCCGCTGCCCTTGATGCACAGAACTTCCGTCTGCTCGCCCAGCGGGTCGGCCATGATGGTCTTGACGGAGGTGTTACCTCCGCCATGCATGACCAGGCGATCATCGCTTCCAAGAAGCCGCGACGAGTAGACACGAAGCGCCCGGTCCCGGTTGACACCGTCGCGAGCGTAGCGGCGGACCAGGGCACGGGCGTCACGCTCTGACCAGAGGTTTCTCATGTTTGTTCCACCGATCCCGCATGCTCCGGATACAAGGCGGCCAACCCTTCTACAGATGCTTCCGCCACGCCCCGTTCAGTGATCAACCCCGTGACCAACCGCGCAGGAGTGATGTCGAAAGCGTAGTTGGCTGCCGACGTACCTGTCGGTGCGATGGAGACTACCTCAAACCGACCAGCCTCTGAAAGTCCCGAGATCTGCGTAACCTCGCCCTCGCTTCGCTCCTCAATGGGAACATCCTCAATGCCGTCCGTTATTGCCCAGTCGATCGTTGTTCCGGGCAGAGCGACATGGAAGGGGACATCATTGTCGAACGCAGCGAGTGCCTTCAAATAGGTTCCGATCTTGTTACAGACATCCCCGGCAGCGGTGGTGCGATCGCTGCCGGTTATCACCATGTCGACCATGCCGTGCTGCATGAGATGACCGCCAACATTGTCGACAATCAGTGTGTGAGGGACGCCGTGTTCTGCGAGTTCCCAGCAGGTCAGGGATGCACCCTGATTGCGAGGCCGCGTTTCGTCCACCCAGACATGCACTGGAATGCCCGCGTCATGGGCTTTGTAGACCGGGGCAAGCGCAGTTCCCCAATCGACGGTGGCGAGCCAACCCGCGTTGCAATGGGTCAGGATATTGAAGCGTTCGTTGCTGGCGCTGGCACCACGAAGAGTCTCGATGAGGCGATGGCCGTGGTCACCCAGTCGCGAGCAGATGTCGACATCTTCATCTGCAATCGCCTGCGCCCTGGCATACGCGGCGGAGCGTCGTTGTTCCCTTGAGATGGAATTGAGCACTGCGGCCATCTCGTCCAGAGCCCAACGCAGGTTGACCGCTGTCGGACGTGTTTCGAGAAGCGTTGCACATGCCCGCTCAAGGCTTGCGTCACTCGCATCCTCGCGCATGGCCAACGCAACACCCCACGCGGCCGCCGCGCCAATGAGGGGCGCGCCCCGTACCTGCATTGTGGAAATAGCGTGCGCTGCATCATCAAGTGAGTTCAAATCGGCAATGGCAAACTCGTGGGGCAATCGTGTCTGGTCAATGATCCGAACTGTGGAGTCGGTATCGTCCAGCCAAATCGTTCGCATGGGCGTGCCGTCAACAAGCATGGGTCAGTTCCTCAGGACGCGGCCTGCCACGGCGTCCAACTTCTCGACGATCGCCGGGTCCCTTGCTTCCGGGGGGGTGAGGATTGCGTTGTCGAGCGCAGTGTGGCAAGCGGCATCGCACGACTGTTTACGGCCGCGAAGTGTGGGCACTACCTTCCCGATGAGCGATCGCCCCTTGTCCGCGTTGTCGAGGAGAACCTTGACGACCGCATCGACGGAGACATGCTCGTGCTCGGCGTGCCAGCAGTCGTAGTCAGTCACCATTGCGACGGTGGCATAGCACATCTCTGCTTCGCGGGCGAGTTTTGCTTCTGGCATATTTGTCATGCCGATGATGTCGCACCCCCAGGATCGATAGAGTTCAGACTCGGCGAGCGTTGAAAACTGTGGGCCTTCCATGGCCAGATAGGTGCCGCCGCGATGAACCGGAATATTCAGTCCCGTGATCGCTTCCTCCAATGCATCACCCAGACGGCGGCAGACAGGCTGGGCGAATCCCACATGGGCGACAACGCCCGTGCCGAAGAAACTCTTGATTCGCGAGAAGGTCCGATCGACAAACTGGTCTGCAATGACGAACATGCCGGGGGGCAGATCTTCACGCAATGAACCACACGCGCTGATCGAGATGATCTCGGTCACGCCAGCCCGTTTCATCGCATCGATGTTCGCCCGAAAGTTGAGTTCCGTCGGCGGAATGCGATGACCGCGTCCATGCCGAGGAAGAAAGACCATGGGCTGACCCTCAAGTTCTCCGAAGAGAAGGTCGTCGGAGGGATCCCCGAATGGTGTCGACATGCGTTCCCAGCGAGCAGTCGCAAGACCGTCGATCTCGTAGATGCCACTGCCGCCAATGACACCGATCACTGTTGGTGTTCCGGGTTCCACCACTGACTACTCCCAATAATGTGACCCTCGTCGCTCTTCCGGTGGTCAGTGTACCCCCCGGTGAGCGTGCTGTGCGGAATCGCCCCCGTGGTACACTTTCGCTCCGGCATTTTGAGGGGACTGGACAGGTGGCGGAGCGGTTGAACGCGCCGGTCTCGAAAACCGGTATGGCCTTCGGGCCATCGTGGGTTCGAATCCCACCCTGTCCGCTTCGGTCAGATGAATGTCAGGGAGGGGGTGGGCAGAGGCCGAAATTTTCAATCACGATGATGAGGTCGACAACATTGACCTGTCCGTCATCATTCTGATCCGCGAAACAACTTGTGATACCGTCACATTGGCCCCACTGGGCGATCAGGCTCAAGGCATCCATGAGATCAACGGTTCCGTTGCCGTCAATGTCGCCGGGGCAAGTAATTGAACACGATGCATCAATGGCATTGCCACCGAGGTCGTTCCAGTCGCCGCTGATGGCGGTTGGTTGGTTGCCACAGAAGGATGTGAAATCCACATCAACCGATGACACACCTGTCAGGTGGATCGCTCCACCGTTTGCGGTACCGTCATTCTCCTGAAAACTGCCGCGGGTCACCGTGCAGGCTGAATCATTGACGACAATGCCGCCGCCGCCGAGGCCAGCCAGATTGGACGCGAAATCGCAGCCGTCGAGCTCGGCTCCGCCGTCATTGATGCGGATTGCGCCACCTGTCGTATTCGCCACATTCTCGCGGAAGTGACAGTTGAGAAAGGTTGTCAATACGCCTCCCGTACTCACGCCACCACCATAACTCCCTGCGACATTGCCTCGGAACAGACATCTGTCGAAGGAGGGGGTCGCGCTCGTCACGGCAACGCCGCCGCCGAATTCAGAGGCGGTGTTGTTTACGAATGAGCAAAGACGAACATTGGCACTGCCGCCACCCTTGCAACGCAGTCCACCACCGCTGTCCGCGGTATTGTTCGAGAAGGAGCATCTCGAAACTGTTGCAGAAGAATTCCAAAGGTAGAGACCGCCGCCGCCTCTTGTCTCCAGCAGCGTGTGGTTATCATCGAAGCGAAGATTGGCGAAGTAGGACTGCGAGTTCTGCGCCCAGATTCCGCCGCCGCCGAACTCCGATGTGTTGAGCGTCAGCACACAGTTCACCACTGTCGGGCTTGCGGTGTATATGAAGATCCCACCACCTTGCAGAGTCTGCCAGACGGGGTTCAGTGTGCCGGTGCCACCGGTGAGCGTGAGTCCGGCAATAACTGTGTTGGGGGTCTCGCCATTCATGCAGACGATCGCCGAGCCGCCGAGTCCGGTCGCGTCAATAGTGGTCGCGGCAGCGCCGTCCCGCCCGAAGAGCACAACGGCTTTGCCCTGCATGTCGAGCAGTTCGTTGTATGTGCCCGGCCCGACATTGACGAAGTCACCAGGTGTGGCGGCATCTATGGCCGATTGCACGGTCCCAAAGTCTTCCGGCACACGAAGCGTGTCGGCAGCGACCGTGGTGGTCAACAGCAGGATGGCAGCAAGAAGAATTCGCACGACCCTCTCCATTCCCCCCCTCGAACACGATGCCCTTGCACCAGAATAGGGACAAATCGGGACTCCACCACAAAAAACGCCGGAATTGCCCTCGTGAAGCCGAAGAGGCGCCCCGTGAGACGGCGAGCATGGAGGTCGACACCCGCGGGAGTCAGCCGTATTGTGTCCGTGGAGCGTGCCATGAGATTCAACATCGCTGCAGCAGCCGTGGCCGGAGGTTTGGGCTTTGCCTTTGCTTTGGGTTCAGCGGGGGTCTTGGCCATGCTCATCGGCAATGACTATGCCAAGCCATTTCTGGAGATGCTGGCGTCGATCTACCCCGGGTACAAGGCCGACGGCACCGGCCGGGACCTCGTGGTCGGGTGTTTCTACGCCGCGACTGATGGCGTCATTGCCGGCGGTGGGTTGGCCCTGCTGTACAACCTCGCTGCCTCGATTGGAAAGAAGTCCCGCTGACGTAGCAGGCCTGTGAGGTAGCATGGGCGGGCATGTCTCCTCCGGAAATACCCCCAGGCGAGCCGTCGATAGAAACGCCTCTTTCGGGTCAACGGCTCGATGAACTAGCGACTGCTGCGGCGGACTCGATCGTGGCCGACAACCGAACTCGGCATCTGAGCACCGCCTACCTTCCATCGCGGCACGAAGTCATTGGCGTTGTGGAGCGACTGAGTTGGTTGTTGTTTCCCGGATTCATCGGACCTCGGGCCATTGGTGCATCTGCGTTGCACGACCATGCGAGGCGAACAATGGCTGATGTTGCAGGCCCGCTCTTCCATCAGGTTGCCGGAGCGCTGCGGTACGGAAACGAGGCAGCAAAGTTGCGAGGCTTTGAGGCGCACTGCCCGGAGTGCGACGAGGAAGCGCGGAGCATTGTCGATGGCGTGCTGGAAGCCATTCCGGGCATTCGTGCGGCGTTGGCACTTGATGTGCAGGCGGCTTACGACGGTGACCCGGCCGCCCGCCACACGGACGAGGCGGTGTTCTGCTATCCGGGGCTTCGGGCGTTGTGGATGTATCGCCTGGCCCATGAGTTGCATCGCCGCAGTGTGCCTCTGCTTCCCAGGATCATCGGTGAACATGCGCATGGTGAAACGGGAATTGATATCCATCCAGGCGCAGAGATCGGCCAGTCGTTCTTCATTGACCATGGCACCGGTGTGGTCATCGGCGAGACAGCGGAGATCGGTGATTACTGCAAGATCTATCAAGGAGTGACGCTGGGAGCGAGGAGTTTCGAAAAGGACGAGCGAGGCAATCTGAAACGAGGTGTCAAGCGACACCCCACACTCGGGAATCATGTCACGGTGTACGCAGGTGCGACCATTCTTGGTGGTGACACGGTGATCGGCGATGACTGCGTGATTGCCGGCGGCGTGTTCCTGACGCGATCAATTCCAAGCGGCCATGTTGTGCGTGGTCCGCGTGCTGATGTCACGTTGATAGAGCATGGCGGCGGACTCGGTTGACGGCCCAATTTTCTGCGCTTCTTGCGGTAGAATGTGGAGCTCATGGCCGATCACATTCCCGATGCAAGAACAGTGATCTCGACACCGCTCGGTGAACGAGCGGTGTACAGCCTGGAATCGCTGGGCCCCTTGGAGGGCATGCCCCGCAGTATTCGTGTTCTGCTGGAGTCGTGCTTGAGGCACAACGGCCGAGGCATCGTGACATCCCGGGATGTGCGAATGCTGGCCGACTACCGAGCAACTGAGGTCGGCGAGGCGGAAATTCCATTCACGCCGGGCCGCGTCGTGTTGCAGGACTTTACGGGCGTGCCCGCGGTCGTCGATCTTGCCGCCATGCGGTCGGCTATCACTGGACTTACTGGTGACGAGGGTAGCGCCGAAAAGGTCAACCCGTTGGTGCCGTGCGATCTGGTGATTGATCACAGTGTGCAGGTAGATGCGTTCAATTGCGACGATGCAGTCACAATCAACGCCGAGTTGGAATTCGAGAGGAATACCGAGCGATATCAGTTGTTGAAATGGGGCCAGGGTTCATTCAACAACTTCCGTGTTGTTCCGCCCGCCACCGGCATCGTTCATCAGGTCAATCTCGAGTTTCTGGCGAGCGTCGTTTGGGATCACAATGGCGAACTCTATCCGGACAGTCTCGTTGGTACGGACTCGCACACGACGATGATCAACGGCCTCGGTGTGGTTGGGTGGGGTGTCGGCGGAATCGAAGCCGAAGCGGTCATGCTAGGCCAGCCCATCTACATGCTGGTACCCGAAGTGGTTGGCGCGCGACTTGCCGGCAAGATGCCGGAGGGCGCGACTGCGACCGACTTGGTGTTGTGTGTAACGGAACTGCTGCGATCCCACGGGGTGGTCGGAAAGTTCGTAGAGTTCTGCGGCGATGCGCTTGATGCGCTGCCTCTTGCGACCCGCGCAACACTGGCGAACATGGCGCCGGAATACGGGGCGACGATGGGGTTTTTCCCAGTGGATGAGCGGACGATCCAATACCTTCGATTGAGCGGCCGCGATGAATCGCTGATCGAAACGGTTGAGCAATACTGCAGGCTGCAGGGACTCTGGCGAGACGATCGTGAGATCGTCTATTCGTCCATTGTCGACATTGACATCTCGATGATTGAACCGGCGCTAGCCGGTCCAACGCGGCCGCAGGATCGAATTCTGCTTCGGGACATGAAGCGTGTTTGGAAGAACGATCTTTGCGAGCGGTTTCAACATGACGAACCCCGGCAAGTCGATATTCAGGACAACGGTGCTGAGTACGCGCTCGCGGACGGCGCGGTCGTCATCGCTGCCATTACCAGCTGCACGAATACGAGCAATCCGGATGTCATGGTTGGTGCAGGATTGGTCGCCAGAAACGCTCGGGCTCGTGGGCTGGAGCGAAAGCCGTGGGTCAAGACATCACTTGCACCCGGAAGCGCGGTTGTGACCGAGTATCTCGAACGGGCGGGTTTGACCGAGGACCTTGAGGCCATCGGCTTCTTCACGGTCGGCTATGGCTGCACGACCTGCATTGGCAACAGCGGGCCGCTACCCGACGCCATCCGCGCTGGTATTGATGGCGGGGATCTCGTCGCCTCCGCCGTACTCAGTGGCAACCGGAATTTCGAGGGCCGAATCTCTCCGCACATCAAGGCAAATTACCTCGCGTCCCCGCCGCTCGTGGTTGCCTATGCGATCGCCGGCACGGTAGACATTGATCTCGCGGTGGATGCACTCGGCGAGGATCGCGACGGCAACCCGGTGTACCTGCGGGACATCTGGCCGTCGACCCAGGAAGTGCAGGACGTTGTGCGGCAGAGCGTTTCCAGAGACGAGTTTGTATCGCAGTACTCGGATGTCTTTCGAGGATCCGATGAGTGGCGAGCCATCTGCACATCGGAGGGCGAACTCTACGAGTGGCCTATGGACAGCACCTATATCAAGGAGCCGCCATTCTTCAAGGACATGACCATGGAAGTGTCGCCGATTCAGCCCATCGACGAGGCTCGCGTGTTGGGTTTATTCGGTGACTCCGTGACGACCGACCACATTTCTCCGGCGGGAAGTATTGCAACAGATTCGCCGGCGGGGCAGTGGTTGCTCGAACACGGCGTGCCGGTATCACTCTTCAACAGTTATGGATCGCGCCGCGGTAACGATCAGGTCATGATTCGCGGCACCTTTGCAAATGTCCGCGTGCGAAATCAACTGGCTCCCGGAACGGAGGGTGGGTTTACGACCGACTTCACCGATGGCCAGGTGCGAACCGTCTTCGAGGCGTCCTGCAACTATCGCGAGCGGGGGATCCCGCTGGTGATTCTTGCGGGGAAGGATTACGGCATGGGTTCGTCACGGGACTGGGCGGCGAAGGGGACCATGATGCTGGGCGTGCGGGCCGTCATCGCGGAGAGTTATGAGCGCATTCACCGCAGCAACCTGGTCGGCATGGGCGTGTTGCCACTGCAGTTCGTAGAGGGTGAGAGTGCCGCGGCGCTGGGGCTCGATGGCAGCGAGGTATTCTCGTTTGCCATCGATGACTCGCTGAAACCGCGGGATGTCGTGCCCGTTCGTGCTGTGAAGGAAAGTGGCACAGTGGTGCAGTTTCAGGCGAGGTGTCGCATCGATACACCGGTGGAAATCGAGTACTACCGAAACGGTGGCATTCTCCAGACCGTTCTTCGACGCATGGCGTCGATCTAGCAGGCGAGCTGCAATCAAAGAACGGCCCGACCCGATGCCTCCGGCATCGGACCGGGCCGATGGTCACTTCTCAAGCGACCAAGGGGTATGGAGGAGAGGGGGGAGAGGGGTCCTTATCAGGCGCCCATCGCTTCGAATTCGCCGGAGTGCGAGAGCTCGCAGGCAGGGTCGTACAGGGGCGTGTCCTGCTGTTCGAGCTTGGCGTGAATGTGCTCCAGCAGGCGGACGCGGACGCGATTCTTGCTGCGCTGCGCCTCGTTCTCGATCGTGTTCTTAGATGTATTGTCGAAGTTTTCGTAGTCCACGGCTTATCCATACCTCCAGCAGTTGCTGGGAGACTCCCATCCTTTGGGAGGCTCCATCTCTCGGGATACCCTCACAGACTGCCAACCTGACCGCCAGGTGCTCGTCGTGTGAAAGCGACTGAAATGATTTGTCAAGCCTCCGGAGTCCGGCGGGGCTCGGCCGCGGAACGACCGTGGATCCGTCACCGGCGACTGCCTTGTGCAGGCGAATGAGCGGTCGAAGCCGCCGTGAGATTCGCGATCGCAGCAGACGTGTGAGGAGGCCCCCGTCTGACTCGAGCTGATCGAGATCGTGCTCGGTTGCTCGGTCGGCGAGTTCAATAAAGAGATCCTGACAGGTGGCCTCTGCATCGCTGTATGGAAGCGTCCGCTTCGCCTCATGGAAGAGGCCGTCATACCGGTCCTCGAAGAGGTCGAGTATGCGTTGCGAGTTGTCGAGTGTTCCTGTCATATCCCTTCGCCGCGATCTCTGGTTCAGACCGCACAAGTGAGACAAGCCCGCTCTCTGGCTTCCTTTTCAATCTTCTGCCACTATTTGCCCCGATTTGTGACACTCTTTTTCTTGCGGAGCAGCAGCACCCTTGAGGGGGTCAAAAACGGGGTTTCGTGGAGGCATGGATCTTTCACAAGGGGGAAACACCGCTCAAAAAGTGACAGTCTTACTTGGGGTGAAAGGAAGAGGGGGGTGGAGGGGCTTTTCTGGGACACCCATGGCGAACAAGGACAATCGAAATGTTGTGGTGCGGTGGTGTCAGGAGCTCAATGCGGATGCGCGGGCATCCCTGTCTCGCCGCTTGCGTGATTCACTCACGCAGGTGCGGGACCGTCCCCTTGAGGCCATGGTGGCTGCGGCGGCGGCGGCGGTCATGGCGGCCTGCGCAGAGGATCTTGGGCTCAGCAGCGTGGAACTCGCCAGCCTCCTGCGGGAACCTCGCCAGGATGCCCTTGCCGGTTTGCTGACCGTCGTTTCGGATTCCTGACAGGCCGCCAAGAGACGTTGGTTGTTGGCCTGCTGGAAAAACCGCCTCACTGGGGTCGCTGAAGGTCGTTGTACGCCATCCTGTGACATGCGAACAGCGCTGCAGTTCATCAATCAGATGATCATCGATTGGGTCGGTGTCCATGGGCCTCCCCCGAAGATCGCCATGGCGGGCTTTGTGCCAGCGGCAGGATGTCCCTGGTGTGGTGGGGCACTTCTCATCCAGCCGTGCCCGTGCGTCGCCCGAAAACGGCCATGGAACAGGCTCGTCCGGCTCGGCCCCTATGTGCCGCCGCTCTCATCCTGCCTTGCTGAGGGCAAGTACACGGCATGGCCGGAGGTGTTGGACCTCATCGGCGCGGAACTTGGTCGGGCGGTGCTGCCTTTCGTACAGAGCAGGGCGATCGTCGTGCCCGTCCCCATGCCGCTCATTCGCCGGTTATCGCGGCGGATCGATCACGCGGCTGTCTTGGCCAACGCGGTGGCCCGGGTACTGCGGCGGCCCATGCGGTCGCCGATCTGGCGTTGCTGGAGCCCGCCGCAGGCCAGTCGAACGGCGGCACAGCGCAGAACGCTGCGCCGAAAGGACTTCCGACTCTGGCAGCCCTACGCGATTAGAGCCCGTCCGATCGTGCTGGTCGATGATGTGCTGACAAGCGGAAAGACCCTCGAACTTGTGAGTCGCTTGCTTCGTAAGGGAGGGTCTGGACCCATCATTGCTGCAGTCGCGGCAGTGGCGGATCCCGCATCCAACCAAATAATTGGCGGTGGGGGCCTTCCAGCGGGTTGACGACGGTGGAAGTGCAGGTACGATGTGTGATCTTGCCCTCATCGAAGGGCTTTGGGGGTTCGTGCGTCACCTGCGTAACCAGCCAGGTGCGTACGAAGGGCTCCTTGAAAAGTGAACAGTTGGGTACACCGCGAGGATATGCCCGATGCACGGCCAATCACGATGGTCGCGTTGTCGGGTTTATACATCCTGGGTGCCGGAGTTCACAGCCCCGTCGCCCATGGCATCCTCGTGAAGTCCGCGTCGTCTTCGGACGGCGCGATGTGTGATGCCAGAATATACCGGCGAGTTTGCCGCTCGCCGGTCACCTGATCCGGCCCTCGGGCCTGAGCAGGTGTGACCTGGTCGGCAAGAAACTCAACCTCAGTGTTGAGGGATGTGTCGGCCGCCACGGTCAGGCCTTCAAGTCGAACTGATCATTGCCGTTTCGGCGGCGATGTTCGAACAGACATCAATTGAAGAGTTTGATCCTGGCTCAGATTGAACGCTGGCGGCATGGCTAAAAC
>CAZJKE010000035.1:16666-20774 GCA_964546585.1 uncultured Isosphaeraceae bacterium | reverse complement strand
GACTCCATCATGAGCGGCATTACGACAATGAACAGCAACATGATCAGGACCGGCATGATGATCGCTCCGAACAAGAAGGCCTTTGTCATGGCCGTATGCCGAAACTCCCTCCATGCGATAGTCGGGACTCTACGCACGAGTCAACTCCTCGCGGGTTGAGGTCGCAGCCTCGGCCCCACGGCGACGAAGCACTTCGTCAATGAAAATCTCGTCGAGAGTGGGGCGAACAACTTGGATGCCCCGAACAGGAATCGTAGCGGCAATCTGCTGGAGTACATCGGCAGCATCGGCGCCATCGGTCAGCCGGACTTTGACGAGCCCGTCACCGCCAACGCCTTCTACATGCGAGACGCCTTCAATCATGTCCAACCGGACATCGCGATGAACAGGCTCTAATTCGATTGTTCTGGCATCGAATTGGATGCGAATGTCATCGATCAGTCCGTCAAGAACCTTGATGCCCTGATCGATCATGACGATGCGGTCGCAAATTCGTTCCGCCTGATGGAGGACATGAGTCGAGAAGAGAATCGTCCTGCCCTCGCGGTGCAGGTCATCAATGATCGATCCCAACACATTGGCATTGACTGGATCCAGCCCGGCGAAGGGTTCATCAAGAATGATCAACTCCGGTTCGTGGATGATCGCGACCAGAAACTGCACCTTCTGCTGCATGCCCTTGGACAGTTCCTCGCACTTGCGATTGCGAACATCGGGGAGTTCGATCCGCTCCAGCCAGTCATCGACACATCGCCGAAGCCCATGCCCGCGTGCGCCTTTGAGGCGGGCGATGTACTCGACAAACGCTCCGACTTTCATCTTCCGATAGACGCCACGCTCCTCCGGGAGGTAGCCAATACGATCCTTGGCCTGCAGTGCTGTCGTGCCCAGCACACTCATCGATCCGCTGTCGGGATGGATGATCGACATGATCATGCGAATTGTGGTGCTCTTGCCTGCCCCATTCGGGCCGAGAAAACCGCACAGGGATCCATCAGGGACGGCGAGGTCCAGATCAATAACGGCCTTCGTCGTGCCGAACGATTTGTTCACGCCATTCAACTGGACAATTGCGGTCACGGTTTCGCTTCCTCTTCCTTCAGGTGTTCGACAGCATCAGGAAGGTCGAACCGATCAGCCGGCACCATGTTGATCTCTACGCGGTCGAAGGCCAACTCGACAAGCGCGCCATCTCGATCAAACACGACCGTGTGCAGGAGTTGAAGATCACCGACCGGTCGCCAATCGCGAAAGTACACGGACACAGTCGTTTCCCCGGAGGGGCTTTTCTCGACGGTCCGCCTACCGAGGGGTCTGCGAGTCGTGGTGGAAAAGAACGCGGACTCTGCGCGGCCATCGAGGTGCTCGATCGCAACCGCCCACGCCTCTTCGCCGTCAAACACTTCCTGGCCGATGACCGTCATGTCATCGATACGACTGGGAAGCATCGTGATCCATTCGGCCCAGTTGATCTGACGGACACGCGCGTCAATTGCCTTGTTGTCGATCAGGTTGTATCGGGGCGTGCCTTTGGCATCCGGCGTTTCTTCCCAGGCTGTCTCGCCATCACTGCCGAAGCGGATTTGCCCAATCCCGAGAAAAGTCTGCGAGGCGAGGACACGGCCGTCACGCCCGGTGGAGAGTTCGATCTCCACGGCGGCCCGTCCGCTTGGAAGCCGCATGACACCATGAAGATGAAACGACTCCACTCGCTCGATCGCACGCCTTCCCCCCATGGCCTGAATGGCATCTGAGAGCAGGTCGGCCGGGGTGGGCAGCGGAGTCTGAACCGCCAGAGCAGCGGTCATTGCGGTGATGAGGGCAAGGGCCATGGAACGCTCATCCTATCGCGAAGGGGGGCCGGCACGGGCAGAAACACCGCTTCATCCGTTCATCCGGATGAACGGTTGAAGACCGGAGGCGTCGGCGGTACGCTTTGCCGCAACATGACGCGTGATTTGCAAAGAGCGATACATCGCGGCGGACTGGTGCTTGATGGAGGTATGGGTACCAGCGTCGGCGATATGTCGACGGACATTGAGACAGATTTCCTGGGGCGAGAGAACTGCATTGACCTGCTGACCCGGTCCCGTCCCGACTTGGTCCGCTCCATTCACACCTCCTTTCTCGCCGCGGGCGCCGATGCGATCGAGACGAACACTTTTGGCGCCAACCGGCTGGTGTTGTCCGAATTCGATGACGAGGCCGCGTCTTGGGCCGCTGCGTTGAACGAACAGGCGGCGGCGATCGCGAGAGAGGCTGCGGGCCCGGACCGATTCGTGCTTGGTTCCATCGGTCCGGGTACCAGACTTGTATCGCTCGGCCAGACGACTTGGCGGCAGATGCTTGCCTCCTACCGCGAACAGGCAGACGGTCTGCTCAGCGGCGGCGTCGACGCTTTCATGATCGAGACTGCGCAGGACCTTCTACAGGTCAAGTGCGCAATCAACGCCTGCCTCGACGCGATTGCAGACCGGGGGGGCGAGGTCACCGATGTTCCCGTTCTCGTGAACGTTACGCTGGAGACCAATGGCGCGATGTTGCTCGGCAGCACCTTGCCAGCGATTCTGGCAGCGCTACGACCTTTTCCGATTGCATCACTTGGATTGAACTGTGGCACTGGGCCCTTTGAGATGTCCGATGCCGTTGCATGGCTCTCTCGACATTGGGATCGACCCATCTCGGTCGTTCCAAATGCGGGGATTCCTGAGCTGCGCGATGGGCAGGCAGTGTTTCCACTCGGCCCGATGGAATTCGCCGGTGCGATGCAGCGATTTGTCGAAAACCACGGTGTACAGGTCACGGGTGGATGTTGCGGCACTACGCCAGCGCACATCGCTGCGCTTCGAGAAGTTATTGACGGAACAACATGCTCATCGAGGGAAGTCACGCCGCCGCCCGCCGCATGTTCGAGCCTGTATTCGGCGGTCGACTTCCGTCAGGACACCTCGTTGCTGTTGGTCGCGGAGCGCACAAATGCAAACGGTTCGCGGAAGTTCAGGCGGCTGTTGGAGGAGGAGGATCGAGAGGGATTGCTGGGCATGGCCCGCGAAGAATTGACCGGTGGGGCACACATCCTTGATCTGTGCGTTGATCTTGTGGGACGGGATGGTGCGGTCGACATGTCGGCCATTGCGGCGAAAATTGCCTCTGGCGCGGAGGCGCCACTCATGCTCGATTCGACGGAGGCAGCGACGATCGAAGCGGGTTTGCAGGTTGCCGGTGGGCGGTGTGTAGTCAACTCGCTCAATCTTGAGGACGGCGAACGGCGGTTCGACGAAATCTGTCCGCTGCTGCGGCAATATGGGGCAGCATGTGTTGCGCTGACGATTGACGAGCGGGGCATGGCTCGCGATGCAGGGAGCAAACTGGAGGTTGCCAGGCGAATGCGCGATCTGTTCGTCGACACATGGGGACTTGATGAGCACGATCTTCTCATCGACCCGTTGACATTTACCATTGCAACGGGCGTCGAAGACGACCGAAAGCTCGGGTTGGAGACGCTTCTCGCGATCGAACTGCTCTCTTCCGAATTGCCGAACTGCGGCATCATTCTCGGCTTGTCCAACATCAGCTTTGGTCTGCGACCACCGGCACGCCGAGTCCTGAACTCCGCATTTCTCGACGAAGCTGTGCGGCGAGGCTTGACTGCAGCGATTCTGCATGCCTCGAAAATTCTGCCGAGAGATCGGGTTCCACCGGCGGAGTGGGAGGCGGCGCTCTGGCTGATTTTCGATCGGCGCGGAGAGAATCGGCCGGAAGGCATGCCAGAGGACTTCGATCCACTGTTGCACTTCATCTCGCTCTTCGAAGGCGCATCAGAAGAACCCGAAGTTGAAATGACCGACATGTCTCTTGATGAGCGCCTTCAATGGCACATCATCAGTGGAGTGCAGGACGGGCTGGAGCACACACTTGATTTGGCGCTGGCATCCCAGCCGCCGCTTGCCATCATCAATGACCATCTTCTTGCCGCGATGGCGGTGGTCGGCGAGCGGTTCGGAAGCGGCCGCATGCAGTTGCCGTTTGTTCTGCAGTCAGCCGAAGTCATGAAACGGGCCGTTACCTTCCTTGAGTCGCATATTGAGGGCGAGGAAATGTCCAACCG
>CAZJKE010000035.1:0-16566 GCA_964546585.1 uncultured Isosphaeraceae bacterium | reverse complement strand
ACCATTGATTCGGAGATCGACAAACGGCTTACCAAGCGTGCGGAGGTCGAGCGGACAGTGGCAGCGGCGCGAACCGAGCGAGCAGCCCGCCCAGTCAGCGAGCCAACACCTCGCCCGATAGAAGCCGTCGCAATTCCAGAGCCACCATGTTTCGGCGCGCGATGCGAGGATGGTGTTCCGCTTGACGACATCTATCCATATATCAACACAACAGCGCTCTTCCGCGGGCAGTGGGGATTTCGGCGGGGCGGGCTTGCGCCCAACGAATATGCAGCGATGCTCCGCGACACGGTTGAGCCACTCTTTGAGCGAATGAAGAGAGAGTGTTCGGAGGGCATCTTGCAACCGGCCGTGGCGTGGGGATGGTGGAAGTGCGCACGAGACGGCGATGAGATTGTCATTTTCAGTCCTGAGGATGAGGAGCACGAAGTTGAGCGGTTTTCCTTTCCGCGGCAAACATCGCGCGCGCGGCGGTGTATCAGTGACTACTTTCGTAGCATCGAAGATGCACAACGGGATGTCATCGGATTCTCCTGCGTGACGATGGGTGCTGAAGTCGGCCGTCGTGCACGCACGCTGTTCGAGGACGATCGGTACAGCGAATACCTCTATCTGCACGGCATGGGTGTTGAGTGTGCCGAGGCGTTGGCCGAGTACTGGCATGCCCGCATGCGGGCGGAGATCGGCATCGATGGTGATGACAAGTCAACGATGAAGGAGATCATTGCGCAAGGGTATCGGGGATCTCGCTACAGTTTTGGGTACCCAGCTTGTCCTCAAATGAGTGATCAGACAAAGCTCTTTGGGTTGCTCCGCCCGGATCGCATCGGGTGTACTTTGACCGAGAACTACGAGATCGTTCCCGAGCAGTCCACGAGCGCCCTGATCGTTCACCATCCCCGCGCGCGGTACTTCAACGCAAACACCTAGACTATGGTTGTGAAACCGCGTCGTCCACTCCTTGCCCTGTGTCTCTTTGTGCCGACGCCGACCATTGGCGCTGTGTTCGCACTTCTCATTCCGGGCACTCGGGAGACACCAGTCGGCGAGAGCATCTGGGCGGTGTCCAAGGTCTGGATGATCCTGTTTCCGTTCGTGTGGTATGTGGTGGTCGACCGAGGCAGATGGAGTCTCTCGCCGTCGAGTGCCAGAGGCTTGGGTGCGGGCCTGCTGATGTCGATTCCGGTCGCTGCGGCGATCTTTGCTGCGTACCTGCTGGTGAAGGACACGTTGATCGACCCCGAGGAGGTCCGCAGAACAATCGACGAACTCGGAATCGGAACGCCCGCACGCTTCCTGATCTTCGCGTCGGCAATGTCTCTGGTGAACTCGTTACTGGAGGAATACGCCTGGCGGTGGTTTGTCTTCACGCGGTGCAAGGCGATGATGGGGACCTGGGCGGCCATCCTGACATCAGCAGCGCTGTTCACCGTCCACCACGCCTTTGCGTTGTCGGCATCGGTGCCACCAGGGGCCAACGCGCTTGCGTGCGGTGGGATATTTGCCGGCGGTATTGCTTGGGCCTGGCTCTACAACCGGTACCAATCCATCTGGCCGGGCTGGATCTGCCATGTGGCGGCAGATATCGCGGTCATGTGGGTCGCCTGGTCCATCATCTCATAGACGGTGTCCGGGACCGGTACCAGGGACCGGTCCCGGACACCGTCTCTCATGGGCAGTCGATGGCATAGTTGAACAGGCAGTCGGCACCGGGGTAGGGATCATCCAGCGTGCATGCGGTGTCACCGGACCAGGTTGTGATGACCAGCATGAGGTCATCCATGTTGACCTGTCCATCTGGATCTCCGTCGCTGCCGGTTACATCGAAGAAGGACAACGACTCACCAGTGCCTCCCCAGTCCAGCAGGACGCCGAGCAGGTCGGTCATGTCAACCTGCCCATCAATGTTGCCGTCGGCAAGGCATGAGTCGGCACTTGCCCACTGCGATTGCAGTTCGCACGCCAGCGACATGAATGCTTCGTACTCCTCTGCGGTCAATGTGCTTTCGAGATCGGCCGGATCGTCAGGAAGGACGATCATGTGAGCGCCATCCGGATTGTCCAGCGCGGCGAATACAGGTGGCACGTCGTGCGGAAGGCGATAGAACTCGATGTTGTCGAGACATGAGTAGTCCGGCAATGCCTCCACGCACGATGCCGGCTGAGTCGCAATGAGTTTCCACATGCGAAATACGGCCGATGAGTCGTCCGCCATGGAGATCGCATACTGCCGCTGTGCCTGCGGAAGCGTCTTTGGATCGTACTCGGTCATGTAGTCACAACAAGTCACGGGATAGTCCGGGTCGTCGGAATCCACGCCATACCACACGCCGCCGTTAGACTCGCAAATCCCTGCACCCGTGAAGTGAATGTCATCACACACCGATGTTGGTCCGAGATCGATCACGCATGCCTGAGGGGGATCGAACGGGTTGAAGATGCCCGAGCCGTTCTGGGAAAGATTGAACTCGCGTGTGGATGGCGCACTTGGGTCGGTGAGGTACTCGGACAGGGACACGGAATCCAACTGGTGCGACGCAGGGACCACATTGCTGGTATCCACACCTGCAAGATCGGCGAAGAGGCCGAACAGATCGACGGCATTGACGGGATGATCAACCTCGCCAACGGCCACCCCGGCTCCCGCGACCACCAGTGGTACCCAGACACCGGTCTGGTACACGGTAGCCTTTGAAAGCAGCGGATTGAACGGTGCCCGCGTCGATGAATAGAAGGTGCCGTTGTCACCGATCCACACAATGACCGTATTGGCCGCGTCGAGATCACCCAGGGCGAACGAGCCATCCTTGTTGTAGGAACCCAGGCCTCGCACTTCCAGCAGTTTTCCGATTTCGCTATCCGCTTCTTCGATCATGTAGGGGAAGACCGTCTTGATTCCGAGGAGACCTCCGCAATCAAGCGCAGCGGTGTCGATCCCGTCCGCCTCCATTCGCGCGACAAGCGATGGTGAGTTCAGCATGATCGGATCGTGCGCCGTGTTGTATTGCAGTGCAAGAAACCACGGTTCATCGGACGGGTTCTTCACGGGATCTACGCGGTTGAGCCAATCGATGGCAGTATCCGTCGTGTTCGCGAGCATGCCGCCGTGATGGAAGTCAACAAGACCCTTCTTACCGGTGTCAGCATCGGCCCACTGGCGTCCCCACACCCAATAGCCGTTGCGTGCAGTCGTATCGCCATCCTTGGATTCAGTGAATAGGATTTCGCCGCAGCCCGTATCGGACAAGTCGCAACTCGCCTCGAAGACAGGACGCATCTGCCCGTCATCTCCAACCTCGAGCGCCATGAGCGGGACGCCGCCCATCTGCAGACAGTCCATGCCCCAGATATCCTCCACACATTCGTTCTCGCTGAGGCAGCAGGGGCCTCGGTTGTCGGCATCATCTGGATCGCCGAGCGGCGCGCCGCACGGGATCCAACCGTTGGGGTAGGTCTCCGCCGGCGGATCCTCCGAAACCAATTGCTGGCCGGCAGTCGAGTCAATACCGGGAACAAAGCCGAGCCAGTTGCCTTCATACCAATCCCACCCCATGCCGATGGGCTGAGCCTCATTCCACGGAACTTCGCCAGAGTGCCACTTGCCAGCGAAGCCGCACCGGTACCCGGCTTTCTGGAGGACCTTCGGCGTCATGACCTCCGCCGTGTTCGCCATGGATGCAGGCAGGTGCGCAGTAGTGATTGCAGCGTCGACCCCGGTTCGCATTGGCAGTCTGCCGGTAAAGAACGCAGTTCTGCTTGGCGAACACTCCGGCATCGCCCAACAGTTGGTGAACGCAACGCCGCCATTGGTAATGGCGTCGAGCACGGGTGTGTCTGGCGCTCGCTGCAGAGGATCGTTGTTCCAGCCGAAACTCGCCCACTGATCGATACCCGTATCGTCGATCACTATGAAGAGAATGTCCGGTGGCGATGAGCCCGCAAACGATGGAATGCACATGGCCAGAACGGCGGTTGCCGCACTACAGAACAGCGATCGTGTCATGTCTCAGTGATCTCCCTTGATCTCCGCAAAGGAGTGTAGATCAAAGGTGCACGAGAACCAAATGTTTCCTGTTGGTAAGACCACGATGTCCTGATATAGGATGACGCGAATGCATATGTACGCAATCGTGGCCGCTACCCTTTCCTTCGCGGCGCCGCAGGGCATGCGACTTGTTCCGGGCGGAACATTCATGATGGGCTCGGATACGCCGGAGTCGCGGGCAGATGAGCGACCAGCCCATCAGGTACAGGTCGATGCTTTCTGGATCGACGAGACGGAGGTCACCAATGCCCAGTTCGCGGCGTTCGTCGAGGCAAGTGGCTATGTGACCACGGCCGAGCGGCCGATCAATTGGGAGGAACTCGCAGCCCAACTCCCCCCGGGGACGCCGAAGCCTCCCGATAGCGAACTGGTTCCCGGGTCCGCAGTATTTGTTCCCCCCGCTCATCCAGTTGATCTCCGCGACTTTCTGCAATGGTGGTCGTGGACACCGGGCGCTTCTTGGCAACACCCGGAAGGGCCGGGCAGTTCTCTTGATGGCCGCGAGAACTTCCCGGTCGTGCATGTGTCATGGGATGACGCGTCGGCGTACGCCACTTGGGCCGGCAAGCAACTGCCGACCGAGGCACAGTGGGAACGTGCCGCCCGTTTCGGCCAGGACGGTGCCCCACTGACATGGGGACATGACCTCACACCGAGCGGAAAGCACATGGCGAACATATGGCAGGGGACGTTTCCACATGAGAACACCGCGGAAGACGGGTTTGTCGGGGTGGCGCCGGTGAAGTCGTTTCCACCCAACGAACTTGGCCTATTCGACATGGCGGGAAATGTCTGGGAGTGGACCGCGGATCGATATCGTCCCGACACATACCGGCGACGAGTAGCGGATCTTGCACCTGGCACATGCTGCGCCAACCCTGTCGGCCCGATCGACACACTCGACCCGCGAAACCCGTTCGCGGGTGACACGCGAATTCAGAAGGGTGGGTCCCATCTCTGCCACGCCAGTTATTGCTCGTCCTACCGCCCAAGCGCCAGAATGGCCGCCACTCCCGACAGCAGTTTGGGCCATGTGGGGTTTCGATGCATCAAGATGGTGCCGCGTCCCGCCGATGTTGAATTGACCGAGCCAGCCGAACCGCTCCGACCAGACCAAACATCAATACAAAGCCCAAAGTGATCGATCCCCAGAGAGCGGGAGCGTTGAGGACACCATCTGCATGCGCTCCCCAGTAGACCAGCGCAACGACGGGGAGATACAGCAGCGTCGCGGTAAAGGTCCCCGGCGACCAGACTCGCATGTAGAGCGTCGGGCCAATGTGGAAGAAGATGGCATTGACGCCCCAGACAGCGGTCAACGACAGCGCGAGCATCGGGAAACGCCAGCCGATCTCGGCAGAAGCGATCGTCGCGACCATGATGAATCCATTGAGTACGAAGAAGTCCTGCCAGGTGCCGGTCAATCCCAGTGTTCGAGCAGCCCATGATCTCCAGTCGTAGAAGTACTCCTCCAGAATGTGCAGCGCATAGCACCACACGCTGACCCAGAGCACCCACTGGTGCGTCCATTCGGGGTTTACCGAGGTGTTGAACACAGCATCACTCCAATCTCTGTGTGAGGAATTCCTCGACCTGATCAAGTGCGATGCGTTCCTGCGATGCAGTGTCGCGGTCTCGCACGGTCACCGTCTGGTCCTCAAGTGACTGCCCGTCAATCGTGAAACAGTACGGCGTGCCGGCCTCGTCCATGCGAGCGTATCGTTTGCCGACCGACTGTTTCGCGTCGTATTGCACAGTCCACTTTCTTCGCAATGCGCGGTAGAGCACCTGGGCAACTTCTGGCATGCCGTCCTTTTTGACCAGCGGAAAGACGGCCGCCTTGATGGGCGCGAGCCTCGGGTGAAACTTCATGAACACCTTGCTGGGGCGATCATCGGGCGTGTAAGCATCGCACAACACGGCGAGTGTGCCGCGGCTGAGCCCTGCGGATGGTTCGATCACATGCGGCAGGTATCGCTCGTTGCGTTGTTGATCGAAATACGCGAGTTTCTTGCCACTGAACGCTGCGTGCCGCGTCAGATCGTAGTTGCCGCGATGGGCTACGCCCTCCAATTCACCATAGTCGGGCCAAGTGAACGGGAAGCGATATTCGATGTCGAACGTCCCCGCTCCCGCTTTGGCATAGTGCGCCAGTTCGTCTGCACTGTGCTGCCGCATGCGGAGACTGTCCTCAGACAGGCCCATGGCGAACCACCATCGGCGGCGGGCATCGCACCAGTACTCATACCACTGTTGCACATCGTCCTCGTGACAGAACCACTCGATCTCCATCTGCTCGAATTCGCGGCTGCGAAAGATGAAGTTGCGAGGAGTGACTTCGTTGCGAAATGCCTTGCCAATCTGCGCTATGCCGAACGGCATTTTCACCCGCATCGTGTCCACAATGTTCTGGTAGTTCAGAAAGATTCCCTGAGCAGTTTCCGGTCGAAGGTAGGCAGTGCTGTCGTCACTACGGACGGCGCCAACCTCCGTCTGAAACATCAGGTTGAATTCGCGCGGCTCGGTCAGTGTGCCCGGCGATTTGGTATTCGGACCAACCGTCTTGTCGAGTTCCGCCGAAGAGAGGTCCAGCAGTGAACAAGTATCCAACTCACTGTCCTCGAGCGCTCGCTTGACATACTTCTCCAGTTTCTTGCGAGCGACTTCCCGCGACTCGTCATCGCCTTCCAGAAACGCGTAGATCTGCCCTTGTGTGTCGCCGCGCACGCCCAGACAAAGCACTTGATCGGCGCGGTACCGACTCTTGGTCTCGCGGCAATCCACCATCGGGTCGGAAAACCCACCCACATGACCCGAGGCTTCCCAAGTCTTGGGGTTCTGAATGATGGAGGAGTCGAGTCCGACAATGTTCAGTGGCTGGCCGTCGGTTCCGTCCGGCGGGCAGTGCACCATGTCATGCCACCAGGCGTCGCGGAGGTTGTTCTTGAGTTCCACCCCCATGGGACCGTAATCCCAGAACCCGTTGATGCCGCCGTAGATTTCGCTGGCGGGATAAATAAACCCGCGCCGTTTACACAGCGCGACCAGATCATCCATCGATACGGGTGATGCTGTTGCCGTCATGGCGCGGATGCTATCACGGGTCGGGCAAGCCGGGCGGCGAGTTCGGTGGCGGCGATCATGGATCCCGGGTCGGCGCGGCCGGCTCCGGCAATGTCGAAGGCCGTACCGTGATCCGGGCTCGTACGAATGATGGGTAGGCCCAGCGTCCAGTTCACACCGCGGTGCCGTTCCAGCAACTTGACAGGCAACAGCCCCTGATCGTGATACATCGCGACCACCACATCGAAGGCTCCATCGAGAGCGCGGTTGAAGATCGTGTCGCCGGGGAGCGGACCGGTGACATCATGTCCCGCGTCTTTGGCCAATGACACCGCGGGTTCGATGATCCGACGCTCTTCATCGCCAAGCCGCCCGCCCTCACCGGCATGCGGGTTCAGGCCCGCCACTGCGATACGAGGTTGGGCGAAGCCGAGTTTCCTGCAACCCTCCGCCGCCAAGTCAATGGCGTCATGGACGCGGCCGATTGTCAGGATGTTGCGTATGTCCATGAGGGGTACATGGCAGGTGGCGAGAACCACTCGAAGCAGCGGCGAGGCAAACATCATTGCGTGCCGCTTGGCACCACTTCTGTTTGCGAGCAGTTCGGTGTGCCCCGGCCAGCGATACCCGGCCAACTCCCAACTTTCCTTGCAGATGGGCGCGGTCACCAGAGCATCGATACGAGGCGAATTGCCTTGTGCACCGATGGCATCGGCGATGGCTCGTTCGACCCAATGTTTCGAAACATGTCCGCCGACATCCGATGGCTTTGCCGGCAGATCGTGGAGGTCGTCGCGGGCATCATCCATGACAGTGATCGTCGAATCGAACGCTGCGCTTGCCCGCGGTGACTCTGCATCTACGCGGCACCACTGCAGGGAAAGATCGCATTGATCCACTGCCATCGTGAGCAATTCGTTCGAGCCGTAGACAATGAACTTCCGCCCCTGTTGCTGCGGAGCAGCAGAGAGCGTGCGGGCCACGACCTCGGGGCCGATCCCGGCGGGATCGCCCATGGTGATGCCGATGACCGGTTGCGTCCGCATGGCGGTATCGTAAGGCACTCATGAGAAAGGCGAAGCACATCGATGAGTCCCTCGTTCTTGAAGAGGTTCAGCGACTCATGTGGACGCTGGAATACGCGGTTCTAGACTCGCGGTGTCTGGCATGCGGGCGGGCGGCGCGAGGCCATGCCAGAGGAGATGGAGCGTTCCATCTCCGACTTCTTACGAGCAAGGGCGTCTCATTCATCGCAGCGGCCCTCGTGGAGCACGGGTACCCCGAGCCGGGGTTCCGGACGCTGGATGGGAAGGGTCGGTTCGATCAACTTGTCGTCGAGACCGCATACGCGACCGTCGTCGTGACGCGTTGTCCACCGGGGTCGGGTGGGCATCGTCCTCTCAATCTCAAGACGGGAAAGCCGATCGTGCTGTCGGAAGAGGTGTCTGACACCCTCCCCCCGTTTCCATAGCGATCTGTTAGCCCAATCCCCCTTTGAGCGGACCGTCACCGAATTTCTCCCGCAGTTTTCGCATGGCGGGATCGTCTTCCCTCGCAGCGGCTTCATCACCGCCACCGGATTGCTTCATCGACAGCGCGATTCGATGGCGGGCGGTGTCCACACTCAATACGCGGACGGTGACCACCTCGCCGACTCTCACAACCTGCCCTGGACTATTGACCCGGCGATCAGCCAGTTCCGAAATATGCACAAGCCCCTCGACTTCGCCTGGCAACTCAACAAAGGCGCCGAAATCCATCAATTTCGTTACGCGGCCGCTGAGCGTTGCCCCGGGCTCGATCTTTTCAATGGCGCCGGCAAACGGATCCTCCAGGAGTTGTTTCATGCTGAGCGCCAACTTCGGTGGCTCGTGGTTGTGATCGATATCGACCACCTTTACCTTGACTGCATCGCCGACGGAGAGAAGTGCTTCCGGATTGTCCAGACGCTTCCAACTCATCTCAGACACATGAATGAGCCCTTCGAGGCCGCCAATGTCGGCGAAGGCACCATACGGTTTGATGCTGGTAATGGTGGCCGAGACAGTTGCTCCCAGTTCAAGGGATTCGAGCAACTCCCCTTGGTTTCTCTCCCGCTCCGCCGCAAGCACGCTTCGGCGGCTGAGAACAAGCCGATTGCGAGACTGATCCAGTTCGATGACCTCGCACGGAAACTTCTCGCCGACAAAGATCGACAGATCGGGTACATGGTGGAGATCCACTTGGCCTGCAGGCATGAAGGCAGCGTGCCCCGCAACTTCCATGTCCAACCCACCCTTGTTCGTGCCGGTGCAGCGGGCTTCGACAACCTGACCCTCTCCAAGCGCGTCCCACTTGGCTTTCTGCACCGCCCCCTTCGCCGAGAGGACCAGCATGCCGTCGGCATCGCGGCGTTCGATGACGAAGTCGACCGATGCGCCGATGTCCGGGGGGGAATCAAAGTGATCCAGTGGGCAGACACCTTGTTCCCTTGGTCCGAACTCAACCATGACTTCCCGACCGTGAATGGCCGCGATAATGCCGCTCTTCAAAGGCCGGGCCTGCCCTCTGTTCTGGCGGCTGGGGACCTCGGCGGCGAGATCGAACAGGGATGCATCGCCCAGCGCTGCCTCGATTTCGGCATCGAGATTGTCTGTATTGGAGGGCTGTTCAGGCAATTCGGGCTTCATCGGCGGCATGCTACCACCGCAAGGGCACTTGCCTGCCTACCATGCCCTTGGTGTATCATCACCGCCTCAGGAACACGCATTTCTTTCTCCCGGGGGCGTCAGACAAAGGTATCAGGAACAGGACATGGCACACCCCTCAGCCGCATGGGGCATCGAAATCGGGCAGTTCGCGATCAAGGCGATTCGTCTTGAGCGTAGTGGCGATGATGTCGAGGTGACCGACTTCGCGGTCGTGCCCCACCGAAAAGTCCTTACGACGCCAGGCATCGACCCAGATGAGGTGACGCGGCTGAGCCTCGGGCAGTTGATCAGCGAGAAGAATCTCGAAGGGGAGCATCTGGTTGTTTCGGTTCCGGGACATTCGGCATTTGCCCGATTTGCAAAGCTGCCACCTGTCGAAGCCAAGAATCTTCCCGACATTGTTCGCTTCGAGGCAGTGCAGCAGATCCCGTTTCCCATCGAGGAAGTGGAGTGGGATTATGAAGCGTTCCAGAGCGACAATTCGCCGGAAGTGGAAGTCGGCATCTTTGCAATCACTCGCGACCGCGTGAACGCCCGTCTCGATGTGTACGGCGAAGTAGGATTGAGCCCCGAAACCCTGACGCTCAGTCCGGTCGCGGTGTTCAATGCCATGCACTACGACAATGAACCGGGCGGGGATGCCGATCCGGTGGTGTACATCGACATCGGCACCGAGGCGACGGATGTCATCATCATGCGAGGGAAGCAGTGCTGGATTCGCACCTTCCCGCTCGGAGGAACGAAGTTTACCGAGGCCATCGCTGACTCATTCAAGATTTCCTACGAGAAAGCCGAGCGTCTGAAGCGTGAAGCGGCGAGCAGCAAGTACGCCAAACAGATCATGCAGGCCATGCGGCCGGTATTCGCCGAACTGCTCCAGGAGTTGCAGCGGTCGCTGAGTTACGCTTCGGACAGCGGAGAGTTGACCGAGATGGTCGGGATCGGCTCGACGTTCAAGATTCCAGGTCTTCGCAAGTTCCTTGGCCAGCAACTCCAGGTCAATGTAACGCGGCTGGACGAGTACAAACGAATCGATGTGTCCGGTCGGGAGGCTGCGTCCTTTGCCGAACACTGCGTCAACATGGCGACGGCCTACGGACTGGCTCTTCGCGGTGTCGGCCTCGCCCAGATCGACATCAATCTTGTGCCCGCAGCCGTGCTGCGAGAACAACTCTGGCACAGCAAGTCAAAGTGGTTTGTCGCAGCGGCATGCATTGTCATTGCCGGTGCGGGGCTCACGCTGCTTGGGCCGTTCATGCAACAGCGAAAACTGTCCGGAGGTTCTGTACCGCCGCAGGTGCGACAGACCATCAAGAAGGGCGAGGAACTCAAGAAGTCCTTTGCCGAGGCGATGCGAAAGGGGCAGACAAGTACTGACGCGGCCCAGATCGTGGCGCTTCTCGACTACCGGAATGTCTGGCCGTGGATCGTGACGGATTGCGCCGATGCGCTCGCGGCGGCAGGTCCGGAGGACCGCATTCTGACCTTGTCGGATTTCCTTGATCGGTACCCGGAGGTCGCCGGTCGAGACATGGTGCGGCTGCAACGACTCGATGGCGAGTATCTGCCACCCGCCGGCAGGAACGAGCGGCCGCGTATTGCTGTCACCATGGAGGTGCAACTGGACCACGCTGACCCCGTGAACTTCCTGAACGATACCGTCGCATCTTGGCTGCGGTCCAACGCGCAGCCGGACGGGGATCGTGCCGATGCGCCGTATGTCATTGATAAGGCATCCGTCAGTTGCAATCCGGATCTTCTGGTGACCACCGAGATTCCACCGGAGGTTGCCCCGGCTCCGTCATCTGGAAGCGGGCCTCCGTATTCGCCCGAGAGTGGGTCTCGCGGGCGCGGTAGCGGTGGCGGATCTCCGAAACTCGGCGGCGGTCCCGGTCGAGGTGGTAGCGGCGGTCCGAAGTTGGGAGGCGGGCCAGGCCGTGACCGGCCAGGGCCGCCAGCACCTTCGCCCGGTGCGCCCAAGGAAGAGGCAGGCGACGCCCCCTCCGAGCCGGTCACTCCAACATCGTTGGACATTGTGGCCCCGACACCACAGCGACCCGAAAAGAAACTCAGTCCACCGGGTTCGACCAACTATGTCGGCACTGTGACCTTTGAGGTGGAGATTCTGCCGCAGCCACATCAGGTGGCCTCGCCATGAAGAAGATGGACATCAAATTGGACTTTGATCCGCAGAAGATCCTTGCATGGGCCAAGTCCAACATTCTGCTCGTTGTACTGCTCATCGTGAGCATTGCAGCGGCGGTTGGACTGCCGATGTTCGCAGCGTCCTGGCGGTCGAGTCTGGAGCAGGAACTCACTGCCCGCGCCAAGAACTTTCGAAGCCTTGACTCGCTGGAAAAAACATCGGTGACTCCTCCTGGCGGTGGGCAACCCCAATCGGTTCTTGTCAATCGTCAACTGGTTGACCGGTACAGTGAGATCGCCGATGCCATGAAGGCTGATGCCGACGAAGTGTTGACTGATGCCATGGCGATCAATCAGAGGCAGCACAAGGTGTTGTTTGCCGGGCAACTCTTCCCATCCCCGCCATCCCAGGCGCAGATGGAAACGATGCCGCAGAAACTGCATCGTGACATCGACGCGATGTACCTCTCACTGCTGCAAGAGATTCGAGCCGGGGAGCCGCCCGCGATCAACGATCTCGCAGCTTCGCTCGAGAAGGCCCGCGTCTTTCAATTCTTGGAAACGCAGATCAACAAAAAGCCGGATGCGGAACTGACCCCTGACGAGCGGTCTCAGTTGGAGACCTTCCTTTCCGAACAGCGACTGTCTCTTCTTCATCGCCGCGCAGGCGACATCGGCGTCTACGCCAACGAAGACATTCTCGGTATTCCTCGTTTCGATCTGCAGGCCATCCCGGGCATCGGGGAACTCTTCAACTGGCAATGGCGCCTATGGGCGGTCTCGGATGTCATTGGTGCGGTTGCGACCACAAACGGTGAGCAGTCGGAGTTGACGGCCCCCATCAAACATCTGGTCTCCCTGGACATTCTCGGTTTGCCGATACCGGATGAAGCAGCGAGTGCCTCCGGAACCTCGCGATCTCGACCATCAAAGCCTCGCCGCGGTTCTGGGCCACCGAAGATGGGCGGTCCGGGCGGCGGGGGTGGCGGTGGTTCGATGGGTGTCGGCCCGCCGGACGCCGGATATGGATCCGGGGGCAGTGTGCATCCACCCGAGGAGGATTGGCCCGGGATGGAGGATGGCGGTTCCCAACCACAACGGCCCAATGCAGGCGAACCGATGGATGCGACTGAGTCATTCACGGGTCATGCCAGTGGCGTGTACGACATTCTGCAGGCTCAATTGACGATGGTGGTGAGCACCGCGAGGGTGCCGGACATTCTCGATGGCTTTTCCGAGTATGGGTTCATGACCGTGTTGGACATTGATCTACAGCCAGTCGACAAGTTTGAGGCACTTCGCCAAGGCTACGACTATGGTCCCGGCCCGGCTTCGGAGTTGACGGTGGTTCTTGAACTGGCGTGGCTGCGAGCATGGACGGTGGAGTACATGCCCGACTCGGTCAAACGCCCGCTGGGCCTTGCATCGCCGGGGTCATCGCCATGAAGGTCAAGGGAATCGCTGCTTGGGAACAGTATGTCGAGCATGTCATTGTCGGCATTGCGATCGTCGTATTTCTGTGGTTTGGGTGGAAGACCTATACCGACAAGGTCGAGGTCAAGGTCGGCAAGGAGACATTGACCGCGGAGACAATCGACGAGAAGTTGATTGATCGGGCGGACCGGATCGCCCGGGGCATCTCGGACAACGCAAATCCGCGGATGGATCTGCAGGAACCAAAGCCGATTCTGCAACGGTATCGCGATGGACGTGCAGCGTCACTCTCGCCGAAGGACCGGTTGTTGTTTCCGACACTTGACCTTACTGCGGATCTGTCAGTGAACCGCGACATCGTGGCCGAGTTGCATCTGTACCACCAGCCGGAAATCCCTGCCCCTCAGTCGGTCACACCACGACAGTGGTTTGGGACAATTGCCCCGCAGATCATCGAGGAGACGGATGCACTTGCGTCGCTGATCACGGGTCCACCGCATGACATTGGATGGATTCAGATTGCCGCGCAGTTTGATCTTCAGAACGTCATTGACGCATTCGCCATGGGTGATGAGGGAACCCGCCCTGTTCCACCTCAGTGGTACAACGACCAGATCGATGTGCTCGATGTGCGGATGGAGCGTCAGGTGTTGGGGGGCGACGGTTCTTGGTTGCCGCCGCAAGTCGTTGGCGCGATGCCTGATCGGCTGAGTTACCGAAAGGAAATCGCGGATGGCGAAATTGACGCGGGTCGAAGGAACGCCATCCTCGCGGAACTTCGCGCAAGAGACCGGCAGGTTGAGATCACGAATCCTGCCTTCTATGCGTTGAAGGGTATCGAGCCGCCGACGATGACGGATCCCGATGCGTGGCTGGGTATTGGTGATGAAGAGGACGCTGAAGACGACCCACTTTCCAAGTTGCGTCGGGAACTGCGGCAACTGGACAGTACGTTGAGAAGATTCGCGGATCAGATCCGCGCCATTGAGCGGTCCATTGCACGGGAACAGGAGTCGGGCGCCGGCGGCGGCGGCTCGTTTGGTGTTGGCGGAGGAGGGAGTGGAGGATCATCTTCAGGCGGCAGCTCGAAATTGGAGAAACTGCGACAATCGCTCGTTCGTTTGAAGGAACAGGAAGTAGAAGCGAGAGACCGCCGCGAGGAAATTGTTGCCGAACTCATCGCCCTTGACGAGGAAGCTGCTTCGGAGATCAGCGGGTGGTCGGATGGGCAACTGTGGATCTGGGGCCATGATCTGGATGTGGAACCTGGCGCGACCTACCGGTACCGGTGCGTTGTCGATGTTGCAAACCCGTTCTTTGCCAGGAAACCGAGCCTGTATCCAGAGCAACATGGTCTTGCGGATCAGGTCAAACTTGCGTCACTGCCAAGTGACTGGTCCGACGCCATCGAAGCGCAGCCCCCACTGCAATGGTTCCTTCTGCGGGGGTATCCGGCAGACGCAACATCGCGGAGGGCCGGTGATCTGGATGCGGGACGCGTTTCGGCTGAGGTCTATCGCTTTACGGATGGAAGGTGGTCGAAGGAGAGCGTGCAGGTTTCGGCCGGGCAACGCTTGGCGGCGGGTTCGGCATTTGAGACGGAGTGGTTTGTCCTTGACTTGCTGCCATGGCTCGACTCGGGTGAGGCCGAGCGGCGAGCAGATCGGGGTGACTGGGTCCTCCTGCAGAACCTCAGGACAGGGGAAGTCCGATCAGTGGCTCCGTGGGAACAGGCCGGCAGCGCACGTTTGCAGGAACTGCAGGAGCAAGCCATTGAAGGGCAACCGATTGAGGATGAAGGGGTTGCGGATGCTGGCGACGACTCGGGGCCACCGGGCATGGGCGGCGGCCGGTAGCGTCAATCCCCGAGATTGACCCCGCTCACCTCATTGACAAGCCGATTGGTACAGATACAATCTTCCGCTCGCCCTGACTGCAGGGCCGCGGGGATTCCTCGCGCGATTGCTCTTTGACAAGTTCATGATTGTAGTGTCGATGCAGTCTTGTTCTCCCCCCGGAAGACAGGATTGCATTCACCGGAAAACGAGAACACCTGAGTGACCGCTCGTTTGGCCATGAATCTTGATGGCCGGATGAGTCGGCCGGGCGCATGCAATGCCCGGCGGTGGCGTAGTTGATTCGGCAGCGGTTCGCATTCGTGCGGTGCCGGGGTCGGGTCGGCATGACCAGGTCGGTAAGGGCAAGCGGTGGATGTCTTGGCGTCGAGAGGCGATGAAGGACGTAGGAACCTGCGATATGCCTTGGGGAGCCGGTAACCAGGCCGTGATCCAAGGATCTCCGAATGGGAAAACCCAGCCCGCTTTGCGGGCTATCCATATCTGAATGCATAGGGTATGGAGGCGAACCCGGCGAACTGAAACATCTCAGTAGCCGGAGGAAAGGAAAGCAAAAGCGACTCCGTCAGTAGCGGCGAGCGAACGCGGATCAGCCCGGTGTGAATGCATGTTTGTTCTACTTCGAACCACCTGGAAAGGTGGACCAAAGAAGGTGACAGTCCTGTAAGGGAAAGACAGCATGTTGAAGCATCCTTGCGAGTAGCACGGAGCTCGTGAAACTCTGTGCGAATTATGCGGGGTCCACCCCGTAAGGCTAAGTACTCCTCGACGACCGATAGCGAATCAGTAAGGTGACTGAATGATGAAAAGCACCCCGACAAGGGGCGTGAAAAGTACCTGAAACCGCTTGCTTACAAGCTGTGGGAGCCCGCCGATCTTCGGATCGGAGATGGGTGACCGCGTGCCTTTTGCATAATGAGCTGACGAGTTGTTCTCTGCGGCAAGGCTAAGTCGTATCCCGACGGAGCCGAAGGGAAACCGAGTCTGAATAGGGCGACCAGTCGCAGGGAGCAGACGCGAAACCGGGTGATCTACCCATGGGCAGGTTGAAGGAGGGGTAAGACCCTCTGGAGGACCGAACACACCTACGTTGAAAAGTGGGGTGATGACCTGTGGGGAGGAGTCAAAGTCTTATCAAACCCGGAGATATCTCGTTCTCCCCGAAATAGCTTTAGGGCTAGCCTCGCGTTATACCCGTTGGGGGTAGAGCGACTGGATGGGGCTGGGGGGCCACAAGCCTACCCACTCCAACCAAACTCCGAATACCAACGGGCTCTATCGCGGGAGTCAGTCCGTGGGAGATAATTTCCACGGTCGAAAGGGAAACAGCCCA
>CAZJKE010000034.1:9933-21972 GCA_964546585.1 uncultured Isosphaeraceae bacterium | reverse complement strand
TGACCCCGGGTGTGACCCCTAGATCGCGGTGGGGAGGTCGGGGGAGATGGCGGGGGGAAGATCAGCTGTTGGGATCTGGTCAGCAAAGGCGGCAGTGAGCGGGCTGATCTCGATCATGGCCACTGGGCGGCCATCATCGTTGCGAGGCACCTCCACCCCGCGTGATTCCAACCACCTCGCAGCCCGGTCAACCTGCATCTGCTTGCTGGTCTGCGGCGAGTCGTTGCCGCTGGCATTCTTGATCGGTGCAAACTCCTCCTCCCGCGGGGTCGCCATGACAATCGACCGCTCCGCTCTGGGCAACAAATCGAAGACAAACCGCTCGAATTTGACGGCATTCGCCTCCTTCGGATGGACCACCCTGCCAGAATCGAAGTCAAAGTAGGGAACCTCCTTCACCGCGCGATGCCACGGAAGGTCTCCTCCCGCAGATCGCAGAAAGGCCGTCGAAAACAAGTGCACTGCAATTGAAGCAGCATCGAACCGAAGAGATCCGTCCCCATTCCGCTCCTCCGCCGTCGTGGAAGGAAGATCCGAATACTCGACCACCATTGTCCTGCCGTCTCGGCGACACAACACACCCACCCGTTCGGCTGGATCCGTCTTGGAGACCATCTTGCTCGACGCCTCGCCTGAGGACTCCGCGCCCAGGTGCAACCCAAGAAACGCAGGATCAACCGCGTGCACCAGAGGGTTGTCGATCTGGACATATGACAGATGCTCAATACCGCGGGCATGCATCTGTTCCAGACCGCCACTCTGCCGCAACGCCTCCACAACCCCACCATGACCATCCGGACTCATCGCCACCTCGCCCGCCCCAGCAAGAAGCACTCTTCCATTCGCTGCATCCACGGCGGGAAGGCACCCCTGCGGAAAGACAAAGATGTCCGTTCGATCAAGGCCGAAGCAATTGTTGTCAAGCAGAAACGACCGCGTCACCGCGTCGTTTTCAAGGCTGGTCATGATGTACCAAGGAATAACAATGCCATACCGGCGCTGAGCAAAGAGAACCTGCTCGGCAATCAACTGAAACAGAGACTTTCCGGTGACCGGCGCCGCCGGGAATGTCCCCTTCGGACCCGACCAGCCCAGTCGTGTGCCCTGCCCACCCGCAACAGTCAACACGCCCAGCAGACCGCGGCCAATCGCCTCCTCGCCCCGACCATGATCCTCTTCCGTGGGAGTGAGGGACGGACACGGTTCAATGCTGCCCTGAGGCATCTCGAACTCCAACGCACATCGCTGCGCCACCGCCGTCAAGTCGATCGTCTGCAATTGTCCAGCAAAGTCGAGCCGATCCTGCTCGTTGAGCTCGCTCCACGATGCCAACAGGTGTTCCTGACCGTGTTCGGCCAGCCTCCGCCGCAAGTCGCTGGGCACATCCGCTGCGGAAGTCACAACTTTAGAAGTCCGGTGTTTCCGGGGGCGTCCACCCCTCGGGCATGTGACGAACAATCTTTCCCGTCTCCAGGTAGATCACCTGTTCGCAAATATTTGTGCAATGGTCTGCAATGCGTTCGATCGCCCGTGTCACCGCCAACAGGGTGAACGCAACAAGTGGATCCAGATCACCGGAACTCGTGCGATTCTGAACATCCAACACGATATCGACTCGAAACCGCTCAACAGTATCGTCGAAGGAGAGTACGCGAACCGCCAAGTCGGTATCCGCCTCGGCCAGCGCGTTGTTTGCATCTCGCATCATGCCCACAACACTGTTGGCCATGACCCGAAATGTTGGTGGCGCAGTCGCAGTTGCTTCGGCATTCTCCCGCATCGCATCTGCCACCGTCACGGCACAATCCGCAATCCGTTCGAGTTCGTTGTTGACTTTCACTATCGTCAACACGCTACGTACGGCATGCTCATCGAATGCTCCGCCGCGAAGCAGGTCGATGGACGCCCGCTCGATTTCCACATCAACCCGATCAATCACCTCGTCCGATTTGATCACCGCATTGGCTTCATCGACATTGCCGTCAAAACATGCTTCAACGGCTCGCAAAATGAGATCAGAAACCCGGGCGCCCTGGGTGGCCAGGTCGGCCTTCAATTGCGCAAGCTTCCGTTCGAACTCCGACATGTCAGGGCCCCTGAGTGGTGCGGAGGAGTATACTTCGCCCCCTGCCCCATGCGGGCATGCAGGTGCCTCGAACTATGATTGAACTGGGTGTCAACATCGACCATGTAGCCACGCTTCGCGAGGCGAGAAGGACCTTTGAACCCGACCCTCTCTGGGCAGCGATCGAGGCTCAACTCGGCGGAGCCGACGGTATCACCCTCCACCTGCGAGAAGACCGGCGGCACATGCAGGATCTGGATCTGGCACGCCTTCGCGCAGCGGTCCAGGTACCCTTGAATCTTGAGATGGCTGCGACGGACGAGATGGTGCACATGGCACTGAGCACCAGGCCTGACATGGCCATGCTTGTTCCGGAGGGCCGCCACGAAGTCACGACCGAGGGTGGACTGGATGTGGCGTCCGACACCGATCGGCTGAAGGGACTTGTCGCCGAACTCGCCGTGGGAGGCATGGAAGTCAGTGCCTTCATCGATGCCGACCGGCGGCAGATTGATGCTGCAAAGGCCTGTGGTTTCACAGTATGCGAGATCCACACTGGCCCATGGGCGGAAGCCGTTGCGGCCCACGGCTTTGCGTTGGACTGCGACGCCGCCAAAGCGGAATTGTCAAAGATCGCAGCGTCCGTTGAGCATGTTCGCGATGCCGGTATGCAGTGCAACGCTGGCCACGGGCTCACCTATCGAAATGTCCAACCCATTGCGGCAATTCCTGGCGTCAGCGAACTGCACATTGGACACTCCATCATCAGCCGAAGCGTGTTCACTGGCATCCGGTCGGCGGTCGCCGAAATGAAGCGACTCATGCAGGAGGTGGCCGCGTGAAGTCGATTCGGGATCTGCCATACCGAATCGCCGTGCTCTGTTATCTCTACGATCACGACGGTCGACTCCTGTTGCTGCATCGCAACAAGGCGCCGAACGCCGGTCAGTACTCCCCGATCGGAGGAAAACTGGAGGCGGCCATTGGCGAAAGTCCCCACGCATGCGCTGTTCGGGAGATCGAGGAAGAGTCCGGGGTATCGCTGGAACAGCGGGAAGTCCGCCTCTCCGGCATGCTTGCTGAAACTGCCTATGAGGGCGATACGCATTGGCTGATATTCCTCTACGAGGTCACTCGGCCAATCGATCCGGCAGAGATCTCCGCCATGACGATTGACGAAGGAACACTGGAGTGGATTCCCGTGGACGATGTGTCGGACCTCGACATTCCCGCCACTGACCACGATGTCATTTGGCCGCTTGTGCGACAACACCGGCACGGTTTCTTCGCCGTCCACATTGATTGCCGCACGGATCCATTTACATGGTCCATCCAGGAGGAATGGACACCGCCATGACATGGGAAGTTGCCATAGAACGAGGCTTCACGGCAACACATGCCGTCACGGTCAATGGCGTTCCTGAAACGCCGCATGCACACGACTGGAAAGTAACTGTCGTCGTTCGCGGAACATCGCTCGACGCCGACGGGTTACTGGTGGATTTTCTTGATCTGGAACGGCGAGTCGATGCGGCAATCTTGCCGCTGCGGAATACGGATCTCAACACAAGCGAAGTCCTGCTTGGATCAAATCCAACAGCGGAACGGGTTGCCGCGTACATTGCAAGTTGCATGCATGACGACTTTCCAAATGCAGCGGCCCTTGCCGCCGTGCGAGTAACCGAGGCACCCGGATGCACAGCGACCTGCATACCATGACCGATGCGCCGCTCATGTTGTCCGTGTCCGGTGCAAGAGGCATTGTCGGCAAGTCAATGACCGAAGCGTTTGCCGCCCGCTGGGCCTTCGCATTCGCATCGCACCTCCATGACCAATCTGGTCGTGCTCCCACCCTGTGCCTTGCCCGCGACACCAGGCCCAGTGGTGAGTCTCTCTCGAACGCCGCTCGCGGTGCGCTGAAGGACTGCGGCTGTGATGTCATCGATCTTGGCGTTGTAGCCACGCCCACTGCTGGCGTCATGATCGGAGCGCTCTCCGCGGACGGTGGCCTTGTCGTGACGGCTTCCCACAATCCTTCCCCGTGGAATGGTTTCAAGTGCCTGGACCACGACGGGCTCGCCCCCAACGCCAGTGCAGCGCAGGACATCATCCGCCGTTTCCATGACGATCGTGAACCAACCTCCGCTGATGACGGTCAGTGCTCTGCGAACGACGCGGGTCACGACACACACATTGCGAGAATCCTTGGCCTGATTGACCCGATGCCGCTTCGAGAGATCGGGTTCCGGGTGGTTCTTGACTCGGTGAATGGTGCTGGATGCGTTGGCGGTCGCCGCCTGCTGGAACTGCTCGGGTGCGAGGTCATTCATCTGAACGGCACACCGACCGGCGCGTTCGCCCATCCTCCGGAACCAAAGGAAGAGAACCTGCAGAAACTTTGCGAAGCGGTGCGGCAACACGAGGCCGCGATCGGATTCGCGCAGGATCCGGATGCCGATCGGCTGGCAATAGTTGATGAGACCGGCAACTACATTGGCGAGGAATACACACTCGTTCTTGCCGCAATGGCAATGTTGGAAGAAGGCCAATCCGCCGCGGCAAACCTATCCACCAGCAGGATGATCGATGACCTTGCCGCGAGCGTCGGCGGATGCGTCCATCGCACCGCCGTGGGCGAAGCAAATGTTGCAGGCGTCATGAAGAAGAATGAGTGCGTCATCGGCGGAGAGGGAAATGGCGGTGTCATTGCTCCCTCCGTCGGTTGGGTCAGGGACAGTCTCTGCGGCATGGCAATCGTGCTCGATCTGCTTCGGCGCAAAGATCGCCCCCTCTCCGACATCATCACGGATGTCCCGGCCTACGCGATGATCAAGCAGAGTATTGACATCGCGGACATTGGTGGTCGCGATGGGCTGGAGGATGCCATGCAGCAACTCCGCAAGGCGTTTGACTCGGAACACATCGACGAGAGTGACGGTATTCGCATCGACTTCGAGAACGGATGGGTGCATCTGCGCGCAAGCAACACCGAACCAATCGCGAGAATCATTGCAGAGGCTCGAACGGAAGCGGACGCGGCCGCGCTCGTCGAGCGAGTACTCCAACGGGGTGCCTGACGCTCTACTCGAACACCGTCGATCGCGGCATGATCGACTTTGTCAATCGAATCCGGGAGGCAGCGGTGTCCATGGCGGTTGTCGTATTGAAGTCGATCTCCACGGCTAGATCCATGCGAAGTCGCCAGAGCTTCGTGCCACCGTCGAACTGCAGGAGGAATGGTGTAATACTCTCTCCGTCTACCTGTTGCGTCACACCTGCCAGCAGCATTGAGGTCGTTCCGTTGACAGTCATGTCCAATGACTGTTGTGCGGCATCCCAACTCACTGTGATTTCATCGCCAGAAGCAGTAGTCATGTCAAAGGTGTCGCTTTCGACATCGATCTCGGTGGCGATTCCCGGCTTCGGGCCGAAGTCTACGCCGGAACGAATGAGAAACGCGAGCCGCTCCAGCACCAACCGGCATGTCAGACGACTGGAGTGCTCTGCCGTCGCTCGCCCATACGCATCGACCGAAACCTGAATGGCCGCAAACAGACCTGCGAGCAACACTGTCGCAATGGCCATGGCCAGCACCATCTCCACCAGCGTGAATCCGTGCCGCTTCATTCGGAACTGCCCTCGACATAACTTCCAGCAGCAGCCACTGCCGATACCGGCCACGGAACGCCATCGGGCAATGCGGCATCCGGGTTCGCTCGCAGGGAGATGCGACCGAAACCCTCGAATGACTGCCCAGACGTATTTTCGCCCTCGCCGTCCCCATCCTCGGGGCCGAAGTACCCAATGGTCGTATTGAAGTCATCAGTATCGCCCCCATAGAAGAGTGGACCTTCACCTTCGACGGGACGGAATGTCGCAAGGATCGACCCATGAACATCGACGACTCCCCGCAAGTCGAGCAGCCCAGCGACAATCGTGCCATTGAGTTTCACCCCAATCGCCTCATCATTGCTGAATGCGCCTACATCAACAGACCACCCGGGCAGAAGAAGCGAACTTCGCGACAACTGCTCGCGAACTGCGGGATCCATTTCCGAAAGGACCACGGCAAGAGCAGCGCCATCCTCCTGCTCTGCCAAATCCACATCCTCCGGATCGATGAAGAAACGCGATTGGCCGGTGACCTGCACCTTGTTTCGCCAGTGCGTGTATTGATCCGGAACATCCCCTGCAATCGAACCCAGGAATGTGCAATCGTGAAAACGTAGGTTGTTCGACATGTTTCTCGTGTCCGAAACTTCCACACCTCCCGTTTCCGCCACAAGGCCTGGGTATTGCAATGTGCCGTCACTGTTTCTCGAACCCGCAAAGTTCCAGTTCGGATCGGACACACTCTCTTCGGTCTCTATCCAGGTCACACCGACAAATGTGCAGTTCTCGAACACAGCATTGGTACCTGCAGGAATCGAGACATTGTTGAACGCCATGTCCCGATACACGGGTCGCTCAAACCAGTCATATGCGCCGCTGGACTGCCACGGCATGTCCTCCCACCCACCACCACCTGCGGGAGTAAAGGTCCCACCGCCAAGAATGCCCGAAGCAACCTGCCCGGTCGATTCGTCCCCGAATGGCATTCCGCCACTGGCCTCCGACTCGAACCAACTCTGCGCGCCGGCAAACATGTCCGTCGTCAATTCAGCCAGTTCCGTCTCCGGAACGCTGAAACGAGATGCCGATTCGCCGAATTCTGGATCAAGTGGGCCGCTCACAACACTCTGCCATGAAGCACCCAACTGTGATTCCCAGTCAGTAACGCCAATAGCCAGAGCCAGCGATCCATCGACCTTCGAGTAACGATCCGCGACGCCAAGCATGCCATCGTCCCAACCAAGTTGGCGATCCGTGTCGTCGATAAACCCATCGCCATTGCGGTCCGGCCGAGCGTGGTCAATCAGCAACGCCAACTGCATGTCTTCGACGAATTCCTGAGACAATCCTTCGTGCCCGGCATCCGCGGCCTGAGCCGCATCGTAGACAACGGACGCATCACCGTCAGCATCGAAGTGGGACAGGAACAAATCCATCTCGGTGATGTATTGATCACCGTCATAATCCGTGAAGGAACCGGCGATGGCGGGGCCCTCCGTGGGGTGATCCGGACGAAGCCGATTGTCGCCATCTACATCGCTCGATGCGATGGCGGCTTGTAAATCAGCCAACTGCACATCGAGCACGCCGCCGCCAATGTCCACGAAGTCGCTTCGCATGACGATCGGATCCGCATGTTCACCTTCAAGTTCCCCGGCAGTGATCCCGTACCGAGTACCGATCGGCCCCTCAACCAGCACATTGCTGCCGATCATGATTCGAGACATGGCGACAATCGCATAGTCGATCCGTTTGTCGAGGTCGTACTCCATTGAAACAGTTCGTTCCACTCCACCGGAGATGCCTGTGCTCTGTACTCGTACTCGGGTGGTGCCAGCAACGAATTGATAGGCCAGTCGAAAAACCGCCGCGTCGGTTTCCGGCCCAAGTGGTATGGGCTTCACATCCAGCCGATTGCCGCCATTGGACATTGTGGGTAGCGACGCGTCGGATGTTTCAATCTCGATTGCGTGTTGGTCTGCCTGATCGTGCGCATCGAGGATCGCGTGAACCATGCCGATGCCGCTTGGAGTTGCAATCACATAGCCGTTCGGATCAAGAATGGCAATCTGTCCGTCATCGCTTGTCCATGTCCCGAGCCAGAGTCGCTCTGCCAGCTCCTCGTCGATCACGCCCCTGTCAATCACAAACCTCGCCGACTCGGACTGCAGTCGTGCCGCGCCGAAAGACAGTCCGGTCTCGGCCGCGGCTTGCGAGGTTGTGATCCCCATGACTGCGCTGGCGCTTCGGAGATTGGTCCACGCAACCGATGCAATTGCAGCGGTGATTGATGAGATTACCCCCAGCGCGAGTAACGCTGGAACGGTGGCCCACCCATGTCTCAGGGGGACATGGTCCATGACAACCTCGCAAGTTCGTTTCCGTTCAGACTTGCAGAAACTTCCACCCGCATGGTCTGAGATGACCCGTCTCCCACTATCGCAGTGATATTGAATGGATCGACGCAGGACACTGTGACCTGTTGCGACCAGCCATCCATTCCTGGAATCACGCTGCCGGTTGCATCAATGGGGCCGGTTCCGAGATCCGCTGCGAACAACGCGTCGTCCAGATCATCGAGATCGTCGGCATCCCATGGCAACGATTCGCCCGGCTCCGTTCCCCAAATCGCGGTTCCGGTGACCGGGTCGTTGGACGAAAGCAGCAGCGAATACTCCCGGATCTCGCCTGCAAGCCGCATGCCGGTTGCAAGCCTGTCTGCCGTAGCAGCTTGCACATGCCACGCTTGATGCGACGACATCATCGCGACGATGCCGACACCGATTACGGCAATAGCACCTGCAGTTTCGACAAGCCAGAATCCCCGCCTGATTGGAGCACCGTTTCGCATCATCCCCCCGTCACCACCGAGCTCATCTTGAAGATCGGCAGGATGATCGCCATCGCAATGAAACCAACCAGCATACCCATCACGACAATCATCAACGGCTCCAACAGACTGGTGAATGTCTTGATCGCATCTCGGAGCACGCGATCGTAGTACTCTGAGATCTCTTCAAGGACGTCGCCAAGCCGCCCGGACTCTTCGCCCGCCGCAATCATCTGCACGACTGGTCGTGGAAGCAGCGGTGTTTCGCTCAGGATCTCATTGATCCGGCGACCTTCACGAACTCCTTCCCCGACACCATGCCATAGTTCGCGGTACCGGCGGTTCCCCGTGATGTCGCCAGTAACACGAAGGGCGTTGACAAGAGGAACGCCGGCGTTCAGCAGTTCACCGAGTGTCTGCAATGAACGATTGATGTAGAGGGCTCGGAGCATCCGGCGAAACACAGGCAGCCTCAGTTTCCACCTGTCCAGGAAACTTCCACCTTGTTCAGTCCTGCTGGCGATCAGGGTACCGGTCGCCACGGCGACCATTGCCAATGGAATCGTCCACCACCAGACTTCCATCCATCCACTGAGCGCCATCAGGAAGATGGTCGGCCACGGAAGAAGCGCCTCCTTGCCAGCGAATACACCGGCAAATCTCGGCAAGACAAAGGTAAGAAGGAAGATCGTCACAGTGGTGGCAAGCATGCCAATCACCATGGGATACAAACTGGCACCAATCACCATCTTCCGCGTCTCGATCTGCCTGGCGATGATTGCGGCGATCCGATCAAGCATGCGGCCGAACGCGCCGGACATCTCCGATGCGCGGACCATGTTGACATAGAGAGGGTTGAAGAGTCGCGGATGTGATGCAATCGCCTCCGAGAAAGGTGCGCCGGCCTCCAGTTCTCCCTTGATGGCAAGAAGGACGTGCCGGAACTTGTCGGTCTTCACCTGTGATGCGATTCCGTCAATCGCGGCATGAAGGCTGATTCCGGCGCGGATCATGACGGCAAGTTGTGTTGTGAAATCGAGAACATCGGCCTTGGTCGGCCCTGACCCTGCAAGCAGGATCGCACGCACTCGTTTGCCGATCGACACGCCGCTTCGCCGCTGTGGCGTAATGCGAATGATCCGGCCGCCTTGTTCTCGCAACACGCCGGCTGCCGCCGTGACTGATGCAGCAGCCAAGTCACCGATTGCCAACTCGCCACCATCTCTTTGCACCTCGTAGCGGTAGGTCGGCATGCGTGATTTCCTATGCTGCAAGATTCCGCGTCAATCGGGTCGGATCGTGGGCTGCCGCTGTTGCTGCCTCCTCCTCAACAACACCGTTGAGCACAAGCATGGCGATGGCAGCATCCCGCGACACCATGCCCTTCCGGCCACCGGTCTCTATCACATTCGGAATCTCAAATGTTCTGGACTCGCGGATGATGTTTCGAACTGCCGAATCGCACAGCAACACTTCGACCGCTGCCGCCATGCCGCCGCCATTTCGAGGCAGGAGCGTTTGGGAGAGGACGGCTCTGAGTGTGTCCGCCAGCATGGAACGCACTTGCCCCTGCTGAGTTGATGGGTACATGTCCACAATGCGTTCGACTGTTTGCGCGGCGTTGACCGTATGCAATGTTGACAGGACCAGATGACCGGTTTCCGCGGCCGAGATCGCCAATGATGTGGTTTCCAGGTCGCGCATTTCGCCGACCAGAATCACATCGGGATCCTGCCGCAGCGCGTGTCGCAGGCCCGAGGCGAAACTGGGCATGTCGCGGCCCAGTTCCCGTTGCTCAATCAGGCACCGGTCGGAACAGAATGTGTATTCAACCGGATCTTCCAGCGTGATAATGTGCCTGCTCTGTTCGCGGTTGATCCGATCAATCATCGCCGCCAGCGTGGTTGACTTGCCCGAGCCCGTGTCGCCGGTAACGAGGATCAGCCCGCGTGGAAGGTCCGCCAGCGGCCCAATCGCCTCGGGAAGGCCAAGATCGGCAAGGGCCGGGACGGTTGTGCGCACACTTCGCAGCGCGAACGCTGGCGTACCGCTTTGCCAATGCGCGTTGACCCGATACCGCGCATCGCCGGAGGTCCACGCCAGATCCACATCCTGCTCGGTTGCGAAGCGATCCCGTTGGTCATCATCGAGCATCGAGGATGCGAGCGCATGGAGCTCCTGTTCGGAGACGGGCGCACTATTCATGCGAAGCAATTGAGTGTGGACCCGCAGGATGGGCGGCTCCCCGGCTACGAGGTGAATGTCGGAGGCATCCCGTGACCGGGCCTCCGAGAGGACGGATTCAATGTCCAGCGGCATATTCTCTGCCATCGGCCGTCCCACTGGGAGGCTGAATGCATCACTGTTGCCACGGGCGGGCAACGCCGGTCACGCCGGTCGTGCGGCCGCATGTCCTCCCCATGAGGGGGGATCGTCGCAGACGGTCTAGTTCGCTGACGGAATGGCGGTCGTGTCTGCTGCGGAGATCGCCGTTGTCGGTTGCCAGATCCGAATGTCCAGCAGCGTCTCGGCGAAAGCACCCGGGGCCACATAGCCCAGACTTCCCGACAGCCGCCAGTCGACGTCGCCTGATTGGGGCATTTCATCGCGGCGAATGACCAGAGGGATGGAGGCGTGGACGATTGATCGCCGAGGAAGCGTACGTTCCGCAGCTTGACGACCCTCGTAGACATGTCGCCCGTTGGCTGTGACGGAGTAGATGAATTCCCGAAGTTCAATCGAATTGTTGTTGTCGTTGGACAACTCGAGCTCAACCTCAATGGCGATGGCCTGTGGCGTCGACTCCACGACGCGGGAGCCCGAGTAGGTTGCAATCGGTGGACGCAGCCCGCATCCTCCCGCCAACATGGCGGCGATACCGAGCAAACATGCGGTCGTTCGCATCATCGACGGTACTGTAGCAGACCGCCTGTTACTGCAGGGAAGAGGTGTGATTCAGATCTGGGCCGGCCATCACAAGTACTTCACCTCGCGGCAAGAGCGGTTGATAGCGGGCGTACTGATTCCACCACACGGACAGGGCTACGAGGATCAGGAGCGAACACCACGCAGCCAGTTCCCCCACCCTTTGGTGCCGGACCCTGTACAGAAGCCCGACGCAGATGGTTACGGTGACCAACTTGTACATGGCCAGCGCCCAGGGTGACTGGGTGGCGGTCACGATCCAGGCAGCGATCGGATTTCCCTCATTCATGCCCACGGACATCATGTAAGTGAGTGTCAGGAGAAGATCAGCGAGGCTCAGGACGGTGATGCCCGCAAGCAGCCATAGGACACGCCCCGTGCGACGATCGCTCGGGTGGTGGGCACCTGCGTGGGTGATTCCGGTCTGCATGGGCATGAAAACGAACTGCGAAGGAGCCAATTGCCTCCTTCTCGGACTGTCGGCAGGAGAATGGCCTTCCTGAAGCGGTGTTTTCAAGGGACCCGCTATTTGCGTGAACAGGACGCAGATTATCGGCCGTTCCCGCCGAGGGGGTCACACCCCGGGTGTGACCCCGGGTGTGACCCC
>CAZJKE010000034.1:0-9833 GCA_964546585.1 uncultured Isosphaeraceae bacterium | reverse complement strand
ACCCCGGGTGTGACCCCGGGTGTGACCCCTTGGAGAATCGGGCGATTGAGGTGGGGGATCCCCTTGACAACTTCCTCCAAAAAGAGGACACATACGCCCGTGGCGACACGCTTGGACACGCTGCACGAGCTGCCCCCTTCCGCTGGATTCGCATTCGACTCCGGCAACTTCGCCCTCATGCACGAGGCGACCGCGGTCATCACCGTACCTCCCATCTCAAGCTCCGCCCTCTGTAGCGAGTGGGATGAAGAGGATGACGACGAAGACGACGCCACAACCAGCGAGGAGGAAGAGGATGACGATCTCGTTGATGACGACGACGATGTGTTCGAGCGGTATTTACTCGGCGACGACGAAGTAGAAAAGGACGACGAGGAGTAATGCGCCCTCAGCCGGCAGGTTGACTCGCAGCCTTCCACTTGTCGTCTTCTCGCATGGCTTCACGCCCACGGCCATGTCGCCCCTCGCTTGACAATTTGATCGACTGGCAAAGATGCGCGATGGCGTTGCTCCCGGAGCACTCGGAAAGTAATGTTTCTACGCGATCAAGCATCGCGCCGCCGTTATCCCGAAACAGTCGCTTGTACGCTTCCTTGATTGCCTCAACTTCCTGAGGCGCATACCCACGCCGCCGCATGGCAATGACATTTGCACTCCGCACTTCGGCGGGTTGACCTTCGACGAGCATGAATGGTGGCACATCACGAGTGACACGAGCAAGACCGGCAACAAATGAACACTTGCCGATGGTGGCAAAGTGGTGGACTCCGGCCCCACCGCCAATACTCGCTCCATCATCAATGACAATATGCCCTGCGAGCATGACCTGATTGGCGATAACGATGTCATCACCGAGACGGCAGTCGTGGGCGACATGCGCGCCAACCATCAAGAGATTGTCGTCGCCGATGACGGTTTCCCCGCCGCCGTTTCCGGTACCACGGTGAATAGTGACATGCTCGCGAATGAGGTTGTCATCGCCGATGGACAGCGTCGTCCGCTCGCCATTGAACTTCTTGTCCTGAGGATCGGCACCCACAACGCAGAATGGATAGAAACGGTTGTTGGAGCCAATTGTTGTGTCTGACTGGATCGCCACATGATTCAGCAGTTCGCTGCCCGAGCCAATGCGCACCCGCGGACCAATGACGCATCCCGGGCCGACAACCACATCATCGCCCAACTCCGCCGTGGAATCGATGACGGCTGTCGGGTGAATCATCGACGAAGTGTGCATTGAACCGCTCATGTCAGTCCTGCTCTGCATCCACCATCATGAATCGTACCTGTGCTTCCGCCGCCAATTTCGACCCGATCCAACCGCGGCACTGCAACGAAGCGGTTCGCTTTCCTGCGCGAATGCTCACCGCCTCCATGACAAGTTGATCACCTGGAGCAACCGGATGTCTCAGTTTCACTCGGTCAAGGCTCAGAAGCACCGCAATCTTGCCCGTATGTTCCAGCTTTCGGCTCATCAGGAGACCGCCGAGTTGCGCCATGGCTTCGACAACAAGAACGCCGGGCATGATGGGAGTACCAGGATAATGCCCTTGGAAGAACGGCTCGTTGATCGTCACATTCTTGATGCCAACGGCTCGCTGATCCTTATCCATTTCGACGACGCGATCCACTAGAAGCATCGGGTATCGATGCGGCATGATCCGCTGGATGGTCCGGACATCCATGACCCTTCCCGTACGAATAGTCTCCCGACGATGTTGAAGTGCGGCTTGCTCCACGATAGCCCGGCATAGTCTCCGGTTGAGTGAATGTCCTGATCGGCTTGCAATGACACGACCCTCGATTGCGCCACCCGCCAAACTGAGATCTCCGATCAGGTCCAGCACCTTGTGCCTCACCGGTTCGTTCTCGAAACGATAGGAGTTCTCGATGGGTCCGTCATCACCAATGACCAGCACATCAGCGGGCGTGAGATGCGTGCACATGCCCGCGGATTGCAGCGCCTCGGCCTCCTCACGCAGACTGTAGGTTCTGGCGGGTGCGAGTTCTGTGATGTAACTTCCATTGCCGCTGCTGAACGACTGGGTCTGCCTCGCAATGCGTCTCGTCTCACCGCCGTAGTCAAGGTCATAGACGATGTGCAACCCGGCCTCCTCGGACGGGAAGGCGGCGATCATCGCGTGGTCATCCTGCAGCAACACGGGTTCGACGACACGGTAGATGCGGCGAGGAGCATCCTGTTCGACAAGACCTGCTTCGAGAATCGGTTCAACGAAGGGCAACGCCGAACCGTCTCCGCTCGGCACTTCAGCACCGTCAAGTTTGATGTTCGCGTTGTCCACACCCAGTCCCGCCAACGCGGACAGGAGATGCTCAACTGTTTCGATGGTCGTATCGCCGGATCGCAAGGTCGTTCGTCTCGCACGATCAACCGCGTTGTCCACGATCGCCGGAATCCGCACGCTCGGCTCAAGGTCAACCCGCTCGAACGTGATGCCCTCCCCAACGCCGGCCGGCTCGATGGTGGCCGTGGCTTCTTCGCCCAACAACAACCCGCAGCCGCGAATGGACACCGGCCTCGCCAGCGTATGCTGGGGTGATGCGGACTCTTCCGGAGCCGAGTTGTCCGGGGCTCCTGGCGAGCGTTGTTCCTGCATGGGATTCGTCATGACCTGCCACTCCGCAGCAGGGAGGCCTGCTCAGTCATCATCGCCCCAGCGGAGGCGAGCGACTATTCCGGGCAGTTTACGAAGGGTGGCCATCTGACGCAATGCTTTTTTGGCTTCCATCGCCGGTGCCCCCAGCCAAGCAGCTCCTGCGGGCACATCATGCATCACGCCGCTTCGGGCACCGATTGATGCACGATCGCCGACGCTTCGATGATCGGCAATCCCAACCATCGCCCCAATCCGCACCCAGTCCCCGATCGTGACCGAACCGGAGAGTCCAGAGCATCCGGCGATGACACAATGGCGGCCAATGCGGCAGTTGTGGCCGACCTGCACATGGTTGTCAATCTTGGTTCCATCACCGATCGTGGTCGACGCAAACTTGCCTCTGTCGATGCAGGTGCAGGCACCAATCTCGACATGGTCACCGAGCACAACCGAGCCAATGTGCGGCATCTTGACGAGTTCGCTGCCGTCGGCCGATGATCGATACCCGAAACCATCGGCACCAATGACCGCGTTGGCATGCACGATGCACTCATTGCCCACGACGCAATCTGCGCCGAGCACTGCGCCCGCACGCATCACCGATCCTGCGCCGACGCTGCATCTTGCACCGATCACGGCACCTGAGTGCAACACCGCACCGTTCCCCACAGATGCGCCCTGCCCAATCGAGACGAACGCCGCAATGCGTACATCGTTCCCGATCGATGCCGTCAAATCGACGCTGGCCATTTCCGACACTCCGATCGCCGGCAGATCCGGCGGCGGGGCAAAGGCTGCCAGCACCGTGGCCATGGCAAGCTCGGCATCATCGACCCACAACAGCGCTCGCTTGTCCGGGTCATGATCCGGCACATCAACACCCCGTGATGCCACTGCAACCATCGCGTCGGAATCCGCCCACTTCTTCGCGAACGCAGTCGTGCTGATGAAGCACACATCGCCCTGAACGGCGCTGTCGATCGCTGCAACCGCAGTCACTCTCAGTTCTGATGGACCTTCGACTTCGGCGTCAATCTCCGAAGCGAGGCTGCCTGCCGTATGCGTCGCGGCCATTCAACCTCCTGCCGCCTCAGTGGACCGCGAACTCGTCGAACGCGGCATTCATGTGCTCGATCAACATGTCGGTGATGTCCAATTCTCCGCCGGCCCACAGAACCCGCCGCAGAAGAAGTTCTTGCATGACATTTTCGTCCTGCACTTCCGCAATATCGCCAGCGCCGTCATCCACGAACACGATGTCGTAGTTGTTAGCACGAGCAAGATCGCCTGCCGAGGCCGTCACGCGTTCATACAGGTCTCGGAAGTCTCGCACTTTTTGGCGCTGAATCTTGTAGGTGCTGTAATCCACAAATGACTCATACTCGAGGGCTTGCAGTTGTCGCTGCTGCAGGATCTCCTGCCGCATCTCGCTCCCCATCTCATACATTTCCACTTCTCGCTCAAGGTTGGTCAGCCGTTGCCTTCGAGCAATGCGTTCCTCCTCAAGATTCTCTGCGAGGGTCTGGAGTTGCGAACTCATGTGGGCCCACTCCTCCAAATTGTCGAAGACCCTGCGGATGTCGACCGTCACCATCGTGGTGGGTGTCGCTTCCGGAGCTGACCTCGTCGCATCAGAGTGCCACGCGAATGCGCCGGCAAGCAGAAGTACCATGACGAGAATGATGTGCCTGGGTCCATGGGTTGCATGCATGGCGGAGTTCTCCGTTTCCTGATTCCCAGAAAGATGGGGGGGGGGTTCAGCCGGAAGTTCGTGCGTTCCATCCAAGGTTCATCTGCGTAACTACTTGATCGGTGATGTCGATGCCTGAGTCGGCAAAGAAGACTCTCTGCGCCCGCACCTGCTCGCGAACCTGCTGCTCGCGAGAAAGATTCGACTCGGGGTTGACCGTGATCTGCATCCCGGAATCATTGATGAGTACGAGGTCGTATCCGTTTGCCTTTGCAATGTCGGAGACTGCATCCTGAATTTCGCGGTGCAGATCGCGGAGGATGAGTGATCGCTCAATATCCACCTGGCTGCGAGCGAATCGCTGATAACTCATCATCGCCAGTTTCTTCTGTTCGAGTTCCTCGGCGAGAACCTTCTGTTGCGATGTCGCCTCTCCAGCCAGTTGTTCCTCCAGCATGCCAATGTCCGCAAGGTCCTGATCGATCTTGTCCTGAATCGACTGCAGACGCTCGCTCAATTCAGCGGCCAAGTCAGCCCTCTGTGTAAGGTTGTCCATGACCTTCTGAATGTCGAATGTCACGACAGGCGTTCTCGATCGGTCGGCAGCCTGGGACGCAACGGCCGAGTAGGCCAGACCTCCGCCAGCAAGCAGGATGGCGGCAGTTGATGCGACAAGAAGACGGGTTGCTCGTGTATAAGCCATGGAATCGCTCCTATTGCCGGAGATTGTACGCGAGGAAAAAGGTGTTATACACCGTTTCTGCCATTTGCTAGAACGGCAACTCCGCGCTGAAGGTGAACACCCGCGTATCGTCGTCAGGTTGCTTCCGAAGGGGGAATCCAAAGTCAAACGCGATCGGTATCTGGCCGAGTTGCGGTATGTAGAGCCGGAGGCCCGTACCGACACTGACGCGATACTCATCGAATCCGGGAGAGTCTGTCACGGTTCCCGTGTCGAGGAACACGACACCCGTCATGACGTCACCGAGCAGCGGCGTCTCGACCTGCGTGCCAAGATAGGCCTCCCATGAACCGCCAACCGGAATGTCCGCCGGTGCGCCGACAAATCGCGGCGTGCCCTTTGGTGATACTTGCCTGAATCCGAATCCGCGGAAACTCTGGCCGCCATAGTAAAACCGCTCGTATGTCGGTGAATCACCGTCAAAGATGTACCCGAGCCCCGCGTTCAACCGCAAGGTCGTCGTTCGACCGAGGAAGTCCCGGTCAAGTGCAAAGTAGGTCGTTGAGCGGATGGTCGTTCGATTGAATTCGCGGTCGCCGCCCGGGATGCCGAACCGGTCGAAGGAGAAGTCCAATCTGGATCCTCGCTCGGGCCGCCGCAGTCGATTGATGGTTGTTCGTGCAAGCGAAACGCCGGTCGACATGACGGTCTCCGGCCCGCGATCATCGAAGATCTCCTGTGGCACGTCGTTGTCGATGTCCGTCAGTCGAACATTGTCCATTTCGATGTGAACCGCACCACTCCAGATATCGCCGAACTTCCTGCCGAGTTCAATCCTGCTGTACAGGCGTTCTTCCGTGTAGTCGTTGTAGTCGCGCCGCCGCCAGCCGACTGTGCCGCCGAGCGAATAGTCGGTCTCAAGGAAGTGCGGTTCAACGAGGCTGACCTGGTAATTGAAGATCTTGTCACCCGGCTGGAATGCCATGGCAAAATCCTGTCCAGCACCGCGGAACGCCTTGCCCTTCCAGAATTCACCCCAACTCTCCGGAACATCGGCGACATCAAAGTTGCGCTGGTTCAGCGAGATCATGCCAAGAAGTCCAGAGTCGGTACCGACCGAGACGCCGAAGTTCAATGAGCCGGTGTCCGCCTCCTTCACTTCGATGAGCACATCGCGATACCCCGGGTTTTCCATCCCCTCCTTCAGAACGGTCACCTTGACATCGTTGAAGATTCGCGTTGAGATGAGTCGTTCGCGGATTCGCTCGATTTCGGATGCGTCAAATCGACGCCCTGGTCGCAAGCCCCTCGCGTGACGCCGGATCACTTTGTCCATAGTCAGTTCGTTGCCCTGAATCCGCACGAGGCCGACCGTCGCAACCGCCCCCTCCTCGACCTGCATCAGAAGATCAATCACAGGTTCGGCACTGGAGTGAATGGGTGTGCTGCGGACGATGACATCCACATGACCCAGCACGCCGTAGGCGTCCTCGATTGTCGCCACGGATGCGTCCACGAGGCTTCGTCGATAGATATCCCCGGTCTTGAGGGGGATCATGGCTCGAATCTGTTCCACCGTAAAGACATCCGGCGCGGCATTGGAGGACATGCGAACGCACGAGACGCCGCCAAGCGTGTATTGCGGACCCTCGTCGACCAGGAAGGTAACTTTGGCTTCACGATTATCAGGGCTGAGTGAAATGGACCGATCCACCCGAACATCGAGAAAGCCGCGGTCCCGGTAGTACGTGTCAAGCGTTGCGACATCATCGCGCAGCACATCCTCATCCAGTTCGCCCCGTCGAAGGAAAAGGATGGCGACCGAAGTTTCGATCTCGGCTGAGAGTTCCTTTGAAGTGAACGCGTGATTACCCTCGAACACCACGCCCTTTACTCGAACACGCGGCCCTTCCATCACCCGGTAGATGAGTACACCCGATTCCTCAAGCTCCGCATCATCCACATCGATCTCGACGAGGTAGTTGCCTCGCTTGCGATAGATTTCTGCCATGCCACGGCGACCGCGGTCTATGAGGGAATTGTCCATCGCCATCCCCGGCCTCAGTGGAACAACTGCCAGCAACTCCCGGTCACTGATCAGGTCGTTCCCGACGACGGCAATTTCGGCGACGATCAACTGTTCCCGAAAAACAAACACCAGTTCGATCGATCCATCCGGCAACAGGACGCTGTCGCCGTCGATGTATTTGAATTGCCCGAGACGCGTGAGTCGATGGACATCCTCATTGACCATCACGGGATCGAAGGTCTCGCCGACTGAGGACCGGATGTTGTTGCGTATCAACTGCTCCGACACCCTGCCCAGACCTTCGAAGCGAATGGAAGAGATGGTCCGATCGCCAAGATCGGCATCCATGACCGCAAGGCTGTCCGACTCGCTGATCAGGGCCATGCCCGGAAGCGTCATCAGAAGGGTCGCAAGGCAGGCGACGATAGCAGGCAGGCATCGCATCAGCCCGGGGAGGATACCGCCGCCGCGAGTGCCTCACAAGGGAACGGGTTTGACCGGCAAGGCACGGGCGGCTAGCGTGCGCGATTCCAAGCAATGTCCATCTCACTCGATCAACTCGCGGCCTCAATTGGTGCATCGGTCATCGGCAACGGCTCGACTCAGGTGCGTGGGTGCGCGCCCATCGACCGGGCGGGACCGGAAGAGGTTTCTTTTCTCGTGAATGCCAGATATGCCCGTTTTCTGGATGAGACGGCCGCAGCGGCTGTTCTCGTTCGGCCTGATACCCCAACGCCAGAGGGGCTGACCCGGCTCAATGCTGAAGATCCTTACCTTGCCTTCCGCAATGCGATGATTGAACTCCACGGGTTTCGCAGCCACCCGGATGTGATCGGCTGTAGCGGCGGAGCAAACATCAGCGACTCTGCCGCTGTCCATGAGGACGCCCAGATCGCCGACGGCGTCATGGTGCATCCGCATGTGACGATCGAACGGGGTGCCGTGGTGGGCCGGGGGACTGTCCTCTATCCCGGCGTCTATGTTGGAGCAGATGTCACGATTGGCGAAGACTGTGTCCTGTACCCGAATGTGACCATCTACGATCGATGCCACATTGGTACTCGGGTCACCCTGCATTCCTCCACGGTCATCGGGCAGGATGGTTTCGGCTACGCAACCAGCAACGGCGAACACCACAAGATTCCCCAGCATGGCATCGTGATCATTGAAGACGATGTCGAGTTGGGCGCGGGCTGTGCCATCGAGCGTGCTGCCATGGGCGCCACAACGATCGGAAGAGGTACAAAGTTCGCCGACCTCATTTCGATCGGACATGGCACGACCGTTGGCGCACACTGCCTGTTTGTGTCGCTGGTGGGCGTAGCCGGATCAGTATCTGTCGGAGACCATGTCGTGCTCGGGGGCCAAACCGGAGTCAGTGGTCATTTGACAATCGGAGACGGTGTGCAAGTCATGGCGCAGTCTGGAATCGCCGGCGATGTAGCCCCTGGATCACGGGTGGGTGGCGCTCCGGTCGTGCCACTGGATGCGGCCAAGCGAAATTTGCTTGCTGGCATGCACCTTGGGGACATGCTCAAGCGGCTTCGCTCGTTGGAGCGACGGCTCGCCGAGTTGGGCGAGGACCGGGAGTGAGCGGCGTAACCACGATGCAACGAACTCCGTTTCATGACTTCCATGTGTCGCACGGAGGAAAGATGGTCGACTACGCCGGGTGGGAGATGCCACTTCACTACGGCTCGATCATGGATGAACACCGCCAGGTTCGCCGCGGTGGCGGGTTGTTCGATGTCTCGCACATGGGTCGCCTCCGTTTCAAGGGGAGAGACGCAGTTCGATTTCTGGATCGCGTCTGCACCAGGCAGATTGCCGGCATGCAGGACGGGCAGGTTCGCTATGGGCTGATCTGCAACGACCAAGGCGGTTGCATGGACGACGTGCTGGTGTACCGGATCTCTGAGACCGAGTATTTGGTCGTCTGCAACGCGGCCAACCGCGCCACACTGCTCGGCCACTTCGAGAATGTCCGCGGTGAACTTGTGTTCAAACTCAAGGATCAGACACAGTCAACAGCCATGATTGCGGTTCAGGGACCAGCGGTCATGGACATCATTGCCAATCTCTCCAGCGAGATCCCCTCGTTGAAGCGATATCGCTTCACGACGAAGAACCTCTTCATCGCATCATTCATGGTGTCGCGGACCGGCTACACCGGCGAGGATGGAGTCGAGATCATATTGCCCGCCTCGTTTGCATCGCGAGCGATTGACATGCTTCTCAAGCGTGTCGATCAGGACGACGCTGCGGTGCAGCCCGTCGGTCTCGGTGCACGCGATTCACTGCGACTGGAAGCCGGAATGCCGCTCTACGGCCACGAGATCACTGCGGACATTGACCCGCTGTCTGCAGGGCTGGCGTTCGCGGTGAAACTGGACAAAGGTGAAGGCGAGTGCGAAGTGGAGCGGTTCATCGGACAGGATGCCCTGCGGGCCATCGCGGAAACGGGGCCGCGGCACCGACTGGTTGGACTCCTTCTGGATGGTCGGCGATCGCCGCGGCAGGACATGCCGGTGCTGGTGAACAACGAAGTCATCGGCCGCGTCACGAGCGGGTGTCTCTCACCGACGCTCGATCAACCGATCGCAATGGCATATGTGCCTGCGGAGTTCGATGGCGACGGCGTGCAGGTCGACCTTGGGCGAGCCATAGCGGCGTCTACGATCGTGCCACTGCCGTTCTACAAGCGGCCGTAACCTTTCCCTCATTTGCGACGGCGACCGTCGATCACAGCGATGATGTCATCGCCGTCGACAACGCCGTTGCCATCCCAATCAGCCGACCGTGATCCCCACACCC
>CAZJKE010000033.1:0-22422 GCA_964546585.1 uncultured Isosphaeraceae bacterium | reverse complement strand
GCAAACTCATCCATGTCGCCCATCGTGGACCCAAGCACCGACAACTGGTTCCAGAAAACACGGGCAAGATCGGTTGTCGCAACTGGTCCGCTGGTACATCCGCAGATCACAAGCCGCCCGCGGCGGGCAAGCGACTTGATGCACGCAAGATGCACCGCAGCGCCGATCGAATCGACGCAGATGTCCACGCCGCGTCTACCGGTCAGTCCACGAACCTCGCGCGACCAGTCCTCGCCAGTGTCAAGGACAGCGTGATCTGCGCCGAGTTCGATTGCGCGGTCGAGTTTCCACTGGTGCCGCGAGGTGACGATCGTCGTGCAGCCGAAGTGCCGGGCGATATTCAGGGCCGCAAGCGCCACGCCACCACCGATGCCGGTGATCAGCACCGTATCGCCCGGTGCAATACCGGCGCGGGTCACGAGCATTCGCCACGCGGTGAGGTGTGTCAATCCAAACGCTGCAGCCCGTGCGGCATCGATGTCACCAACATCGAGCACGTTGGACACCGGCGCAACAAACATCGCCGCGTTGGTGCCGTTGACATGCTCGCCAATCATCTGGATATCGGGTGGTGATGACCCCGGTATGTCGACAGCGGCATTCAACAGCACGCGGCGGCCGAGCCACGAATCATCCACATCCTCACCAATCCTCTCGATGATTCCACATCCGTCGGACCCACTGATGCGAGGATAGGCCAGGTCGATTCCCGGAAGTCCGTGGCCAACCCACAGGTCGAGATGATTGAGCGCGGAGGCTTCGGTGCGGACGAGGACCTCGCCGGGTCCTGGCTGCGGCTGGGGCCAGTCATCGACCACAACGATGTTCTCGGCGACAGGCGATCCCTGCTTCGCGATGGTGGCTGCGAGCATGTCAGACAGTCTCTGCCGTGCGCAACCGCCGCAGCAGATCGCGCGTGCGAATAATGCCTTCGAACTCGCCGGTGAACTCACCTTCGTACTCGATGCCAATCCATCCGCGATAGCCCGCATCGAGGACGATCTTCAGCATTCTCGTGTAGTCGGTGTGCATCTCGTTTCCATCCTTGTCGAAGTCGTGCGACTTGGCGCTGACCGCCTTGGCAAACGGCATGAGTTCTTCGACACCGAGGTATCGGTCGTACTGCTCCTGCGTGGTCCAGTCGAGGATAAAGTTGCCGAAGTCCGGCAGCGTTCCGCAGCGAGGCATGTTGACTTCTCGCATGACGGACGCGAGCCACCCGCCGTTGGAACTGAGTCCGCCGTGGTTTTCGACAAGCACATTCAACTTGGACGCCGACGCCCGTTCGGTGAGCCGACGGAGCCCGTCCCCCGCCAAACTTCGTTGTTGCTCGGGTGTGCCGGAGGACTGGGCGTTGACCCGGATCGAATGACAGCCAAGTTCACTCGCCGCATCGAGCCACTTGTAGTGATTCTCGATCGCCTTCGTCCGCGCCGACGCATCCGGGTCACCAATGTGGCCCTCCCCGTCGCACATGATGAGCAGGCTGGTGACCCCGTGATCCTCGCACCGCTTCTTGAGATCGGCGACGAAATCAGGCTTTGGAAGTTTGTCCGGGAAGAATGAGTTCACATATTCCACGGCCTCAAGGCCAAACTGGTCCCGCGTGATCTGCGGGAAGTCGATGGCTTTGATGTACCCGTCAAACAAGGCGCGGTGCAGCGACCACTGCGCAAGTGAAATCCTGAACGGGGGCGTGTCTGCCGTCATGTTGTGGCCTCCAATGCATACTGCTGCGCGGCTTCCATGGCCTGCGGCATCTTCGCGGGATCCTTGCCTCCGGCCTGCGCGGTGTCGGGCCGTCCGCCGCCACCGCCGCCGCATGCCTTCGCCGCTTCCTTGACCCAGTCGCCGGCCTTCAGCCCCTTTTCAATGAGAGGCGGGTCAACGCCGGCGACAATGATCACCTTGCCAGCGTCCTGATCGGCGCTCAGGAGCATGACTGCGCCGCCGGGCCGCTTTGCGCGCACGGTATCGAGTGCGGCGAGGAGCGTTTCCTTGTCACCGCCTTCGATCGTAGCCACGACGATCTGCTCGTCACCTGTATTGAGGGACCTTGCCTGCTCCAGCACATCACCCCGGCGATCGGACGCTGCCTCTTTTCGGGCCTTCTTCACGCGGGTGCGAAGTGAATCGAGTGCCGCTCGTGCGCCGTGTCTCACCGGCTGGGAGACCTGCATCTCATCAACAAGCCGATTGAGTTCATCAAAGGCGCCGGGCAAATCCGCATCGTCAAGGTCGGCGGCAGCAGCGATTCTCGCCAGGAGATCTTCGCCAGCCTTGCGAGCGGCTGCTGCAGCCACGCCGGTCAGCGCGGCGATTCGACGAGTACCGGCAGCAAGCGCTTGCTCATGGACCAATACGAATTGGTCCGCCAAGTCACAAGTCTCCAGATGGGTGCCGCCGCAGAACTCGATCGAGTGATCCATCCATCTCGCATTTCCCGGGTCGGCAACCAGGTCTTCAACAGGTGCGCCAATACTGACAACCCGCACCGGGTCCGGGTAACGCTCGCCAAAGACTGCACGCACACCGGAAATCGACTGGGCGATCGCCAACGGCACATCGGCGGCATGAACAGCCAGTTCCGCGTCTATCGCCGCGTTGACCAGCCGCTCAACTTCTTCGATCTCACCATCCGTCATCGGGTGGGCATGTGCGAAATCGAATCGAAGCCGGTCATCCGCGACCAACGATCCCTTCTGCTGAACTTCGTCACCGAGTACTGCACGCAGCGCATGGTTCAGCAGATGGGTTGCGGTGTGGTTGGCTCGGATGGCCGCTCGCCTTGGCGCATCGACATGCAGCGACACCTTGTCGCCGCAGTTGATTGGCTCGTCAACAACATGCCCCGCATGCAACACGAAGTCGCCATGGCGATGCGTCTCTGCGACCTTGAACTCCGCGTCGCCCGTGTCCCGCTGGCCCGACATGCCGAGCTTCGGTTCGTATCCGAGATGCCGTGTGCTGAGCATGTGTCCCGTGTCACCGATCTGTCCGCCCGCCTCGGCGTAGAAACATGTGGCGTCCAGGATGATGCCGAATGGGCCGGTAGCGTCGGCGGTGTCCACCAGATCGCGCCCGTTCCAGATGGCAACAACATTGCCTGCGCCGATGCCATCGCCGTACTTGCCCTCCTCATCGGTCGGTCGCACATGAAGGTTCTGAAGTTGGGAGAGCACCGTTGCGGGAAGGTGCATGCGTGCATCACCATCCGATGTCGCTCGTGAACGATCTCTTGCCTGTTCCATGAGCCGCTCATATCCAGCGCGGTCGACGGTGATGCCTCGCTCACCAGCCATGACCTCGGTGAGATCGATGGGAAATCCAAAGGTGTCATGCAGAGTGAACGCGGCTTCTGCATCGATGCAACTCGCGCCCTTCGCAGCCTGTTCGAAGAGCGCGATGCCGCGGTCCAGCGTCTTCAGGAAACTTTCCTCTTCGTCTCGGATGATCTCCGCAACATGGTCGGGATCCGTCGCAAGTTCGTGGAATGCGTCGCCGAGTGACTCCACGACCGCAGGTACGAGCCTCCAAAGGACAGTTCCTTCCACACCAAGCGTCTGGTGTGCGTGGCGAACCGCGCGTCGAAGGATGCGCCTCAGGACATACTCGCGGCCCGCTGCGCCAGGCCGCGCGCCATCAGTCAACGCGATGCACAGGCACCGGACATGATCGGCAAGTACGCGGTAGGCGATGTCCACCGGATCATCAGGGCAGCCACTGTATGGCTTGGCCCCGGTGTGTTTTTCGATCGCTGCAAAGAGCGGCGTCCAGAGATCGGTGTCGTAGTTGCTGGACTTTGACTGCATGATGCGCACCAGCCGCTCAAACCCCATGCCCGTATCCACATGCTTCTCGGGAAGTGGGTGCAGATCACCGCTGTCGTCGCGATTGAACTGAATGAAGACGAGGTTCCATATCTCGATGACATTCGGGTCGTCCTTGTTGACCAGATGCCCGCCGTCACCATCAGGCGTTCCGTCGTAATGAATCTCGCTGCACGGACCGCATGGACCGGTTTCGCCCATCTCCCAGAAATTGTCCTTGCGGCTCCACCGAGTGATGTGTGAAGGACTGACATCGGTCCGCTCCAGCCAAAGCTGTTCGGCTTCCTCATCAGCCTCCAGACCGTCGGTTTGATCTCCCTCGAACACCGTGACATGGAGGCGCGACTTGTCCAGCCCGCAGACCTGCGTCAGAAATTCCCACGCCCACTCAATCGCCTCGGCCTTGAAGTACTCGCCGAAGGACCAATTGCCCAGCATTTCGAAGAATGTGTGGTGATAGGTGTCGGTGCCGACTTCCTCCAAGTCGTTGTGCTTGCCACCGGCGCGAATGCACTTTTGACTATTGACTGCTCGCTTGAACGGACGGCTGCCGCGGCCGAGGAACACATCTTTGAACTGGTTCATGCCCGCGTTGGTGAACAGCAGCGTCGGATCGTCGTGGGGCACGACCGAGCTCGATGGAGCGAATGTGTGGCCGCAGCGGTCCTTGAAGAAACTGATGAACTGCTGTCGGATATCGGAGGCGGATGACGACATGGCGTGCTGTGTGGAAGGAGCGAGAGGGGGATTGTACTGCTGGTCTGATATAGTGGGGGGTTCTGCGGGGGGAACCAACCATGACCATGCGAAGGCCGATCATCGGCGGCAATTGGAAGATGAACACGGACCTCGCCAGCGGTTGCTCGTTGGCAGGCGCGATTGCATCGGCCGTGGCGACGACCGCGTGTGACATTGTTCTCTATCCGCCATTTCCCTATCTCCGGCAGATCGGCGAAGTCATTTCTGACAGCACTCTGGTACTTGGCGCCCAGAACATGTGGCACGAGGACAGCGGCGCGTTCACCGGTGAGGTCAGCGGAGCGATGCTGAGAGACCTCGGCGTTCGCAGCGTTCTCGTTGGCCACAGTGAACGGCGACATGTCATCGGCGAATCACGCGACCTCATCGCCTCCAAGGCGGCGGCCGTGATTACCGCAGAAATGCAACTGGTCCTCTGCGTTGGCGAAACTCTGGAGCAGCGAGAGGAAGATCGCACACTCGACATCGTGCTCGGACAGGTCGACTCCGGGCTATCCAGTGTCGGATGTGAGGCAATGGAGAGTGTTGTGATCGCCTACGAACCCGTGTGGGCAATCGGCACCGGACGAACAGCCAGCCCCGACGATGCGCAGGCGGTACACGCCGCGATACGAAGCCATGTGCAGGAGCGGTATGATGCTGGCGTGGCGGCCGCAATTCGCATCCAGTACGGCGGGTCCGTCAATGACGAGAATGCCGGGGCTCTCCTTGCCTGCCCGGACATCGACGGCGCACTGGTTGGAGGTGCGTCCCTGAATGCAGACTCATTCGCGGCAATCATTGCCGCAGCGGTAACCATGAACCAATCGATCGGAACCCAATCCCGATGAATACGACTTTTCTCATCATGACGATTATCCTCATCGTCATCGCCGTGTCGATGATCCTGATCATCCTCGTGCAGCGACCGCAGGGTGGCGGCCTGGCGTCGGCGTTCGGCGGCGCTGGCGGCGGCGGAACCGACACGGTCTTCGGTGGTCGCGTCGGCGATGCACTGACGACCATGACGGTGATTGCCTTCGTGCTGTTTCTTGGAACAGCCATCGCCCTGAACCTGGTGGAGAGCAAGCCGCTCCCTGCTGGGGATGCACAGATTCCACAACCGGCGGCAGTGCAGCCTGCCCCCGGCGATGCGCCGGCAGCGCCATCGCCATCACCAGCGCCCAGTTCGGATCATCCCACGGGGGATGCAAAGACAAACGATCATCCCACCGGCGACGGGAGCAACTAGGGGCATGCTGCGGTCCATGACCGGGTTCGGCACGGCGTCCCGGCGGGACGATGGCATGAGTTGCCTCGTTGAGATCCGGTCGGTCAACAATCGATACTTGAAGCCTCATGTGCGTCTGCCCGACCAACTGCAGGGACTGGAGGCCGACATTGACGCCGCGCTGTCCCGCAGGTTGACCCGCGGAAGCGTCACCGTGACGGTGAAGTATTCCGACACTTCCGCTACGGCGGCGGCAACGATCAATACGGACGCCCTGGCGGCATATATGGAACAACTCGGCTCGATTGGCGCATCGCCGATCGATCCCGGCAATCTTCTTTCGCTGCCGGGCATCGTCGTTTCCGATACGGGAATCGATCTGATGGAACGGATTGGACCGGTGGTGATGGAACTGGTCGCAGAAGCGTGTGACGGTGTGTTGGCAATGCGCACCCGTGAGGGTGCGGCAGTGCAGGAGGACATCGAGCAACACCTCAATCGCATCGAAGAACATCTTGGCAATGTGGAGGCACGGGCTCCGCACATTGTGGATGAATATCAGAAGAGGCTCCACCAGCGGATGACGGCACTCCTTTCGGATGTCGGCAAGAGCGTCCGCGACGACGACCTGCTGCGGGAAGTCGCGGTGTTCGCCGAGCGGGCCGATATTGCCGAAGAGATCGCGAGACTCAAGGGGCATCTGCAGCAGTTTCGAGATCTGCTTGGCGCTGCGGATGGCGAGCCCATGGGGCGCACCCTCGATTTCCTTTCGCAGGAAATGCTTCGCGAAGCCAACACCATTGCCAGCAAGTGCCTCGACGGTGAAGTCAGCCGCCGCGTCGTTGAGATCAAGGGATCAATCGATCGCGTGAAGGAACAGGTTCAGAACGTGGAGTAGCTCCTCCCTCGCCGTGCCCGACGAACAGGACAGCATGGATCGCGCGCCGCACCTCGGGCCACTGCACGAGGAGGCAAGCGACATCGAGCAGATCGACGGCAGCGATCTGGCGATCGTGTTGAGCCGATACGACATTGGAAGTGTGGAACGGATTTCCGATTTCAAGAAGGGATCGCGTCGGGCGCCCAAGGTTGTCATCCGTACCCGGGAAGGTGATTTTATTCTCAAGCGGCGCGCAGCGGGGCGAGATGATCTTGATCGTGTCGAGTTCGCGCATGCAGTCCAGCGGCGGCTCGCCGAACATCGTTTTCCGGTTGCCGGGCTCGTGATGTCGACGGAGGGCGAGACGCTGGTGCGGCATGAGGGCCGGATCTACGAGCTGTTTCGATTCATTCACGGCACGCGATTTGACAAGTCGAATCGGTCTGCGGCAGAGGCAGGCCGTGTGTTGGCGCACATGCACGATCTTCTCACAGACTTTCCCCGAGAGATGGCACCAAGAACCGGCGGTTTTCACGACCCGGAGAAGGTGGTGGGTGCGATGAACATGCTCGGCACTGAGCTTGCCAAGAACGAGACGGCAGATGACCTGATCGGCATGGAGGACACGCTTGGGTATTTGCAGGAGCAGTATGCCGATGCGGCGAAGCGGATCGATGCGATGGAGTTCGCGTCATTGCCAATGTGGATTGTGCACGGAGACTGGCATCCCGGGAATTTGCTGTATCAGGACATGGACATTATTGCCGTGCTGGACTTTGATTCACTGCATCTTGCGAGGCGGGTTACCGATGTGGCCAACGGCGCGCTGCAGTTATCGATGCGGATGGGGGATCCGGATCGCGTCGAGGAGTGGCCTGACACCTTTCGGGGCCAGACCATTCGGTCACTCGTGCAGGCCTACGATCAGTTTGCAACTGAACCGCTCATGGCATCGGAGCGAACGATGATTCCAGATCTCATGATTGAGGCCATGATTGTCGAGAGCGTCATCCCAATTGCTCGCACCGGCATGTTCGGCACGGTGAAGGGTTCGACCTTTCTTCGAATGATCGAGCGAAAACTGAGATGGCTCATGACCCGTCGGGACCGGGTGATCGAAGTTATTCAGCCGCCTTCGAGTACCGAGGACAGTTTCAACTGATGCAGGACGGCAAGGATCTAGTCACGCTCTGCGCGCCGCCAAGTGAATTCGAGGCAAACTTGCTGGCGATCGTGCTTCGGGACAACGGCATTGAGGCATTCGTCTTTGCGTCTCCCGCTGCGGGCATCGGCGTATCGTTTTCCGACGGGAAATTGGGCGTGCCACTGCAGGTGCGAACCGAGGACCTGGAGAAGGCGAGGCACACGCTGGCCGCCAATCGGCGGGACTCAATAGACATCGACTGGGACGAACTCGGGCTCGAAGGTGGAAATTGGCCGGCCAATCTACGCCCAGGCATGCCGCTCGCGGCAAAGTTGGCGGCGGTTGCAGTAGCGTTTGCCGCGATCACCGGCCTCGTTCTGGTTGTGCTGCAACTGTCCGGCTAAGGCCGCTGTCTCAACCGCCCAGTTGATCGACAAAGTCGTGGATGGCATCGATGTCGTCAGTGCCGAGGGGACCGATAGGTGTCATGACCAGCCAGTCGGTGATGTCATCGCGTGCGATTGTCTCGCGGTGCCCGGGGGTCAGACCTTGGGCAACACGCGGGGCATGTGCCAACTCCGCGATAACGCTCTGGCCATCCTGGTCCACAATTCGGAACCAGAGATGCTCCCGTCGCCCGTTCGCGTCATCCTCTGCGGCATATGGAACCTGAACCAGGCACGCAGCATCATCACGCTGTCCGATCAGCCTCGCCACGGTGAGGACAAGATCCCAGGTGTCGCGGGCGGACACCGCACGCCGCCGCGTTGATCGCATGGTTCTGGCAATGGATGCGTCACCTTGTCGCATCCGTTGCAACACATCTGTGGGGAATCCACCATCCACGGCGGCAATGACGCCACACGGCCCGGGCATTGGAATGTCGGAGGTCGGCAGTTGTTCCCAGTCGCGGAGCGAGACTGTGAGTTCGTGGCCAAGTTCCATCGCGACGCCCACTTCCGGCAAAGCTGATTCAAGCGACAACGCAGCGACGCCATCGATCAAATCTACTGCTGCTGCGGCATCCTCGTCCGGGACATCAATCATTGCGAGTTCTGCCCGGCCGCAGCGCGCGAGCCCGTTTGTGCAGACGACATCACGGTCATGCAGGTGGTGGGTGACCCACAGCACGCTCTCGGCCGGTTCCGTTTCGTCCGAAAGGTAGTAGTTGTCTATGACCTCCCGCGGATGCCACCTGCCGGTCACCAGATCGCCGATGCCGCACACCTCGGGGAGGCTTCCAGCAATCAGCCGGAACAGATTGACAAAGTGTGTCAGTGGATCATCTGCGCTCAGCATGGTCTGCACGCCGAGCACAATGCCGCCCTCAACCTCCGCTACGCTCAGGAGATCGTCACTGGGGTGTTCGATCCAGACTGCCAGATCCGATGGCAGACCTCGTACGCTCATGCGCATGAACCAGACCATGAACTCCTGCGGCGCATCCATCGGTACAGCATCGATCGTCTCGCCAGCGAATGTCGCGACTGCCTGCCCGATCTGTTCCATCTCTGGAACGTCCTCGATCGCGAGCAGCGCATGCAGATCCGTGGGTTCTGGAATGTCCAGCCGCCACGGTGGTGCAGTGTCTTGATCCAGTGTCGTCATGGTTGCCCCGTCACGATGTTGATGATTTTGCCCGGTACGACGATGACCTTGCGAACGGAAGCGCCGCCGAGCGACTCGATGATCTTCGGATCGGCCAGCACTGCTGCTTCGGACGCGGCCGCATCTGCGCCTGCCGGTATGCAGACTTTCCCACGGACTTTGCCCATGATCTGCACCGGCAATTCGATCTCATCAGATTGCAGCATGGCGGGATCGTGGTCGGGCCACGGGCACAGCGACACCGAGGTGTCGTTGCCGAGCATGGCGTGAAGTTCCTCGGCAATGTGGGGTGCGAAAGGCCCGAGGATTCGGCAGAAGCGGTTGAGTTGATCGCCGGTTACCCCACCTTCAGCGGTGGCGACATTGACGAATTCGATCATGGCCGCGATGGCGGTGTTGTATGCCAGCCGTTCGATGTCGTCCCCAACCTTAGCAATCGCTGCGTGCAGAGATCGCTCGACCGATTCGACCGGAGTGTCCCGAACGGTGAGTTCGCCGGTGTTCTCATCAACCGCCAGTCGCCACAGACGCTGAAGAAACCGATGGACGCCGACGATGTCCCGCGTGTTCCAGGGTGCCGACGCGTCGAGCGGACCCATGTACATCTCGTAGAGCCGCATTGTGTCGGCGCCGTATTCCTCGATCACGGTGTCCGGGTTGACGACATTGCGAAGTGACTTGCTCATCTTCGCAACGACCCGCGTCACGGGATCGCCGGTTGCGGCCTCGACGAATGTGCCGTCGGGTTGTTCTGAAACGGCATCGACAGGAACAAGCGATGAGTCGGATCGCTGAAACGCGAAGCTCGTCAGCATGCCCTGGTGAAACATCTTCCGGAATGGCTCGCTCGATGACACCTCGCCGAGGTCATGGAGCATCTTGTGCCAGAACCGCGCGTAGAGCAGATGCAGCACTGCATGTTCGGCGCCGCCGATGTACAGATCCACGCCGTCGTGAAGCCAGTATCGCTCGGCTTCGGAATCGACGAAGCGGTCATCGCATCGAGGGCTGCAGTAGCGAAGGTAGTACCAGCACGATCCGGCCCAACCCGGCATGGTATTGGCCTCGCGAGTCACCGGCGTATCCGGGGAGAGCAGCGACGCGTCGACACCCGCTTCGCCAGCCGTGGTGTGCAACCAGTCCTCTGCCTTGGCAAGCAGCGGCTGTGGCGTTCCGGATTCGACGGGTGTGAAGTCCTCCAGTGGCGGAAGTTCAACTGGCAGTGCGTTCTCGGAAATCGGATAGTGGTCGCCGTGCTCGTCAAAGACGATCGGGAACGGTTCGCCCCAATATCGCTGTCGCGCAAAGAGCCAGTCGCGAAGTCTGTAATTCACCCGTCCTTCACCGCGGTTGCTCTCTCCGAGCCAGTCGATGATCGTTGCCTTGGCCTCGGCAGTCGCAAGTCCGTCGATGGTGACTTCCGATCCAGCGGAATTCATGGCGGTGCCATCACCGCTGTAACAAGGTTCATCAGCCGCATCGGTCGGGGGCGCAACGACCTGATTGACTGGAATGCCATGCTGCGCTGCAAATGCGTGATCGCGTTCATCATGAGCCGGCACCGCCATGATGGCGCCGTGGCCGTATCCCATCAGCACGTAGTCGGCGATCCAGACGGGTATCTCGTCGCAGGTTGCAGGGTTGACAGCGTGCAGACCACTGAAGACGCCGGACTTCTCACCGCTATCGGCCATGCGATCGACATCCGCGCGATTGCGTGTTTCTTTCACATAGTTGCGAACAGCATCATCGTCACATCCATCGGGCGAATTCGACAGGATCGCATCCACCAGAGGATGTTCAGGAGCGATCACCATGAATGTCGCGCCAAAGATCGTGTCCGGCCGCGTTGTGTAGACCCGCAGGGCCTCGCCGCCAATAACATCAAAGAGGATGTCAGCCCCTTCGCTTCGGCCGATCCACTCGGTCTGCATGATGCGGGTTGATTCGGGCCAGTCGAGTTCATCAAGATCGGCGAGCAGCCGATCGGCGTACTCCGTGATGCGGAACATCCACTGGCGAAGGGGCAGGCGGTGAACCGTATGTCCGCCTCGTTCCGAACGACCGTCAATGACCTCTTCATTTGCAAGCGCTGTACCTAGCGCAGGACACCAGTTCACAACCTGTTCGCTGATGAATGCAAGTCGGTGATCATCGAGAAATGATCGCCGCGCATCGTCATCCAGCGACGACCACCGTTCGCCGTTTGCAAGCCGGTTGCCCGACTCCAACTCGGCAATCAAGTCGGTGATTGGACGGGCCTTGTCCGCGTCGTGGTCGTACCAGGCGTTGTAGGCTTGCAGCCAGATCCACTGTGTCCAGCGGTAGTACTCCGTATCGATGGTTGCGAACTCGCGATCCCAGTCGTAGGAAAAACCGAGCCGCTGCAGTTGTCGACGAAAGGAGTCGATGGCCTGTCGCGTCGTTTCCGCCGGATGAACACCGGTTTCGATGGCATATTGTTCAGCGGGCAGACCGAAGGCATCCCATCCCATCGGGTGCAACACATTGTCGCCTCGCATGCGGCGGTAGCGGGAGATGATGTCGCTGCCGATGTATCCAACGGGGTGGCCAACATGGAGACCTGCGCCTGAAGGGTAGGGGAACATGTCAAGGCAATAGAACTTTGGACGTGCTGGGTCAAACCCTGCGTCGCCTGGATTTGGTGTGGCGAACGTGCGGTCTGCTGCCCACCGCTCCTGCCACCGAGGTTCGATTGTGTCAGCAAGCGTGCCGCAGTAACGGAATGGTCGATCAGGTTCCCGTGGGGCGGACTTGCCTGTTTTCGCCGTGGGCATGAAAAGAGGCTCCAGCGGGAAGCGCCTCAGGTATCCCTGGCCGCAACTGTGGCGAGGTGAGATTTGGTTTCGCCCACGAGGTAGAAACTGCCGGTGACGCAGATGAGGTCTTCCTTACCCACGCCTCTTGCGGCCACCTCAATGGCCTCCGGCAATGTGCGAACGATCTGCGACATCTTGCTGCTGATCTTTGCGAAACGCCGTTGCAGGTCGATGGGATCCGCGGCGCGAGGGTTCTCCGTCGTGCGAGTAAAGATGATCTTGTCGGCACCGAGGGCGATCTCCTGCAGCATGGCATCCACATCCTTGTCCTGACAACACCCAAAGATGCAGATCATCGAGTCATAGGGGATGTGTGCACCGATGCAGCGGACGAGTGTCTTCAAGGCAACGGGATTGTGCGCGCCGTCTACGAGAATGCGAGGCCGTTTCCAGACGAGTTCCATGCGGCCTTCCATCGTTGTTGCCGCGAGGCTTTCGTAGATGGATCCTTCTGGAATGTCGAATCCGAGTTCACTGAGCGCCGCCATGGCAGCCATGGCCAGCGCGCAGTTGTCGGCCTGATGTTCGCCTCTCAGCGGTACAGGGACATGCATGTACTGCGTACCACCGCTGATCAGACAGATGCGGGTGCTGGGTTGCGTGTTGCCTCCGACGCCGAATCGGGAACTGAACTCAATCTCCTTGCCAATGACCTTGACGGTGGTTCCCTGTTCTTCGGCGGCGGTGCGAACGGTTGCAACGACGCTGCCGGTCTGAGGCACGCTGATCGCGGGTACATTCGGCTTCAGAATCCCCGCCTTTTCGCGGGCGATATCTTCGACCTTGTCGCCAAGGACATGCGTGTGATCGAGATCGATCCGCGTGATCAGTGAAAGGATGGGCGTGATGACATTCGTGGCGTCCAGTCGGCCACCGAGACCGGTTTCGATGAGGGCGATATCGACGGCCTCGCTGGCAAAGTGCTGCAAGGCGGCAGCAGTCATGAATTCGAAGAATGTAGGCTTGAGCCGGCGGCGAGATGCCGCGGCAGCGATCTCTCTGATGAGGGTGGTAAACCGATCCTCGGACACCAGATCGTCGTTGATACGGATCCGCTCCCGGAGATCAACGAGATGGGGCGAGGTGAACTGGCCGACCGTGTACCCGCAGCCAGCGAGCATGTTGGCGAGCATCGCGACGGTTGATCCCTTGCCCACCGTGCCGGCGACATGGACCGTTTCGATCTCCTGATGGGGATTTCCCATCGCCGCGAGCAGGGCCCGCATCCGCCCCAGTTTGAAGGTGTTTTCGTCATAGGCAACCACCCGCATCCGCTCGATATGCGGCTGAGCCATGAGGTGCCTGATCGCTGCGGAGAAGGTTCTGATTCGCGGAGCGGCTTTCCCTTTCCCCGAACTCTTCTTCTTCTTCTTGGTGGTTTTTGTCCGCGTTGTGGTTGTTGATGCAGCAGCCATAGACACCCCAGTGTATCATTTTGGCCGCTCCGATTCAAATCGGAGCATGTAACCAACTGTCGGCACAAGAGTTAGAAAGCAAAGGGGCAAGAGACAACCATGCCCGAACCCAGCTTGTCCGCTGAATCATGGCGGGTCCTGCGGATCATGGGTGAGTTCGTGGACGCCATGGACACGCTCAGCCATCTTCCGGCTGCAGTGAGCGTCTTTGGTTCGGCGAGGATCCCGCCCGGGAGCCCCTATTTTGCAGTGGCGGAGAAGTGCGGAGCGTTGCTTGCCAACGAGGGGTACGCGGTGATCACCGGCGGCGGCCCCGGCCTGATGGAGGCGGCGAACAAAGGTGCGTTTGAAGCGGGGGGGACATCCGTTGGGCTCAACATCTCGCTGCCGCACGAGCAACTCCCCAACCCCTATCAGAACATCGAGTTGGATTTCCGATACTTCTTCATTCGCAAGGTAATGTTCGTCAAGTACGCAAGCGGCTTCGTGATTCTCCCAGGCGGCTTCGGGACAATGGACGAGTTCTTTGAGTCGCTCACGCTTCTCCAGACCCTGAAGATCAAGCCCTTTCCCGTGGTACTCATTGGAAGCGACTATTGGGGCAGCCTCATTGACTGGGTACGAGGCACCATGGCGGAACAGTTCCAGACAATCGACGAGGCCGATCTGGATCTCTTCAGTCTTGTGGATGACCCAGCGGAAGCCGTGGCCATCATCCACGACCATACCACTGGTCGTCGACCGGCCGGAGAGCGGCTTCCCAAAGTCGAGGGCGAAGAGGACGAGCCTACCGGAGAGGGCACGCGGCTTGGTGTGCAGCCCCGCCGGCGCGGTCCGAGACGCGACGGCTGAATCGCCTATAGTGCCGCTCCCGGAACGAGTCCGCACGGAGAATCAACCAATGTCCGTACGCACAATGGCCAGACTGTTTGGCCGCTCTCCTTTCGTCCCTCTTCAGCTGCACCTTGAGAAGGTGGCTGACTGTGTGCAACAGGTAGTTGACTTGCTCAACCACCTTCCGAATCTCGATGCGGAGGCAATCGGTCAAGCATCAAGGAGGATTTCGAAACTTGAGCATAAGGCCGATCTGGTCAAGAACGACATTCGCAACAACCTTCCGCGTGGCCTCTTCATGGCGATCGATCGCGGCCAGTTGCTTGAAATACTGTCGCTGCAGGACAGCATCGCCGACCGCGCCGAGGACATCGGCATCCTACTCAGCCTGAAGTGCATCCCGATACCGGAATCGATCGCGGAGAAGTTCAATGACTATGTTGCTGGCAACGAGTCCACCTTTCACAAGGCGCGCAGCGTCATGGAGGAACTCGACGACCTCATCGAGTCCGGATTCGGTGGGGCGGAGGCGGGGCGTGTTGACGGCATGATTGACGATGTCGCCGAAATGGAACACACGGTCGACATTCAGCAGCGCGATCTCATGCGGGAGATCTTTGCTCTGGAAGACGATCTCTCAATCGGCGAGTTCTATACCTGGATGCGACTCTTGCATGAGGTCGCCGCTCTCAGCAATCTCTCAGAAAAACTCGCGAACCGCGTTCGCATGCTCCTGACGCTCAAGTAGCCAACTGATACAACATCGAGATCATCGAGTCTGATGGAATACTCCACGATTCTCATCGTCCTGGCACTCGCCTTTGGCTTCTACATGGCGTGGAACATTGGCGCCAACGATGTCGCCAATGCCATGGGCACGAGCGTCGGCTCTGGCGCGCTGACGCTGAGGCGGGCAGTGCTCGTCGCCGCGGTGCTCGAGTTCGCTGGCGCATTCTTGGTTGGCTCGCATGTATCCGACACGGTTCGCAAGGGCATCGTGGACCCGGTGATCTTTGCCGGTGACCCACAGGCATTTGTGCTGGGGATGCTCGCTGCGCTGTTGGCGGCTGGAGTCTGGTTGCAGACAGCGTCCTACTTTGGCTGGCCTGTATCAACCACGCACTCAATTGTTGGCGCGATCATCGGTTTCGGCGTTGTCTATGGTGGCATGGCGGCAGTGCACTGGGACAAAGTTGGAACAATTGCAATGAGTTGGGTCGTGTCTCCTCTGCTCAGTGGGTCCATCAGTTTCATCATTTTCCAGATCGTGCTGCACCGGATCTTCTACAGACCCGACCCCGTGAAGGCAGCAAGGCAACTCACGCCTGTCATCGTGTTCTTTGTGCTCGGCATCATGACGCTTGTGATGATCTTCAAGGGGCTCAAGAACTTGAATCTCGACCTTCAACTGCCGTCAGCGATTCTGATCGCCAGCGGTGTCGGACTCGTGGCAGCCATGATTGCGGCCGCGCTTGTCCGGCGGTTCTCGGTGACGGAGGACCTTGAAGACCAACACCAGATGAAAATGCGATTCCTCGGACGGTCGCTGTCGCGTTCTCTGCGCCATCTGACGCGGGCGAAGTCGATTGCCGATCAAGACATGAAGCCAACGATCGGTCACTTGGCGCACGAAGTCTCATCACTCAATGAAGCCGTGGACCGCCGCGCGAATCTCGGTTCAAGTCGTACTGAGTTCAGACAGGTGGAGCGGATCTTCATCTATCTACAGATTCTGACAGCGTGCTTTGTCGCCTTTGCACATGGTTCGAACGATGTGGCCAACGCCATTGGTCCGCTCTCCGCAGCGGTGCAGACGGCGCAGGACGGCATCATTGCGGCGAAGGCCACTGTGCCACTCTGGGCCCTTGCGCTCGGTGGTGTTGGCATCGTCATCGGCTTGGCGACTTGGGGGTGGCGAGTCATGGAAACGATCGGGCGGAGGATTACCGAATTGACGCCGTCGCGGGGCTTCTGCGCTGAGTTTGGTGCTGCAACGACCATCGTCATTGCCTCGAAACTCGGTCTGCCGATTTCGACGACACACACGCTTGTTGGCGCGGTGCTCGGCGTGGGTCTTGCTCGCGGCATCGGTGCGCTGAATCTTACGACTGTCCGGGACATTCTCGTCAGTTGGGTTGTGACAATACCCGCCGGTGCGCTGCTGGCGATCGTGTTCTACAAGGGCCTGTCCATCGTTTTCTAAGATCATGGCCGGCCAAGAACAACCACATACGGACGAGTCGGTCGTCGAGTTTGGCCAGTCAGCATCGTCCGCGGATGCGCGTGTGGCAGACCTGATGGCGCACACCATCGATGTTCCCGCGCTCGCCACCGCGGTGACCAGGCAGAAGGCCGCGGACGCCGCCGATACGCTCGAAGATCTGGATGAGACCGAGGCCGCCGAGATTCTCGAACTCATGGAGGATCAGGCAGCGTCCGACGCGCTTGCGGAAATGGAAACGCCGCTGGCGGTGATGATCCTTGGAGATCTCGTAGAGGATGATCGAACCGCCTACGGCGCGCACTTGCTCGAAATCATGGCGCCCGATGACGCCGCCAGCATTCTGCGGGGCATGGAGAATCCATTCCGCGAGGATTTCCTCCTCAAGATGCCGGTTGCAGCCGCACGTCCGCTGCGGCGACTCTGTGACTACGAGGAAGAATCTGCCGCGGGAATCATGACAACGGATTTCATTTCGCTCGACGAATCCATCTCAATCTCCGCGGCCGTCGAAGTGCTGCGCGAGCGGGAACTGCCCGAACATGTGCTCGACCTTCCAGTCACGGGGCAGGGAGATGAACTTGTCGGCATCGTGAGCCTTCGCGAGTTGCTGATCGGGCATGGCGATGATGCGATTGCCGATGTCATGGCAAGGCAGGTGGCTGCTGTGCGCAGCGATACCGACAGGGAACATGTTGCCCGCGAATTCGAGCGGTATGGATACGACATGCTGCCGGTCGTTGACGCTTCGGACCGGCTGCTGGGCATCGTAACCGTGGACGATGTCATCGAAATCATTGAGGATGAACAGACCGAGGATGTGCAGAAGGCAGTAGGCGCTGGCGCGGGCGAAGCGGTGTACTCGGGCGTTGCGGAGAAACTCCGCGGACGCATGCCGTGGCTGGTCATCTCGGTGATCGTCATGGTTCCAGCAACACTCGTCGTGCTGCAATTCGATGATCTCATTGAGCAATTCGCGCTGCTTGCCGTGTTCATGCCGCTCATCGCCGCTCTTGCGGGCAATGCAGGGCATCAGGCGCTGGCTGTCACGCTGCGAGGGCTCGCGCTCGACGAAGTGCGGCACGACCGCATCGCGCCGCTCATCAGGCGCGAGTTGATTGTCGGTCTTGTTTCCGGCATTGCGCTGGGGATTGCCGTGTCGGCCGCACTCTTTGTCTTCGGCAGCGAAGCGGCGTGGCGGTTTGGCGTTATCACCGGCGCCGCAATGGCGATCTCCATGGCTGCGGGCACACTTGCTGGCGCGTCGATTCCGTTGATCATGCGGCGACTGGGCGCGGATCCGGCGCAGGCGTCTGCCATCTTTCTTGTCATGGTGACGGACGCCGTTGCCTTTTCGGCGTTGTTGGGTATTGCGGCACTGTCCATTGGTTGGTTGCAGGGAGGCTGTTCATGAGGCATGACATCAAGCGGATTCTCATCTCGAGGCAGGAGATCGCCGATCGGACTCGGGAATTGGGTGAGGCGATTACGAAGGATTTGCACGAGACGGGAACGAATGGCGAGATCGTGCTCGTGGCGGTCATGACCGGCAGCATCATCTTTGTGGCGGATCTCATGCGGCACTTGCCCATGAAGATTCGAATCAGCCTGATTACTGCGAGCAGTTATGTCGGCGCGAGCACGACATCAAGTGGTGAGCCGATTCTTGGCGCGGTTCCGTCGGACATTGCCGAAAAACATGTCTTGCTCGTGGATGACATCCTTGACTCCGGCAGAACGCTTACCAAGATCCGCGGCGAGTTGGAGCAACTTGGACCGCGATCCATCCGGACTTGTGTGCTGTTGCGGAAGAAACTGGAATCGGCCATGGCGGTTCCCTGCGAGTATGTCGGCTTCGACATTGAAGACGAATTTGTCGTTGGTTGCGGCCTCGACTACGACGGGTACTATCGCAATCTCCCCGACCTGGGTGTCATCGCGCCGGAGTAGCACCCTCAAGTCGGGCTCGGCACTGTTTCCAGCACCTGTTGCATGATGCGGCGCGTCGAGCCGGTATCGCCGTCATACATCGATGTTCTGCTTACAACGCGGTGCGCGCACACTGGAAGTACGTTGGACACGACATCCTCCGGCACGCAGTAGTCTCGATCGGCAAGCAGCGCGGTGGCACGCGCTGCCTGCGAGAGTGCAAGGCCGCCGCGTGGGCTGACGCCGACCCGGAGATCATCGGCTTGGCGTGTGGCAGATGACAATGCAATCACATATTCAACGAGAGAGTCGTCCAATCGAACCGCGTCAACCTGATCTTGCAGAGCAACGACATCAGCGGCGTTCATGACAGGTTGCAGTGACTGCAGACTTGTGCGGGCTGGCTGGTGCCGGATGATGCGGTTCTCATCATCGGGCGAGGGATAGCCGAGGTTGATCCGCATGAGAAAACGATCAAGTTGGTTTTCCGGCAGGAAATATGTCCCCTCGAATTCATAGGGGTTCTGGGTAGCAACAACCATGAATGGATCGGGAAGCGTTCTGGTGTTGCCATCAATCGTGACCAGTGATTCGCCCATGGCCTCAAGCAGCGCCGACTGCGTTCGCGGTGTTGTTCGGTTGATCTCATCCGCCACGATGATGTTGTTGAACACCGGGCCGGGCCGAAACGAGAACTCGCCGTCTCGGCGATCATAGATGTTTACCCCCGTTATGTCACTTGGCAGCAGGTCGGGCGTGCATTGAATACGCGCGAAACTGCAATCGAGCGACTTTGCCAGCGCATTTGCAAGAACGGTCTTTCCAACCCCGGGGACATCCTCAATGAGCATGTGGCCACGAGCAAGAAGGCAAACGACCACGCGATCGATGGCGGCAGTGTTGCCCATGTAGACTGCGGCGATGTTTCGCCTCAGATCCTGCAGTTTTGTGACAAGTCCCTGGTTCATGTTGTTGCAGCGAGTATAGCTCCATGAAAGAAGATGAAGTTTCATCTCCGATCAAGACCGACCTCGCGGGCACGCAAGTTGCTTGTTCGCTTGCCTGCGGTCGTTGTGGATACGACCTGCGTGGTTTGCCAGGGGATGGCGATTGTCCGGAGTGTGGTGAACCGGTTCGGCTTACCATCATTGATGTCGTCGACCCGGCGAGTCGCCGATTGCCACCGCTACCTCGTCCTGGTTTGATAGGAACGGCGCTGTTGTTGATTGCTGCGTGTTGTCTGCTCGCAGTAGTCAGCGAGATTCTCCCGCTCTTGTCCGCAAACGCGGGTGTGCTACCTGTCCCGCGGGGCATTGCAATGTGGGGGACATCCCGCGGTTGGTTTATCGGGTCAGGCGTCTTTGCGTTGGGCGGTCTTGTCAGTGTGTTACCGTTGATGGGACTCTGCCGCGCTGGCCTGCTCTCCGGATGTCGTACCGGCATCATCTGTGCGCTTGTCGGTTTTCTCTCTTGGGGCACTTTTTCGATTGTCATTGCCGTGACTACGCTGAACGGCGAGGATCCATCCATCGACTGGTCGTTGATGGCGGTATCGCTCGCGTTCATCTTTGTGGGGTTGCGGCGGTTGGTGCCCCGCCTTGGTCAGCGAAGCCGGGCTTTCAGGCAGGCGCAGGGAAGCAGGCAGCGGATGAACGATCTACTCATTGCGTTGGCCGTACTGGTGGGTGGACGGCTCTTGCTCGTGTGGGTGCCGGCGGATTCGAATCTCGCCACGCTTGCTCGAATCATCATTGTGCTTTGCATTGCCCTGATCATCATTGGCCTGCTCTACGTCCTGAGAAACACTTGGTGGATTCGCCACGCGCTGGTAGCCCCACCTCCCCTCGTCACCGACCTGCTGAAGGGTGTCTGACACCGGCGCCCAGTACCGGTCCCGGACACCCTGTCTGCCAGCATGGCAGGGGGCTGGGGGGCTGCGAACAGGTGCTGGCGGGCGAGAGGGGCCGGTGGGGTGATTGCGGGGCGGTTTTTTCGTGGCAACTCCGCAGGATTGGCGCGGCGTTTGTACCCAGTTGATGGTCGGCGGGCATCGGGTCCGGCGACTGGAGAAGAGGCCCTGCCAGCATTGGTGGGATCAGGACACACAGGAGATACCCTCCCATGGCCGTCAAGGAACTGGCTTTCGATGTCGAAGCCCGCAAGAAACTGCTGACCGGTGTCGAGAAACTCGCCGCAGCAGTCAAGTCAACACTTGGCCCACGCGGCCGAAACGCAGTGCTGGACAAGTCGTGGGGCGGCCCCACGGTGACCAAGGACGGCGTCACCGTTGCCGAGGAGATCGAACTCCGCGACAAGGATGAGAATCAGGGCGCACAACTGGTCAAGGAAGTCGCATCCAAGACTTCTGATGATGCCGGCGACGGCACCACCACCGCAACAGTTCTCGCGGAAGCCATCTTCAAGGGTGGCCTTCGCCGGGTCATGGCAGGCAGTGATGCCAACGCACTCGTCCGGGGTATCAAGATGGCGGTAGAAACGGTCGTGCAGGAAATCAACGACATGTCGCGTTCCGTCGAAGACAACATCGAGGCTGTGGCGACGATCTCGGCGAACAACGATCCGGAAATCGGCCGCATCATGTCTGACGCATTCTCCAAGGTCGGCAAAGACGGTGTCATCACCGTTGAAGAAGGCAAGAGCCTCGACACCTTCGTGGATGTCGTGGAAGGCATGCAATTCGACCGCGGATTTCTGAGTCCCAACTTTGTGACGGATGTCGAGGACATGAAGACCGTTCTCGATAAGCCGCTCATCCTCATCCACGAGGACAAGATTGACTCCGCCAAGGACCTCGTTCCAATTCTCGAAAAGGTCATGGAAGCCAAGCGGCCATTGCTCGTCATCGCCGAAGATATCACAGGCGAAGCCCTGTCCACACTGGTCATCAACAAACTCCGCGGCGTGTTGCAGGTCGCGGCGGTGAAGGCGCCGGGATACGGCGATCGCCGCAAGGCCATGCTCGATGACATCGCCGTGCTCGTAGGCGGGGAAGCGATCATGAAGGATGTCGGCGAGGATCTTGAAAAACTCAGCCTCTCCCAACTCGGCCAGGCAAAGAAGGTCGAAATCAGTAACAACACAACCGTGATCATCGAGGGCGCCGGTACAACCGACGCCATTCAGGACCGCATCACCCAGATCCGTCGGGATATCGAACGGACCGATTCCGACTATGACCGCGAAAAACTACAGGAGCGACTCGCAAAGTTGGCCGGTGGCGTTGCTCAGATCAATGTCGGCGCCGCGACCGAAGCCGAACTCAAGGAGCGAAAGGCTCGCGTGGAAGACGCGCTTCACGCAACTCGAGCAGCAATCGAGGAAGGCGTTGTTCCCGGCGGTGGAGTGAGTTTCATCCGAGCGGCATCCGCGCTGAAGAAAACCCGAAAGGTGGCCAAGGGCGATGAAAAGGTCGGCGTTGACACCATCACCGACGCGCTCTTCGTACCACTGCGGACAATTGCTGACAACGCCGGTGCGAAAGGCAGCGTTGTAGTCTCGAAAGTCCAGGAACTCACGGGTGGCGAGGGCTTCAATGCACTGACGCTTGAGTACGGCAACCTTGTCGACATGGGCGTACTTACGCCAGCCAAAGTTGACCGGTGTGCGTTGCAGAATGCCGCATCGGTTGCGGGCATTCTCCTGACCACCGATTGCGTCATCACGCAGGTTCCTGAGGACGAGCCCGAAGGTGGTCCCGCCGCCGGCGGCATGGATCCGATGGGCGGCATGGG
>CAZJKE010000032.1:0-22533 GCA_964546585.1 uncultured Isosphaeraceae bacterium | reverse complement strand
AACGCTATCGGCCAATCCGCCCTGCCGCCCCCACTCTGCGGGTCACACCCGGGGTGTGACCCCACCTGTTTCTGCGGTGAAACGAGCGGCGGTCAAGCGGCGAGATCGTCCTCGTCTTCCAGGCGCTGCATCTCATCCCATTCATCGAGAGTGATGAGGACGTTTCGGGCCACGGATCCCTTATGGTCACCAACGATGCCAGCAAGCGCCATCTGATCCACCAGGCGCGAAGCACGACCGTATCCGACGCCGAGGCGTCTTTGAAGCAGGGACACCGATCCTCGCCCGGAATCGATCATCACGCGGACTGCCTGATCAAAGAGCGGATCTCTCTCCTCCGGCATGCCACCTTCGCCGGAGTCTCCGCCAGCATCGATGGTCACCAAACTTCGCTCGAAATTGGGTGCTGCGACTTCCTTGAGATGCTTGACGACCCTCCGGATCTCCTTCGGCGCAACGAAGGTCCCCTGAGCACGGTGAGCCTGCGTCGTGCCGGGCGAGACATACAGCATGTCCCCATTTCCAAGAAGAAGTTCGGCACCCTTGGTGTCCAACACAATGCGACTATCCATGCCGCTGCTGACCTTGAAACTTATGCGGCAGGGCATGTTCGACTTGATGAGACCGGTCACGACCCTTGCCTCAGGCCGCTGTGTGGCAAGCAGCAAGTGGATGCCAACAGCCCGCGCCTTCTGGGCGATTCGGACGATCGATTGTTCGACCTCCTTCGCCGTCATCATGAGATCCGCCAGTTCATCGATGATGAACACGATGTACGGCAACTTGATCGGAATCCGCGCACGAGCTTCATCCGTCTGCGGATCGAGAATGCCGTAAATCTCGTCCTCGGTCAGCGCATTGAAACCCAGCAGATCCCGAACGCCAAGTTTGCGGAAGATGTCATACCGTTCCTCCATCCGACTAACCGCCCACTCCAGAATCGCAACCGCCCGCGTCATTTCAGTCACGACCGGACATGCAAGATGGGGAATGTCCGCAAACTGGTTCAGTTCCACCATCTTTGGATCAACAAGAATCAACTTCAGTTCATCCGGTCGCTTCGTATACATCCACCCGGTGATGATCGAGTTGATGCAGACGCTCTTGCCAGAACCGGTTGTGCCCGCAACCAACATGTGCGGCATCCTGGTCAAGTCAGCAACGAGCGGATCTCCGGAAGCATCCTTTCCGAGGAACATCGGCAGCACCATTCGCTCGGATTCCTCACTGTTCATCAACTCCTTGAGGCAAACAATTTCGCGATCTACATTCGGCACCTCGATACCAACAGTCTTCCGACCGGCAGTGTTGGGAACCACGCGAATGTTCGGTGCCCCGAGGCTTCGAGCCAGGTCGCTTGCAATGGCGTTAATGCTTGACACCTTGGTCCCTGGCGCAAGATCAATTGAATACAGCGTGATGGCGGGTCCCGCCTCGATACCGGCGACCTCCGCGTCAATTCCGTACTCCTGCAGCGCCGACTCCAACTCGGCGGCTTGCCCGCGGACCGCATCCTCAATGCGATCGGAAAAGTCGGTCTCCGGATCGGCCAAGAGGTCGAGCGAGGGGAACAAGTACCCCTCGAAATCATCGGGCCTCGCGATGCCCTCATCCGTTGCGCTTCGCCCGGCGCTGCAGAGTCGCAGAGGCAACTTCGCGATCTTGTCGCGCAGGGCAGCCGGGCTCAGTCGTGTTCGCTCGCCTTCCTCCGTTTCACATTCTTCATCTTCTTCTTCGTATTCGTCCTCGTCCTCATACTCGTCGTCATATTCATCCTCGTACTCATCAGCGTCATCCGCATCGACTTGTGTCGACGAAGGGCGAGGAATGCGAAGCGTCGGCAGCGACATGCGGGGAATGGCTGGCGGTCGAAGTCGGGCTGATCCCTTCAGTGCTCCCCATGCAAGCCGCGGCAGCGCGAATGCAATACGCTCGGCAGCCACGACCAGACCTATCGCAAAGGCGGTCACAATCACCAGAAATGCACCAAAGCCGCTGAAGTACGAGATGAGTTGCGTCACGATTGCCTTGGCAAGAATGCCAGCCTTCGCGCCCGCAAGCGAACCAAACTCGGGAAAGAGCAGTTCGTGCATGCAGGAGACGGCGAGTGCCATGATCAACAACCCAAGGGCGCGGACGCCGGGTTGGGTTACCTCGCTGCCGCGAAAAGTCAGGACTACCCAACTCCCCACCCCGGCCAGAATCACCCAAATGCCAAATCCGAGGGTGTGGTAGGTCCAGTATGCGATTGCCGCGCCCACGGCACCGCACAGGTTGGCTGGCGGGCTGTTGTGCATGGCGACAACATGCGATGGCGGGTCCGCCACATTGAACGAAAGAAGTGCAATGGCCAGAAACAAGCCCAGGGCGGCTGCGACGATCCAAAGGACGCGGCGGGTCAGTGGAGCCTGTGTCAGGGACCGAAGGCGCGGAACGACAGCGTGTGAAGTCATAACCACCTGATATCGGCACGGATAGGCCGAAAGGCCGAGTATTTTCGCCCGTCTCAGGCTGTCGCCGGGGCTACTTGCAGCACTTGTGAGGGCTGGTCCTGCGATGTGATGGTCAACATGTCCATCGCGTCCCTCCCATATTCGGCGTACAGCGACCGAATGACTGCCGGGCTGTTGCATTGCCGCGAAAGGTGCAGAAGCACGATGTGCCGCAGTCGCGACCGCTCCGCAATGTGCAACACAGCCTCCAAGGCCTGTCGATTCGAGAGGTGCCCATTGCCGCCCATGATCCGTTCCTTGAGCGTGGGTGGGCGGCGGCTCCCAAGTTGCAACTCCGGGTCGTAGTTTGACTCGATCGCCAGCACATCCAGATCGACAAAGCGATTCAGCATGACATCTGGCACATGTCCGATGTCCGTTGCGAATCCAATACGCCTCCCGCCGCTCTCCAGCACAAATCCGATGGAGCCCTCCGCATCGTGCGGCATGTGCACTGGCTCGGCACGCACATCCTCGAGTGCAAGATCGCGATCGAACACTACCAGCAGTTGCTCCGGCACGCCCACGGCAATTGCCCGCTCTGCATGGCGATGATGCACATGAACACGGACGCCGCGTGCGAGCAGTGTCCGGCACCATGCCGGATTGAAATGATCTCGATCAAGGTGCGTCAGGAGAAGGTCGGTCACACTGTCGAGCGACTGACCAGAGCGGCCGAGCCGTTGCCGTGTCTGCCGCATCGACAAACCGGCATCGATGAACATCGCGAGGCCGGATGATCGTTGGATGATTGTGCAGTTTCCCGAGGACCCGCTACCGAGCACCGTCATGCTATGCATCGATGAGCCGGCCCTTGTTTCGTCTCTCCGATCGCCGCTCGTCCGGTGTCCCGAGGCAGACACCCTTTCGGGTGGCCTCGATGAAATCGGCATACTCCGATGAAATGTCGTCACCCGCCGATCGCAGGCGTTGAAGCATTTGTGCTTTCGTGCCGCCATCGCGGTAGAGAAGTTTGAAAATGTCCTTCCGCTTTGTAATCTCGTCGCGATCCATGCCGCTGCGGCGCATGCCGACGAGGTTCGGCGAGGCGACGATGTTGATCCCGGTGACGGTAAAGAACGGCGGGATATCCTGCGACACGCCGCCGAGGCCACTGACCAACACGCCGCGGCCGATGCGAACGAACTGGTGTACGGCGGCGCCGCCGCCAATGATCACACCATCGTCAACCCAGACATGCCCTCCAAGCGAGGCCTGTGTAACGAGCGTGCAGTTGTTGCCGACGATGCAGTCGTGGGCAACATGGGAAGATGTCATGAAGAAATTGTCGTTGCCGATCGTTGTGGCAAGGTCGCGAGTCGCTCGGTGCACCGAGGAATACTCTCGGAGTGTGTTTCCATTCCCGATGACGATGCCCGGCTCGAACATGTCGTTTGGATAACTCGCATCCTGCCCGGCGAACCCAAGGCAGCAGAACGGGTAGATCGTGTTGCCTTTGCCAATCACCAGTTTTCCCGTGAGGTGCGAGTGTCCGAGTACGCGGGAACCAGCGCCAATCGTCACTGGTCCACGTACGACACAGCACGGGCCGATCTCGACATCGTCTGCGAGTTTGACATCGCCTTCGACGATGGAAGTTGGGTGGATGTTGGCCACGAGGGCGTATCATCCTCGATTGGCGATGTCCTGCCAACTATCCGTTATCGATCTGGGGTCCATGGCCTACGAGCCAGCGCTGGAAGTGCAGCGCCAGCATCAACGAGAGGTGATCAACGGCGGCGACGATCGCCTCCTGCTGGTCGAACATGATCCACCTGTCATTACGATCAGCCGGCGAAAAGAAGCGCCTTCACACCTTCGGGCCACGGCTCAGGAACTGACTGCCGCGGGTGTGACGGTCTGCGAGACGGACCGAGGCGGCGACATTACATACCACGGTCCGGGGCAACTGGTCGCCTATCCCATTCTGAACCTCAATACACTTGGACTGCGGCTGCGAGGGTATGTGCGATTGCTCGAAGCCAGTGTCATCGAGACGCTCGCCGACTTCGGCATTGAGGCAAGTAGTGACGAAACTGCGACGGGCGTGTGGATCGGCGACCTCAAGATATGTGCAATCGGGGTCCGGGTATCCCGGTGGGTATCCATGCACGGGCTCGCGCTCAATGTCACGACCGACCTGAATCACTTCGACTTGATTGTGCCCTGTGGCCTGGCCGGTCGCGGCGTGACATCGATGCACGCCATACTCAGCGGCGCCTGCCCGTCGATGGACGAGGTACGGACCGTGCTTGGCGATGTCATGAACAGAAACACTACTCGGTGTCGTGCCCGAGTTCAGCCAGCACATCGTCCGTGATGTCGATTTCATCCGGAAGCCGCAGCGCAGTGCGTAGACGAATCTGCGTCGTGACGGCGTTGGGCGGACCCGGCTCGATCGGGTCATCTGGAGGAATAAACCGCAGCACGAGGTCGATGTGCAGCCGGTCAGCGACAACATTGACTGCGGTGAGAACCTCGCTGTAGGCCTCCTGCATCTGCTCTGCGGCAAGCGACGCTCTCGCGGCGTTTGCCCGCTGCTGGAATTCCTGCAGTTCCGCATAGACCTGTTCGTAACGCTGGCGAAAGTCATCCGCGTCCGGATCGTCAGGCGACATGCTCTTGCCTTCCTCCCAGAGTTCCTGCATCGTCTCTTCCAGTTCCTCACCGATCGGGTTCAGTTCCTCGTTGAGATCCTGACGCGCCTCGACAAAATGATCGGCAGCCATGAGCGGTTCCAGCGCGCGGCCAACATGGACGAAGGCGGTGGACAACGCACGGCTGGTCGCTTCCTCCCCCCAAGCCAGATGGCCGTCATCATTTCGCAGCGATAGATCGCCATCCTTTCCCGCTAACGAAATCCCATCGACGGGACCGAGCGTGGCGGTGTCGTCAACAACAGCGATGGCTTCGGTGATGCGAAGGATGGCAAGCCCGCCAAGAATGATCGCGATGGTCGTGAGGTGTTTCATTGATTCGTTACTCCTGTTCCAGAACGGCGAGGAACGCCTCCTGAGGTATGTGAACATTGCCGACGGCCTTCATGCGCCGCTTGCCCGCCTTCTGTTTCTCGAGCAACTTTCTCTTTCGAGTGACATCGCCCCCGTAACACTTCGCTGTGACATTCTTCCGCACGGCCTTGATCGTTTCTCTCGCGATGATCTTGCCGCCGATGGCCGCCTGCAGCGGAATCTCAAACTGGTGGCGATCGATCTGCTTTCTGAGTTTCTGCAGGATCAATCTCGACCGTTGCTCCGCCTTCTCGCGGTGGCAGATGAGGCTCAGTGCCTCAACGGGCTGGCCGTTGACGAGGATGACTACCTTGACAAGCCGATCGGCGCGGTAGTCCACGATCTCGTAGTCCATCGTGCCGTACCCACGGGTGATCGACTTCAACTTGTCGTAGAAGTCGTAGATGATCTCTGCCAGCGGAAGTTCGTACTCCAACATCTGCCGCCCCTCGGAAACAAACGTTTGCCCACGGAACACGCCCCGCCTGGTCTCGCAGAGCCGCATGAGATCGCCGATGGATTCGTCTGGACAGATGATCTCCAGCCGGACAACTGGCTCGCAGATGGCATGAATGAGTGTTGGATCAGGCAGGTCGGCGGGGTTATGAATGTCGAGCGTCGTGTCGTCAGTGAGGTCTACACGGTAGTTCACCGTCGGTGCAGTCTGAATGATCTCTGCGCCGCCCTCCCGCTCCAGCCGTTCCTGCACGATCTCCATGTGCAACAGTCCAAGGAAGCCGCAGCGGAATCCGAACCCGAGTGCGTCGGAGTGCTGTATGTCAAAGGTGAAACTGGCATCGTTCAATCGAAGCCGTTCGATCGCGTCGCGCAGCGTCTCGAAATCGCTTTTCTTCGCGCCCTCACCGCTGGAAGCGGGATAGAAATCACAAAACACCATCTGTTTCGGTTCTTCGTAGCCAGGCAGTGGTACCGGGGCCGGATTGCCGTCGAGGGTGATGGTGTCACCGACGCGTACATCATCAATCTGCTTGATCGCGGCGACCATGTAGCCGACCTCCGCCGCGCCAAGCGTATCGGCTGGTGTCGCCGTCGGCGTGTATCGCCCCAGTTCCGTAATGCCATAGGTACGGCCTGTGCCCATCATGCGGATGCGATCGCCTTTGGCGAGGCGACCATCGAAGACGCGAAAATAGACGATAACGCCGCGGTAGTCGTCATAATGGCTGTCGAAGATCAGCGCCCGTGTCTGCTCTATCTCCGAAGGACGAGGTTTGGGCAGTCGCTCGCAGATCACATCGAGCAGTTCTGCGATGCCCTTTCCCGTCTTGGCCGAGCAATAGATGCAGTCCTCGGCGGGCAACCCGAGCACCTGTTCGATTTCCATCGCGACTCGCTCGGGATCGGCGGACGGGAGATCCACTTTGTTCACCACAGGTATCAGTTCGAGGTTCTGCTCGATAGCGAGATAGGCATTGGCGACGGTCTGCGCTTCGACACCTTGCGTGGCATCGACGACCAGCAATGCGCCTTCGCAAGCGGTCAGCGCCCGCGAAACCTCGTAGGAAAAGTCCACATGGCCAGGCGTGTCGATGAAGTTGAGTTCAAATCTCTGGCCATCATGTTCGTGGTACACGGTCACCGCCGACGCCTTGATGGTGATGCCGCGCTCCCGTTCCAAGTCCATCGAATCGAGCATCTGGTCGCGGGACTCGCGTTCCGTTACAGCCCGTGTTGCCTGCAGCAACCGATCGGCGAGGGTGCTCTTGCCGTGGTCGATGTGCGCAATGATGGAGAAGTTACGAATGGGCACGAGACGAGGATTCTACCTGCGAAGACGCCCCGCTATCGATAGAGGCCGTGTTCTTTGATGTATGCCGCGACCGATGCTGGAACCAGTTGATCGAGCGATGCTCCGCTGGAGAGCGCCGAGCGAACCTGGGAACTGGATACGGCGATTGGTGGAATCGGCAGAAGGCGGCCTTGCCAGATGGGTTCGAGTGCGCCGCCGCCGGCCCGTGGCATCACTACGGGTTCGGTGAGGGCAATGATTTCTTCGAATCGGTGCCAGGTGAAGAACACGCGAGCTTGATCGGCGCCGATGAGCAGCCGCATTTCGCCGCCGATGGTGTCTCGCAGCGCAGACAACGTGTCGATCGTAAAACTGGGCCCTTCTCGATCCACCTCCACCAATGAAACCTCGGCCTGTGGGATGCCTTCGATGGCAAGGTGCAGCATTGCGAGCCGGTGTTTCGCGGGGACCGGAGGCAAATCGACCTTATGGGGACTGACTGCGGCTGGCACATAGAGAAGTCGGTCGAAGCCAAGGCATTGCAGTGCTGCGACCGGAGGGCCGACATGGCCGAGGTGCGGAGGATCGAACGATCCGCCGAAGACCAGCGTGCGGTTCATGGGTTGGCTCCCATCGCGGCATTGTCAATGAGCCTCGTGGTACCCACCTTTGCAGCAATGAGTGCTCGCTGAGGGCCGGCGGCTTCGAGCAGGGTATTGGCGTTGCGGATGACGGCGTAGTCAGTGTGAAGCGCGTGTTCGTCGAGCACGCGGCGCATCGCATCTTCGCCATCGGCCGCGGCACGAAGCGCCCTGTAGAGGCCCAGCGCCTGCTCCCGCCTCGCACTGTCAAGGTAGACATTGCGGCTGCTTAGCGCGAGACCGTCTGGTTCTCGCACGGTTGGACAACCTTCGATTGACAGGTCCGGCCACCGGTCACCGGCTGCGGCGACCATCTGCCGAATGGCCAGGAGTTGTTGATAATCCTTCTCGCCGAAGTATGCCTCAGATGGGAGGAGCAGATCGAAGAGTCTTGCAACGACGGTGCAAACACCGCCAAAGTGACCGGGTCTGCATCGATCTTCCAGCTCAGGTTCGGTTGCCGCGGGCGGGAGGGGTGGGGACTTGACGGCTTGATCAGGCGGATAGATCGAGGCTTCGTCGGGCATGAAGATGAAATCCGCTCCGGCTTGCGCCGCCAATTCCACATCCTGCTCCGGTTGCCTTGGATAACGAGAAAAGTCCTCATTGGGGCCGAACTGGGTGGGGTTGACGAAGATGCTCACAGTGACGGGCTTGCCTGAGCCGGCGGCGGCCTTGATCAAGGCGCAGTGACCCGCATGCAGCATGCCCATGGTGGGAACAAAGGCTCCGTTCACATGGGCCGCAATCGCCTTGATATCGCGGAATACGCGTACAGTGTGCACCGAACGGACTATACTGGGGTGTTACTCAAGGAGTACGCTCATGCCCGTTACCGTGACCGATACCGCCGCTCGGGAAATCAGCCAGATCATCAAGCAGCAGGAACTCGACAATGATGTTGTGTCCTTGCGGGTTGGTGTGAAGGGGGGCGGCTGCTCCGGCTTCAACTACATTCTGGACATCACCGAATCCCGGAAGGACTCGGATGAGGCATGGTCGTCGGATCATGAACTCTCCGAAGGCGAAACGTTCACTCTGAGGGTGATTTGCGACCCGAAGTCCTATCTGTACCTCAACGGCACCACGATCGACTTCAAGGACGAGGTCATGGGCCGTGGGTTCGTCTTCGACAATCCCAATGCCACGACGACCTGTGGTTGCGGCAGCAGTTTCTCCGCGTAATCCCCAAACGGTGTCCGGGACCGGTCCTTGGGACCGGTCCCGGACACCGTTGTGTTATCGGACGGGAAGGGGCCGTCGGCGGGCTCAATTCGGTGGAAACTGCTGGGGGATAGGTGTTTGCTCTGCTATAGTCGACCAGACCCCGCCATGGACGGCAATGAGCGAGGAGAGAGATCGAGATGAAGGGTTTGTGCCAGTTGCGTAGGCCGGCCGCCGTGGTGATCGCCACGTTGGCCATCGGGCCAGTGGCCCTCGGGGACACAGTTGATGTCTGCCCGGAGGGTTGCGACTACGCCGTTATTCAGGATGCCATTGATCAGGCGGAAGACGGTGATGAAGTCGTCGTGAGCAGCGGGACCTATACCGGCAGCGGGGCGGCGGTTGTTGATCTCGGCGGCAAGTCAATCACACTTCGCGGGGCGGACGGCGCAGAGGCCACCATCATTGACGGCGAGGGGGCCCGATGCGGCATCCTCTGCGAGAGCGGTGAGAGTGGCAAGACACTGATCGAAGGTTTCACGATCCGCAATGGCTCAAATGACAAGGGCGGCGGCATCGTCTGCGAAGGGTCAAGTCCAGTCATTCGTTTCTGCGTGTTTCAAGACAACATCGCATCGCAGTGGGGCGGCGGCGCCTACTGCATCGACGGCGGAAACCCTACCTTTCAGTCCTGCACATTTGAGCGAAACTCGGCAAACAATGGCGGCGGCATGGCCGTCAAGAACTCAACACCGGAGCTGCTCGAATGCCTGTTTGATCAGAACAGCGCAGTCAGTTCGGGCGGCGGGCTTCGCCTGTACCCCGGGAGTCCCGTGATCATGAGCGATTGCGAGTTCACCGTTAACTCCGCCGACATCGGCGGTGGCGTTCGGGTCATGAACAACGATGATCGGTTCGCATTCGACCAGTGCCGCTTCACGGGTAATCTCGCGCGAGTTGGCGCTGGCATGGCCGCTGCGCACAGCCAAGGTGAGGTCACCTCCGGTACATTCGAAAACAATGTCGCGGATCTTGAAGGTGGCGGTATACACTGCACTGGTGGCGAGGTTGATGTTCTCGACTCGCTGTTCTGTGCGAACTTTCCGGAACACCTGAAGTCCTGCAATTCCGGTCTCGGAAACGAATTCTACGACGAGTGCCCACCGGATAATGCCTGCCCCGCGGACCTCAACAGCGACGGCACTGTTGGTGTCAACGACCTTCTGATCATGATGAGCGACTGGCACTGCGAGAAGACCGATGATTGCGAAAACCCCGGGTCCGACCTGAATCAGGACGGCTCGGTCAACATCCTGGACCTGCTGGATCTCATCTCTGTCTGGGGATCCTGCGGCTAGCCGGCATAGAGAGGCCGATGGCCCCTGGCAGGCAACATGGGCATTTTTGAGGAAATTTGAGACGAGCGTGATGCCGCGTGGCAGTCGCGCCGATATCTACATCCCCGATTCCAAGGAGAAGATGACATGAAGACCACCCTGCACCGGATTACTGTTGCCAGCCTCAGCATTATCGGAGGTACCGCGGCAGCGGACTACACCGGACTTTCCTACGAGACGACCTTTGACAATGTCCCGGACAGCGTCACCACCCGCGTCTATGCGGATTTCGATAATCAGAACGACCAACTCAACGCCGTGTACGGCGATGGCGCTCATCCGCTGTCCATTGAGTCGACGACGAGTTTCTACCAGAACCCGTTCGGCGGTCCGGTGAGCACCGACATCAACCCCGCCCTCTTTCCCGTCTTTCCGAGCCTCGAATACGACAGTTGGGTCACGATTGGTCTCGAAGATCAGGTCGACAATGCGATGCTCAACATCGGCATCGACTGGACCAACTTCGAGGCCGGCGGCGCGATCGAAACGAGCGATGGCGCATGGTTCGCCACTCCAGACGATGCACAGGTTCTGGCTGGCGCGGAACTCCGCGTGCTCATAGGCCAGTTCACCAGCATGGGCAATGACGGCATCGTTTCAGGCACGATCAGCATGCAGGGCACAACGGCCGCCGGCGATACCTGGGTTGCCACCGATGTTCAGATTGGCGGTTTGATTCCCGCCCCAGGCGCGGTGGCCCTGCTCGGTCTCGCCGCCTTGACCACCCGCCGCCGCCGCCGATCGTAGTAGTATGATCAAGGAGAGGAGGAGAACCATGGACCGCGTGGTAACGCTGTCTATTGCAGGCATCCTTGGCGCATGCGTAACAACTGCGCCGGCTGACTATGTTGGCCTGGACTATGAAATGACAGACTCGATCCCGGGAAACGCAACTTGGCGTATCTATGCCACATTCGATGACGCTGGCGACCAACTGAACTCGGTCTTCGGCGATACCTCGCACGCTCTGACTATCAACGCCGGGGAAACGCAGGGTTTCTACCAGCACCCGCTCGGTGGTCCCATGGGTTCTGATATCAACCCAGCACTCTTCTCGTCGTTTCCGAGTCTCGAATTCGACAGTTGGGTCACGATCGGCAGAGAGGACATGGTCGACAACACCATGGCGGCTGTCGGCATCGACTGGACTCCTTTCGAAGACTGGGGCGGCGACATTTTCACGGATAATGGAGCATGGTGGTCGATGCCCGGCAGCCCCCAGGCATTTGCCGGATCGGAACTTCGGGTACTCATCGCCCAGTTGACAACCATCGGCGTCGATCTCAGATCCGTTGATGGTGTTATCAATCTGCAGGGGGCAGATGCCGCAGGCGATTCGTGGACCTCACTCGATGTCCAACTTGGTATTCCCGCCCCGGGCGCGCTGGCCCTGCTCGGTCTCGCCGCCTTGACCGTCCGCCGCCGCCGGAACTGATCAACCGAACCGCTGCACCACCAGCGTGTTGTTCTGGCCGCCGAAGCCGAAGGAGTTGCTGAGACAGGTGTGGACATCCGCCTTCCTTGCCTCGTTTGGGATGTAGTCGAGGTCGAGGTCCGGGTCCGGGTGTTGGAGATTGATGGTCGGTGGCAACATACCTGTCGCAATCGCCATCACGCAGGTGATGAGTTCGACCGAACCGGCTGCGGCGATGAGATGACCCATCATCGCCTTGATTGAACTGATGGGAACCTCCGGGGCGAGGTCGCCAAAGACCCGCTTGATCGCCTTCGTTTCGATTGCGTCGTTCTCCTGCGTGCCGGTGCCGTGCGCAGAGATGTACTGCACCTGCGGGTGGCCATCATCTCGCCTCTGCCGGGGATCGATGCCCGCCTGCGTGAGCGCAGATTCCATCGCCTTCGCCGGCCCGCGGCCTTCCGGGTGAATGTCCGTAATGCGGTAGGCGTCTGCGGTCGATCCGAACCCGGTAATCTCCGCCAGCACATCCGCGCCTCGGGCCTCCGCATGGTCCAGCGTCTCCAGCACCAACATTCCCGACCCCTCGCCCATGACAAACCCGCCACGGTCGCGGCTGAACGGACGCGAAGCCTGCGTCGGGTCGCCATCAAATGTCGAGAGGGCGGTCAATCTGTTGAACCCCGTCACGCCCAGCACATGCAGCATTGTGTGCGTCCCGCCGCCAAGCATGACATCGGCCTGCCCGCGGCGCAGCACGCTGCACGCTTCGCCGATGGCCTGCGTACTCGCTGCGCAGGCCGTGAGGCAGTTGAATGCCGGACCGCGCAGCCCATATTCACGGGCGAGATGCCAGAGCGACATGTTTGGTTCCTGCTCGACTTCACCCCACTCATCCAGACGCTCCCTGGCGTACTTGGCCCACTGCACGGGATCGACCTCCAAGTCATCACGCGCCCAGGCGTTCGTGTCGATCCATGAGTGTGCATCGAAATCAAGCACGCCTTCGCCAGCCCCGAGATACAACCCGGCGCGGTTCCGATTGAGCCCACCAAAGCGTCCGAGCCCGGATTGCTCCCACGCCTGCCGCGCCGCTCCGAGGGCAAACTGGGAATTGAGGGCCGGACTGTGGTGTACGGTGGCGTCATCGACAAAGGCCGTCCAGTCGTACTCCCGCACCTCACCGGCAAAGGTCGTTGGAAAACAGGACGCGTCGAACCGCTCGATTGGCGCAATCCCGGATGTGCCGCTGGTGAGCGCGGACCACACCGTGGTCAGATCGTGCCCCAGCGGCGTGACCCAACCCATGCCCGTAATGACAATGCGAGGATCGCTCATGCCGCAATCGCTCCCAGGACTATGGCCACGCACTGGCCCCCTTCACTCGGCGTCGTGACAAGCACACGTCGCAGCGTGGCAGCCCGCCTCTGGCACGCCGAGGCATCGATACCCGGCGTTTCGTCGTGACCGAGCCGCGCCGGTAACTGTTGATGCCGCAGCGCTGCGGCGGCGACCGCAATGGCCAGGCCACCGTTGCCTGCAAGGCAATTGCCCGTGTAGGGAATGGTCGTCATGCACGGCACCTCGGGGAGCCGTTCACCAAACACCATCGCCAGTGCCGCTCGCTCCGCATTGTCGATTGCCGCGATGCCTGAACCCAGCGGCACGATTGCATCGATCTCTTCAGAGGCGCAGTCTGCGTCCAACAGCGCGGCGTTGATCGCCGCCGCCATGGCTTCCGGCTCCGCGTCCAGCGGTGAATCGCCCAACGATTGCGAGGATCCGACGCCATCGACCGAACACCACGCGGTGCCACGTCGCCGCGCTGTGGACGACTCGGATTCCAGCATGAGAAGGCAGCCACCCTCGCCTACGATCGTTCCGTTTGCACTTGGTGAGAAGGGCTGCACCGCGCCTTCGGCCACACTCCCTGGCGCAAGTCGGCCCGCACAGTGCTGTCGAAAAAGGGCAAGGGGGTTGACGCGGTCCTCAACGCCCCCCGACAAACAGGCATCCGCGCTGCCACGCAGAATGACGCGCCGGGACTCCGCAAGCGACAGCCCGCTAGAGGCTTCGCAGCAGGTGATCGTATTACTCGGGCCGCGGCAGTCGTGCACGATTGTCACATGACAGGCCAACATGTTCGGCAGGTATTTCAACAACCAGAGCGGCGTAAGGTTCTCCATTCCTTCGCGGCCCCAGTGTTGCAGATCAAACGACCCGTCTTCCCGCTGACTGGTGACCAGTGCCGCACCGAGTTCGTTGAGTTCGGCGGAAATCAACCCTGCACCGATCTGGCAGCCCAGCCGATCGGGATCGATCGTCGGGTCCGCTTCGCTGTCGGTCGCCGCCGTCACGATGCCCGCGCTTTCGACCGCCGCCGCCGCTGCACCAACCGCCAGCTCGATGTCGCGGCACATGACCTTCACAGCCTTGCGGTGACTCTTGGGCACGATCTTCTTGACCTTGAAATCGTCGTCTGGAAGTTCGCCTGCCACCTGCGAGGCAAAGCCGGAAGGGTCGAACCGTTCGATCCGCCGCAGCCCGCTGCGGCCCTCGATCATCGCTTGCCATAGCGATTCGATCCCGACACCCAACGCCGAGATCGCGCCAACACCAGTAATGAGGACCCGCTCAGACATCGCGCGACAGTGTACGAACCTACCCGATCCTCTGCGATATGAGCATCGCCAGTTCGATCGCCTGCTCATAGTTGAGCCGTGGATCGACCAACGACTCATAGGTCTCTCCAAGACCCGACTCATCCAGACCCCGCGCCCCACCCGTGCACTCGGTCACATTTGTCCCGCAGACCTCCACATGCACTCCGCCAAGTCGCGAACCGAGTCGCTGGTGGATGTCAATGGCCGCATCCAGTTCCGCCAGAATGTCATTGAAACTCCGCGTCTTCACACCGCTGTCGGTCCGCTTGGTGTTGCCATGCATGGGGTCACAGACGAACAACACCTGCTTGCCCGAGCGTTGCACCACTTCGATGAGCGGCGGCAATCCATCGGCGACTCTCTCGGCACCGAACCGGTGTACCAGCGTCAAACGGCCCGGTTCATTGTCTGGATGGAGCCGGTCGAGCAGGGGCTCGATGTCGACACCGCCCTCGACCTTGACCGCAACAGGATTTCGGACACCGCTGAAAAACTCAACATGTCCGCCGCCTGGATCGCCGGTACGGGCGCCGATCCAGGGGAAATGGCAGGAGAGGTCATACCACCCCTCGCGGCGGGGGACTTGCCGCGTTTGTGCTTGTTCGTAGGGCAGATGCAGCCCCTCGTGGCTGGTGAAGAACTCGACGCGATTGATATTGCCCACTGGCGCGTCGGCGAGCGTTTCCATGAAGCGGAGACTCTCCGCGATCGACTCGACGATGCGTTGGTACTCCGCCGCACGGGGCGAGTGTTCCAGGAAGCCGAGGTCCCAATACTCGGGGTGATGCAGATCCGCAAAGCCGCCATCAATAAGCGCGCGGACGAAGTTGATCGTCATTGCTGCTCGCTCATATCCACGGAGCAATCGCTTTGGATCCGGTTCGCGAGCGACTGAGTCAAATGCAATGTCGTTGACGAGGTCGCCGCGGTAGGAAGGAAGCGTGGCGCCGCTGCGAGATTCCAAGTCGGAAGATCGCGGCTTGGCGTACTGGCCGGCGAGACGGCCGACACGAATGACGCGCCTCCGCGTGCCATGCACCAACACCAGTGACATCTGCAGAAGCACCTTGAGCTGCGCAGTGATGTGGGCGGGACGGCAATCCACGAATCGTTCCGCACAATCTCCGGCCTGCAAGAGAAATCGTGTGCCCGCCGCGGCCTCGGCAAGTTGCATCTTCAGCGATTCGATTTCCCATGAGGAAACCAGTGGCGGCAGTTCTGCCAACTCGGCGATTGCGGCGTCCAGGGCCCCCATATCCGCATAGGCCGGCTGTTGATCGGTGGGGCAGGAAGTCCAGGATGTGGGTGTCCAAGGAGTCATTGAATGCGGGTGAGAGGACTCGAACCTCCACGGGTTACCCCACTGGATCCTAAATCCAGCGCGTCTGCCAATTCCGCCACACCCGCAGCAGCCCGTACCATGGTGGACCATGATACGGGGGAGGTACGATGTCAAAGGAGCTTATCCCATGAACCCTGCTGCCATGCTCATCACGCCCACACTCAGCCGCCTCGTTCTGGCGGCCGCCCTGCTGACAAGCGGCTGGGTGCAATGTTTCGTATTCGTGCCCATTGCCAGCGAGCGAGCGGCCGCTCTGCACGATCTTGGGGTAGAGGTGCGACATGAAGCGGTTGAGGAGACTGCTGGCGAGCAGGAGGCAGTTGCCGCCGGCCAGGTGACTGTGAGAGGTGTGCAGCGGGCGAGGTGGCTGCTCAACGACCGCTGGCCGCAACTTGGGAGTTGGGGAACGATTCTGGCTTGGTCGGCGGGCGTGGGTGAACTTCTCGCGGGCCTCCTGCTGTTCGTCGGACTGTTTACGCGGCTTGCGGCTGCCTTGGCATGCCTCTTGACCGGCTCGGCGCTGTATCTGGTATCGATACGCCTGCACGGGATGTTCGAGACGAATCCCTTCGATTGGCCGCTCGAACCGCACCAATACCTGCAACTGTTCGCCGGATTCGCCCTCCTGACCCTTGCCATCGGGCTGCTCTTCAGCGGCCCCGGGCCGCTGGCCATCGATCGACGGTGGTCGGGGGATCGAACAGCCCTACCACCGGCCAACGAATCATGAGGTGCCCGGTGCCGGGCACTTCCGCTGGTGGAAAGACGGCAATTTGAGGCGAACTGGGGCGAGGTGCGCGGTACGCTGCTCCCTGCAAGGATGCGGAAGAACGAAGAATCAGTCGAAGCAGTGGCGGGGACCGCCGCTGGTCGAATCGTGCCATGGGTGCTGTCGATCGGTGTGCACATCGGATTGGCCGCAGTCGCCTTTCTCATTACATGGTCGGTGATCCGTGAGGATCCCCCGCCACCGCAACTGGTGACCGCTGATTGGCACGAGGTCTCGCAGGACGCGTTGCCGTCGCAGCCGATGGCTGTTCCGCAAGAACCCACGCCGAAACCAGCAACGGCGGAGCCACGTCCCGCCCCAATCGAGGACGGGCTGGCCATGCTTGAGCGGGTCGCACGCGGCGACCCAGTTCCCACCATCGCTCGCCGCGAGATCGCCACCGAGGTGTCCTTCATGGGACTCGATGCCAAGAGCGCCCGTCGCGTCGTGTATGTTGTGGACGCATCCGGATCCATGCTGCTCCATCTCTCAAGTGTCATTCGCGAGTTGGACGCATCGCTCCGCGGACTTCACGCCCAACAGCAATTTTCGGTTGTGTTCTTCCAGCAGGACCGTGCCATCACCGTGCCGCCGAGGAACCTCGTGGCGGCGAGCGGGGATCACATCGATCGCGCACTTGCATGGATCGGCCAAGGCGAACATGTCGTCCCGGCGGGTAGCAGCGATCCGACGAACGCCATTCGAAGTGCCTTCAGCCTCAAGCCGGACCTCATCTACCTGCTGAGCGAGAACATCACGGGCGCCGGGCGATTCGAAGTCTCGGGAGAGGATCTGCTGGCCGAGTTGGACAGGCTCAATCCAGTTGATCCCCGCAACGACCGCCGACCGGTCCGCATCGACTGCATTCAATTCCTGACCCCTGATCCGGAAGGCATTCTGAAGCAGATTGCCGAGCATCATGGCGGACCGGACGGGTACACATTCATCGATCGGCGACTGATCGCCAGCGGGCAGAGTAATGCGGCTCCGTAGCCTTGCCATCACCTTGTTGGTCACTACGACCGCCGCCGGCGAGGACGGGCGGTCCTTTGCCGATGCTTTCTTTGTTTCCAGAAGAGCAGATGGATCGCTGGAGGTGCTCGGCAGCGCAGTGACCTGGCTCCTGCTCGTGCTGTCCGTCGTGGGAATCGGGGTAGCCGTCCACATGGCTCTCGCCAACCGGCGTTCCAATGTGCTGCCACCTGATCTGGTTCAACGGGTGGAGGACGGGATCCGCAAGAAGCGTTTCCGCTACGCCATCGAACAGGTGTCGCGCGACTCCAGTTACTTCGGCCGTGTTCTTCACGGCGCGTTTCGGGAGGCGAAGTTCGGATTCCCCGCCATGATGCGCGCGCTCGAACAGACCGCCGACGAACTGGCGACCGCTCGCATGCGGCGGATAGAGTTGCTCAATGTTCTGGGGCAGGTCAGCCCGATGATCGGCTTGTTCGGAACGGTGTACGGCATGATTCTGGCATTCTCTGCCATCGTCAGTTCCGGCGGCGCGGCAGATCCGGTCATGCTTGCAGGCGGCATCGGTACCGCGCTGACCACCACCTTCTGGGGCCTGGTCGTCGCCATCCCGGCTCTGGCGGCCTACGCGATCATCCGCAATCGCATCGACGAATTGACGACCGAGGCGACGATCGTCGCTGAGGAAATGCTCAATGCGTTCAGACCACGGGAGAAACAAAGGCCCAAGACACCGCGCCCCGCTGAAGTCCCAAGTGGCGTGCCGGTTACAACCGGCGCGGAGATCCGATGATCCGGCGAAGGACAACGGGCGGTGGACAGATCGCGGCGAACATGACGCCGATGATCGATGTCACATTCCTCCTGATCGTCTTCTTCGTAGTCGTTTCCCAGGTCGTCGATCGCGACGCGGTCCACATGGACCTCCCAAGTCCGGAGCGAGCGGTCGCGGGCTCTCCGGACGGCGATGAACGACTGGTACTCAACCTGGTGCCGATGCCCGACGGGCAGCAGATCGTCGTCGAAGGCGAAGTCATCGACATGAACGGTGTCACGGTGGCGGTGGCCGCGTCCATGGCCGACGGTATTCGGGAGGTGTATCTCCGCGCGGACAGCAGCATTCCCTACAAGCACGCCCATGAAGTCATCGAAGCCGTTCGCCTTGCCGGTGGAACACCCAGATTGCACCTTGTCGTGCAGAGTGAGAGACGCGATGCGGGGTGACTCCACGGAACGCTTGGTCGCCCATCGCCGTCGTCGTCTGTGCGGCACATCCATCGGGCTCAATCTCACATCGATGATTGATGTCACCTTTCTCCTGCTGGTCTACTTCATGGTCGCCACCGAATTCCGCACAAGCGAATCGCAATACCCGATGGATCTCCCCAAGCGTCAGGTCGGCACCGGCATGCTGCTTGACGATCAACCATTGGTCGTTCATGTGGAGTCCACCGGTGATCGAGCATGGGACTGTCGTGTTCGACTGGACGGTCCATGGGAGCCGGTGTCGGGCATTGACGGGCTGCACCGATTTCTCCGCAAGTACCGGGCCGACGGTTTCGGCAACGACGGCCTCTTCACGCCGGATCACCCCATTGTCATTCGGCCTTCTGCCGAGGCGAGGTGGGATCATGCCATGGCCGCCTACAACGCTGCTGCGGCGGCGCGGTATTCAAACATCACGCTCGGAGAACCGGGATGATGTTCCTCGCGATGTTCGGAATGGTGCTGGGTGCTGCAATCGATGCGGCGGAAGTGGATGCGCTTCGAGCGTCGTGGCGACAGAGCGGTGACGCGGCGGCACTCCAGTCTCTGCTTGATGCGCGGAGAGATCTGATTTCCGCCGAACGCGGCGATCCTCGCGCAAGGCAGTGGTTGCTTGACCAGGCGACCGACACCTTCTTTGGGATGTGGGCCAATACAGACAGCATTGCTGAGGCAACGCTTGGGTTCCGCAGCGACTCTGCGCAAGAGGAATTGGCCGCACTGATCGCGGATGTTCGGTCGTTGCTGGCACCCTGCGATGGAATGCCTGAAACTGACTACCTGCGGGGTGTGCTCGCAGGCATGGACGCCGCCATCGGTAACGCCGAGTCCGCCGAGTCGTGCGAGACACGCCTGGCAGCGATCCAGCCCGACCTGCAGGGCATCGCAGCATCCCGATCACTCCGCGCACGACTGCATGCTGCGGTCGCCCGCGGCGATGAAGCGGCGGCGGACCGTCATGCTTCGGCTCTCATCGCGATGTCGAAAGCCGACGCGGAAGACCTTCTTGCCGCCGCACTGCACCGCATGTCCTCGGCACCAGCCACGGCTGCCATGGCAATTTGGAGCGAAACCGATCGCATGCTCTCTCGATCGGGCCGAGGCGATCTCCGCCCGGTCCTCGCGGATGGATACGCGAGCGTGCATGCGGGCGATACATCCCTCTCAGCATGGACAGCCCTCGCCGCTCGGCTCCTTGAGGAAGGCGGCCATCCGTCCGGCGTCGATGCATTCGTTCTGAAACGCATGCAGCGTCTGGCCCCAGCGGACGATCCTGCGATGGTCGCCATCAAAGCCCGCATCGAAGAGCGACGGCGAGAAGCGTTGGCGGCACATGCAGCGACCGAAGCAGCGGAGGATGCGGCGGAGCAGCACGCGCAGCATGCCACATTGATCGCGGCCATCGAGACGTACCGACAAGGACAGGTGGTGGATGCGCTCGATCTCGACGCTCGGCGTTCAGCCCTCCAGGCGAGCCGGGCATCGTGCGACGAGGCGATCATCCCGCCGTCGATTCTCGGCGAGGCGGATCGACTGCTCGGAAAACCTGACGCCGCCGCAGCATGGTTTGCGATGGCGATCGAAAGGGATGGCAAGAGCATTCAGACGATCGCGGGCCTGGCCGATTGCACCCGGGATGCACACGGCATGCAGCAGGTGATCGCGAGTACCGGCGAGGGTGATTATTGGTTCTGGCTGGCGCACCTGCGGCTCGTGCAGTGGCATGTTGACGATGGCGGCGATCCCGCCGCAGCAATCGCACGGGTCAATCGCCTGCGGCGACTCGATGGCGACCTTGGCGGCCCTCAGTTCCAGCGGCTGTTTGCAGTTGCCGTCGGCGACTGAGGGCGTCAGGTACTTCTCACACTGCGTCTCAGGATGCCCGTCTCTTGCCGAGCGAGGGGTCGTCCTGCATGCGACTGCGAAGCCGCCGCAGCGAGGCGATTTCGATCTGGCGCACGCGTTCGCGCGTCAAGCCGATGACCTGGCCAATCTCCTTGAGTGTAAGCGGATCCTGGCCTTCCAGCCCGAATCGAAGTCGAAGTACGCGAGCATCCCGCTCGTCCAGTTGATCGAGCAATCGCAGGACATCCTTGAGCGTCTCCCGTTGCTCAACTTCCTGATCCGGCGTGCTGCGAGAAGAGTCCTCGAAAAGATCAGCCATGGACAGCGCATCGCCATCCTCCCAGATGGGTCCACGCGCGGCACCCGAGTAGGCACGCAGTGCCCGACGGATCGACCGCAGTTTCTTCATCGGAACACCGAGTTCATCGGCCAGTTGCCGGCTGTTGGGTGTGTGCCCGAGTTCCTCCTGCAGACGGCGGAAAGCCATGCGGAAACGCCCGATCAGGTCGACCATGTACGCCGGCACATGGACCGGCTGCAGGGCGTTGATCAACATGCGTTTGATGGACTGCTTGATCCACCACGAGGCATAGGTTGAAAACCTCGCGCCTTGTGCGGGGTCGAAACCCTCCACCGCTCGAATGAGACCGATGTTCCCTTCTTCGATCAGATCAGGAAGGGTGAGTCCGCGGCCGAGAAACTGCTTGCTGATCGACACGACCAATCGCAGATTGGCGCGGATCATGCGGTCCTTGGATGCCGGGTCGCAGTCGTTGATGATTCGCCAGCCAAGTTCCTTCTCTTCAGTTGCAGTGAGGAGTTCCACCTCATTGATCTGACGAAGGTAAATATCGAGATCCATGGTCTTCTCCTGTGCGCGCACCGCTGTGCTGATCGCCCCTCCGGCGCAGCAACAACGGATCCTAGGCCCCCCATCGGCCCTCGGAAGGGGTGAATTCACCGGCATGGGGGGCCGATCAGGTTGCATGCCCGCATGACCGGAATGATGCGTGCAAAGTGACGCTCCATGGCGTACAACTGCCGTCACAGTGGGGAAGAATTGACGATCATGCCGAGTGACGACCTCACCAACCTCCTCCAGAAGTGGCCTCTAGAGCGGGGTGGTCTGCAGGCCCGGGTCGTGCAGGCGGACGATGGGCGGGATGTCCTCCAGATTCGTCTGGATCTGGGCATTCTGCAGATGGACATGGATGGGCGACCCGATGGCGGCTTGTCTGAGCGGGATCGTATTCTGGACACAAACGAGGTGACGCCGCTCGATGCGGACGCCTGCAGGCTCCTGCGAGAAGAAGCAGTGCAGCGATCGCACCGCGGGGCGGCTTGCATCTCTCTGGGTCTCTGGGAGATGGTCGTACGCGATGCCTCGGCCACACTTGAGATTCTCGACCTCTGCCGGGTCCACGCGGTGTCGGAGGCTGACCAGACCGCTCTGGAACCCTTCCGGGGGTCGACGATCGCAATGCGGGCGCGTGGGAGATCGGAGTGGGCGGTGGAGCACGGTCAGCGACAGGCCGCCTTGTCGGCCATCGATCAGGGCCTGGAGGAACTCGCCGCAGCCCTCGGGGGAGCGGGGGGCGAGCGGTCCCACGAGGCCCTGATGTTGTTGGCCCTGCGGCAGTCCTTGACCCGTCGGCTGCCGGTTTCAGAGCGAGCGGACCTGCGGGAGCGTCTGCAGGGTGCAATCGACGCCCAAAACTTCGAATTGGCCGCTATTTTGCGGGATGAATTGAGATTGCTGCGAGGTTGACCTTGAAGACTGCCGAGTGCCGACATACCCTCAGGGGGT
>CAZJKE010000031.1:0-22786 GCA_964546585.1 uncultured Isosphaeraceae bacterium | reverse complement strand
ACCCCGGGTGTGACCCCGGGTGTGACCCCGGGTGTGACCCCAAGTGTGACCCCGGGTGTGACCCCGGGTCTGACCCCGGGTCTGACCCCTTGAACGCGGGAGAGGGGCAGCGGATTGGCAACAGTGGCGCCGAACGGATACTGCGTTTCCGCGGACTAGAGTGACCGTCACAGCGCGCGGGGGCGGTTTGGCGATGGCGGTTGGGGGTGGGTGCGGCGGTTTCTCTGGCAGTATCATCCGCAACCCATGGACCCAACCGCAATCATTCTTGTGGCGGTCGGCGGGGGTGTCGGCGCAGTGCTGCGATACTTTGTGTCGCTCTGGGAACACCCCTTCTCCGCCACGACGTTTCCATTTGCAACCGTGCTTGTGAATGTCGCCGGCTGCGCTGCGATCGGACTCATGGCGGCCGTTCTCCTCGGACCGCTCTCGCACCTGCGAGAACCAGTGCGACTGGCCATCATCGTGGGCGTCCTCGGCGGCTTCACAACATTCTCGACCTTTGCACTCGAAGCAATTGAACTGCTTGACGCCGGGCGGATCGGCCAGGCACTGACCTACATTCTTCTGAGCAATGCACTTGGCCTCCTCGCCGCCTGGGCCCTGTTCCGCATCGGCACAACCCTTCTTTCCAGCGATTGAGTACACTCGCCGCCCACCATGGCCGTAGTCTCTCTCATCCTGTGTTCGTGTCTTCTAGGCGTAACCGCCCGCGATTGGCGAACACCCGCACAATTCGACAAGGCGATCACGCAACGACAATTCCAGTCCGGCTCGGCAATGAAGGTGGACACCATCGGCAAGAGTCGTACCGGTCGACCCATCCGCGCTCTTCGTGTGAACGCCCTCGACAATCGCCCGGCGATTCTCATTGTCGCTGGCATTGATGGAGATCATCTCCTCGGTAGCGAAGTCGCGATGGATGTCGTCGATCAACTCATCGCTCGATCGGATGAGGAAAGCATTCAATCGCTCCTCTCCCAGTACGAGGTCATCGTCATTCCACAGGTCAACCCGGACGCGGCCGCCATGTACTTCGACGCGGTACGCCGGAATCAACGCCGTAACCTTCGGCCGGACGATGCGGATCGAGATGGATCAATCGACGAGGACAGTGGCGACGATCTGAACGGCGACGGGTACATCACGATGATGCGCGTGCCCGACCTGGAAAAGGCGACCCACCTTGCCGACCCGGACAATCCCCGCCTCAACATCAAGCCCGATTCGATAAAGGGCCAATCCGCACAATTTGCGATCTATATGGAAGGCGCCGATGACGACGGGGACGGCAAATACAACGAGGATGCCCGGGGCGGCGTCGACCTGAACCGCAACTACATGCACGGATACGAACCGCATGCTGACGGCAGCGGCCCTTGGCAAGTTTCGGAACCAGAGTCCCTCTCACTGCTTCGGTATGTGCTCGATCATCAAGAGATTGCTGCGGTGGTCGTGTATGGCGTAAACGACACGCTGACCAACCCCCCAACCGACACCAGCACCCTCGACTCCGGCGCCGTGAAACAGATCCACGAAGGTGACAAGGAGATGTACGCGGAAGTCTCCAAACTCTTCCGCGAGATTACAGGGTTGGAAAGTGCGCCCAAGACGGACATGGATGGCAGTTTCGCCGCCTGGTCCTACGCTCAGTTTGGCGTTCCGACTTTCTCGACGCCACTCTGGACCGGACCCGCACCTGACAGAGAACCGGAAACGAAAGAAGAAGATGAAACCGCAACCGACAATGAAGGATTGACCCCCTCCGGCGTCGGCGACATCTCTCAGGAAACACTGGATGAATTGCTGGACGCCGCAGAAGCTGCAGGGTTTCCCGTCACCGATGAGATGAAGGCCAGTATGACACCTGAAATGGTGGAACAATACGCCAAGATGTCAGGCATCACGATTCGCCGCGTTGCAGAGCAAAGTAACGCGAACAAGAATAGTGGTGGCGATGCTGCATGGCTCGCATACAGCGACAACAACCGCAACGGCGCAGGATTCATCGAGTGGGCACCATTCGAACATCCGCAACTCGGCACGGTCGAAATCGGTGGCTGGGTTCCTTACTTTCGCACACTTCCCCCAACCGACGAGATCCAATCCATCTCCGAGAAACAGGTGGAGTTCCTGCTCGCGCTTGCAGATCGCCTGCCAGATGTTCATCTGGGTGACCCCACCGTCACACAACTCGCTGATCAACTTTGGGAAGTCAAGGTGCCGGTCATCAACGACGGTTGGCTCCCCAGCGGCACTGCCATGGCCGAACAAAACAAACGGGCACGGCCCCATGTTGTTCGGCTGGAGACACCCAACGACACCGTCGTGTCGGGACAGCGGGTGCAACGCCTGTACACAATCCCAGGAAGCGGCGCACATCAGTGGTATCAATGGATTATCACAGGCGACCAGGACACGCCGATCACAATCACGCTCTTTAGTGAAAAGTACGGCACTACCAGCGTGACGGTGCCGCTCACACATGGAGGTGGTGCATGATCATTCGCCTCCTCCTTCTGCTGGCTGCCCTGACAACCGCTGCGCATGCCCAGTACCCCCACGAGAGTCGAGTCGACCTTCGCTTTGACCATTGGTACGACTATGAAGACATGACGCGATCGCTTCATCGGCTCGTGACCGCATATCCAGAGTTGTTGTCGATCGAAACCATAGGAAAGAGCGTCGGCGGCCGCGATCTCTGGCTCGTCACACTCAACAACCCGAAGACCGGCACCGCCGATTCGAAGACCGCCATGTTCATCGACGGCAACATTCACGGGAACGAGATTCAGGCTGCCGAAACCGTCCTGTATTCGATCTGGTACCTCTGTAAGAGTTACGGCGTCATCGACCGAATCACGCGACTCGTCGATGAACGCGCGTTCTACTTTGTCCCCATGGAAAACCCCGATGGCCGGGAAGTCTGGTTCCACGAACCCTCCACGCCGCACTATCTGCGGGGCGGTATCAAACCCACTGATAACGATCACGACGGGTTGTATGACGAAGATCCGCCTGATGACCTCGACGGTGATGGTCACATCACGCAAATGTGGGTGCGAGATCCTCTTGGCCGGTACATGCCCGACCCTGATGATCCCAGGTTCTTCAAGCGGGTTGACCGCGACGATGCGCCCGGTGGTTGGTCGCGAGCGGGTCAGGAAGGAATCGACAACGACGACGATGGTCGCACGAACGAAGACGGGCCAGGCGGCTACGATCCGAACCGTAACTGGCCCAACGACTGGCAGCCCCAGTGGATTCAGTACGGCGCCGATGATTATCCATTCAGCCTTCCGGAAACACGGGCGGTCGGCGAGTTCGTCTACAACCATCCGAACATTGCCGCGTATCAGAGTTACCACAACGCCGGCGGCATGATCCTGTTTGGTCCGAACGCACCATATGTGAAGTATCCAGAAAGCGATCTTCGCGTCTACCGCGAAATAGCCGACAAGGGTGCGGAAATGCTGCCCTTCTACGATCCCATGACCGTCCACAGCGATCTCTACGTCGTACACGGCGGTGAAGACGGTTTCACCTATGAAGGGCTCGGAATCATCAGCTTCACCAACGAACTGTGGACGGACAAGCGAATGATGGCCGACGGTTCCAACCCGTCCACCGAACAACGACGGACATTCCGTGACCTGCTGCAGTTCGAGGATGTCTATGTTCCTTACCACGAAGTCCAGCACCCGACCTACGGCACGGTGCTGGTCGGCGGGCAGAAGAAGTTCTCATCCCGCGTCACCCCGCCATGGATGTTGGAGGAGGGATGCCACCGGAACTTCGCCTTCACGATGTATCACGCCGACCAGATGCCGCTGCTTCGCTGGGGCGCACTTCGGGTTCGCGAACTACAGGACGGACTGTGGGAAGTCACTGCCGAAGTCGTCAACGATCGATTGATTCCCACGCGAACATCCATGGCCGCCCGCAACAAGATCGGTCTTCCAGACTTCATGCACTGCACAACCGACTCCAGGGGATCGGTGGTTGCCTCGGGCACAGTCTCCTCACTTCTACCCACAGCGAAACTGGAGGCGACGGACACGCCACAGCCGGACCGGATCTCCAACAACTCCGGCATCGGTGGCCAGTCCGGAACACTGTTCCGGTTTCTGATCGAGGGCAGTGGCACTGCACAACTTCGGTATGAGGCCCAAAAGGGTGGGACGATTGAGCGGTCGATTCAACTCGTTGAGCAATCTGAATCGCGACCGATCATCCAGCACAACGCGATTCCAGACGACACGGAATGACAGACGGCCTCCGTCGCAACCTCGCAATCTATCCCTGGTACACGGGCGTTTTTCACGCCTATTTCTGGCTGCCGATCTACTTCCTGTTCTTCAGCAGTGAACTTCCGCTGACAGATGTTCTCAAACTGGAGTCGATGTACTTTGTCGCGGTGGTGGCCATGGAAGTGCCATCGGGATGGGCAAGTGATGTCTTTGGCCGCAAACGGACGCTTGTCATTGCCAGTTGCCTCCTTGCCGCTGCCTATGTGACCTTTCTGCTGGCCACATCATTCGGCGAATTTGTTGCGGCGCAGATTCTCCTGGCGGCTGGCATCGCTTTCAACAGTGGCACCGACACGAGCCTGCTGCTGGAAACCACCCAGGCACTCGGCCGTGAAGAAGAGTACTTTGCCTGCGAAGCACGCGCAACGAAGTTCAACTTCCTCGGTTCTGCTGTTGCGGGCGTCCTTGGTGGACTCGCCGCCATTCCTGACTTTCGCGGCGCCTATGTCCTTTCGCTTGCGGGTGCATGTGTCATGATCGGCATGACACTGCGATTCGTGGAACCACTGCAAGAGAAGTCCTCCCTTCGGCATGGGTTGATCAGCCAGTTGATCGGCTGTCTTTCTCTGCTTCGCGGCACGCGGCTTCTGTGGCTGTTCGCATTCGCGGTCTTCATGACAGTGTTGAACCACATCCCCTACGAGTTCTACCAACCCTATGTGGAAACACTCGCCGCCAAGTTCGGCGCCTTGCGAGCCACGCCGGTCCTGACAAGCGTGCACCTCGCCATCACCATGCTCATTGCAGCCTGGTTTGCGTCAATGAGTGTGTCGCTGCGGCGACGCATCGGAACCGGTGGTGTATTGCTGTCGGCATGCGGGCTGCAGGTTGCCATCATGGCGGCCATGCACTTCTTCCTCTCGATCCCCGCCGCGATGTTCATGCTTCTGCGAAGTTGTCCTCGAGCACTCATGACCGCGCCCCTCAACGCCTCGGTTGCACCGGCCATACCAAGTAAGCAAAGGGCGACCTACCTGTCCATCCAGAGTTTCGCCGGCCGACTTGCCTTTGCAGGAACACTCGCCTGGTTCGCAACCTTGGCAGGTGGCGATGACTGGTCGTCGATTGCCAACATGCTCGGCTACGGCATGTGGATCGGCCTTGGCGGGCTGGCCGTCCTGACACTTACCGCTCGGGCGGTTTCCCCCGCACGGTAATCTCCGTCTTCTTCCCCCGGCGACGAGGGAACAATGGCCATACAAGCACAACAGCGGCAATCAGGGCTGCGACCGTAACGGTCCAGAATTGCCAATCACTGACCGGCATCAGGATGTCCCCGCCGCAACCAGTGTGTAGGTCACGAATGCCGCAACCCAAGCCAGAGTGGACATCCATGTGAACTGCAGAACGGCCCACGACCACCTGCCAGCTTCTCGTCGTGTCACCGCCAGTGTTGGAAGACACTGCATCGCCAGTACGAAGAACACGAGAAGGCTCGCGGATGTTGGCAGTGTGAAAAGCGGCGATCCGTCATCGCGCTTCGCAGTTCCGATCCGCCTGATGACGCTCTCATCATCGGTGTCATCACTGCCGGCAACAAGAACAGCCATCGTTGACACGAAGACCTCGCGCGCAGCGAAACTGGTCAGCACGCCAACACTGAGTTGCCAGTCGTACCCAAGGGGCCGGAACACAGGCTCCATGAAGTGACCAATACGGCCAGCGAAACTGCCTGATTGCTGGGCACGATTGGTCAACCGGGCGGCGTCCGCACGCAGTTCGGCGCCGCGGTCGGGGTCGATGTCCTGCACCTCCGCGGCCGCGGTGTGCAATGCCACGGCCTCTGCCGGGGGTGTGCCCTTTGGATATGCCTGCAGCCACCACAGCACGATGACAATGCCAAGGATGACCGTTCCTGCATTCTTGAGAAAGACCCATCCCCGGTCAATCATTGTAAGGATCGCTGTACGAATCGACGGCCACTTGTATGCAGGAAGTTCGAGCATCATGGGCCGCGTGGCGCCTGTCAAGATCGATCGGCGAATGAGGAGTGATGTACACAGTGCAGCTGCGGCGCCAAGTACATAACAGCCAAAGAACGCCAGACCCGCCAGCCACGGATGTCCAACGAACAAGAGTCCGATGAGCAACACATAGACTGGAAGCCGCGCCGAGCAACTGAAGAACGGCGCAACAAGAATCGTAGCCAGCCGGTCGCGACGATCTGGAACGATTCGGGCGGCCATGATCGCTGGGATGGCGCAGGCGTGAGCCGAAAGCAGCGGGACAAATGCCTGGCCTGGCAATCCGAACCGCCGCAAGACACGATCCATCACAAATGATGCCCTCGCGAGGTACCCGGTGTCTTCAAGAAGGCTGATGAGGAAGAAAAGAAGGCAAATCTGAGGCAGAAACACAACTGTTCCTGCAACGCCGCCAATGATGCCTTCAACTATGAAGTTGCGAATCTCCCCTTCGGGAAGCAGGTCTCCCACCCAAGTCGCCAAGCCACCAAAGAACAGGTCAATCAGATCCATGGGAATTGCGGCCAGCATGAAGATTGCCGCAAAGAGGCCGCCCATCACCATCGCGAAGACGAGCAAGCCCGAAACAGGGTGCGTAAACACCGCATCGAGCCGATCGGTCGTCAGGTCCTCGCCGTTCAGATGTCCACCTAGCACGCTCGGGCCGAGAACACCATCCGCCCAGGCATCGATGGCAGCAACCTCATCCGTCGCGGGTAGTGGCCGCGGCTCGCAGTGGGCGTGGTCGATCGCTGCGTGAAGGCCGCGCAGGCCTTCGCCGCTTCGCGGGTTCACAGGGACAACCGCGCACCCCAACTGGTCAGAGAGTTCATCGCAATCAATCTTCAGGCCCCGCCGCCGTGCTCGATCCATCATGGAAAGCGCCACGACGCAGGGAAGTCCCTGATGCAGCACCTCGTTGACAAGCATGAGGTTGCGGCGCAGGTTGGTGGCGTCAGCCACCACCAGTACCGCATCCGGCGGCCGGTCACCGCAGAGTGCATCGCGGCAACAGTCAGTGAGGTCATCGCGCATTCGCAGGCTGTACACACCGGGAAGATCGGTAACACTGCGATCGACCGCGCCGCCGGTGGCACGGCCAATCCGAGCCTCAACAGTGCTGCCTGGGTAGTTCGCGGTATGGGAGCGCAGCCCACAGAGCCTGTTGAAGAGCGTTGTCTTTCCTACATTTGGATTGCCCAGAAGAAGCACAGATGCCGGCGGCGGCGTGTGTTTCGACCCCGTCTGACAACAGCCTCCGCTCATGGGTCAGTTACGCGCCAGCGGCGCATCGCTCAACGAGGATTCGACGCGACACCTGCCGCGACAATCCGAGCCGAGTAGCTTCGACCTGCACAATGCAGGGTTCGCCAACGCGGCAGAGCCGCAAACGGCAATCCTCACGCAACCCCATCGACGCAAGAAGTTCCCGGTCTGTCTCCGAAAGATCCGCGCTCCGCATGACCGCGCACTCCTGCGGCCCAAGATCGGCCAGCGGCAAAGCCACACTGCGGCTCTGCGTCTGCGGTGAATCGGCGGTCATGGCTGGCATCGTCACAATGTTCCCTCTGAGACTCGTTCTCAATTGGATCGAGCAGAACAGGATAGCCATGTCCGGTCAAATTGGCAACATCACCGGGAGATTGTGGCCTCAGTAGTCACATCAAGGACTTGCCCAGTACTGAGGAACGCCAGCAATGGGGTTACATCGTCGATTTGAAGCCCCAGAAGCCTGCTCGCGGCCAAGCGATAGGCCGCCAACTGCGAGGCATATTCCGCCACGGTGGCCTGCAGATTCTCGGGTTCCACCGCATCGGTCTTCCAATCGATGACGCTCGCGGCACTTGGCGAGCCAGCGTCGTCGAGCGTGACAACAAGCCGATCAATCATGCCACGCAGATCCGTGTCCTGGTCAATACCTTCTGCGGCCAACTTGGTTCCTGCTGCCACACGAACCACGAACGGCTGTTCGCAGCGGACCAGGTATTTCCCCCCCGCAGGTCTTATCAGAAGGTCGCGAATTTCACCGTCGCTCAGCCTGGCATGAACCTGCTCAGCCGTGGCGAGCATCTCCTCGTCCGGAAGTGAGGGTGACGCAGCAGCCACCAGTTCCTCCGGCGTTGGTGGTTCTTCCAGCCAATGAATGTCCTCCATCCACGCATGGACCAATGTGCCGCGGGCCATTGCTCGCTCCGTGTCACTACTGAATCGTTCCTTGACGATCAACTTCTGTCCACCTTGCAAGCCTGATGGAGAGGTGGTCGGGATGCCCCGAGTATTCCCGGTAGGCGACTTCAAACCCGGAGTTCCTGAAGGGGTCGGATCAATGCTGGACACCTCCGGTGAATCCACCACTTCGTCGTACCATGAAGCGTTCCCCGACTTCGCAGACCAGATGGTTTCTGAAGGCTGCAGCGCCGCATCGCACTGCAGGCACTCTCGCACCATCCCGTCAATTGTTGCGTGGCATGACCTTGCATCCGGCCGCGGCGGCAGCACAATGTGCAGCGCGTGCTTCGCCCGAGTCATGGCCACATACAGAAGGCACAATGCTTCATCCACCTGCCGCTCACTCGACTGCGCTCGCATCTCCTTGTAGTCCGGAAGCAGCGCATCAATCTCCTTTGATTGATACGTCCCAACCCGCGTGGGTAACTCGCATGGGTCCGGGTTGAGTTTGAGAAACTGAGGCGGCCGCCATAGATCGGCGGTCGTATCACCGACCACTACTGCATCGAACTGCAGGCCCTTGGATTTGTGAATCGTCATGACCTGCACCTGTGACGAGGCGGGGTCCGCAATGGCCTGCGTGCGAATCGCAGCGACGAACTCGGATGGCCTTAGCGGCAGAAGGCTGCTCGCAGTCTCGGCACATTCCATCAGTTGCCAAAGGCGAAGTCGATCGCGTTGCTTCGCGGTGGCAACAAGAACCGTTGCCCACTCTGCAATGACATTGGCGTAACCATCGCGGACAAGGCTGCGGCGAATAGATTCTGCGATGGCGGCGTTGTCGGCACTGTCGCCTTGCCACGCAAGCCCAAGGTGTTCTCCAAGAGGCGATGTTGCAACATGAAATGTCGCGGCGGAATCACCGGGGTGATCAGCCATCAACAGTGCCGAGAGAATCACTGTGACCGGCGGCGAATCGGTCAGCGGATTGCCGCGGTGTTCCGATGCAAAGACCGGATGTTCATCGTTGTTGCGAAGACCGTGTACCAGTCGCTGTATCCGCTGCTTCTTCGCGCTGCGAACCAACACACCGATCGTCGCCCAAGGTGCAGCCCTGTTGATTGCGGCGACTTGCCGAATCACTTCTTCATCCATTTCCTCCGGCGTGTCGCCGCAGGCTGTCTGCACAGTGGCATGCCCCGGGCGATCAGGAACGGCTGCAACATGTGGATGAAAACTCTCCCGCCATGTATCGAGCCCAATCTCCGAGTGATTGGTGAGTCGTGGGATGTCCGTTGAATCCAAGAACATGGTGTTGACCGCTTCGATCACTGGCGGCGAACATCGCCAACTGCAGTCCAGGTGCACAGGCTCATCGACGCCCAACTGTTCGGGCAACGAGCGAAGTAGAGCCGGTTCGCCGCCGCGAAAACCGTACAGACTCTGTTTCACATCACCGACGAAGAACAGTGATCGGTCGGTCGTTTCGTCACCATCGATTTCCTTCACCCATGGGCTCAGCACTTTCCACTGTTGAAGCGAGGTGTCCTGAAACTCATCGACCAACAGATGATCAATCGATCCATCAAGCCGAAACAGAAGGTCCTCTCTGTCGGCGAGCATGTTGAGACAGGCGAGGTACCGAGTAATGTCGTCGAAGGTGTACCGGCTCGCAGCGTGTTTGACCGTCGTCCAGTGCTTATGGAACCCATCCAGCAACTTCCGGGCCGCCAGATTCTGGTCGATCACGCTGTTGTGAAATACCGCCTTGGCGTGATCGACAAGATCGCCGTAGGCCTTGGTGAGTTCAACGGGTATGGGGCTTCCGTCGAACGGTTGGGAAAAAATGATCCGACCCACGATGCCCTTCTTGATCACCTTCGCCCAGTCTCCTGCTTCAATGAGCCCGATGTCTGAATTGATCCGCTTCAGCAGTCGCGACCGGTCTGACTCGAATGCTCGAAGCCGCTCAACCCCCGCATCGATTCGTACCTGATCCACAAGCGGCTGCCGCGGCGACCCGTCCCATGCGTCTTTCGTTGTCCAGAAGGCCAGCGCATACCCGTTCTTCTGAAGGCGATCAATCGCGTCGATGACCGGCACCTTCGCACCATTTTCGAAGGCCCGCAGGGTGGTCGCCACACCGACCGGCCGATTGTCGCCAAGGAACTGCTCCGCTGCGGCGCCGAAGATCCTCGGAAACTCGACATCATCCATGATCGACCACCCCGGAGGAAAGCCGAGTTGATCACTGAGAAACTTCGCTGTCTGCACAAAGAAACTGTCGATCGTGCCAATGTCGAGCCGGTGCAGTTGCGAAGTGAGATTCCGCAGCAACTGGACACACTGAGCCGAACCCCCAGTCAATTGCGGTACTGCATCCTCCAACTCGGACAATTCCTCCGGGTCGATGATGGCGGACGCAAGCCTGTCCACAATGCGGTCGCGAATCTCGGCCGCCGCCTTTCGACTGAATGTCGTCGCCAGAATGGTGCGAGGATCGGCCCCGGCGGCAAGCAAGCCAATGTACCGCCCCGTAAGCGCCCTCGTCTTGCCGGAGCCGGCGGATGCCATGATGATCTCGCACTTGGCAAGAGGCCTCATCTTTCGCCATCCTCCTGTATGGAAATCTGGCCATCCTGGCAGATCCAGGAGAGGTCTTCGCAGAATCGAGGAGCGGGTGCCGCAAGACGATCGAAGTCGCCGTTGCGGATTTTGCGAATGACATCTCTGGCGACATCCTGGCCGCTCTGAATCATCTCCGCATCCCAACTGGCGATGTTGACACCTGCATCCTTCGAGTGCGAACTGAGCCGAAAGAACCCCAGTTTCGGGTCAGCATTCTCTGGAATAAGACCGCCCACCAGAAGCGTGTACAGCGGCAGTTGCAGATCGATCCACTCTTCGGCCTTCTTCTTGAAGTGCATCTTTTCTGCAGTCTTGGACGACGTCTTGTAGTCGAGGATCCTGTAGCGGCCATCAGCATGCCGGTCGATTCGATCGATGCGACCGGTAACCTTGAATGGTGTGCCATCTACATCAAGGTCAGCAGAACCGCTGAACTCGGCCTCGATGATCTGCCACCCGTCCGCAATCTGCCTCGCTTGGTCACGGGCAAAGTGCTGCAGCCGGCGCCGGGCCTGCTCCACCTGCACAGCGACCGACGGCAGCATTGGTTGGCCGGGCGCCGCATACCGCTCGTCCGCAATGCCCGTCAGGATGTGGGACAACTCCTCGGCAAGTTCACGCTCGTCGCCCAACTCCCGCAGGTCTTTGTCGCCACCAAAGCGTTGCAGCGTGTCATGAACAAGCGTGCCGAAATCCGCATAGCCCACCTCGCATGCGTCATCCCGCGCCTCCCTGAGGCGAAGGACATGCCGCAACCAGAATCGATAGGGACAAGCAAGGTAATCCCGAAACGCGGTCACTCGAAGTTTGGACAATGGCTCATGTTCGTAGTCTGCGGGAGAGGGGCGAGGCGGGGCGTCGCCTTCACTGGGCGGACCAAACTGCGGCGGAAGATCGGCGGCGAAGGTTGTCGGTTCCGTCAATCGAATCACGCGCCGCGCCAGTACATCGTCATCGGCCTCCCGCAGGAGCAGCGGGCTCGGCGCAAGTGGATCCCCGTTGACGGATGTCCGGCCCACGACCCAGAGCATGGTGCCGTTCTCTGCACGTGATGCATGCATCGCCGTAACGCCATGTGCGTCGCGGGCCATTCGGGTCCGCGATGTATCCAGGCCCAGTGCATCTCGAAGTGACTCGGGCAGGTAGGCATCGCCCCGGGTGCCCCGATCGATTGACTCGGCGTTCATGCCGGCGACCAAGAGCGTCGGAGCATCATCTGTCAGTGCTTCCAACCAGCCGACGACCTCCACGGCATTCGGATCTGGATACTCCGCGATCGAACTGCCTTCGAGCACCTTCGACAGGACATCAACGGCCGCGTGAAATGCCATGTCGCCAGCGGCGGCGATGATGAGAGGGGGCGATGACTTGAGCAACTCGATCCCCCTGAAGAGGTGCGACAGTGCTTGGGCATGTGGGCCGCGGGCATCCAATTCCTGTTCGCCATAGATGGTCAACAGGAGTTCCCGCACCACTGACATCCAATGGGGAAGCGTGTGTGTTTCGCGGTCCGCTGCGTGCCTTACGAACTGCATCGTCTTACTGTGCAGATTTCGGAGCAAACGCTGATGGTCTTTCCCTCGGCTTGAAGAATCAGTGGATGCTGGCCACTCAACGCCGATCGTGCTTGGCAGGTGCCGAGTCTGCGCAGCATCGAGCGCTGCGATCGTCGCCGCGTCTGCGCCAAGGACTGCGGCAAGATCCGGATGTCGAATCAACGCCGCAAACGCCGCAAACGACCGGGTGCGGGTGAACTTGGCAACGGCGAGTACGAGCAGAACCGACGCGGCCCCTTCAAGAGAAGTGCCACCACCATGCCGGGTCCGAATGCCGTGGCCTTCCAGGGAACGGCGGACAATGGGGATGGCATCATGGTCCGGCACAACGACCGTCACGTCATCTATGGCTTGCCCATCCGGCAACCCGGAGAGGATGGCCGCTGCCTGACTTCCCGGTCCCCCTGCCGGAATAATGCACGCATCCGGAAGAGCGATCGTCGTATCCGACCACCAGTCAACATCCACACATCCGAAGGAATCAAATGCCTCCGTAAGGTCCTCCGGGCCGCGGACCAGCGAGGTACAGTCGATCCCTTCCTCGATACATCGATCCAGCAGTGATCGGAGAAGCCCCCCGGCTTCCGAGACTCCAACCAGCACGATCCGCCGCAGATCATCTCGCAGCGGCAATTCGCCCGCCGCCAGAGACAAGGCGATCGAGTCGTTGTGATGAAGGCCCGCCTCGGCAAGGCATGCATCCGTTCGTGCGCGGATTATCGCAATAGCATCGAATCGGCGGCGGGCCGACGCCGACAGCACACCTTCTGCATCCGTCGGCCACTTCGACACATCGCCTGTCCACCCTCCGCCGGCAAGTTCTGTGGCGACCGATTCCACTTCCCCTGCCAACTGCAGCCAACCGTTGATGTCACCGTCCAGCAAGGTGCGATCGCAAAGCAGCGCCGCTACTTCCTTGTCGCTGGCATCTCGAAGAACGGTAGCGGCGGCCACCGCCACCAGCCCCTTGTCGGCCCGGTTGAGGCGATCTCGCTGCACCGCGCCAGGAAACGACCCAGGTGTGACGATTGGCGGCATGGCGAGCCCGCCGCCCGATTGGGCCAGGAGCAGCGACTGAAGGCGGCCGGCTGCACCACTTCCCGGCACCACGATGACCGTCCCATCGGCGGCGGTGAGGTCCCCTCCCAACACGTTTTCCACAAGCCATCCCGCCGCTGAAGGCAGGAAGGGTTGGTCCCATCCGAGAAAGAAACACACTGGTTCCGGCATCGTTGATGGCACAATAGCAGAGGGTTACGAGGGCCCATGACGACATGGTGTCAGATCCGAGCGAGCACATCGCAAGAGGCCGAACTTTGGGAAGATCGGACCCCGCAAAGGGTTAGGGCGCAGATGCACCATACCGATAAAAACATCGAAAAAAGTGCGTGGCGCAAGTTTCTGGCCTGATTCGGCTTGCAACTTCTGGGGAAAACAGGACCCGATATCGCCCGTCGATACTGCTGCTGAGAGCGGTGATCTGCCGATACCGTAGCAGGCGCAGAGTGGGGAGCGCCAGCGTGCAGCAGTTGCCCGAAAGGGCGGCACCCTGCGTTCCTTCTCTTCTCTTCTCTTCCATCACCCTCGAGCCTCACCGGCTCGAGGGTGATTTTCTTACAGGGACAATCCCTCTCGTCGATCAGCCTCGGCGTGTGTTCAGCGTGTGCACGATGATGAGCACCGCAGGTGCCAGAGCATCGGTCCAGAACCACGACCCGGCATTGCCGGGGGCGAAATCCTGCGCAGCAATCATCTGGTACATGTGGCCCACGCCATCCCCCCACAACCACACCGCCGCCGCCAGCACAACGGCCCACCTGAATGAGCGACTCGACCAGGTTGCCATGATTCCCAGCACGCCAGTCATCAGATTGGCAATGCCGACCTCATACTGAAATGGGCTCGTTGACCAGCCGATCGCTGACGCCGCTGTTTCGCTGAAGAAGCAATGCATGACGAAGGTGTAGAGACCTACCAGGCCGACGAACAGGAGCAGGAGCCAAAACATGAACGGCTCCCAGACGCCGCCCTTCCCCGCTTTGGTACGACGCACGAATCCAATGACGCCGAGCACTACCGCCAGAATGAGCATCGACAACGATGCGTTTCCGAGAATCCAGCGAATCACATTGTCCACTCTGTCACCTCTCCTTCCTGCATGGTCATGAGTCGATCGCCGAGTGCGGCGGCATCCTCTCGATCATGTGTGACGAGAATGGTATGGCCGCCGCATCGCTCGTGGGCCTTGCGGATCACCGATCGCAGCCGCCCTCGTGTGCCTTCATCCAAATGTGCCAACGGCTCGTCAAGCAGCAGAATCCGTGGCCGTACCACCAACGCCCTTCCCAGGGCCAATCGCCGCCGCTCGCCACCGCTCAATGAGGAGGGCCGTCGCCGCGACAGGTCAGCAAGCCCGAGCGACTCCAACACTTCACGCACCCTCGCCTTGGACTCGGCGTGGGCGATGCCCCTGCACCGAAGTGGGAATCGCAGGTTCGCAGCCACCGACATGTGTTCGTACAACGGCTGATCCTGCAGGACCAGCCCGACGCCCCGCGCATGCGGAGGCGCCTTCAAGAGAGATCGGCCGTCAAGATCAATCGAACCGCCGTCAGGCTTGATCAATCCCGCAATACAGTGGATCAGCGTGGACTTGCCGCCGCCGGATGGGCCGGTCAGGGCGACCATCTCCCCATCGGCAATCGACATCGTCGCATTCGTCACACCACGCACGCCTCCGAAGTGCTTGGCCACCCTGTCAAGTATCAACGGCATGCCGCAAGGATAGCGACGCTACCATCCGACAATGCACACACTCATCGCCCTCTATTGCGTCCTCCACACCGCCGCCGACCCCGCTCCTACCGCCAGTGACGCCCAGAGCGGCGTGCTCGTATTCGAAATCCTCGACGAGGCGGGCGAGCCCATGCCCGGCCGGCTGACCTTTATTGATCAGGATGGCGGCTCGCAGGATCTCTTTCCCAATGCCGATGCTTCGCCGAACGACCTGGCAGTTCGCCGGCACGCGGTGTACACGCTCAGTGGCAAAGGCGCCATAACCGTTCCGGCAGGTTCGTGGGATGTGTACGCCACCCACGGCCTTGAGTGGTCGATGGACTCTACGCACATTGATATCTCGCCGGGAAGCGAGTCGCAGTGGACTGCGAACCTGATTCACGAAGTCGATACGACAGGCTGGGTCAGCGGCGACTTTCACCTCCACACCCTGACGCACTCCGGCCACGGCGACTCCAACATGCCAGAGAGGATCATTTCGATCGTGGGAGAAGGTGTGGAATTTGCCGTCGCTACCGACCACAATCACAACACCGACTACGACCCGACAATTGAGTTGCTCGGCGCTGAGAATCATCTGACCGCCGTCATCGGCAATGAAGTTTCGACAAACTACGGTCACCTCAACGCTTTTCCGTTTCATCCCGACGCCGCAGTTGTGAATCAGGATCTTGACGCACAATCGCTCTTTTCCATGATCCGCGCGGAAGAAAACGAATGGGATGTCGTCCCGATCATCCAGATCAACCACCCGCGATGGGGCGGCATCGACTACTTCGGCAAGCGAGGGCTCGACCCGGTCACCGGCGAAGCAACGGATGATCGCTGGTCGTGGGATTTCGACTCCATAGAAGTGCTCAATGAGAATGAGGGATGGGGTTTCTACGACGCTGAAGTCGACGACATCAACACACGGGCAAGTAAACACAGCGTGTTGCAGGATTGGTACAACATGCTCAACGCCGGCCGCCGGATCGCGGCAATCGGAAATAGTGACAGCCATACCGTCATCGCCAACATTGCCGGCGTCCCGCGGAACTTCGTCCATGTGGGAAGTGATGATGCGTCGAACATCGATCCCGCCGCGGTTGCAAATGCAATCAGGGGTGGGCAAGTGTCGGCCACGACCGGCCCGTTTGTACGCATGACTGCGGACGGCCAACCCATGGGCAGTACGATCGCCGCACTGGACGGCGTGGTGGACATCCATCTCGACATCCAATCCGCATCCTGGATTCCGATCGACCGGATTCGGATCATCAAGAACGGAGATGTCGCTGCCACGCTTGAGGTGTCCCGCGAAGAGAATGGGCCCACACGCCTGCGCCCCCGCTTTCACATTCCCGTGGAACGCGACTGCTGGATTGCGGCGATCGTTGATGGCCAGAGCGACCTGTCGCCCTACATCATCGAACAATCGCGGCCGATTCTCCCCATCGCAATTGCGAACCCTATCTATATAGATGCCGATGATGATGGCGTGTGGACGCCACCGAGCCAGTGGGCACGCAACACGGTGGATGATGGTGACCTTGCTTCTGTCCTGGCGGCAGCAGAAGGATCTTCTCCCTCCGAAGTCGCCATGCTCGTGTTGGCTGCCGCCGGAGACGAGAAAATCAACACGCAGATGATCCGTTACGGATTGTCCCACGACGACCGCGGTGTCCGCCTCGCTGCGTGCCGCGCTGCGGCTGCGAGTTCGGACGCTTCACTTCTACCACTGCTCTCCGCAGTCGTCGATCGCCCCGACAGCGACCACTATCTTGCATTCAGTGGCTGGGCCGCCAGTGACACCATCGAACCTGATGTCAGCGACGAACTCTTCTGGCGATTTGTGGATCGCTTCGGCTGGTCCAACGCGCGGCGATTTGCTTCGGAACATGCGCTTCGATTGGGCGGCGACTTTCTCCGGGAGTGGGAGGTGGCCGGGTATTTCCCCGCACCCGACATGGAGGCGCTCGGAAATGCGCAGGCACCCGAGCCTGGCATCGTCCACATCACGGCACCGAAGACAAAGCAAGGCGGGCCGTTGGAATGGCAGACCATCGAGGCATCGGAAAGTGGATTCGTGGATCTCGCGACCATCGTGCCTGTGGCCGTGGTGTACGAGCGGGCGATCGCCTATGCGCGGTGTTGGGTCTGGAGTCCGGACGACCGCGAGGTGCGGTTCACAATCGGCAGCGACGATGGGTGCAGAGTCTGGGTCAACGACACGCTGGTACTTGACGACCCGGAGTGGCAGTATGCGTCACGCGACCGGCATCTCGGAACGATGTCGCTTCGGGCTGGCTGGAATCCCGTGCTGGTCAAGGTGCTCAACGGGACAAAAACTTTCGGATTCTACTTCCGCGTGATCGACAACGAGATCAAGTCATCGGCGCAGCCGCCTGAGGAAGAGTGACGCCCATCTCGGCAAGTTGCCGCTCGGCCTGCTCCGCCCAACCACGATTGGCACCGGGGCTTGCGGGGCTTGGATGCAGAACCGTATTGATGTCGCCACGTTCGAGCGCCGCAGCGGTTCGCTTGCTCGCAAACACTCCAATCCCGATGATGCGGGAAGGCGCCAACGCATCCACCATCTCGCGAAGCGCGGCATCACACACTTGAAAGAGTGCTTTACGCTCCGCTGCTGGCAACTTGTCCGGCGTGCGGTTGCGGCCACTCTCTTCCATGAAGCAGAGCGGACAGTAGTTCCATACAAAAAACTCCTGAAAGAACGCATCGGCTGTGCCGAACCGATCGGCAGCCCATCTCCAGATCCGCCTGCCGCTGACTTCACTCCGCGAGCACTCGAACCCCATCACCGGTCGCTTTGGATGTTCGCCCCTTGGACGATCGACCGGTTCTGAAATGCCCAGGAAGTCGCGCACTGCGTTGACCTCGCCGAAGGGCACGCCCGTTTGCGCCATTCCCCACGGACCGGGATTCATGCCGATCAGGAGTGAACGCCCCTGCTTCTCTCCGTACTTCTGCAGGTATGACTCGACCGGTCGCCATGCGTAGCGGATCGGGTTGTGGACATGGGTCACCGGATCGGAAAACGACAGTGCGTCGACATCTGCAGCCAGACGGCGGGTGATGTCAATGATCGCGGGCGGCAAGTTTGATTCCAATGAGCACCAGTACCTCGAGCACGATGAATGCCAGCCACGACGCCCACATGGGAATGTCCACATCAGCGATGATGAGCGAACAGTCCGTCAGGATGCGAAGAAGATGGCCGATGGCGACGAGCTCAAACACCGCAATGACAATGACAAGGTAGGTCCGCATGGGAGAAGGATACCCCCCTGCCTGCAATAATGGTTCAGCACATGGCCTGCACCTACCGATTCACCGTTCTGGGCTGCCGCGTCAACCACGCGGAGCGCCGTGACATGGAAACCGTACTGCGCAGCCGGGGCCTGCGGAAAAGCGAGTCGTCAGCCGACATCGAGGTTGTGCACACATGCAGCGTGACCGGAACAGCGGCTGCGAAATCCAGAAATGCTATTCGTCGCGCATCGCGCCGCGGCGGCCGTGTCATTGTCACCGGCTGTTTCCCAGGGACAGACGGTGGCGTCGCTGCGGAACTTGGTGATGCAGTCGTTCCCCAGGCGGGCGAGGGAGTGATGATTGACAGATTTGCCGAAACTCTCGATGCGATGCTCGACCAGCCAAGAGCAACTGGCGTAGTTGTGCGCCGAGCGGTGACGCTTCCTGTCACGATGCCGAAGCAACCTGCACATCATGTACGGGCAGAATTACGGATTCAGGACGGCTGCGACGCCCACTGCACATTCTGCATCATTCCGAAAATCCGCACAACGCTTCGATCAAAGAAGATTGGCGATGTTGTCGCAGAGGCAACACGGCTGGTCGATCTCGGTCATCAGGAGATCGTCCTCACCGGCATATTCATCGGCGCGTACGGTCATGAGACGGCGTTGCGACGAAAACAGGTAGACCCAGATCGGGAACACTTGGCTGACCTCCTCGATGCCGTTGCACAGATCAAGGGCCTGGGGCGACTGCGTCTCAGCTCCATGGAGCCGGGCGATGTCACCAATGTGTTACTTGACGCGATGCTCGCAAATCAACCGATCATCGCGCCGCACCTGCACCTGCCGCTCCAGTCTGGAAGTGATGCGGTACTGCACAAGATGAACAGGCAGTATGACACCCATATGTACCTCGACATGATCGCGATGGTGCAGGATCGGTTAGCGCTGGACGCACTGCCCCCGGCAATCACAACAGACATCATCTGCGGGTTTCCTGGCGAGGATGAGAACGACTTCGATCGCACAATCGAGATTGCGCAGCGGGTCGGATTTCTTCACATGCATGTGTTTCCCTATTCCGTACGGAGCGGAACTGCCGCAGCACGCTGGCCGCAACTGCCGGCTTCCGTGATTCGTCACCGCGTGCAGACGCTCCTCTCACTCGACTCGGAACTATCGCTCTCCTACCGAAGAAATCTCGTGGATCACGAGGTGCGAGTTCTGATCGAACATCCGGCCAACGGGACCGAGTACGCTCGTGGTCGCTGCGATCACTATGCGGAGATCACTCTGGCCACCAACGCGTTGCCCGGCACGCTTGTGGCTGCCCGCGTCACGCACGCTACTGCAACCACCACCCCAGCTGTCACAGTGCTTCCCGTGCTGCAACAGCAGGCAGTCACCCTGACCAGTCAGCGATGACCTGAAGCAGGTCGCTCGTATCGACGTATCCGTCACCAGTGACGTCAGCGGCGCATGATCCACAAAGACCCCATGACGCGATGACATCCAGCAAATCAGTCAAATCAACATTCCCACTGCCATCCACATCGCCCAGGTCAATCCAAGTGCCCTCGAAAGTCCCGCGGGCAAACCCGTTCATGAAGCCCTTCTTCGTGTTCATGGCCTGGTGTGTCGAGAACATGCTCACCCGCCACCGTCCCGTCCGCATCGTAAACATAGTGATGTCGTCGATCTGAATGGGTTCGATGTAGGAAGACACAGTCTGTTCAAAGATGGGTGGAAACGGAACTGTTGGCCCGTCGATGTCTCCCACGCGGCGAAGCGTCATATTCGCGTTCCCAAGCCCGGCTGCCCACATGAACCAGTTCAATCGCACGCGAACCGGTTCGTACACGTTGAAGGTGACTCCGCCCGATGTGTCATGTCGACTGAAGGCCGTTTGCCCCTCCCCCGCGACAGCGTCGCCCCATCCGCTCATTTCGGGCCTGAACTGCGTGTCAGAGATCAGCACGCTGATCTCGGCATGAGACTGCGCAGAATCCTGTCCGTCGATGCAGACCACGTCCGCTTCCTCGCCTTCAAGCAACTCTGCTAGGCCAAGGTCATATGTCTCTGCGTGAATGCAGATCGGATCGCTCGATGGACCGAGTATGTCAAAGACGTAGATGCTGCCGGACCCAGAGAGTGGTTCAATCGGCATTGAAATAATGGCGAGTATCGGCAGGATCATATCTGCAGCGTACACCTCATGACATTGCCAGACAAGCCTATTACGATGTTAGCGATTGTATTGCAGGGCCAGTCGCGATCATGCTGGCAATCATCTGGTACACGGAGGTAGATGTAATGACGATCACCGTACGAGAACTGCAATCTACGCTTGACGACATGCAAGTGGTTACTCGCTTCGTCAACGCATGGTTGCCGGAGTATCTACCACGACGTACCGCTGAGGCAAGGCTGCAGGATCATATGGATGCTTGCGCCTCCTCAGAATTCATTAGTTTCGGGTTTATTGCAGAGTCTGACGGCGAGCCCGTAGGCGTGGCATCTGCTGGAAACGCTGGACTCGCCATCATCAATGGAGCCATCTCGTTAATGGTGTTCATCGAATCGGATCATCGTCGCCAGGGAATCGGCAAGCATTTGATGGACATGGCATCAGGATTCGCTGCAGATGCTGGCTATACCCACTGGTTTACGACACTCCCCGAAGAACATACTGACTCCCTGACATGGGCCCGTGCTCACGGATTCGAAGAAGTCGATCGTGGATATCACCTCGCCTTCACTGTGTCGACATGGGACGCGGCAACAGGTCGCAAGATCCTTGACGAAACGAAAGGGAAAGGCGTTTGCATCGCGTCGCTGGTAGAACTCCAGCAGGAGCACGAAGACTGGGCAGAACGACTTCAGGAACTTTGCCTTTCCTTCGCAAAGGATCTGCCCATCGGGTTCGATGTCGCTGAAATTTTTCACAGTGATACTGAGGCCTTCATTAAGAGTCTAAAAATTGAAATGAAGACTGATTTCGCTGGTTCCTTCGTCGCACTCATAGATGGCGAGTGGGCGGCTACCGCCTGGCTCGCGAAACCAGAGCAAGATGCCGATTGGTGCGGACACTCCATGACTGGCGTGCACCCTGACTACCGCCGCCGCGGCTTGGTCAAAGCACTGAAGCAGGCGGGCTTCGACTGGGCACGCCGCAAGGGCTTGACCGCCATTCACACGCACCAACAGGAATCCAATGCCCCGATGCTCGACCTGAATCGACGCCTTGGTTTCGAGGTCAAGACGTGCATGGTCACCATGCGGCGAGAGATTATGCTGTCTGCAGAATCACGCAAGCACGAAAACCAAACTTCCGCGAGTGATTCGTGATGCAGGAATCCTAGAGACCCACCCGCTCGCCCGGCACGGCGACGGCAAACCCAGCATCTTTGATTGACCGCTGTAGCGCCGTGTCACGCATCGCGGGATTCGTATGGTTCAGATGAATGAAGCGGAACGAACCAGGATGTTGCTTCGCCTGATCAGCCAACCGCCGCATCGTGTCCACCATCGGTGGATGCGGGATCTCCGATAGGTCCCGCCCGGGCAGTTCTCGACCGTCATAGAAGGTCGCATCAATGTAGGCAATATCAACGCCCTCCAGGAGAGACTCCAGCAGGCCATCGTGTCCCGACCACCTATCGACATCGGGCACAAACAGTACTGTGCGATGGGGGCCGTGTATCCGGAAAGCCACGGTGTCGCTGAACTCGTCGCGATGCGGAACAGTAATGGCCTCAATCTCCAAGCCTTCGAGCGGCGAAAATGATGAGCCTGGCGAAACCTCCAGTAGCTTTATTTGTTCCAACTGAACCAGTTGCGACCACGGGCCGTTGTGACGCAGGAATTCAGCCATCCGGGGTGTCACCCAGACAGGCATCTTCTTGGTCGACGCTACCTCGCGACCAAGTTGCATGAGACCCGTGTAATGCCCAATGTGCGCGTGGGTAAGAAGGATGCCATCCACGGGAACACGACTTGGGCGAGTTGAACCCGACAACTCGTGCAGGAAGGAAAGTTGGGACTCGATCGCAGGCGTTGCCTCGATCAGCAGCAGCCGATCGGTCTTGGCGTCGTGGATTCCA
>CAZJKE010000030.1:0-22903 GCA_964546585.1 uncultured Isosphaeraceae bacterium | reverse complement strand
TCACACCCGGGGTCACACCTAGGGTCACACCTAGGGTCACACCCGGGGTCACACCCGGGGTGTGACCCCTAGGGCTCTGGGGCTGCGAAAACGACAGCCGCCGCTGCTTTCGCAGCGGCGGCTGTTGAAAAAGGTCGAATCAGCGGCAGAGGAACCGTACCCTTGGTTCCTTGCCGGAATTCTCAGTTAGGCGCGGCGTCGGCGGCCCGCGAGGCCGGCGATGCCAAGAAGTGCCAAGACGCCAGGAGCCGGAACAATATCGCCAAATTCAAAGGCGACATCGTTGGCGACCCAGTTGGAGCCGTCAGCATTCTTGCCCTGCATGTTGATCACGCCAGAGACGGTTCCGCTAGCACCCATTACGGTGAACTGGCCGATCATGACTCGGAGTTCCGCACCAGCAACCACCTGGGCATCATCCGGAGTCGCGAACCACGAACCATTGTCGGTCGTGATGCCGCCGCCGTTATTCTCAAAGTCATCAAAGTCGACGCCGATGTTGAGCATCGCGTTGCCGACCTGATCTTCGAGACCGATCGTGACCCAACTGTCGTACACGAGGCTCGGGAAAGCCGCGTACAAAGCAGGGTTGATGTCATTGCTGACCGCGCCACCAAACGAGTTCTGGTAGAAACTGCTGCTGGCGTCGATGGACAATGTGTGAGTAGAGTCGCCGTACACTGCATTGAGTTGGTCGGCAGCATCAGCGAAGTCCGCGTATACGCGAATCGTCTGGCTACCGGCAATGCCGTCAACTGCGACAACTTCGCCACTCATTCCGACATAACCCGCCGAAGCAGCGCCCGCAAAAAGGAGCGAGGCCACGCCAGCGGTCATGGAAAGCGTTTTTGTCTTCATGGATTTCTTCCTCTTCTTTCCTAAATCTAGATCTAGAACAAACACTAGTGATCGGCTGCAGGCGGGCGAGTGACCCAGAGCTGACTTGAGATCGAAACCCAAGCAACCGTGTTCCCCATATTGTCTCCACCCGGATCCCCCCGGATTCCCCTTCCCTTGCCCCTTCGCAGACTCGGCCTGCCCGGTTCCCTCCCATGGAGCCTTGAGAGGCGGTTCTCAACCCCGGTGAGCAGAAGCATAGCCTCAGCAACAGGTTGAAGGTACCGGAACGCCCTTTGGAGTCAACCCGAGAAGGAACGATTTTTCACGAGTTCGCTACCCGTGGCCCCTGATTCTTGCCCAGATTGCCAACTCCGGGAAATGCCACGCAGTACCAATGGACCGGTGTCCACGATCTCTACCTCAACAATGCTTCCAATGACCTGTTCTGGAGCGATGTCTTGTGGCAAGTCAAAGACGCAGATGAGATCACCTCTTGTTCGCCCGCTGACCTGCACACCGCCGCCGTGGCGAAGAAGATCAATCCCCCCATCAACCACCTTTGAAGACTGCGGGCTTACCCGTTGCACAAACACCGACACGGTCTGTCCCTTGAGTGCGGCATGCACCTCCGCGCTGATCTCCGATTGCACCGAGAGGAGGTCGTTGATGCGCTGTCTTTTTGTCTCCTCCGGAACATCATCTTCCAGCCGCGACATGGCCGCCGTACCCGGTCTCGGTGAATACCGAAAGATAAAGTTGTTCTTGAAGCGAACCCGCCGAAGCAGATCGCTGGTCGCACGAAAGTCATCTTCCGTTTCACCACAGAATCCCACGATGATGTCCCCGGCAATGGAGATGTCGGGCATCATCGCCCGGGCCCGCGCCACAAAGTCCTCGTATTCCTCCACGGTGTAGCCCCTGTTCATTCGAGACAACACCGCGTTGGAACCGGACTGCGCGGGCACATGAAGGTAGCGGCAGATCCGTTCACAGTCCCGCATCGCCTCCAGAATGTCATCACCGAAGTCACGCGGATAACTGGTCACAAATCGCAGCCGCTCGATGGCAGGAACTTCATCGTGTACGCGCCGCAGCAAGTCGGCAAACGAAGTTACGGATCCAACATGATTCACGCCGTTTTCGAATGCCTTTCCACCCGGACCGACCTGCGGCAACTCCTCCCCCTCCGCCGAAAGGGCAAGGCCGTGGGTATAGGTGTAGTGATTGACCGTCTGGCCGATGAGCGTCACCTCAATGACCCCTGCATCGGCAAGCTTCTGGCACTCGCTGACAATCGCCTCTGGTGGACGGTGCACTTCAGCCCCGCGGGTAGCCGGCACGACACAGTAGGTGCAGAACTTGTTGCAGCCGCGGGTAATCCTGACATAGGCCGAGCGATCGCGGATGGCCTGAGAGTCCGGGTCAAACGATCGCTCGCGATCCAATGACTCCAAACCATCTTCAGCACGCCCGAGCACCGTGGATCGACGCGAACGATTGCCCTGCAGCGCAGCGCGATCGGCGGCAAGTTGCGCCTCGCCTTGTGAGGCGTTCTGCAGAAGCAGCGGCAGCTTGTCCAGTTCCCCCGGGCCACAAAGAAAATCAATCTGGGGATGTCGGTGCAGAAGCGCAACGCCCTCCCGCTCCGAGAGACAGCCAAGCAGCCCCAGCACCAGAGCCCGCCCTTGACTCTTCTCAATGCCGAGTTCGCCCACCCGGCTGAGTACCTTGTTTTCCGCCTGCTGCCGAACGGAACATGTATTGAAGAGCACGACATCCGCCGTGTCACGATCGTCCGAGAACGCATACCCCAACGCCGACAATTGACTCTGGACGAGTTCACTGTCCAACTCATTCATCTGGCAACCGAAGGTTTCCAGATAGATGCGTTGGCCGCAGTCGAATTGACGGTTTTCCGGTGTCATGTGCGAATGCGCCATCCTATCGAAATCAGCGAATCTGGGCAGCCTTCTCGTTACTGGCCGATATCAAGGGTGTATGCGCGCCGCTCAAGGCATGGTACTGATCGCTCTGACACTTCTGGTTTTCGGTGTTGTCATGGTCAACTCTGCCGCGCTCCAAGTTGACCCCGACCATCCGGTCACTTTTTTCGACATGCTCACCGGCCGCCCCGCCGCACTTGCTGGTGCTGCCATTCTGGCCATGTGGGCCGGATCGCTTGTCCCCATCGGCATCTTGCAAAAACCTGTTCTTGGCGTCCCGCTTGTTGCGTGGGCCGTGCCCATTTCCATCGCACTGTTGTTGGCAGTGCATCTGCCGGGTATTGGAAGAGAAGTCAATGGTGCCCGCAGGTGGCTTCAACTCGGCCCCATCGGATTCCAGCCAAGTGAAGTCGCCAAGTGGGGCCTGATTGCTACCTTGGCATGGTGGGCCGCATCCAGAACACGCCAACTGAACTCTTTCCGACATGGCTTTCTTCCACCGATGTTGGCGACGGCCGCGATCTGCGGCCTCATTGCGGCGGAAGACCTCGGCACGGCGGTGCTGATCTTTGCCGTTGCGATCATGGTGCTTCTCGCTGCAGGATGCAGACTCTGGCATCTTGCGAGCCTTGTCCCGCTCGCCGCTGCCGGGTTTGTTGGCGCGGTGTTGGCGAGCCCGTATCGCCTCGACAGGCTCCGCGCATTTCTCGACCCTTACAACGACCCGCAGGGTATTGGATATCACATCATTCAATCCATGGCGGCAATCGGTGGCGGTGGCCTTGCCGGCTCAGGTCTCGGCAACAGCGTGCAGAAGTTTGGCTACCTGCCGGAAGATACGACCGATTTCATCTTCGCCATTACCTGTGAAGAACTCGGCCTACTCGGCGCGGTTGCCATTGTGTCGCTGTATTGCGGCCTGCTCTTTCTGGGCGCGTCAATCGCCTTGCGTCAAACCGAAATTTTTCGCAGATTGTTGGTAATCGGTATCACCAGCACGATCGGGCTTCAGGCCTGCATCAACATTCTGGTGGTGACGGGTCTCGCGCCGACGAAAGGTATTGCGTTGCCACTGCTGAGTAGCGGCGGAACCGGCTGGTTGTTGACCGCGTTCTGCATCGGTCTCATCGCGTCGATTGATCGCGCCTCGGCGGCGGCACCGGAAACTGCGCCGGTGTGCCATGCCTGACATCATCGCGGATGTATTGATCGCAGGCGGCGGCAGCGGCGGTCACATCGCCCCCGCCCTGGCGATTGCGGAGAATCTTCAGGACGCATCCATTCGGGCAATCCTGGCGTGCTCCGAGCGTGCAATCGACCAGCGGATGTTGGAATCTGCAGGTGTGGAGTACCACACGACTCCCGCGAGACCGCTGCGTCGCGGCCCGGTGGGTGCTGCAAGGTTTGCTCTTGGATTCGCCCGAGCACACCGGGCCGTCTCGTTGGTGCTTCTCAACGAGTCTATTGATGCGGTGGTCGCCACTGGCGGTTTCGTTGCGGCACCAGCACTTCGAGCAGCCCGCCAAAGACAACTCCCAACCGTGTTACTCAACCTCGACTCGCCGCCGGGACGAGCCAACCGACTCGCAACCCGCTGGGCGGATGTGGTGCTCAGTTCGGTCGATGCAGGGCTCGCTGGCGAATCTCGCGTCAACATCCCGCTCAGGACATCCGTGATTGCGACGGGAACAGCCGCGGCATGTCGCGAACGACTGGGGCTCAAGAGTGACTTGCCGACGCTGTTGGTGACCGGTGCCTCGCAGGGCGCATCCACGATCAACATGCTCATACCCGAACTTGCGATTCGGAATCCCATGGCATTTCACGGATGGCAAGTGTTGCATGTGGCTGGCGATGGGCATGTCACTGATGTTCAACGCCAATGGGAGACAACCGATGTTCCGCACCGAGTAATCGCGTTTCAAGATCCGATGGGTGATGCGTGGGGTGCCGCGGAATTGGCGGTTTCCAGAGGTGGTGCCAACACGATCGCCGAGATCGCAGCGAACACGGTGCCTTCGCTGGTGTTGCCCTACCCCTGGCACGCCGACCGACATCAGTGGCAGAACGCTGCGCCGCTTGAGCGGCTCGGCGGCATCGTCATTGTGGAAGATCGCGTCGATGAGGAGGCAAACATCGCCGGTGCGGGAGCGGAATTTCTCTCGCTGATGGATGATCGTCCAAGGCGGGAATCGATGCGTGCTGCCATGTCGGAGGTGGTGACGCCGAATGGGGCCGCCGCGGTTACCGCAGCGGTAAAGGAACTTCTCTCGCTTTGAAGAGCGTTTTTTGTGGCCTTTGGCCCGTCAGAAGGTAGGCTTGGGTGGTTCAGAACCATGTCCGAGCGACTTCAGAATCGTGGCACTCGGTGCGTCGTCCTTGCGCCGCTGGCAAACAAGGAGGCCGTCGCTCAACTTGCGCAGCGACAAGGATGGGATGCCCGCATCGAACATCATCCCGCACTTGCCATGGCGGAGACTGGTCTTCTTCGCAATGAGATGCGGTCGGGAAGTTCGTGGTCCGCCCCCGGACAGGGTCCGCTGCTCATTCTGTTTTCCGCCGACGACATGCCTGGTCTTGCAGAACTGATCAACGCCATGCGGCGGTACTTTCCCGACAGCGAGATCTCGCAGTGGCGTGAAGGCCGCCTGCAACCCCTCATGGCCGGGGAAACAACCATCGATCAACTACCCGATCCTCCCATTGTGCATTCGGAACCAGTTGATGCCGCAGAATTGTCGATGCTGCTCGATCCACTTGAGCCGGAGCGAGAACCATGAGTGACGAACGGCCTATTCGATCGTCGCTCGTGTTCGCCGGTTCCTTTGAGGACCAATTGATCGCAGGCATCGAGCAACCAACGGCGCATGTCGCGACGATCTGCGATGCCATTGGTGAGGTGGCCGTGGCTACCGCTGGCTCACCGGTGCAGGGTGTGGTCATCAATCAGGCCATTCTCAGTGATGAGCCGGAATTGACCATCGATGCGATTCGGCGGGTGGATCCATCCACCATCGTGGTGATCGCAGGGCACGACAATCAGGATACCGCCGACGCCGTCGTACCAACCGACACGACCGCTGGACGCCTTGTTTCCGCCATCAACGCATCCCGCTTGGAGGCCGCGCCGATTCCAGAGGAGGAAACCATCAACATCGATGCTGTTCTCGGCTTGGATGATGTGGACTTGGCGGGCAGTGCGGATTCGTCCCAACTCGGTGATGTCGATCTGGTTCGCTCGCTGATGCACGACCCCTCGCGATTTCGCGACATTCTGATGTTGTTGCTCAAGCAACAGACCGACTGGCAGCACTGCACCGTCATTGATGATGAGACAGCGCATCCACCCGGTTCAAGCGTTGCACCGCTGCGGTATGGCCGAAACGAACATGGATTCCTCGCGGCCATCGGAACCTCACCGGCGGATCTCTCCCGTTGGGCGAGGTGGGCGGCATGCTGGCTGGAACTTGCCAAGCGGCAGCGAGATTTGAAACTCCTTGCGTACAGGGATGAATTGTCCGGCGCATGGAATCGTCGATTCCTCCGCACATGCCTGCGCCGCGCAATCGACGAAGCAAAGATGGAGCGACGACCGCTGACGGTCATGCTGTTCGATATTGACGACTTCAAGCAGTACAACGATCGGTGGGGACATGAGGCAGGCGACGAAATCATCAGGGAGATCGTGCGGATGCTGCGAACGATCATCAGAAACGGTGATCATGTCTGCCGGATTGGTGGAGACGAGTTTGCTGTCCTGTTCTGCGATCCTTCACCACCGCGGGAACCCGGTTCAAACCATCCGCAGAGCGTCGAGATTCTCGCAAAGCGCTTTCGCGAACAGGTTTCGCGGGCGAGATTCTCGAAACTGGGCCTCGATGCGCAGGGATCGCTGTCAATCTCCGGTGGACTCGCCACCTTCCCCTGGGACGCCGCCGACGCCGACGACCTCATCCGCAAGGCCGACGAACGCCTGCTGAAGTCCAAGCGGCAAGGCAAAAACTGCATCTCAATCGAGGGTGTCTGACACCGGCGTCTGGGACCGGTGTCAGACACCTCCCTTGATCAGCGATGTGGCGGCGGCCAGCAGGTCGAGATCAACACCGGTCGTGATCCCCTCCCGCTCGGCAAGAGCAACGAGCTGCTCGGTGGCCAGATTGCCGGGGGCACCGGGCGCGTAGGGGCAACCGCCCAATCCGCCGGCAGCAGCGTCGAACCGACGCACTCCGAGTTTCATCGCTTCCATGACGCAGGCCAGAGCGGCCCCCCGTGTGTCGTGCAGATGCAGGATGACATCGGCGGGAGCAATCAAGTCACCCATCGTTTCCAGAAGCGGGCCAATTTCCGAGGGCTCGGCGGCGCCGATCGTGTCGGCCAGCGACAGCTCATCAACACCCAACGAGAGAAGCCGCCCCGCAACCTCCCGCACAGCCGCAACCGGAACCTCACCTTCATACGGACACTTGATCGCACAACTCACATACCCGCGGACCTTCACACCGGCAGCCACCGCGGCCGCAATCACCGGTTCGATGCGCGCGAAGGACGCCTCGATGTCGGCATTGGTGTTTCGAAGACTGAATGTCTCACTCGCCGACGCGAGCACTGCAACACAATCCATCCTGGCTGCATGCGCACGATCCCATCCCATCATGTTGGGTACGACCGCGGAATACTCGACATCGGGTCGCCGCTTCACACAGGCCATGACCTCATCCGCGTCGGCCAATTGCGGGATCCAACGAGGACTTACGAATGCAGTCGCCTCAATGCGCTTCAATCCACTTGATGCAAGCGACTCAACGAATGCGATCTTCGCGGCCGTCGAAATCACATCCTCTTGATTCTGAAGCCCATCGCGAGGTCCGACTTCCGTAATCTCAATGGAGCCTGGCAACTCAGACACCCGTCTTCTCCGGGATGTATCTCGCCACTGCCTCGATCCGTTCCCCATCGGCCCATGTCGCCACCTCGCCGCCGCCCTCCAGCACCGCCGACTTCACCATCGCGATCGCACGGGCTCTGCCGCCGGCCATCGGACTCGGCGCACTGGATGTAACAATGCCAACCGGCTCATCCATTTCCGAGTCCGCCTGCCGCCACACTTGCGTTCCCGCAATCGGCTGCCGTTGGTCGGGAAGATCGATGACAGCGACGCTCCGTGCCGACCGCCCACGCGACTCCATGCGAGCCACGACCTCCTGCCCGATGTAACACCCTTTGTCAAAGCGAACATGATCAGCGATCAGCCCTGTTTCTCGCGGCAGGTTGGCCTGATCAAAATCGATTCGAAACATTGGCTCGGCCGCCTCCAGCCGCGTCATGTTCATCGCATGCCAACCGACGGGCCGTACACCGTGCTCATGTACCAACAACCGCCAGACCGACACTGCATCGGCGAGCGGCACAGTCACATCCAGTCCGGGGAGATCGAAGAAACGTCGCGGGACGACCAGAGCATCGCAAAGAACTGCGGCGGGAACCGCGCCGGCTTCACTTCCAATCAACCAAAACCGGTGCATGTGATCACTGACATCCTCGATCTGCACATCATCAACGACCACAAATTCCGAAAGTTGTTCGGAAATTTGTGACGCAACGGAATGATCCACATCCAGGAGGAGTCGATTCGAATCAACAATGACGAAGAGGTCGGCGAGAATCCTGCCGGTTCGATCGAGCATGAAGGCGGGACGGCCCTCCCCCGGCGCCAGATCGGCGAAGACTTGCGTCGTCATGCGCTCCATGAAATCCACGCGGTCCTCGCCAGTAATGCTGATCGTTCCTCGGCAGGTTGCATCAAAGACGCCGCAGCCTGTGCGTAAGGCAGCGTATTCAAGTTCGACGCTTCCCAGCGTGGCCAATACCGTGCAACCCTCACCCCAACTCAAGAACTCCGGCTCCAGTGGAGCAACCTGTCGTCCCGTCGCAGTTCCTGGGCGGTTCGCCGGATCAATGACCGGGGATCGCAGTGCCGCGGCGTAGGTAAACAGTTCTTCAGAAACGGGAGATGTTGATGTCATTGCCGCACACAACCAGACGCCTCGACCAGATTCTGGAAGAGCCGTTTGCCCAGTTCCTCGCTCGTAGTGCGTTCCGGATGCCACTGCACTCCGACCCACCATGGCTTCCCGGGGTCGCGCACCGCCTCGATGATGCCGTCCTCGGCACGACCCACCACCTCAAGCGAACCTGCACTCGACAGAGCTTGATGATGATGACTGTGCACTACCGCCTCACCGATTGTCCCCCGCACCATGTGTTCTCCATGCAAGTGCATGTCCGCCGTGTCCAGTCTGTCCGGCAAGTGCTGATCAAGCGAGCCGCCGGCAATCAACCCCATCCACTGCATGCCAAGGCATACGCCGAGCACTGGACGAGAGCCGTCGCATTCGAGCATCGACAGCAATGTTGTTTCAAAGGCCTGCCGCCGTTGATCCACCACCGTCGCTTCCGCATGCGTCTCCTCGCCCCATGGCTCCATGGACGGATCGTCGCCACCTGTAAAGATGAACCCATCACACTCCGCGGACACTTCCTCTTCCATACCGGGGATGCACGGGAGAAGGACAGGCATCCCTCCCGCAGCCACCACTGCGGAGGCATACGCCTGCGCCACCTTGAATCGGCCTTCAACAATGTCCGTCGTCATACCAATGCGAGGGCGAGGCATATGCAGAGGATATCGCCCTTGCCGAGCGTCGCCGGGCAAGGTATCCTCCGCGATTCTCGTCGCCTCGCGATTGTGCGAGGCTGCTCACGGGCATCCACGACGAAAGGACGACTTGTATGTCACATGACATTGGACGCAGCCGCACGAAGGACTATCTGAAGAAAGATATTGCCGGGAATCAATACGCTGACTACAAGTGTGTTGACGACTTGCGGCGGGCCATGACCCCGAACGGCAAGATTCACTCCCGGAAACGGCTCAGCACGACGGCCCGCCAACAGCGGCTGATCGCACAGGCGATCAAGCGTTCTCGATTCATGGCGCTACTGCCGTATACCAGCGGAACGCTTTGAAGTCTGAGCGTTGGGAGAAACTGGAAAGTTGGGTGTCCCCTTGTCAAGAAATGGCTAGCGCCATTTCTTGAGACGCCTGCCGATTGCAAGCCATATGAGCCGCGAGCGAAGACGGCGTAACTGAGCATCCTGTGGATTGACGGCAAGTCCGCGCTGCATCCACCCCCAGGCGGCTCGGTATCGCTCACCCGCCATCGCGGCAATCGCCAGATTCTGCATCGATGCAACACACCGGTTGTCCGTGCGAAGAACTCGCCGGCTGATCACTGCGCCCTCGTCCATTCGCCCCGACTGGAACATCGCCACCGCCAGCAGTCGAAGCGCCTCGACATTGTTCCGCAGCGGTGCGTGATCCTCCAACAAGGAGATCACCGTTGCATGTTCACCCGCCTGCAAGAGCAATTCCGAAACCCGCAGTCGCTCACTGGGAACCATCGACGACTCCCATAGATCCAGATGCTCATGGAGCAGTGGTGACGCAAGCGTCGGCCGATCCATCCCGAGCAAGGTTTCGGCCATTCGAACCGTTGCGAAACGATGTGATGGATCCAACCTTCGAACCAAACCCCATGCAATGAATGCTTCCTCGAATCTGCCCGCGTCGAGCGCAAGCTCTCCCGCCCGCACATGGGCATCAACATTCGCCGGCTCAAGTTCCAAGACTCGGTGGAGACGCAGAAGCGCTTCGCCATGTCGACCCGCGTCAGAGAGCACATCGGCGTGCAAGAGCAGCGCCTGAATGTTGCCCGGGTCGTCTCGCAGCGCACGCAGCAACAACTGCGCAGCCTGCTGGGAGTCACCCATGCCCACCAGTACGCTTGCCAGGCGAAGTTGTCCGCCCGGTGCATCCGGATCAATTCGCAATGCTTCTCTTGCGCACCATGCCGCGCGATCCCAAAGTTCCTGGAGTTCCAGGCACTCGCTCATGGCAAGCAGGACGCTGCTGCCCTGTTCGGCGAGCGCATCCTGCGCAAGATAGAACGATGTTTCTGCCGCGTCGAAGTCGCCATCATGCGTCTGCGCCGTAATGAGCATGGCCCAGGTAGGTTCGCTGTCTCTCTCCAGATTCAGCGATGCCTCCAGCCAGTCAATTGCGTCGTTGAATCTGCCCATTCGAATACAGGACGCGCCAGCGGACATCCGTGGCTCCGCGGCTTCCGGCAGCAGCCTCGAAGCCTGTTCAAAGCAGGCCAGTGCCTCTGCATCTCTGTCCGATCGGTCGAGGATCAATCCCAAGTTGAAATGCCAATCACCCTGCTGGGGATCGATCTCCAGAGCCTTGCGAAGTTCCGCCTCGGCCTCGGCCCAGCGTCCTCGCTCGAACATCGCCAGTGCTCGATCAACATGTTGTTCAGCTCGTTGCCACTCACCCATCTTGGATCTCCGCGTTCGCGGCCGCATAGTGTACGCCCTGCGATGGCTCCGTGGAGATCGAATACACTGCACGCATTGGGGGGATTGTCGATCATGCCTTACATGCGCAGGAACCACCGCGTTCGTCTCTTCCGGCTCGCAACATGTAGTGCCGCCCTTTCCATGGCGTCCTGCGCAGCCCTGGGCCCAGCAGACGGCGGGCCCGCTCAGAGCCGGACCGCATCACTGGAGGAACAAGTCCAGCAACTTCGAGCGGACAACGAGGTTCTTCACGACCGGCTGCTCGCAACATGGCGGGACCTGTGGCCACTGTTGTCGTTGCAAGAGCAACGGGCCAGAATCCCCGCATTACTTGCCGAGGAAGATGCGATGCTCCGGGCGTTCGCCATCGATCGCATCGCAGTACTTCTCCGGGACGGTGATGCTGAGGAATCCATTCTCCGGCTCCTCGTTGGGCGCCTCGGCGACCCAGATCCACTGCTGCGAGAAGCAACCGCAACACTGCTTCCCGAAATTGAGTTTGATGGACTTCCCGAAGTCGTGGCGGAGAAATTACGGGAAGAAAGTGACCAGCGTGTTGCTGCGATGGAGTTGAACTACCTGCGGGACCGCCCCGCTGCGGGAACCGCGGATGTCGTACTTCTTCGACTGAATCAAGGCCCGGCGGAGGCTGCTGCTGAAGCCATGGTCTCGCTGCTGGAGAACGAGTTGGTGGAACCATCGTTGCGAGATGAGATTCTCATCGCCGTCCGCCGATCGAATAGGCTGCCGGATCAGGCATCCATGTTGACTCTGCTCGCAACGCTCGGGACGCCTGATGACCGCAGACGCCTCATGGTCGTGCTCGACGGCGGAACCTCCCCCATGAGAAGAGCGGTGGCAAAGGGATTCGCGATGGCTCGGGTGGCAGGTCCCCTTGTGCAACGAGCAGATGACAAGTTGATCTACCCGATTGCGATGGAAGCGCTGGACCGGCAAGGCGATCTTGCGTCACTGCTGTTGATTCTGCGCCGGTCCCCGCCGGAGGAATCGTTGATTGGTGCCAGAGACGCGGCTGCCGTATCCGTCGCCGCAACCATCGCGGTGGATGACCTCTTGATTGCCGACGCAACCATGGCCTCGTTGTCACCGCCGACTCTTCGGATCGCCGTGCTTCTCGCCGGCTGGACGGGCGAAGAACGATCAGACGGCGATCGAAAGATGATCGCCAGGCAACTTGTACCCGCGCTGATCGAGGAAGGTAGAGCCACGGAAGCAGTGCAACTTCTTGAAAGTTTCGATGACGGGATCACAGAGGACGATCTGTTGCAGTTGAAGTTTATTGCCGCTCTTCGGGCCGGGGCGTGGAACGCCGCTGCCGATGTCCGCCCTGAACCGCAGTCATGGATAGACCAGTGGATGACCATCTCGTCAACGGATGCGGATGCCGCCGACCTCATGCGCCGCCAGATCATCCTTCGATTCGAAGCCACGCTTGACGCCTCCCAGCGGGAGACGCTCGGGCTTCCTGAACCCATTGTTGCGGACGGAGAGTCGGTGGAAACGCCATGAGAAAGAAGAAGCGAACCCGCACTGAACACGACTCCATGGGCAGCATGGAAGTACCGGCGATCGCCCTTCACGGCGCATCCACGCAACGGGCCGTCCTGAACTTTCCGATCTCCGGACGCACTGTCCCGCCGGCGATCATCCATGCCTATGCACTGCTGAAGAAAGCCGCTGCCCGTGCGAACGAGAAACTCGGAAAACTTGACTCAACACGCGCGGGCTTGATCGCGGATGCGTGCGACGACATCACCGAAGCACTCGCGGATCCAGATCGTGCCGCTGGGATGATGTCGCACTTTCCTGTTGATGTCTTTCAGACGGGATCCGGGACATCGACCAATGTCAATGTCAATGAAGTCGTCTCCAATCTCGCGTGCCGGGCGGCGGGCAGGAAGACCGGCGACAAGGATCCTGTTCACCCAAACGACCATGTCAACATGGGGCAGTCATCCAATGACACTTTCCCCACGGCTATGCAGGTCGCTGCGTGCGTGGAGATCCGCAACCTTCTGATACCGTCGCTCAAGGGCCTCGCTCGCGATTTGGCTGCAAAGGCGAAGAAGTGGGACTCCATCATCACGATCGGCCGCACGCACCTCATGGATGCCACGCCGATCCGCCTCGGGCAGGAGGTGTCCGGTTGGGCTGCGCAAATGCAATATGGCGTCACCCGCGCGGAGCGGGCGCTCAATCGCCTCGCAGAAAACCTCCCAATCGGCGGCACGGCGGTGGGGACCGGTATCAACACGCATCCCAAGTTCGCCGCAACGGTTATTCGAGAACTTGCAAAGGCAACGCGGATCAAGTTTGCCGAAGCCGGTAACCACTTTGAAGCGCAGGCAACGCGTGACTGTGTCGTTGAAGCACATGGAGAACTGAAGACAATCGCGGTCAGTCTTTCCAAGATTGCAAACGACCTGCGGTGGCTCGGATCGGGACCGCGGTGCGGGTTGTTTCAGGTTTCCCTCCCTGCGGTTCAGCCGGGATCATCCATCATGCCCGGCAAGGTCAATCCAGTGATCTGCGAATCTGCGATGCAGGTGTTCTGCCAGGTTGCGGGGAACGACACGACCATCACGCTCGCCGGTTCCGGTGGCATCGGGTCGATTCTGGAACTCAACCTGTGCATGCCGGTCATCGCCGAACGGCTCATCGAATCAATTACGCTCCTTGCCCAAGCGACGACCGGACTCGACGAGCATGTTGTCAAGGGTCTTGAGGCCAACCGAGAGGTCGCTGAGGGACTCGTGGAGGGCAGTCTCATGGTCGGTACGGTCCTCGCCCCGGTCATTGGCTACGACCAGGCTGCCAAGATCGCCAAGGAAGCCTTCGAAACGGGGGAAACCATCCGCGAATGTGTCCTCCGAGCAGGTCTGCTCGGTGAGGAACAGCTCGACGAACTTCTCGACTTCCACGCAATGACCGAGCCACAGGCCTAGGGTGAAGGTGTCTGACACCCTTGCCTCTTTATTCGGCCGGAACGCAGCCGCACTGCCGATCTACTCGTAGAGTCAGAGGGGGAGTCGTACCATGACCACCGCAGCACACCCAATCGGCATCATCGGCAGCGGCACCATGGGTGCCGGAATCGCGCAGGTTGCCGCCGCATCTGGCTGGGCCGTGCGACTTTGCGATCTCCACCGCGAAGCAGTGGACGACGCACTTGATCGAATACAACGCAGGTTGTCGCGGGCGGTCGAATTGGGTCATTCCACCCGAAGCGAGGCTGATCAGACACTTTCACGACTCGCCGCCCCAGCAGACATCAAGGAACTCGAATCGTGCGATCTCATCATTGAATCTGTTTCTGAAGATGTTCATACAAAGACAACGGTCCTTTCGGAAATTGCAGTCGTTGCGCCTGAAAGCATCCTGGCAACCTGCACTTCGTCGCTGTCCATCAGCCAACTGGGAGCGGCGAGTGGGAGCGGCGAACGCCTCGTCGGCATGCACTTCTTCAATCCTGCACCGGTTATGCCGCTGGTGGAAGTAGTCCGTGGAGAAGATGCAAGCGAAGAAGCGTTGCAGCGTGCGACACTGCTTGCCGAGGCCTGGGGAAAGACAGTCGTGCACGCATCGGACACCGCGGGGTTCATCGTGAGCAGAATCGCACGGCCGTACTATCTGGAATCATGGCGCATTCTGGAAGATGGCCTCGCGACAGTCAGTGAAATCGACGCGGCCATGCAGTCACTCGGTGAATTCAGAATGGGCGCCTTTGAACTCATGGATCTCATTGGCCAGGACGTCAATCTGGCAACGACCCGGTCCATCTGCGACCGACTGGGTAATCCACCGCGGCTTCATCCATGCGACATGCAGGAGCAGGTCGTCGAACGGGGCCATCTGGGACGAAAGACCGGGTGCGGCGCCTATGCCCACGATGATCGAGAAAGTCTCGTTCCTGCGATCCTCGTTGATCGCCGCGAACTGGAGATTTCCGATCGCCTGCGAGCGGCCATGAATCAATTCTGTCTGGCGGCGACGCCGCACGGCGGTGATGAGAAGTCCCGGTACATCTTCTCCCGCATCCTCGGAGCAATCATCACTGAAGCGGGATGGGCCATGGCAGATGGCATCGCTTCCACCGCCGACATTGATACTGCGATGCGTCTGGGCATGAATTACCCCAAGGGCCCAGTGGAATGGGCAGTGGAAATCGGGGAAGACACGGTGCTGGAACTGCTGGCCGCCCTCAATGAAACGGTCGATGACGGCCGCTTTGTGCCAGCGCCGATCCCTGTCGGCGTCGAACAGTAACTCGCCGACGAGCCGTGCCTTGACCTACAATCCGTGGCATGAAACAGCGTCGAGCAGCAATCGTTACAGCCCTTCGGACACCAGTTGGCCGCTACGGCGGCGGACTCAGCAGTATGCGACCGGACGATCTCGCTGCGATTGTCATCCGCGAGGTTGTGCGGCAGAGTGGCGTTGATCCTCAAGAGATCGACGATGTTTATTTCGGTGCCGCAAATCAGGCGGGCGAAGACAATCGAAATGTTGCCCGCATGGCCGTGCTGCTCGCCGGCCTGCCCGTTGATGTCCCCGGCTGCACGGTGAATCGGCTCTGCGCGTCGGGATTGGAAGCCATCAATATTGCGGCGAGAATGATCGAGTCGGGACACGGTGATGTCATGATCGCCGGCGGTGTTGAAAGCATGAGCCGTGCGCCGTTCGTCATGCCGAAGTCACCGAATGCATTTGATCGAGCGTGCGAGATACACGATACGACAATCGGCTGGCGATTCGTGAACCCACGACTCAACGCATTGCACCCGACGATCAGCATGGGGAAGACTGCGGAAAATGTTGCTAGGCGCATGAGTATCAGCCGTGAAGATCAGGATGCATTTGCCCTGGAGAGCCAGCATCGATGGAAATCCGCATTCGACGCTGGTCGCTTCTCGGACGAAGTACTTCCCGTCGAAGTGCCGCAGCGACGCGGTGACCCTGTGATTGTGGATCGAGATGAACATCCACGGCCGGAAACAACACTTGAAAAACTTGCGACCCTCCGCACCGTCTTTGCTGATGATGCAGACGCCACGGTGACCGCAGGTAACTCAAGCGGCATCAATGATGGCGCCGCCGCGGTGTTGCTCGTTGAGGAGTCAACGGCGAAGGCACTCGGACTGCCGATACTTGCGTTTGTCGGCCCATCGGCAACGGCCGGCGTCGAGCCTGCTGTCATGGGTCTCGGCCCGGTTGCCGCAACCCGAAAGGTGCTCACACGCTCGGATCGGTCTCTGGAGGACATTGAGGCCGTTGAATTGAACGAAGCATTCGCGGCGCAGTCTCTGGCGTGCATCCGCGAACTCCACCTCGACCCGGCTCTTGTCAATCCAAACGGCGGCGCAATCGCTATCGGGCATCCGCTTGGGTGCAGCGGCGCGCGCCTCGTCGTTGGACTGGCCCACGACATGGTGCGCCGCGAACTGCAACACGGCCTCGCATCGCTCTGCGTAGGCGTTGGGCAAGGTGTCGCCACGCTGATTGATCGCTCCTGATCGCCCCCGGGGGTTGGCCACCCCCCCCTGCTACAATCGAACCGACCTCGGCGGGGTTTCCCATATTGCCCGCTCCCTCCTCCAACCCCCCCTCCAGGTCGTCATGCATGGCTGTACCGCGCTTCAAGGCAATGAACAAGGATCTGGGGCTCTTCGCCGTCTTCGCATTGGCGACGGGAACCACCCTCAGCGGCGGGTTTTTTCTGCTGCCAAGCTTTGCCGCCGAAGCCGCAGGACCCGCCGTGCCGTTGGCCTATCTGATCGCTGGCATCCTCCTGATACCACCGATGCTCAGCAAGATCGAACTCGGAACCGCGATGCCGCGGGCCGGCGGCGTGTATTACTTTCTTGACCGCAGCCTTGGACCCATGTTTGGGACAATCGGAGGGTTGGGGATTTGGGCGGCGCTCATGTTGAAGACCGCCTTTGCGCTGGTCGGCATGGGTGCATACATCCAGTTGTTCCTGCCTGAGGCTACACCCACATGGATATATGGAGGCATTGCTGTCCTACTGGCCCTCGGGTTCGGCGGCATCAATCTGCTGGGTGCCGGAAAGACAACAACTTTTCAGATCGGCCTTGTCATAGTGCTGCTTGGATTGCTTGCTTGGTTCCTCATGGCCGGCAGCATGAAGATGCAGGCTGCCCACTTTGAAAACTTCTTCGGCGCAGGCTCGGAACGGATTCTCGGTGCCGCGGGGCTGGTCTTCGTCAGTTATGTCGGCGTGACGAAGGTGGTCAGTGTTGCCGAAGAGATCCGCAACCCAGAGCGCAATCTCCCACTTGGTCTCTTTCTGGCAATCGGCACCGCTGTCGCCGTGTATGTAATCGGCGTGTCTGTCATGGTGGGTGTCAGCGGCGTCAGAGGGCTGTCGCTGGGAGTCGACGGCGAAACGAACCTCACGCCGGTCGCAACCGTCGCAGGGCAGATTACCGGTTCGAATGTCGGCGTAGTCCTCATGTCAATTGCCGCCATTCTCGCGTTCCTTGCAGTTGCCAACGCCGGCATCCTGAGCGCGTCGAGATATCCGCTTGCCATGAGCCGCGATCATTTGCTCCCCCCGGTACTTCGCTCGGTGGATGGTCACGGCACGCCGTTTGTCGGCGTCATCCTGTCCACCGCCGTCATCATTGTGATCATTCTGTTTCTCGACCCCCTCGGAATCGCAAAGCTCGCGAGCGCATTTCTGTTGATGATGTTTGCGCTGCTCTGTATGTCTGTCGTGGTCATGCGGGAAACCAAACTCGACTCATATGATCCAGGCTATCGCTCGCCGTTCTACCCTTGGCTTCAGATCGTTGGGTCCATAGCCTGTCTCTGGATCATCTTTGAAATGGGATGGTTGCCGGTCGTGTTCTCGGTCGGGCTCATTGTGGTCTGCGTCGCATGGTACTTCGCATACGCACGCCGACGAGTCGACCGATATGGCGCGATCTTCCATGTGTTCGAGCGGCTCGGTCGCAAGCGATTTGCTGCCCTTGATACCGAACTTCGGGAGATCCTGAAAGAAAAAGGCCTGCGTGCCAGCGACCCATTCGACGAAGTCATCGCCTCGGCGCCTGTGATCGAAGCAGAACGAGGCGCCTCATTTGATGAAATCGTTGAACAAGCATCGGAGGCGATGGCACAGTTGCTACCGGCCACGGCTGAGTCGCTCCGGGCAGGATTCTTGCACGGTACCGGGATCGGCGCTACGCCGGTAACTGGCTCTGTTGCATTACCCCACCTGCGAATCGACGGTATCGAGGAACCCGTGTTGGTCATTGTGCGCTCGCGCGATGGCACCGTGATCGACGTGGGCGATGCGTTCGGCGGACATCACAAAGTACCCGCCGTTCATGCCCTGTTCTTTCTTGTCAGCCCGGAGGATGATCCGTCGCGCCACCTTCGGCTGCTTGCGCAATTGGCCGGGCATGTTGAGCAAGAAGGATTCATGGCCCGTTGGTTGTCGGCGGTGAACGCGCAATCGTTGAAGGAGAATCTGCTGCGCGACGATCGATTCGTGTCAGTGTGGATCCGCTCCAACACTGAAACCGCTCCCCTCATTGGAGTCCCACTGCAAAGTTTGGGATTCCCGGAGGGATGTCTGGTTGCACTGATTCACCGTCGGGGGCACATGGTTGTGCCTCGGGGCAGCACCGTGTTGGAGGACGGTGACCATCTGACAGTCATCGGGGACGAACGCGGCATCCGATCGCTGAAGGACCGGTTCCCGGGAGCATGATGCTCTAGTCCAAAAAATACAACCCCCCGGCACGAGGCCGGGGGGAGGGGTTCCTTCTGAGAGGAATCGGAAGGGAGGAGAGAGGATCGGGTGGGAAGAAAAGGAGGAGAGGAGAGTTTCGTTCGTGTTCAGTCGTTCGTACGCAGGCGTGTTCTGGAAGTTCGTGGTTTTCTCATTTCAGCCATCCTCAACTACGCATGGCCGCCGCGAGTGTGAACCCATTACCAAAAAAACGCCCTCAAGGGCTGAAAACAAGGGTGTTGAGCGCCCTCAAACGGGATCGACTGTGGCACGCACGGTGCCAAGAAGGTCCTCGACCTGCCGAAAAATGTCCTGGAGGACATAATTGTCGGGGTTGGCTTCCACCACGGGCTGGAGGACCATGAGTGTCCTTCGACATGAAACTTGGGCCTCGTCCGCCCTCCCCCCCGACCGCTGCAATTCGACCATGTTTCGCAGGTAGAGCAGAACATCCCCTCGGGCGCGGCTGTCCTCCGGGCTGGCGGCGCACAACGTGCGAATCATCTCCATGCCCTCTTCGAGCAGAGCGAATCCGGCCTCGGCGGTGCCAGTGTGAATCTGGGCACTTCCAAGGTAGAAGCAGCGAAACGCGAGGTCGCGTTTGGCCCATCCGTTTTCGGGCTCATCCTGTACCAGCGATGCTGCGACGGAATACGATTCCTCATGCAGAGCCAATGCCGCCTCGGCATCGCCGCCCTCTTCAAGAGCAGTCGCTTCTCTGGTCAACGCTGTCATGACATCTCTCCGCAGACGGAGATTGGATGGATCCTCAGCAAGAAGTTGCCGGCGTCCCTCAAGCATCGTTCGGAACATCGACGCAGCCTCCTCGGGATTACCGAGTTTCCGGTGCATGTCGCCGATGTTCATGGCGATGGCAAGCGGAAGACGGCGAACCTTCATGTCGTCGGGTTTTTCGCTCAAGAGATCATGGGCGACAGTTGAGGCACTCTGGTAGTACTCCATCGCCACCGGATATGCCTTCTTCCGGTTGTTCGCTTCGCCGATGCGGATATAGGCGTGCGCGACCTCATACTTCCGGTCGTGCCCTCGCTCTACCAATGTCAGATAGATATCCAACGAACCCTTGTATTGTTCAATGGCCTCGTCATGCAGGCCGAGCGATGCGCCGGCTCGGCCGCCGAGCATGTCCCCGAGCCGGCCCAGCGTGTACGCGATATCAGCCAGCAGTTCCGGATCGTTTCCTGCCGACTGTTGCAGATCACGTTGATGCGAAAGTGCCGTGTCAATCACCAGCCGCCGCACATCCATCGCGGCGTTCAACTTGACCACGCCGTCATAGAACGGTCCAACAAAGGTGCGGGAGAGGTCGCGTACATCTTCGAACCGCTTTTCGGCGATCATTCGCTGCGTGGTCGCTTCATCAAGCGCAAGAGCGAGTTCACTGTTCAATGTGTTGACACGAATCAGGCCCCAACTGGTGCCAATCAGGCCAAGAATGATCGACGCGACAAGCGCCAGCACTGCTGCGACCGTGCGTTTGTACTTCTTGGAAAAGAGTCGCACTTGATAGGCAATGCTCAGCGGCCTCGCCTCGATGGGTTCATTGTGGAGGTAGTGGTGGATGTCCTGCGCAAGATCGGACGCCGACTGATACCGCCGCTGCCGATCCTTTTCCAGCGCCTTCAGAGCGATAGTCTCAATGTCGCCCCGCAACTGGAGGTTGGTCGTACTCATCGAGTCCGGTCGGACTTCTTGGATCACGCGCACCGCTTCGTGGATCGCTTGCCGCCGCAGGTTATACGGCAACTCTCCAGAAAGCAGTTGGAAGAAGATCACGCCGAGTGCATAGACATCACTTCGCGTGTCGATCGCGTCTGGATTGGCTTCGCATTGTTCAGGGCTCATGTACTGCAGTGTGCCGATGAGTTGGCCCATCGTGGTCTGCATGGTGGTGACCGCCATGTCAGCGTCAGTTGCGCGGGCAACACCAAAGTCGATGATCTTTATGACTCCAGTACTGTCTACAAGGATGTTGTCGGGCTTCAGGTCGCGGTGAATGATGCCCTTCTGGTGGGCGTGGTGAACCGCCTCGCACACCTGGATGAACAACTCCATTCGTTCACGAAGTGAGAGATTCCGCTTCCTTGCGTACTGGATGATGGACTGGGCGTTTGGAATGTACTCCATCGCGAAGTACGGAACCGGTCCCTGATCGCTCTCCCATGTGCCTGCTTCGTACACCTGTGCGATGTTCGGATGTCGGAGCTTTGCAAGCGTCTGTGATTCGAACTCGAATCGGCGGAGCGCCATTTCGCTGGCGGCCCCCGCCTTGACAACCTTGAGCGCAACGCGGCGACGGGGACTCTCCTGCATCGCCTCGTAAATTGTTCCCATGCCACCGCTGCCGATGACGCCAAGAATGCGGTAGCGGCCTATTTCAGCTGGAATACCCTGACTTGAAAACACGGCAGGCTCGGGCATGCTGCCTTTGCGACTGTCGCCGTCTTCTGGCATCCCGAGGGTTTCGGCATCTGGATCCGTGGGGCGGTTTTCGTTAGTCATGGCCGTCGCTGCTGTTAAGGGAATCCGGCAACGCTCCAAGGACTACAATAGCACGCAGAGGCCAGAAAGCACCGCTGTTTTTTGCTTTGTTTGAATGCCCTTGAAAGCCCCGTAGCTCCGAGGAATCCCGATTGTGACCGAAGCCGAGAAACAGCACAGCGACCTCTGCCTGGATCAGATTCATGGTCGGCCTGTTCCGGAGATTGTGGTTCCTGCTACGGGAGAAGTCGTCATTGGGCGAAGTCCCGAGTGCGGCGCGCAGTTGACGAACCGGTATGTATCGCGAAAACATGCGGTGGTGATTGACAAGGCTGGAGCATGGGTCTTGCAAGATCTTGATAGCCGGGGTGGAACATATCTCAACACGATTCGGCTGGAGCCGGGCGAGGAGTCGCAACTGGTTCCAGGCGATCTGCTGCAGATCGGACCATGGAAGTTTCTGGTCCGAATTGGGCCCGCTGCGGCGCCGCTTGATGAGGAATTCGTCACGGAACTGGACAAGGCGCAGAAGGAGCCGCCGAGCGAAGTGCCCACACTCGTTCGCACGGTCAATGGTCGGTATGAAACGGATGTCGGCGTGCTTCTTCGGTTGAAGTCGGACGAGACGACTGATCGAGAGATGGGTTGGAAGATGTTTGTTGACCGGTACGGTCCGGTGATCTGTGGCTTTGCCCGCAATGCCGGTTTGCCGTCCGGTGAGGCCGACGACATCATGCAGACGGTGTTGTTCAACTTCTTCAAGGCGGCTGATCGCTTTGAATATGATCCGACGAAGGGGCGATTCAGAGGGTACCTCAAGCGGATCACGCTCAATGCGATTCGGCAGCGACATCGAAAGCGCCGAGAAGCAAATCTGGATACGAAAGGGATGCGTGCAGCGCAGGATCCGCACGACGATCTTGAAGCGGAGTTTGACCGCCAATGGGCAGAACATCTGCTGTCAGAGGCGATGCAGGAAGCGCGTCCGAAGTTTGAGCCAAAGACATGGGAAGCATTTGAACTCTACGGGCGGCGCGGTCTTAGCGCGGAGCGAACCGCTGAGCGTCTCGGAATGACCTCGGAAACGGTGCGGCATGCCAAGAGCCGCGTCATGCGTACCGTGCGAGAGATCATCAACCGAATCCGTGATGAGGAACTGTAGCGCGTACAATTCGCCGCTTCGGCGCCCGTAGCTCAGCTGGACAGAGCACCGGTTTCCTAAACCGAAGGTCGCAGGTTCGAGTCCTGCCGGGCGCGTTCACGGTTCAGGTCTGCGTTGCCCTCCCGCCCCCGGTCCGCCCCGACCCGATCCCTCCTGTGCATCACCAACCAGTATCCACCCCTCCCCGCCATCCCCTCGCCCCACCCGGGGTCACACCCCGGGTGTGACCCCGGGTGTGACCCCGGGTGTGACCCC
>CAZJKE010000029.1:1409-23354 GCA_964546585.1 uncultured Isosphaeraceae bacterium | reverse complement strand
CCTGGGGCGGATGCGGATACGACCCCCCGTGAGTCCTCGGGGTCACACCCCGGGTCTGACCCCGGGTCTGACCCCGGGGTGTGGCCCCGGGGGGAGGCGATGCGGCACCGCGATCTCTTCAACCGAGAGAGTCATTGGCGTGTGATGGGGTCGCTGTGGCTCTCTGGACTGGCATTCTCTCGCTGACGGGCCTTCTCGGCGGCAATGCGACGACGCCACTCCTCAAGCCCGGGGGGGCTGGCGAACGCCTGCTCGAACGGCACCTTTCGACTCAGTGGATTCTGCCGGTACTGGGCCCGCAGCGACGGCTCAATTCGATCGTAGACCCGTGGCCGCAAACCCGGCTCAAGTTCATCCACTCCGCTCCAAATCGCAATTCGTTCCTCGATCGGAATCATTGGGTCCGTCATCAACTGCTCGAAGGCGATTTGCGCACTGGACTCCAACGCACCGATGATGTCCGCGATGCGGCCGGTCCCGAACTTCGTCACATAATTGTTGTAGTCATTCGTCTTGAAACTCTGCGTCACTTGATCCGCATACTGCAACGCCTCCCGATACACATCCGGACGATCCTGGCCGATACCCATTCGAAATCCATAACGCAGCGACGAAGCGACATCACTTACCGCCAGGAGCGGCTGCCGTTCGTAGGCGCCGAGCGTCTGGTTCTTCACCCAAGCATCAAGTGGAATGGCGTATGCATTGTTCGGTGGACTTGCTCCACTCCCAAAGTATTCGTCGAGGTGATCGAGCAACGCCTGTGCGCGATCCTGCTCACCTTGCCTGTACCACTCTCTCACCGCTGATCCGAGGAAGTTCCGCAGGAATGCGTTGAACGTATCACCACCCGCCCCTCGCACCGCGTAGTGCTTGCGATACAACTGCTCCCAGATTCCCTCTCGCTCATCATCACCGGTAATCGCATCAATGAACCGGGGATCGGGAAACCGTCCCGGCACCTCCGAGGAGAAGGGGTCAAACGAAATACGCCCCGTTCGCGCCAATGCCTGCAATGCCTGCAATTGCATCCGATCGGTGTTGATCACCTTGTAGATATCGTCCGTGTCGTACCGGCCCGCACCCGCCTTCGCCCCTCTGCGTGCCCAGTACAGCGCATGGGATTGCGGGTGCCGCCAGTCCAACGGCCCAAGATCCCGGGTGTACTCATACATCAACTCTGGATCCATGTTGTACTCATCCTTGAGCACCTGCTTTCGCAGCGTTGCCAACAGAACCGGCCAGTTTTCCGCCAATGCAGGATCAAGCATTCTCTCATCCAGCGCATTGAAGTACGGCGAACCCGACCTGACCGCGCCCTCGACGCCTAGTTCCCTGGCGATCGTCGAGTACTGCAGAATCGCTTCCCGCCTCGCTACATCCCTGAGCAGTTGTGTTCCCACAACGTCACCGGAGCCATCATGCAACGCCCCGAGTTCCTCCTCAAGACGCCGGGCAAGTTCCTTGACACCAGGCGATACCTCATCGGCCTCGGCAATCGACCGAGGAGCGTCAGCAATTTCCTTCATTGCGGCGGTGCGATCATCCCAAGAATCCTTCGGCCGCCCAAGAATACCGTTCCATTCCTCGGCGAATTTCCGCTTGTAGTACATGTGGGCGTCGTCAGAGTGACCGTCCAACTTGTGTGCAAAGAAGAACGACAGTTCCTTGTGCAGGACCATGTCATTCGGATTTGCCCGGAGTCCCTTCTCACGCAGCAAGCGGATGCCCGCATTGACCCACTCCCACCGCTCCTCAAGCGTGTTGGTCGCAACCGACACGTTGTAGGACATGTTGTGCGCATGAAACACCCAGACATGGGGAAATCGAGGTTGAAGTTTCGTAATCAGATCGGCATCGGCCATCACTTCGTAGAATTGTCCCTCGTCCTTCATCCGATTGACCTTGATCCAGAGATAGTCAACGATCAAGCCCCGTAAGGCCCCGATGGACATGCCGAGCGTATTGACCCAATCCGGCGCACCCTCAACTGCGTTGTTGGTGTAACGAAGTGTGCTCTCCTCTGCCTCCTTCAGAATGCTCGGAAGCAGCAAGCCCCCCGCCGTCACAGATGCCGCCGCCACAACCCCACAACAAGCCTGAATGATCCGGTCTTGATTCATCCGCCGTGCCCGCTGTAGATGGCCAACTGGCGGCGGCGTAAGACACTGCCGCCGACGAACAGCGTGATGCTCGACCACAAGACACCAATGACAAGTGCGCCTCTCACAACCGCCGCCCACGGGATGTCCATGCCTTGCACAAGTCGTTGGGTCGGCTGAAACTGCCCAAACCCATCGAGCACGAAGACCAACGCAGTGGCAATGCCGCGAATCACATTCTCAAACGCCCACTGGATCACCATGCCTGTATTGCCCCAGTCCACACTCCCGGCCGCGGGCGGCACATACAGTTGCAGCGACTCAGAGAGCCACGGCGCAAGCGTGCCAGCGGCAAAGACGGTGAAGGATGCGAGACAGGCAACAGGAAAACTCAGGAATGTCGCAGCCGCCAATCCAAGGGCCGCCAGGAAGGCCAACTTGATCCACAGCATGATCAATGCCCGCAGGAAGTTCCCTTCAAAATCTCCCACTCGATACAAAACCTGCAGTTTCCCCGGGTCGAAACTGACCGCACCCCTGCCCTCCTTGCCGGGCGGCGGTTCATACAGGTTGAAGATCGACACGAGAAGCGTGCCCTCATCATTGATCAAACTGGCCGGCACGAGCGTTACATGTGTCATCGTTGGCACATAGGTCAGCACTTGCCGCGTCGCGGGGTCGTCATTGAAAATGAGTCCGACACGATAGGTCTCGTGATCACTGGATGAGAGAATGTGAAACTGCGAGCGAAGAGCAATGGGCGCACCAATCTTCTTCGCAGCGGCCAGCCCCGGGAATTCATACGTCCGCTGAAATGTCTCGCCACCTCGCATCGGCGGAATCGACCGCTGCTGCGCAATGAACTGTTGCTGCATTTCAACGCGAATCTTCCGTCGCAATGCCAGTTCTATGTCCTCGTGCCCCCGAAGATCGGGGTCTGCATCGATCCGCGCCTCCACGCGCGCATCGAGTTGTTCGGGTGTGAGCAACTCCATTGCCGGACTTGCCGAACGCCGCGCGGTCAGAACTTCTTCCTCCACTGCCAGCCGATCCAGTTCCCCCTCAATCCCCGCAGCCACCGGCTGCGCCCGCTGATACTGCAGGAAGATGAAGACGCCACAACCCGCCACGCAGAGAATGCACGCGTTCAGCGCCAGAATCCCCACCCATTTTCCAAGCAGATAACGGAAACGGCCGACCGGTTTGCTGACCACCTGCCAGATCTGCCGGTCCCTGATCTCAAAGGCCACCGTTGCGCACGCCAACACAACTGTCAGGCACGCCGCAATGGCAAAGGTCGTACCCAGGCTGCGGCTGATCATGGTCTGCACCCGATGCCGTAGCGGTGATGCCGGGTCGAGCCAGATTGGTATCAGTGGAAGAAGGATGAGCAGGATGGAAATGAATGCCAGCGACAGGCGCGTGCGTGTCGCTTCGAGCAGCACACTTCCCGCTACCGACGGCACCTCTCTTGGGGCGCTGAGCACCCATCGCATGAGCCGAAGCAACAAGGTGAATGTGAACGCGAGACCACCGATTCCAAGCGACGCAATCGCCAAGTCGCCCGCACCAATGAGCCAAAGCAGAAACCACCCCGCGGCAGTACCAAACAATACGTACAGTCCATGCACGGCCAGCCCGAGCCAGATGGTCAGCAGTCCCCAGCCGACCGCCGATACACCGATCATCCAGACCGTCCCGGGGCTGCGAAGCAACCAGCCAGGCACCCACGCGGGTGTTTCCGACGACACCAATAGCCATGTCACAGTGGCAGGATCGGAGACCTCCCCATCCACCATGATGTCAAACCCGGCGAATCGCTCGCTGCCAATGGAACGCCCATCCAGTGTTATGAAGCCGGTCTCCTTCAACTGCTCGCCGGCCAGATGCTGGTCCGGACCGGTCAACAGCGAGAAAATGGCCTCCCTGTCCCCGTGGAGTTGATGCGTCGTAAGGAGCACGGGCGTCGCGAGACCGATGACAATGGCGAGCCAAAGGACGCTCCCTGCGACTCGAACCCAGAAGAGTCGCTGCCACGCGAGCAGCACTCGATGCACGCCGCGTAACTGCCTCACGAGTCGGTCTGCTCCCCCTCAGATTCCTCGCCCTCGCCCTGCAGCAACGAGTCGATCATTGACGAGTCAACATCCTTGGGCGTCTCGAGCGCCGTCTCCGCTTCGCGTACCCGCGGAGCCGATTCCTCATCATTGGCTTCTACAAGTGCATCCACAACCTCCGGCTTGTTCTCTGCTGGTCGGATCACCTCGGTTTCAAGAGGAGTGTCCTTCGTCTCAACCAGTCGTTCGATCAGATCATCGCCCTCACCGCGCTGCAGGAATGCGGCGGTCTGTCCGCCATGCACAGCGCCGCTTGTCTCGGCCTGTTCCTGCTGTGCTTCCTCCACAATCCGCATGAAGAACGACTCCAACTTCTGCCGAGGCCGTTCCACTGCTTCAATGGCGGCGCCCTCGGACTCTTCCAATACATGTTCGATTCGCTGCACCGTCGACTCATGTCGCAGTCGTGGGATACGAATGATCGTATGGTCGCTATCCGTCAACAACTCATCCGCCGTGCCTTCCGCCCGGATCTTCCCGCCGTAGAGAATCACCAGCCGATCGCAGACATCCTCGACATCCGCAAGCAAGTGCGAACTGAGTAGAATCGTCTTCCCGCGACGACGCAACTCCGCAAGAAGATCCTTGACCTGCCGCGTCCCGATCGGATCCAAGCCACTTGTCGGCTCGTCGAGAATGAGAAACTCAGGGTCGTTCACCAGTGCCTGCGCCAGACCGATCCGCCGCATCATTCCCTTGGAGAATTCCCCTACTGGCCGATGTGCAACCTGCGACAGCCCGACCATGTCCAGCAGTTCATCAGTCCTTCGGCGGCGGGTCGATCGGTCCAGACCAAAGAGCCGCCCGTAATAGTCCAGCGTTTCTCGTGAATCGAGGTAGCGGTACAGGTATGACTCCTCCGGCAGGAACCCGATGTGCTTCTTGATAGCCACATCATGCGGCTCGCGTCCAAATACCTGCAACCGCCCGCGTGTCTTGTTGAGAAGGCCGAGCATCAACTTGATGGTGGTGCTCTTGCCCGAGCCATTGGGCCCGAGCAGGCCGAACAGTTCGCCTCGATCCATGTGAAACGACAAGCCATCAACTGCGCGTGCAGTGGATCGCATCCAGAAATCTCGAAAAACCTTTGTGAGCCCTACAGCCTCGACGACTCGTTCAGTTGTAACGGTCTTAGACATGAGTTCAGGGTGAGCCCCGACCCTTTACGCGATCGTCCTCGATGCGCAATTCACGACCTGGCCCCGATTGTTGAATGTCTCTGGCCTCTCGAATCCATGGGTTCTCCAGATCCATGTCCCTGACCATCGCCTCTCTTTCTCGCCGCTCGAGATCCAGCCGATGCCGCAACTGCTGCACCGCGTCAAGACCGCGAATGTCCAACTGAATGCCACCAACATCGCGCGGCACATAGACAATCTCAGCGTCGGGACGAGAGATGACCGTCCCAAAGGCCTGATACCAGCGGTCGTGGATGACCAGGTCCGGGTGTTCCCGATACGCAGGCAGCAGACTTGCAAATCGCTGGTAGTCGCGACCAAGCGTCGTTTCAATGTCGCTGCGATATCCATGGGCCGTCTCGATGATCCTGGCCGAATCGCCGGTGACATCGCTCGACTCCAGCATCGCGTTGATGGCGTGGAGCGCAGGCTCCGCCTCCTGGCGGCGTTCCACGGCAACCTCATACTGATCAATCAGCCCAACGAGTGTCTCGTACTGACTGCCTGCGACGCCGATCAGAGTCTCGCGTGCCTTCGCATCCGCCCGCTCAACCTGTGTTTCCGCGGAGACCCTTGCGCTGTCGAAGAGCGCGTATGACTTCTGGATGAAGTACGGCGGCTCAGGTTCTGCCGGCAGCGTGACATCCACAATGTGAATGCCGCAGCCAAGTGCCGACAACATTGACTGGGTTTCAATGCGGAGCAAGGCCCGCAACTGCTCGAGCGGCTGATCAAGTAACGACTGCAGAGACATCTCACCCGCTACATGCACCGCCGCACGCTCAAGCGCCAACTGCACGAGGGCTTCGGCGTGAGAATCTGGAATCGCACGGGCATACTGAATCGGATCCACGATTTCCCATGTCGCCGCCAGTTGCATGTGGGCGAGTTCCCCGCCTTCTGTCAGAAGCGAGCCGTCACGGCCGGGAGCGAGGCCGTCTCTCGATCGCGCTCGTTCAATTCGCTGCTCACGCGAAAACCGGGCGTCCAAGCGCGGCTGGAAAGCTCCGCCGACATCCGCCTCTCGATTCTCCGATTGAAAGATTTCGTAGCCACCCACCGGTGCGGGCCAAGTCGCTCGCAACCCCGGCGCAAGCCCCTCGTTTCCTTCAATGGCGCCAAACACCGTCGCGACACCACTCTCTCCTTCCGCGACTGTGCGGAAACCAGAAACTAAATAGATGGCGACCAGCGCAATCATGACAACTTGCAGAACCCGGTAACTCAGGTGCAACGAATCGGCCAATGACCGATGCGCGGTGTCCATCGCCTCGCGCAGGTCGGCAGCGCGGCCCGCCTCACCCTCCACTACAAAACGGGCAGATGCTTCACGCCTCGGTTGGTCGTCGCCAGTTGGGTGGTCGTCAGTCAACGAGAAGTCTCCGAACTCGATGAGGGTTGGGGAATTCCACCGGCATCCAGAGGTGTGTGCAGATCAAGCAGATGCCAAGGTGCAGTGTTCGTCTCGAGGATGACCGTTGTGTTGTCGGCCAGAGCCCTTTCGATCGCATCCAGCCATGTCAGGAAGACGGCCAGTTCCTCATCCTGCCCCATCTGCCGCAGATACTCGGCAGCCTGTGCCTCGCCCTCCGCGCGTATTTCCTCGGCTCGTTGCGTGGCAAACGCCGTAATCTTGTCGCGTTTGGCCCTTGCATCGGCGCGGATTGCCTCGGCATCGGCGAGGCCTTGAGCACGCTCGTTCTCGGCCAGTGTGTCCCGCCGCGCCTGCATCCGCTCCAGAACGGCCGTTGTCGTCTTCGGCGGGAGGAGCAAGCGGCTGATCCCAACCGTCTGGGGATCGATGCCGCTCTGTTGCAGGCTCGCCATCCTCTTGAGCACAGCCTCTTCTGCCTCATCAAGAACATTGTCCTCGCCGGTCAACTGGTCAAACTCATACGCGCTCAGCGCTGACAGAGCATCGCGGAACTGCCCGTCAATAGCCGTTTGCGCTGCATCCATCGAACCGTAACTACGGAAGAAATCCAACGGGCCCGAACCCTCCGTGCGGACATTCCACAGGACATATGTTCGAACGACCACCTGCTGGCCATCGGCGGTCTGCAACATGACCAGCGGGGACTGACGAACCTGCATGCGGGTATCAATGAGCGTCACCGCGTCGGCAAAGAACGGCAGCCGAAAGTGGAGCCCCGGATCTCGCACGATGCTCGCATCATCGGTTTGGCCAAATCTGCTTCGAATGGCCACTTCATGGAATGACACGGTGTAGGTCATGCTGAAGAGAATCAACACAACCAGCAGCACGATGCCAACGACTATCGTCAGTGGTCTTTTCATTGCCCAGAATCTCCTTCATCAACAATGACCGACTCGCTGAAGTTGAGCAGCGGGTTGATGCTTCGCAGTTCAAGGTTCATGTTGAAGCGGCTGGGATCGATCCCAACTACATACTTCCTGATGTTCGGCAACTGCCGCATGAAGACATCCATCAGACCTCGCTGACGGTAGAGTTCCGGAGCCGCCGCGTATGCCGTCTGTTGTCCTCGCACGCGGCTCGCGCGAGCCTTTGTCGCCATGAGCGTGATCCATCGATTCGTCCTCGCCTCGGTCACAATCAATGACGCAGCACCGCGGCCTTCGCCGAGGAGTCTCGTGACATCTGCCTGCCGCTGAAGCATTGCCGATCGTGCGGCGGCCTCTTTGTCGGCGTCCGTTCCACGAACCGCCTCCCAAGCCCGCCTGGCCTCATCAAGGTCGGCAATGGCAAGCACGACGGAATCGATGAGCGTCGAATCTCCTACCTCATAAGTCAGGATGTTCTCCCGCCAACCGTGTGCAGCCTCAACCAACCGCTCCCGGCCCTGGCGGGCAACCGGCACTTCCTCAAACGAAGCAGTATCCGAGGCCGAAGGCCGAAGGAAAGGCACAGACACGGCGAGCACTTCCACGCCAGCCGATCTCGCGTCAAATTCCTCCTGCACGAGCGTTCGGAGTTGAGCGGAGAGGTTTCCACGATCTCCGCTGACCACTGACTCAAGTGCCTCTCGCTGCAGAAGGTCGGTAAGCGTCTCCTCGGCAAGAACTTTGAGCGCGAGTTCACGCGAAGTCATCTTCGCGCGGCGATCGTATGTTCCGGGCACGAAGTTCAGCCAAGAAAGAAGGCCGTCCTCCGCGATGCGGTAGCGAAGGACCGCCCGAATGTCGACGAGCGCCAGAGGGCTCTCCTCGCCACTGCCCGCATTCACGATGAACGGTTCTGGCTTCGCGACGGCTTGGGTGTCCAGATCGTCAGACCAGAGGATGACATCCCGCGGCGACTTCCATTGAAATGTCAGCGGAAGTTCACGTGTGCGAGACACATCGACAACCTGGGCCGACTCAAACGGCCAGGGGAGTTTCCACATCAGGCCTGGACCGTGCACTTCACCGACAACGGCGCCCTGCCGCATGCGAAGACCCTGTTGCGTCGGCTCAACAATGACCATGGTGTCGATGCCAAGAAGCACGACGATGCCCAGCGCAATGAGCCATAGGAATGAGCGAAGGAGCAACTGGTACCCCCACGAACTGGAGATATCGAAGCCAAACTGGTAGTTGATCGCCTCGTTCAACGATCGCACGATCGAATCCGGCGCGGCAATCAAACTGAGTACCTTGGAGTCGAAGGCGGGCCGCGGGTCCATCCCGATGATCCGCGGCCGATAGAGGTTCATGATGAAGTTGAGAATGATCTCCGCAGCGGCAGCGAGCATGAAGATCGGAATGGCCCAACACACTGCCGTGAGCACCGCGTCGTTGTCAAACAACCGGAAAACCAGCCCGATCGAAACGCCCAACAGCACAACCGCATTCCCCGCCATCCAACTCGCGCCGCCGCGCAGGTTCGTCCATGCCGGAACTTGCGCCATACCGGCGACAAAGCGAGAGTAGATGAACCCCGTCACCGTAAAGCCCAGAGAGATCGCAATCGCCCACCCGGTCATCGATGAAAACTGCAGCGTGGTACGCAGCAGGTCATCAGGAGAGTCCAGCCGTTGAAGGAACCGAAGGATCAGCAGGCCGACCAGAATGAGCAACCCGGCCAGCACGAGGCTGATTGCCGGCAACATCCATCGGTGCAGCATGCGTAGACGGCGAGCCGCGGGACGAGTCTCCTCCGTGGCGCCTTCAAATACCGAGGCACTTTCCCCGCCAGCCAGTTCAGAGTCTTCCAGAGCCTCCAATCTCTCCAGCTTGTGCTGGTAGAAGAGGATGATCAGCCCAATCCAAACACCAAGCCCGATCCAGACATAGAGCGACGCCAACACCAGCGGGGTATCACCAGCGACAAGTCCGTAGATCAACAACGTCGCCGCCATCCCGGCCTGTACCAACAGCCCGGTCATGGCGGTGTTTGTTGCACGCTGACAGGCGTGATGATCGACTCTCATGGCGTCCGCGTCGCCTTCCTCACTCGTGAATCCAAGAACTCTATCTCAGGGAAAAACGGGGAATACTGGATGGAACGGATACGATCCCGCACCTTGTGCCGTTCGTCCGATGGGCGGCAGATTATCATGAACCCGCTTTGCGTGCCCACAGGGGACTCTTTCCATGTTTCGCCAAACTCTCGCCATAGCCCGAAACGCCTTCTTCGAGAGCGTCCGCCAGCCGGTCCTGCTGATCTTGGTGCTCGTCACCACGCTGCTGCTCCTGTTGGCCAATCCGCTGTCGGCGTTCACGATGGACGACGACCATCGGATGCTCGTGGACATCGGGCTGGCAACCGTCTTCATGGCCGGCATGCTGCTCGCCGCATTCATCGCCACAAGTGTGCTCGGGCAGGAGATCCACAATCGCACGGCGCTGACCGTCGTCTCCAAACCGGTTCCCCGCCCCGCCTTTGTTACGGGAAAGTTCATCGGCGTTGCGGCGGCCATTGTGCTCGGCACCGCGAACATGGGGCTGGTTTTTCTGCTCGTGGATCAACAGGCGGTTCTTGAAACCGTGCGAACACCGATACATGTCCCGGTCATTGTCTTTGGCACAGCAGCATTTCTGATTGGCACTGCGGCCGCCACATGGTGCAACTATTTCTACGGATTCGTATTCTCAAGTTCGTGGATCTGCGTCACGACGCCGCTCTTGTTCATCGCCTATCTGCTTTCACTCAACTTTGGCCCCGATTTCGGACAACACGCGATGGCAATCGGATTCCGAATCGACCTTTGGAAGGCGCTCGGTGCGATCATGGTCGCCGTGCTGGTTCTTGCAGGCATAGCCATTGCTGCATCCACTCGGCTCGGACAACTTCCGACACTTGTTGTCACACTCGCCATCTTCTTCGGGGGCATGATGTCTGATGCCTGGTTCGGACAACCGGTCCATCGAATCGAATCAACCTGGCTCGACCGGGCGGAACTGGATGGACAGACAGAGATCATTGAACGTCTCCGCGTCATGGAGAAGACAAACGGAGATACGGAGGAGGTGGTGACTGAAACTGTCTCGCCGCTCCCCGGCGTTTCGCTCTCCTCCTACGCGGAGGGCGGCGAATATCTGACTTGGGCCGGGTGCCGGATTGGTTCGGCCATCCTTCCTGACTTCCAAGTGCTCTGGTTGGCTGATGCGCTGACCCAGAAGAATGTCGTGCCGGGAAAATACCTCGCCCGCGCCGTCACCTACGGTGGGCTGTACATCGTGGCGTCGCTCTCGATCGGCATTCTGCTCTTCCAACGACGCGAGGTCACATGACGGCCGGGGCCGAGAAGTCGATCCGTATCCGCGGCGCATCCCAGCACAATCTTTGCGATATCGATGTCGAGATTCCACGCGATCGCCTCGTCGTGGTCACCGGTGTTTCGGGATCAGGCAAGAGTTCGCTGGCCTTCGACACCGTGTTCGCAGAAGGACAGCGAAAGTACATGGAGTCGCTGAGCGCCTATGCCAGGCAATTTCTGCAACGCGTCGCGAAGCCTGATGTTGAATCCATCGAAGGGTTGCCGCCCACCATTGCCATCGCGCAGCGGAGTGGCGGCCACAACCCTCGTTCCACTGTCGCCACCACAACCGAGATCTATGACTTTCTACGCTTGCTCATGGCTCGCTGCGGAACGCCGCGCTGTTGGCACCGCGACAAGTCTGGACGCGTCTGCGGCCAGCCCATCTCACCGACAAGCGCTACCAGCATCATCGATGCCATCATGGACCGTCAGAGCGGCACCCGCGTCATGCTCTGTGGCCCGGTCATCTCCGGCCGCAAGGGCTTTCACCGCGAGGTTCTGGACGACCTGCGATCCCGCGGCTTTGTCCGCGCCCGGGTCGATGGCAGCATCATCGACATTCGGGAGGCCCTGTCCGAAGACAGCGACAATCCGCTCGGCCTCGGCCGGTACGAGCAACACGACATTGAAGCGGTGGTCGACAGGTTGACCGTCTGCGAAGGCGATCGAGATCGCATGGCCGACTCAGTCGAGATCGCCCTGAAAGTCGGCAGCGGGTCATTGATGCTGCTTGTGGAGAAAGATGGCGAGTGGGAAGAACACAGGTACAGTGAACACTTCGCCTGTCCAAGTCACCCGAGGTGCAGTCTCAGCGAACTTGAACCGCGGCTCTTTTCATTCAACTCGCCGTATGGAGCGTGCCAGACTTGCGACGGCATGGGATTGGTGCACGAGTTCGACAGTGAATTGGTCATCCCGGACCCATCCCTGGGCGTGACGCGCGGCGCGGTTGTTCCGTGGCGGCGCAGTGGACCGCAGATGAATCGGAGGTACGCACGCCTCCTGCGGCGATTCTGCGATAAGGAAGGAATCGACGGCGATACGCCGTTCTCGTCCCTGACCAAACAACAGAAACAAACCCTGATGCATGGTGGAACAGGTTCGCCGCGGTTCAGGGGGGTCATTCCAGACCTCAAGAAACGGTTGCGGCAGACTGAGTCGGACCATGTGCGAAATCGCCTGCTGGAGTACATGAAACGCGGCACATGTCCGACCTGCGAAGGTAATCGTCTGCGGCAATCTGCGCTGTCGGTCACAGTGCGAAGCGGCGGCGAGGACTTCCGGATCTGCGACCTGACACACCTGACAATCGGCCGGGCAATCGAGGTGTTCGATCAACTTGAATTGGATGCAGAGCGGCAGACCGTCGCTGATCCTATCCAACGGGAGATCGCAAGCCGGCTCCGATTCCTCGCCTCGGTCGGGCTGCAATATCTCTCGCTCGATCGATCCAGCGGAACGCTGTCTGGCGGCGAAGCGCAGCGGATCCGACTCGCAACGCAGGTCGGCAGCGGGCTTGTTGGTGTCTGCTATGTGCTGGACGAGCCGACCATCGGCTTGCATGCACGCGACAACGCCAGACTCATCCGCACGCTTCGGCATCTCTCCGACATCGGCAACACCGTGTTGATCGTCGAGCACGATGAGTCAATGATCCGCGCCGCAGATGACATCATCGACATCGGCCCCGGAGCCGGGCGACATGGCGGCCGGGTCATAGCGCAGGGCAACGCCGCCGAGATTGAGGCCAGTGATGCGAGTCTCACCGGCGCTTTCCTATCAGGAAGACGGACGATCTCCATCCCGTTGGAGCGACGGGTCTTTTCGCCCAGGCGGGCGATCACAGTTCGAGGCGCTCGTCGCAACAACCTCCGGAACCTGGATGTCCGTTTTCCCATCGGGCTCTTTACCTGCGTCACCGGCGTCTCCGGTTCCGGGAAGTCATCGCTCGTCAACGATGTCCTGCTTGCGGGCGTTCGATCGGCGCTCGCGGACCAACCGACAGATCGATCCCTGTGTACTCGGATCAATGGGCTTGGGAATATCGATCGGGTTATTCAGGTGGACCAATCCCCGATCGGTCGCACACCTCGCTCAAACCCCGCAACCTACACAGGAATTCTGGATGGCATCCGCGCCAGATTCGCCGACACACGCGAAGCACGCATTCGTGGGTACAAACCCGGGCGATTCAGTTTCAATGTCAAGGGTGGCCGCTGCGAGGAATGCCAGGGCCAGGGCGTCAAGCGAATCGAGATGCACTTCCTCCCCGATACATTTGTGACTTGCGAGGCTTGCCACGGCCGCCGCTACAACCCGGAAACACTTGAAATCCGTTGGCGAGACATGTCAATTGCGGATGTGCTCAACACGACCATCTCCGATGCATGCGAGATTTTCGAGGCGCATGGTCGCATCTCACGAATGCTGCAGTGCCTGCAGGAGGTAGGGCTGGGGTATCTCACCTTGGGGCAGCCATCAACAACACTCTCCGGCGGCGAGGCGCAGCGGGTCAAACTGGCAAGCGAGTTGGGGACTAGGACCGACAACCACACCTTGTATGTACTCGATGAACCAACGACCGGCCTCCACTTTGCCGATGTCGAGCGGCTGCTGGGTGTTGTGCAGCGTCTCGTCGATGCCGGCAACACCATCGTGGTCATCGAACACAATCTGGATGTGATCAAGTCAGCCGACTGGGTCATCGATCTCGGACCCGATGGTGGAGACGCTGGCGGAGACATCGTCGCCGAAGGAACGCCGGAAGCAATCGCTGAAATTGCCGCCAGTCATACCGGCTCAGTGATCAGCGAGGTCCTTGGCGTCGAAACACCAGCAGTCGGCTGAGGATGAAGTTGACGATCAGGCCGACGGCGGAACCAATCGCGGCGCCGATCAGTCCGGCGACCGGCAAGGAAATCGTGCTCGAAAGCCAGAGCGTCATGCCCCCGTTGACACCCGCACCGACAGTGCAGATAGCCACAAACCCAAAATATTCCAGAGCGATGTTTCGGCGACGGGCGTACCAGAACGCCCAGAGCCGATCAAAGATGAAGTTCCAGGTCATCGCAACCAGCACGGCGATGCCGATCGCGAGCCATCGCGTGGGGATGACGCTGCTGGTAACCATCAACGCGGCCAGATAGACAATCACGCCACTGGCACCCACGGCGGCGAAGGTCAGGAAACTCACATGCTTCGGATGGGTGTAGCGATAGAGGCGGATGCAGTGCACCAGATATTCCCACTGCACTCGAAGCGTAAGTTTGCTCTGCCCTTCCTGCCGAGTTCGGAAGTGAATGGGCACCTCGACGACATTCCGGCATCCACACTTGACAATGAGTTCCAAGCCGATCTTGTAGCCGATCGGGTCGAGCGTGTCGGCCTGCTCCCATGTCTCACGCCTCATCGCAAGGAAGCCGCTCATCGGATCTTTCACCCGAGTAAACACGCGGGCCATGATCGTCGCGATCTTGGAGTTGATCCACCGCAGCACTCCCCACCCGTCTTCGGTCGTTCCGCCCGGGACATATCTCGATCCGACCGCAAAGTCGCCGCCGTCCACCAATGCCGCGACCATCCGCGGAATCGCATCAACCGGATGAGAGCCGTCTGCATCCATGACCACGAATATGTCGCCCGTTGCTTTCGCCAACCCGCGGATGACTGCGCTGCTGAGCCCTCGCTCGCCGCGTCGCGTAATCAGCCGAACCCAGGACAGGTCCAATGCATCGACCAGTTCTTCCGTGCCATCCTGTGAGTTGTCATCAACGATGAGCAGTTCCGCACCGGGGAGGTCACCCGATCGCAAAGTTGCGATGGCATCGATCATTGCGGGAAGATTCTCTGCCTCCTCGAAGGTCGGCAGAATGATGGAGACCGAGGAGTGTGTCATGGGGATGATGTTCGAAGGGTTCAGAACCGCTTGTGCACGGGACGCGGCGGCTCCTTCTTGATACCGAGTATCGCCCGGATCAGGTCTACATCTTCACGATGGGTCACCTTGATATTGCTCCGCTCGCCGCGAATGACATGTACCGGCTCTCCGAGACGCTCCACCGCCATTGCATCGTCGGTGATTCCCTCCAGGTCAGCCTGATCGTAGGCACGCCGCAGTAACTCCGTTGCCACCACCTGCGGCGTTTGGGCTTCCCAGTGACCATGGCGATCGAGTGTCCGTTCAATTGGAAATGCCTCAACTGTCTTTCTGCTCGACGCTCCCAGAATGGCATCTGCAACGGCGTCCTCATCACACACTTCAATGCTCACATCACCGACGACCTTCATGGTTCCACTGATTGGTATGGCGGGAACGACTGCCGGTAAGGCAGATGCCGCCAGCAGAAGCCTATCGAACAGGCCGCCGCTGAGCGCGGGCCTCGCCGCGTCGTGTACGGCAACACAGTCCGCCGTCGAATCGACTGATTCGAGTGCCGCCTTGACGCTCTGCCACCGGTGGTCCGCGCCGCCTTCGACAAGTTCCACGCCATGGAAGGACAACTGCCCGCCGAATCGCTCGCGAAAACCGGACATGGATGCCGGTGGACCGGCCACGATGATCTGAGACACCTCATCCCGCTTGGTGAAGAATTCGACTGTTCGAATGAGGAGCGGCCTGCCGCCGAGGTCCTCCTGCAACTTGTCGCGGTCGCCGAAGCGGCTGCTCGCCCCGGCCGCTGGAATGATGACAGCAACCTGCATCGCCAGATGCTACCAACTCGCAGAAAGACCGCAGCACCTTGGCGTGCCTCTGCAAACGCACGATAGGTTGCGTTCTAACCGGAGGAAACACCATGCTCAAAGCCTTGATTCTCGCACTCTCTGCCACAACATCACCGCCAAGCAATTCTCAGCCGAGCCTTCCCGGGTGGCCTGTTCCCATTATCGACACCTGCCCAGGCGGCGGCTTCTGGTCGCCGGTGGGCAGCCCAGCCTTGTGGAAGGCGGTTGCCGACCTGCATGCGTGCCTTGCCGAGGCAGAGGATCGATTTCATGATCGGCTGGACCAGTTGCCCACGCCATCTTCGCTGTGGTCACTGGATTCTTGGGCGGCAATCCTGCAGTACTGGGCAGACCGTGCGGCCTGCTACGAACGGTTCTGGAAGGTGTACCACCGCGAGAAACGGCGGGCGTGCGGGCAGTAAGTCACCCCCCATTTTGGTGTCTCCGGCAGAAATCGCGAACCCGCCGGTCACGGATTCCAACTCCCGATCGTTCAACGCACCGAAGTTGTCCGGTCTGTCCGGCAGGACAAAGTAGAAGTTTGATTCGTCGCTCGCCTGCATTGCTTGCCTCGAGAACATGCACCTGCACGCCATACCGGATCTTGATGCCGAAGTCAGCGAACACTTCTATCGGGTTGCGTCTGAACTTGCTTGCCATTACCCCATCTGCTTTCCGGGGGTAAGGTCAGGGGGACGAGAATCAATGCCCCAGTACCGGAGGTGGGACTCGAACCCACACTCCCTAAGCGGGAACCGGATTTTGAATCCGGCGCGTCTGCCAATTCCGCCACTCCGGCTGGCTTTTCCAATTCTAACGCTCTCCGCCATACTTTTTGCTTGTGCTCCCCCTCTTCTGGCCTAGGATAGTCCTGTCGGGGGATCACCTGTGGTGCGCCGTAGCCGCATCAAGCACGAGGCCGTGAGAAAGAAGAGAGGTCATCCTTTCATGTGTACCCCCACTCGAATCGCTGTCGTATCCGCCGCTATCGCCTTGTGCTGGACCGCTGGTCTGGATGCCGCCCCGCGTCTGACACGGGGCGACGCAGCACCCCGGTTTCAATTGGGCACGAATGGGCACGGACACGCGGCAGCAAGCCGCGGCCTTCCGGTGTGTGACGGCGTCGATGGCGTCCTCATTACCGAGAGCGCAGATACATCAACCGTGATCGACGGCAATGCCGTGAGTTGCTTCAGCGGCGCCGGGACGCCGGAACACCGGTACGGGCGAAGCCACGATCTCTCGCTCAGCGAACTCGCCGGCCTTCCCCTTCAGGTGACCTGCGTTCACTTTGCCATGGCCGACAATACGCCAGCGGGCACAGCGACCATCAATGTGTACCGGGACAACGACGGTGTCGCAGGCCCTTCGGCAGGTGGAACCGATCTCTTCCCCCTTGGTTCGGCAACCGTGGACATTGCCGATTCGCCTGCTGCCGCTTTCTATACCGCAACATTTGCCACGCCTGTCGAACTTGTCCCTGATGACCTTGTGTTCGTTGAAATCGTCATCCCAGGCGCCTTCCCGGGCGGGCATGAGATTGGCAGCAATGATGCTGGCGAAGCGTCTCCCACCTGGATGCGCACAACTGACGGTGAGTGTGGCATTGGTTCGTGGGTCAACCCTGCGGCCATTGGGTATCCCAACATGCATCTTGTCGAAGCGATGGAGGTTGTTGAATCAACTCTTCCCGACCCCTGCGATGATCCCCTTCCGACATGTGCCGAGGACGTTGATCAAGATGGCGTCGTCGCAGTCGGTGACCTTCTGGCAATCATCGGCGGGTTTGGCGAATGTGGCGACGGCACCTATCGACCGGCCGGCGACTGCGCACCCGCTCCAAACGGAGATTGCTGCGTCAGCGTCCAGGACATTCTGGCAATCATCAGCGCCTGGGGCGTCGAGTGCGGCGGTGGTGGAGGCGGGGACATCCTCATCAACGAACTTCGTACCGATCAGGACGGCACCGACAACGACGAGTATGTCGAGTTCTACGGTGAAGCCGGCACTGATCTGGATGGCCTTCATTACATCGTGATCGGCGACGGAACCGGCGGCGCTGGCGTCATCGAGGAAGTCATTGATCTCGCTGGCATGGTCATCGCAGACGACGGACTCCTGTCACTCGGCGAGGACACCATGCTCATCGGGACACCCGATGTCATCATCGACGGGCTCAATTTTGAGAACAGCGACAATGTGACGCACCTTCTCGTTTCCGGTTTCACTGGCGCGGAATACGACGATCTCGATTTGGATGACGACGGTACGCTGGACAGCACGCCGTGGAGCGATATCCTGGATTCAATCGGTTTGCAGGAAGTTGGCTACGAAGGCGAAGTGCTTGACTTTGTGTACGCAGACACCGTGCTGGGACCAGTGGGCATCTATCCCCCGTCCCATGTCTATCGCTGCCCCGACGGCGGCGAATGGAATATCGGCGTATATCACTCGCTGACAATCGATACGCCCGGCGAGCCGAATCACTGTGATGGGATCGATGCGGACGGCGATGGCATTGACGACCATGTCGACAACTGCTACCTGCCCAACTTCGACCAGGCTGACTGCAACGACAACGGCATCGGTGATCCATGCGACATCGACAGCGGCGTCTCTCAGGATTGCAACGGCAATGGTGTGCCCGACGAGTGTGAAGAGGATTGCAACGGCAATGGCGTTCCGGATGAATGCGACATCGCCAGCGGCACATCCGACGATTGCGATGGCAATGGCATTCCCGATGACTGTGAGGCCGACTGCAACGAAAACGGTGTTGTGGATGCCTGCGACATCGCCAACGGCACATCAGAGGACACCAATGCCAATGGCGTTCCGGACGAATGTGAAACTGAGAACATTGCATACACCAGTTTCGAGGAACCGCTCACAGGCGAGAAGTATTTCGACACTGGTGACGCGGCCGTCGATCACCAACTGGTGAACAACGACGGGCAGGCCATGGTCGAGTGGGTTGCCAGCGGCGCGGAGATGGGCTTTACCGCCTGGTATGTCGCTACAGGTGACGTTGGACTGACCGACGGCGACTATGTCGGGGTGACGAACTACACCGGCGGTGGTGTCGGTGGGTATCCCGACGGCGTGCAGGGCTATCAGATGAGTGACACTGATGGCATCATGCAGGTGGTCTTTGACACGGTGATCAATACTGGTGGCGGCGATTGGAGCGTTGGCCTTGAGATGCTGGTCGCAAGCACTGGCTGGGAGAGTGCGGACGCCATCATCGTGGATGTTGTTGTCGATGGCGGGGTCGTCGTATCGATCTTCGATACGACGGGCCAAGACATCGATGACATGGGCATCGAGGGCGTGTGGTTCCCGATGCTGCAAGGCCTCACCGGCTACACAGAGGCCACGCTTCGGGTTTCGCTGGAGGCAAACTCAGCCAGCGAGGCCATCTACTTTGATCGCGTCATCTTCAGTTCTGCCCCCATCGCGGATGCTGATGGCGACGGCGTGCCGGACACTGTCGACAACTGCGACCTCTACAACCCAGACCAGGCCGACTGCAATGGCAACGGCGTCGGCGATGTCTGCGACATTGACGACGGCACATCGAGTGACGATGACGCAAATGGCATCCCGGACGAGTGCGAGGTGCTGGGCATGGTCATCACGGGTGTCTTTGATGCGACACTCGGTACTGGAGCAGGTCCAAAGGGTCTCGAACTGTATGTTTTGGAGGACATTGCGGACCTGAGCCTCTACGGGGTCGGCTCCGCCAATAACGGCGGTGGCAGTGATGGGCAGGAGTTCACCTTCCCCGCGGGCAGCGCCGCCGCCGGCACCTTCCTCTATGTCACGGATGATGATGTGGACTTCGCGACCTTCTTCGGGTTCGCTCCAGACTTTGTAAGTGGCGCCATGGCCATCAACGGCGACGACGCAATGGAACTCTTCCAGAGCGGCGCGGTCATCGACACATTTGGCGACATCGCACTGGACGGAACAGGCGAGCCATGGGACTACCTTGACGGTTGGGCCAAGCGGGCGTCCGCCACAGGACCCGACGGTGCACAGTTCGATCTGACCGCCTGGAGTTTCAGCGGCATCGACATGCTTGAGGGAGATACGAACGACACGGCGATCTCGCCGTTTCCTCTGGGTGGCTACCTGCCCTGACACACTGGGTATTCTGCGCCAGAAAGTTGGGGAAAAACGCCAATATCGCCTCATTCTGCCTCCTGTAAGGCCGATTGCAGCGATCGGACGGGTCGCTTATTCGACCTGCTGCTCGTCTATTCCCCACCATGTCCCCAGACAGCCGAAAAAGCCGTTGCACTTGCTTGACAAGGGCCCGCAATGGCTTCACAGTAGGGGTGATGGCTTCCATCGGCGACCTTGCCGCTGGCCACAGACTGTTCCCAATTGTGGCCTTGGCGTGTTCGCACATGGAGGTTCGTCAGTCGACTGACGCTCGGTCTTGTACCGACGGCAGAAGAAGGTCGAGAGAAGGATCGGACGCCAAACCACGGCCGATTCGGCAACTCGGTACCCGCCGTGCCCTTGCTCTGCATGGGCTATCTGTGTGAACGTTCACGAAGAATAGGAGGGGATTCACATCCCACGAGAACAATGAGAAACCTGACGTCTTGTATCTGTATCTTGGGTCTGTCCGGCGTCGCTTCGGCGGAAGTCGTGATGGACCAGATCGGCGATATGGATGGCTCGGGTCTTGGCGCCAACATCATGGCCAGCCAATACTTCGAAGCATCATTCGCCCAATACAGCATCGTGCTGGCCGACAATTTCTCGGTTACAGCCGATACCAACATCACCAACGTTGAAATGGTGCTCGGTGGATGGAACGGCTTTGTCGATCCGTCCTCTGTCACCGCATACGAGGTGAATTTCTACAGCTCCCCTGATGCCGCCGGCAGCAACCTGGTGGGAGACGTGGCTAGCAACACGATTGACGCAGCAGACGCCACCCAAGACCCCAACTGGACGGGTGCTAACTACCTGATGGGACTCCCCACCGCCATGGTGGCCCCTGCAGGTGGTAGCTGGGTTGGCGTAATCCCACACAACGAGTTTGGAACCGGTGGCCAGACCGGCTGTGCTGATTCCGTACTCGGAGACAGTACCTCCGCCATTCAGGCCAACCCCGGTGGAGGCTTCGGTTTCGGTCCCTGGCAAGAGGTCGGCGCGGATGGGGCTTACCGCATGAACAGCGACGGTGTCGCTGATCCGTGTGCCAGCCCGCTTCCCATGCCCTGCCCCGAGGATCTTGACGGCGATGGCTCTGTCGCTATTGGCGACATCCTCCTCATCATCGGCGACTTCGGTGCTGTTGGCGACGGGACCTTCCGTCCTGCCGGCGACTGTGCTCCGTTGCCGAACGGTGACTGTGCAACGAACGTAACCGACCTGCTTGCAGTGGTCGCCGCCTTCGGCGCTGACTGCAATGTCTACGGTGCGTGCTGCTATGACGATGGCACTTGCGCAGACGGTTCGACCGCTGATGACTGTGCAGCCATGGGTGGTTCGTACCTCGGCGATAACAGCATGTGCTCAGATGGTGGCTGTGTTGCCGCCGCTTGCTGCGTCGGCACTGACTGCCTGATGCTCACCGGCGATGCCTGCACAGGCTTCGGTGGCACATGGCACGATGGTTATGACTGCACGAGTTGGGACTGTACGGCTGCGACGCCTGGCGACGAGTGCGCCGATGCGATCGAAGTTATGGATGGTGCCAACGCGTTCGATACCTCCCTCATGACTCCCAGTACTCCTGCGCCGGAAGACATGTGTCCCGGCACATACTTTGACTGGGGTGAGAGTAATGATGGTTGGTACATGTATACAGCAACGATGGACGGCAGTACTAACTTCAGTACATGTGATGCCGCCAGTTACGACACATCCCTCGCACTCTATGAGGGTAGTTGTGACAACCAGGTCGCCTGTAACGGTGACTCGCCCAACGCTGGCTCTTGCCAGCCGTACTTCTCTGAGATCGACTACGCAACAACAGCCGGTACGGTGTACTACCTCCGTATTGGTGCCTGGAATGGCGATGGCCAAGGCCCGGGTACGTTGACCATCACCCCGCCGGCAGTGCCGGTTTCGGGTGCATGCT
>CAZJKE010000029.1:0-1309 GCA_964546585.1 uncultured Isosphaeraceae bacterium | reverse complement strand
GGCCCGGGTACGTTGACCATCACCCCGCCGGCAGTGCCGGTTTCGGGTGCATGCTGCATCGACGACTGGACCTGCATGGATGATCTCATGAGTGATGAGTGTGTTGGCTGGGGCGGCACATTCATGGGCGAAGGCACAGTCTGCGATAGCGTGGATTGCGCTGCCGGTGCTGGTGGAGACGAGTGTGACAACCCGCTGGTTGCCAATCTTGGCGCCAACGCGTTCAGCACCGTGGATGCCACGCCGAGTTCTCCTGAGCCGGATGAGACCCAGTGCGAAGGCACCTTCCTCGAATGGGGTGGTTCCAACGATGTCTGGTTCACATTCACTGCTACGAATGATGGTCCCCACCACTTCACCACCTGTGACGCGGCCAGTTACGACACCTCGATGGTGCTGTACGAAGGCTCCTGTGACAATCAGGTGACGTGCAATGGTGACTCAAGCGGTGAAAGCGGATGTCAGGGTTACTACTCTGCATTCGACTGGAACTGCACCGCCGGTACGAAGTACTACGTCCGCCTCGGCGGATGGCAGGCTGACTCCGGCGCTGGTACGCTGACGATCTCATTCGATGATCCCAGCGAAACTGCAGCCTGCTGTGTCATGGGCGATTGCGTTGGTGAGTACACCAGTGCAGATTGCGCCGCAGCGGGCGGTACGTGGTACCAGGGTGACGACTGCTCGACAGTCGCTTGCCCGCAGCCTGCGTGCCCAGGTGCGCAGGTCAGCCAGAATGTCCACGGTATCGATGATGCCTGGACGGCTGGTACATCCACCTATGACCCCACAGGTGGCGCGACCTATGAGCGCGCCGAAACTGTCAACCTTGCCTCCATGGGCGATTTGACGGTCTGGGGTCTCCAGTTGTTCTACAGCGGCAGCTGGGGTGCTTGCAGCACTGATTACAATTTCAACATTCGCGGATACGATGATGGTGGCGGCGTCCCCGGCACCCTCACCAGCGAATCGTTGAATGCTCCGGCGGTCAAGACGGCCACCGGAGAACTGTATGCAGGTCTGTACGAACTGATGCAGTGGGACATGAACCACACGGCGACCAACGTCGGGTGGCTCTCGGTTCAGTCCGCCAGTGATGGCCTGAACTGCTGGTTCCTCTGGATGAGCTCCGGCATCGGTGATGGCGACTCTGCAATGAACGATGGCACTGGCTGGGCAACCGGTCAGGGCTTCGACCTTTCGCTCTGCATCAACTGATGCATCGAGAGTACCGGCGTGAGCCGGTAAAGCAGAGGACTCTATGAGTCAACCCCGCCCCCCGGCTTCGGCCGGGGGGCGGTTCTTTTTG
>CAZJKE010000028.1:0-24188 GCA_964546585.1 uncultured Isosphaeraceae bacterium | reverse complement strand
GGGTGTGACCCCGGGTGTGACCCCTTAGGGGGCGTTAGTCGTAGATGGAAGTGATGTCGATGGTGATCTCGTCATCATCGTCATCATCGTCATGGTCGTCGTCGCCGTCGTCCCCGTTGTCACCCCCGCCTCCACCACATCCGCCTCCACCATGGCCGCCGCCGCCTCCACCATGGCCACCGCCACCTCCATTGCCCCCGCCATCGCCACCACCACTGGGCAAGTCACCCGTAAACGGCAGGTGGTGCGATTCGCCATTGCCCTGCACAGTCGAGGCGATCAGGGAACCGTCGATCTGGCCGTTGTTGAACTGGATGTTCGCCTTGGGTGCAAGCACGGTACCTTTCCAACCGATCGAGTTCATCTGCAGCGAGTTGCACCTCGACAGGTTGAAAAGCACCTTGTCCGGCGTGCAACCCTGGAGCGTGGGCTGAAAGTTGTTCAACTGCATCGACTGCCCCCGGACATTGACCAACACCGAAGAACCCTCCGGCACCGTAATGGTCATGCCCCAGAGCGGATGCAACTGTGATCGCCTGACCTTGAAGACATTGAGGTCTGGGTCACTTCCGGTCATGTTCAGAATGCCATTCTGGTTCGTGACGTTGCCATTCGGCGACACATCCGCCAGCGCATCGGAGAGCGCTCGCAATTCCTGATCCGCGGCTTCAAAGTCAATGGCCACGACATCGCTGACATCACCATTTGGTGTTCCAACGCCATTCATGTTCACCGAGCCGGAACACTGTGTGTTCCCATTGAAGTTCTGGCCGTTGTTCCACTGCAAGGTACCTGCCACGATCAGATCGTCGCGGTCGCCATTGGAGTTCGACAGGCCGGACCCGATACCCATGTTGTTGTAGGTCGCCGGCCCACCTACTGCGACCCGACCGGTGCAGTCCGTGTTGTTGGCCTGGTGATTCCCTGTTACGAAGATCGTGAATCCCTCGGCGGGACCGAGATCACCGGCGGCCGGAAGTGCCAGCAGGGAAGTTGCGATCGATGTAATGGCGAGATGTCGTGTTGCAGTGTTCATGGAAGTACCTTTCGGATTGCTACCGCCCAATGACAAGGGGTACTGCCACAATCCGCGGGCACCAGTCCCGTCTGATCGGGTCGTGGCGGCGGCGCGGATGCGCACACTGCACGATCGCATCGGCCCAACACCGCGATCGGCTATCGTGCGAACCGCATGATCCTCATGACCCTCACACTCGCGCTGGCAGGACCCCCAACTGGGCAGGGCAGCATGGCGCCCAATCTGGTATCCGACGGAACCGGCGCATGGTTGACCTGGATCGAACCGACCGATCCCTCCCACGATGTCGCCGAGCTGCGACTTGCTTGGTTTGAAGACGGTCAGTGGGGAGGGGCAAAGACGATTGTCCGCCGCAACGACTTCTTTGCGAACTGGGCTGACATTCCCGAACTGGCCGTTGCGGCCAACGGCGATCTCTACGCAACCTGGCCGCAGAAGTCCGGCCCGGGGACCTACGCGTACGACATTGCCATCGCCCGCTCGAACGACCGAGGTGATTCCTGGACCATGATGGGCACGCTCAACGATGACCGTGTCCTCGGCGAGCACGGCTTTGTCTCGCTCATCCCTGATGGCGAGGGTGTTCGAGCGTACTGGCTCGACGGCCGGGCCATGACCGGAGACGGGCACAGCGGCGGCGGCGGCGACATGATGCTTCGCACGGCATTGGTTGACTCGGTTGTGCACAAGAGTGAGCCAGTCGACGAGAGAGCCTGCGAATGTTGCGGCACCGATGCAGCAATTGTCAACGGCAACCCTGTTGTTGTGTATCGGGATCGAAGTGATGGCGAAGTGCGCGACATTTCAGTCGCGGGCACGCTCCCCATGGAAATCCCGCCGGACAACTGGCGGATCGAGGGATGCCCGGTCAATGGCCCGTCGCTCGATGCGCGCAATGGAACGGCGGCAGTCGCTTGGTTTACCGACGCACCCGGCCGAACCGGCGTGTGGCTGGCGGTGGAAGGGTCGCCGCCGGTACATCTTTCCAGTACGCCAATTGGCCGCGCAGATGTCGCCATTCTTGACAACGGCGATATTGCTGCGTGCTGGATCGAACCACATGGCGAAGAGGCCGCCGTAATGTTGTCCGTCGATGCCAAGAAGGAGCCGAGAAACATTGCGTCAGTTGAGGCATCCCGCAGAGCGGGATTCCCCCGCCTCGCCGCCATCCCCGGAGGCGTCCTCATCGCATGGACAACACCGAATGGCGTTGACGCGGCGCAGGTCACATCTCCTCGCGTCCTGTCCATCCAACCTGCGCACGGCAGCGATTTCGTGTCGCCAGACCTCACCGAGATCCGCGTGACCTTCGATCAACCAATGCAGGATGGGTACTCGTTTATGGGCGGGGGCGAGTCGTTTCCGAAGGTCACCGGACCTGTCCGTTGGATCGACAAGAAGACCTGCGTATTGCCCGTTGCGCTACAACCCACTCAACTCTACAGAATGCGAGTGAACGACTTTGCCGGCCGCGGCAGTTTTCAGAGCGAAGATGGCGACATTGCCAACATGTCGTGGTTGTTCTTTCAAACAGGCGATGGCACGCCACCGCCACTACCGGATGTTGACGCCAACCGATTTGCAATCACGGTGCTGCAGGCTGCAATGGCGACTGGGTACAGCTACCTCGATCGCCTCGGCATCGACTGGTATTCGCGTTTTGCGGCATACGAAGATGCGCTCACATCAGCCCGTAGCCCTTTCGAGTTCGCCATCATTGCAGGTCAGTTGCTCGCAGCAGCGGGAGATCCACACATTCGGGTTCTCGCTGCGGATACAAGCGTGCCCTGTCACGTGAGCATGCACGACCAGAATTACGATCTCTCCGTTGTTTCGGAAAAACTGAGCGAACTCCAGCAGCGATCAGACGACTGTTTGACAGGACGCATCGGCGACATCGGCTACATCTGCATTGCCTCGTGGCGGAACAGCCATGCGGAGGGAATCGAGCCGGCGTTCGATGCCTTGCAGGAGTTCTCACACCTTCCCATGCTCATCATTGATGTGCGCCCCAACGGCGGCGGCGCCGAGTTGATTGCAAGACGATTCGCCGGGCAGTTCATTGACAAGCCGACGGCATACGCGAAACATTGGAAGGCGGGCACAGTTCACGCCCGGACGATGCAGCCCTCCGGCGACGAACCATATGATGGACATGTTGTGCTCCTGCAGGGCGGGAAGTGCATGAGCAGCAACGAGGCATTTGTTCTCATGATGCGGGCGGCAGGCGCAACGACAATCGGTGAAGTGACGGCGGGTTCGAGCGGAAACCCCAAACCCTATCCGCTGGGAAACGATGTCACAGTGTTTCTTCCGTCTTGGCGGGCGATGACGCTAGACGAAACTGTGATCGAGGGTGTCGGCATTGCTCCCGACATCGAAGTGCCGTTCAAAGCCGGCAACGACGCACCCTTTGATCGGGCCGTGCAATTTCTCCGCGAAGAGGGTGGCTGACACCCTTTCGCGCCCTATGCTTGGCACACCGTCTGTCCTGAGGATCTCGATGGGAGCGGTGCTGTTGATGTCGGTGACATTCTTGTCGCCATCGGCAACTGGACTGGATAAGCGAGATCCCCGTGGCAGTTTCCGCTACTGTTGTAGTCCATGCGAGTTGTCGCGCTATTGTTGCTCTTGAATCTTGGTCTGCATCCGACCTGCCTGGCTGCCGGGCCGATCGACTTGATGACATTCAATATCCGCTACGACAACCCCACTGACGGCGATCACCGTTGGGATCGCCGCAAGGACCAGGTCGCCGCGGCAATTCAGGACACCCACCCACATGTGCTGGCAGTCCAGGAGGCACTGCCGCATCAATTGTCATTCCTTCGCAAGGAACTTCCGGGCTACGCAGTGGTAGGAGAGCACCGTGGCGGTGGCAGCGAGGGCGAATTCAGCGGGCTTCTGATTGACATCAGCCGCGTCGAGATACTCGATCAGGGGCACATGTGGCTCTCAGGGATGCCGGAGGAAGTCGCCTCTGTCGGCTGGGACGCGGCACTCGCCCGTACCGCAACATGGGCGAAGCTCCGCCACTTCGGCACATCTGGCCCGCAGTTTCTCGTTTTCGGAACGCACTTTGACCACCGCGGCGCGGAGGCCCGGCTTCAGAGCGCATCGCTGTTGCTCAAGACCGCTGCCGAAGTTGGCACGCATCTGCCAACCGCAATCATGGGCGACCTGAACGCAACCCCCGCCAGTCCGCCGATGGTTGTCTTTGCTGAGGCGGGGTTCCAACCGGCGGTCACCGAGACCGCTGGCACATTTCACCGCTTTTCCGGTGATCTTGACGGCCACCGCATTGATTACATTCTTCTGAACAAGGCCTGGGCTGTTGACAGCGCTGCAATTCTCAGGCCGCGCAGCGATGGACGGCCTGCGTCGGATCACGACCCTGTGATCGCTACGGTAACGCCCTCCGCTCCGCGCGGCACGATCGGCATGCCGCGTGCGGGCAGCGCGGTGTGGCATCCAACCGGCCCGACGATTCTTGACCGCGGCGAGTTTCCTCCCAGCGTGCAGGAGCCGCTCGACCGCATCGTCGATGTGCTCCGAGGCAGGCCGCAGTCAGAGCCGGGCCATCATCAACTCTCCCGCGTCGTCGGCGCGTTCGAACATCCACTGGCGTTGCCCGATCTCGCGCTTGACATGACCGATCGATTGCGGTTCTTGCACTGCGAACCAAGCAGCGTCCGGCAACTCGCAGCCGACATGCTCGACGCGGCGTCCACCGCGGGCGAGCCAATGGCCACCGATCGCGCCTTTGCAGAGCAGGTGTTGGCGCTTCTGCGGGTGCCGGGCGATACCTTCTATATCGAGAACGATCTCGAGGCGATGCTTGCCGTCATTCGGCGATCGATCGATGTCGACTTCGATGCGCTTGTCGCCACCATCGTTGTGCCGAACACCGAGTCGCAGCCGTTCTTCGGCAAGGTTCTGCCTCCTGGCGTTACCGGGTCGATCCTCGCCGGGCAGCGCGGCCCAAACGGCTGGCGGGTTGTCGGCGGTGGTGGTCCCAACACCTATGACATGACCCTGCTCGGTGAGGTATTCGATACGGGCGGCGATGACCACTACTTCGCTGAGGATCTGGTCATCGGTGACCGACTCGTTGTCGATCTTGGCGGGAACGACACATACACCGGTACCGATCAACAGGGGCCGGCTGCGGGTCTTCTTGGGACTTGGATCATCGATGACCGCAGTGGCGATGATCGATACGGCGAAGAAGGCGGGCGTTTCTCAACTGGCGCGGGCGCATTCGGCGTTGGCATGATCGTTGATCGCTCCGGCAGTGATGTGTATGCGGGCACGCACTGGTCGATTGGCGCTGCGGTCTATGGCGCGGGCATCATCATGGATCTCGGCAGCGGCAATGACAGGTACAACGGGGATTTCCTGACACAGGGGGTCGGCGGTCCACGTGGGTTTGGTTTGGTGTTCGACGAAGCGGGCGACGATGTCTACATGGCGGACGGCCCGACGCCCTCCATCTATGACACGCCCGATGTCCACGCGTCGTTCAGTCAGGGCATGGGGTTCGGGTATCGCAAGTATGCCGCTGGCGGCATTGGCATCCTGTTCGACAGCGCAGGTGATGATCAATACAGGGCGGGGGAGTTCAGTCAGGGGGGGGCGTACTATCACGGCCTTGGCATTTTGCGGGACATGGATGGTGATGATGACTACCACGGCAATCGGTATGCGCAGGGCTTTGGCGTGCATCAGGCTTTCGGCGTGCTTGTCGATGACGGTGGTGACGACACCTACTGGGCGATGACCGCTGCTGATCAGGGTTCTGCGTGGGACATTGCCGCTGGCGCGTTGCTTGAGCGGGGCGGCGACGATTCGTATACGGCCAACGGCATGGCGCAGGGTTCCGCGGCGCAGCAGGCCATCGCATATCTGGTGGACCTCGAAGGGGATGATGTCTACACGGCGACATCACCGGCGCAGGGTGCTTCTGGCAACAACACCTATCACTGGGATGCAACCAAGGCCTTTTCCTTCAGCCTTCTCATGGACATCGGCGGCGGCGAAGACACATATTCCATGGACCGAAAAAACAACGCCGTGCAAGTCATTCAACCTGACCCGGCTCCTGAGGGCAGCGGCATTGGCCTGTGCATTGACCGCTGACGCTATAGTGACAGTGCGAGGGGAGTGCACCGTGCAAATACTGCTTGGAATGACGTTGTGTGTGTTGGCCGTGCCTGCGATGGCCGACCGGACGATTGACACCCATGATCCCAATCGTACGGCGACGATCTTCGTGCATGGGTTTGACTCCGACGGCGCAGAGATGAGCGGCATCTTCGGACAGGATGTGGAAGAGCCGCTGCTCATAACGGTTGCCAGCATGGGCGGGTTACCAGCGAACGACGGCGGTCAGTCGCTGCCACCTTCAGTCGTGACCGCCACCACCTACTACGGTGATACGCCGCCGAGTTATTACACGGCGCAGGATATTGCCGAGCTCGATCAGGTGACCAAACAGTGGGGCGGCGGGATTCCTCGTTATGCCCTCATCGTCGCCAAGTACGCGCGGCATGTCATGGATCGCAGCGGCGCGCAGCAAGTCAACTTTGTCAGTGCAAGCATGGGGACATTCGTGACCCGCTGGCTGATCGAAAACGACTCAGCGGGGATCGTGAGTGATGGCAAGGTCGCAAGGTGGTTGTCGCTGGAGGGCGTACTTGCAGGGAACTGGGCTGCCAGCAATGGTTGGCTTTCCGGGCTGTGGGACATGTTCGGAACCCCGCCAATCGATGTCGACCAGATGAACTATGGCTGGGTGGATGCGAATGTGCACTCGCCGCGGACCGAGACGGACAGTCCCGCGTATGCAGACATCCTCGTGGGTATGGAAGTATCGACCCGCGATGCTGCAAATGACGGCGCCTTGTCGGACATCATGTTGCTGGAGGATGACTTCAAGGCGAACGATGGCGTGCAGGCGGTCGATGATGCGTACTTTCATTGGATGGCGCCGCAGTCTCGCTTCTTGGGGCAGTCGCATTCGATGACATGGTTTCATGTTGATCACTATGAACTGGCCGACCACGGTCCGGGGATGGCCCAGATTGTCAATTTCATGACCCAGCGGCGGCGTGTTATGGCGGTGGTCACGCGGCTGCAGGTGACGGACATTCACGAGCCGGATGATTGGTGGTGGGATTGGACACCGGCCGAGATCGTCATTGAGAGCGAGGTGTATTCACCGCAGGTCGAGGCGCTCTGGGGCATTGCTGGTTCGATGTGTACGCGAGGTGTTGAGGGGGTGTCGTCGCCGATGTATGCATTTGGCAGCAATGGTGACCAGCTCATGATGGACCATGTGGTCTACGACGACTTCCTTGCTGAGGGTGAGACAACGCTGACTATTGAGATCGGCGGCTTCGAAATCGATTGGAATGACAAGTACGGCATTCAGGAGCCGATCGGTGATGGCGATGCGATGGGCGAGACCTCGATTGCCATTGATGTGTCGCAGGCTGGGACTTTCACACAGGAGTTTTCGGCCTCGGACTTCAACGGCACGCTGGAGGTCCGTGTGTTGGACTATCCATTCAAGGTTCTTGACGAGGTGTCGCCGGGCGATGTGGATGGCAACGGGGTCGTAGATGTGTCCGATTTGCTGGCGGTGATCAATGCTTGGGGACCGTGTAGTTCCTGCGGGGAAGACCTTGACCACAGCGGCATGGTTGATGTGTCTGATCTGCTGATTGTCATTGCGAATTGGAGTTGACTGCGGTGGGCTACCAGAGTTGCGGTGCCTTGACACGCAACTTCAGTCGGCGCCCCGCGAGCGTGTTTGGGGATCGCGCTGCCATGAAAAGAAACAGCCCCGCTTTCGCGGGGCTGCCTCGATGATCGAACAAAGGATGCGACTCAGCGGCGCTGGCGCTCCTGGGCCTCGTTCACCTTGATGGTGCGGCCTTCAAGTTCCTTGCCGTCGCACTCGGACATGGCTGCTCTGGCCTGCTCATCATCGTCCATGGTCACGAAACCGAATCCGCGTGAGCGGCCGGAGTCGCGATCAGTGATGACGATGGCGTCAGAGACATCACCAAAGGTCTCGAAATGTGCCCTGAGGCTTGCCGTCGTCGTGTCCCAACTCAAATTGCCTACGTACATCTTCATTCCAAATGATCCTTACCGTGAAACTACCCCGAAAACCTGTGCTTGACTCGATACCGATCTGGACCTCGATGCCAAGCAACCGTGGTCCCGGGAGTAAATTGTGCCCCCTGAGCGGGACACCCCCAGCGTGGGGAAGGACGGGATTGTACCCGCATTCCCGGCGATCTGCCGATTACCATGCCAAGCATCACAGGTAATTCCCCACAAACCCGGTCTTTCGTCTCCTGCGGCATCCTTTTGTGCGCCCTGATCGCGGTTGGCTGCAAAAAAACCGAACAAGGTCAAGCAGGCAAGGAAGACACGCCCGCGGCCTATCGGCCACCGCCGCCACCCTCCATGCCCAACCGCTGGACCCCGCCTCGCCGAGATGTGACCGCCGTCATCGTTGGTTCGCCCGCCGAAGAGGGGGCACACCCGACGATTTCCCATGTGGCCATACATGATCTTGACCTCGACGGCCGCCTTGACATCCTCGCCGCCGATGTCCGAAGGCACGGCATCGCATGGATCCGGCAAGGCGAGGACGGTTCGTTTACCGAACAGATGATCGGTGAGCGGATCGACGGACCAGTCCATGTTGAACCGCTTGACATCGATGATGATGGTGACCTTGACCTGCTGGTCGCCGCCATGGGGGTCATCCTTCCTTCGGATGCGGAAATCGGAAAAGTCATCATTCTCGAAAACGACGGCCAGCAGCAGTTCTCGACCCGCGTGATTCTGGACAAGGTCCGCCGCGTCACCGATGTGCAGGGCGGTGATCTTGACGGCGATGGCGACCTCGATCTGGCAGTCACCCAGTTTGGGTATTTGCGAGGCGAAGTGCAGTGGCTGGAAAATCTCGGAGACTGGCAATTTCGCGGACATCACCTCATGGACAAGTCCGGCGGTATTCACGGCCCCATCGTCGACATCGACAACGATGGTGATCTCGACATCGTCGTCCTCTTCTCGCAGGAGTGGGAGTCGGTGCACGCCTTCGTGAACGATGGCACTGGCGCATTTGCGCCGACGGTACTCCATGATGTCGCCGACGCGGATTACTCCAGCAGCGGTATCGATGTGGGCGACATCGACGGCGACGGCGATGCGGATATCGCCTGGGCCAATGGCGACGCGTTTGTCTCTGTCGACTACCGACCGCTGCCGTCCCATGGCGTGCAGTGGCTCGAAAACCGCGGCGATCTCGACTTCGCCTTCCACCGCATCGGCGATTTTCATGGTGCCTACGCTCCAACCATCGCCGACATGGACGGCGATGGCGACATGGACATCCTGACCGTCAGTGAATTTGCGTTCTGGGAGGATCCCGCCGCCTCCAGCATGCGATGGTGGCAGCAGCAATCCGACGGTTCATTTACTCCGCATGATCTTGCGAGCGATCCAACGCACCTTGTGACCTGTGATGTTGCCGATCTGGACGGCAATGGACACATTGACATCGTTGCTGGCGGCATGGCGCTCTACCCGCCATTCGATCGCATTTCTCGCATCGTGCGGTGGAGCCATGAGAAGCCGCTTCGCGGCGATCGCGAGGTTGCTGGCCGCGGTGTACCGCCCGCGGTCGCCTCGAAGATCGCTGATGCGGCAAGCGCCGGTGAATTGGGAATGATCTACCACGCCAATGCACTGCCCACTTTGGCCGAGGCGGCGTACGCGGAAGCGGAGGCGGCCGAGGCGGACAACCCACGCTGGCCCTATTACCGCGGACTTCTTGATCTGGCGATCGGTGACAGTACTGCAGCGCTGGCCCACATGCAGCGTGCAGCCGCGCGCGGCGGCGCATACCGACCGCTGCAGGCACGACTCGGCGAGTTGTATGCGGGCGCGGGTGACATTGACGCTGCGTCGGCCGCATTCGAGGCCGCAGGTGATCTCGACTTCGCCATCATCGGAAGAGCGGAACTTGCCGCAGCCGCCGGTGATTGGCAGGAGGTTGTCGCGTTGCTTGAGCGAAGGAACATCCCCGGCGCCGCCGCGCTGCTGGCAACAGCGCGCGGCGAACTTGGCGGCGACGGCACCGGTAACTTCTCTGCTGTCGACATGGGGTATCAGGTCGAAGATCCTTGGTTCGATCATGTGCAAGACCAGTGTGTGTTGGCCGATTTGATCGTGCCACGAGCCCAGATCGCCTTCATCCGCGGCAATATTCCACAGGCTGAAGAACTCCTGAGAAGAGCTGTCGGCCTTGATGCCCAGAACAAGGATGCACGCATCGCCCTTGCGAACATCCTCATGCGAACCGGCAGGCCGAATCGCCAGACAGTCGAGTCGGCGCTGCAACACCTTCATGTCGCGCTGGAACAGGACCCGTCCTATGTCATGGCTCGCGCCAGCCGAGGCTGGGCACTGTTCATGCTGAAGCGAAGCGACGAAGCGGTAGCGGTGTGGACCGCTATCCTCGCAGATGAACCCGACCACGCGCCATCCCTCTTCAATCTCGGCCAGTTGCATGCGCAGGCGGGCGACTACGAACAGTCGCTGGAGTATTACAGGCGGGGTGTCGCAGTACCGCGTGACACTGCATTCAGCGGCTCGTTCGAGGGCGGTCACCGCAGCGGATGGATGTTGCGGTACGCCATGACTGCCAAGGCTGCCGGTGAGGAGGAGGAGGCACTTGGGGCGTTTGAAGAAGCGGTCGCGTTGAATGAAGAGGACGCGGTCGCCCAGTTCGAGTACGGGAACATGCTCATCGGCCAGGGTCGATTCGAGGAAGCGCTGCCGCATCTGCTGATCGCCAACGAACTGCAACCCAACCGTGGACCGATTCTCGCGGCAATTGGGTATACGCAGTTCAAGTTTGGACGCCTTGAGGGCTCAAAGGTCAGCCTGCTGGCCGCGGTGCGAACCGCTCCGCGTTTCGCACTTGCCTGGTATCACCTTGGAAACACCCAGATGGCACTTGGCGATGTCGAGGGGGCGGTTGAGAGCTACCACATGGCACTGAGCCTGCGACCCGATTTCACGCTCGCTCAGGAGGCACTGAAGGCAGCCACCGCGAGCGATACACTGTCGCAACCATGAGCCAGATCATCGATCATTTTATTGACGGTTCGCGCGTCACTGCTGCGGGCGAACAAACATGCGACGACATCGATCCGGCGAGCGGGGCGGTGGTGGCAAGCGTATCGCTTGACGATACGGCTGCGGCGGAGAGGGCCGTCGCGGCAGCGGCAGCGGCCTTTCCGGGCTGGCGCGATACGCCGGTTGGCGAGCGATGTCAGGTGCTGTTTCGCTACAAGGAGGTGCTTGAGGGGCACTTCGACGAACTGGCAGCGATGATTGTCACGGAGCATGGCAAGACACTGCCGGAGGCCCGGGGCGATGTCCGCCGCGGCATCGACTGCGTGGAATTCGCCTGCGCGGCGCCGACACTGCTCATGGGCAGGACGCTGCCACGGATTGCAGTTTCGAGTTCGTTCAGCCGCGAGCGAGAGGAGAATATCCCACTGGACAGTTCGCTGGAACGGGTGCCGCTTGGCGTCTGTCTGGGTATTACGCCGTTCAACTTTCCGATCATGGTGCCGATGTGGATGTGGCCGATGGCAATCGCCTGCGGCAACACATTTGTTTTGAAACCATCGGAGAAGGTCAGCATGTGCGCGCTGCGGGAGATCGAACTCGCCCACGAAGCAGGTGTGCCACCGGGCGTGCTCAATCTTGTGGCGGGCGGACGGCCGGTTGTCGAGTATCTGATTGCGCACGACGATGTCAAAGCAGTGTCGTTTGTCGGGTCGACCGCGGTGGCGAGGAAGGTGTACGCCGCCGCCGCCGCTGCTGGCAAGCGTGCGCAGTGCATGGCCGGGGCAAAGAACCACATGATCATCATGCCCGATGCCAATCGGGACGCCGCTGTTGACGGCGTACTGGGTTCGGCATTTGGCAACACCGGGCAGCGGTGTCTGGCCGGTTCGGTTGCGGTGCCTGTTGGCGATGCTGCGGACTGGTTGGTTCCGCGCATCGTCGAGGCTGCCGGCGGCATCACAGTTTCTTCCGGTGGCGAGCCTGGATGCGGTATGGGTCCACTGATCGATATGCAAAGTGCCGAGCGGGTGACGGAGGCGATCGAGTCTGGCCTTGCGGAAGGGGCAGATATGCTGCTTGACGGCCGCGGTCTCGACGGGTGCTTTGTTGGCCCAACCGTGTTCGACAATGTCACCGAGGAGATGTCACTTGCCAGCGAAGAGATCTTCGGTCCGGTACTCTCAATCGTGCGATCATCGACGCTTGACGATGCGATTGGTCTCACGCAGCGGTCACGATATGGCAACATGGCCGTCATGTTCACCGACAGCGGCCACGCTGCTTCCACCTTCCGCGAACGGGCGGGCGCGGGCATGATTGGCATCAATGTCGGTGTTCCGGCGCCAATGGCGGTCTTCCCGTTCTGCGGGTGGAAAGAGTCGTTCTTCGGTTCGCTCCACGCCAATGGCGAGGATGCTGTGCGGTTCTTCACGGAAGGTCGCATTCTGGTCAGTCGGTGGTTCTAGCAGGAGACACATGTGGCACGAGTCACCCGAGCAGCACTCATTCAGGCGTCGAACGAACTGTCGGCAGATGCGTCCAATGAGGACATCAAGAAGGCGGCGATCGACAAACATCTGGCGTTGATTGCCAACGCCGCCTCGCAGGGCGCGAAGATCTGTTGCCTGCAGGAAATCTTCAATGGCCCTTACTTCTGCGCCGAACAAGACACGCGGTGGTATGACATGGCCGAGCCGGTTCCGGACGGCCCGACCGTAGAGATCATGCGGGCTGCAGCGAAGGAACATGGCATGATTCTGGTCGTGCCGTTGTACGAAGTGGACATGACCGGCGTGTACTACAACACGGCCGCCGTCATTGACGAACACGGTGCGTACCTCGGTCGCTATCGCAAGCACCACATCCCACACTGCAACCCCGGTTTCTGGGAGAAGTTCTACTTCACCCCCGGAAATGGCGGGTACCCCGTGTTCGACACCTCTGCGGGCAAGATCGGCGTCTATATATGTTACGACCGGCACTTTCCGGAAGGCGCACGCGAATTGGGGTTGAATGGCGCGGAGATTGTCTTCAATCCGTCCGCGACGGTTGCGGGGCTCAGCGAGTATCTATGGAAACTCGAGCAGCCAGCACATGCGGTGGCGAACCAGTACTTTGTCGGCGCAATCAACCGCGTTGGGACCGAGGCGCCGTGGAACATCGGCGAGTTCTACGGACAGAGTTATTTCTGCAATCCGCGGGGGCAGATCATGGCCGAGGGATCGCGGGATTGCGATGAGGTTGTCATTGCAGATCTCGATCTCAACATGATTGAGGAGGTCAGGCACGCCTGGCAGTTCTTCCGTGACAGGCGACCGGAGAGTTACGGACACATCACGCAATCGTGAGTACGAACCGACTCATCAATCCGGACATCGCTCCGACGACACCCCAGGAACGCACATGGTCGCGTTGGCACCTGGCAGCGCTCTGGATCGGCATGTCAGTGTGCATTCCGACATACATGCTCGCCGCGAGCATGATTCAGGCGGGAATGACATGGTGGCAATCGGTGCTGACCGTGTTGCTTGGAAACCTTATCGTGCTGGTGCCGATGATCCTCATGGGGCACGCTGGAACGCGGTATGGCATCCCGTTTCCGGTCTTGGCAAGGGCGAGTTTCGGTGTGCGCGGCGCACACATCCCCGCGATGGCGCGTGCATTGGTGGCATGCGGGTGGTTTGGCATACAGACATGGATTGGCGGGTTCGCGATCTATCAGGTACTTGGCGCGTTGGGGTGGCTGGACATCGCCGGTGATACGACACCGTTTCTCTTTCTCGGTATCACGCTCAAGCAATTCATCTGTTTCCTTGCATTCTGGGTCATCAACTTTGCGATCATCCTCCGCGGCATTGACTGCATCAAGTGGCTGGAGTCGTGGGCGGCACCATTTCTGTTGGCAATGGGATTCGCGCTGCTGGGATGGGCGATGTACCGCGCCGGCGGCGTGACCGAAATATTCCCTGCTGCGCCGCAGGATGCGCCACCGTTCTGGCCCATATTCTTTCCGCAGTTGACGGCGATGGTCGGCTTCTGGGCGACACTGAGCCTCAACATTCCGGACTTTACGCGGTATTGCCGCTCACAACGGGACCAGGCGATGGGGCAACTCATCGGCCTGCCGACGACGATGACGCTGTTCTCATTCATCGGCATTGCTGTGACGAGCGCGACGATCGTGATCTACGGGCAGGCGATCTGGGACCCGATCACGCTCGTGGGCAAACTAGGTTCACCTGCTGCAGTTGTGGTGTCGCTCATTGCGCTGACGGTTGCAACGCTCTCGACGAACATCGCGGCAAATGTCGTGAGCCCGGCGAACGGATTTGCGAACCTGAGTCCGCGCCGGATCTCATTCCGAACCGGAGGCATCATTACTTGCGTCATCGGCATCGTGATCATGCCGTGGAAGTTGTACAACGACCTCGGGTCGTACATCTTTACATGGTTGATCGGGTACAGCGCACTGCTCGGGCCGATCGCGGGCATCATGTTGTGTGACTACTTCGTCGTGCGGCGGATGAAACTCGATGAGGACGGGCTGTATGAGGCGAAGGGGCCGTATCGAGGCGTCAACTGCGCGGCAATCATTGCGTTGGTGTTGGCAGTTGCGCCGAATGTGCCTGGGTTTGTCAATGCAGCGACGAACCATGCGGTGTTCCCGCTGTTCTTCAGTACGATCTATGATTATGCGTGGTTTGTAGGCCTTGCGATCGCAGCGATTCTGTACTGGATTCTGATGCTGGGGAGATTGAACACATGCCGTTGACATTGCCTTCCTGTGAGTACCAGCCCCACGCCTACGATGGGCCGAGCCGCGAGGAGGTGTTGCGTTTGCGGCAGGCCTATCTGTCCCCGGCGATTCGGCTGTATTACGCAAATCCGGTCATGGTGGTCGAGGGGCACATGCAATATGTCTGGGATGAAACTGGTCGCCGCTACCTCGATGGGATCGGTGGCATCGTGTCGATCAGCGTCGGGCACTGTCATCCGAAGGTGATGGCGGCAGTTGCTGCGCAGAACGAGCGTCTGCAACACACGACCACGATCTATCTACATCCGACTGTCGCCGAGTTTGCGGAGAAACTTGTAGCGACATTGCCGGAGGGTCTGGACACCGTGTATTTCACAAACAGCGGGTCCGAGGCGAATGACCTGGCTGTATTGATGGCGCGTGCCTTTACCGGCAATTTCGACATCGTCGCGCTGCGGAACGCGTATCACGGTGGTTCGCAAGGCGCGATGGGGTTGACGAGCCACAGCACGTGGAAGCATGCGGTGCCGCACGGATTCGGTGTACACCACGCGATGGCCCCGGACAGGTACCGCGGAATCTGGGGCTACGATGACCCGGATGCTGGCGCTCGTTACGCCGCTGATGTCGCGGATGTTATTGCGCAGGGTTCATGCGGCGCGGTTGCCGGTTTCATTGCGGAACCGATTCAGGGTGTCGGTGGTGCGGTGGAAATGCCTCCGGGATACCTGGAATCGGCGTACGGCTTTGTTCGAGATGCGGGGGGGTTATGTATTGCAGACGAGGTGCAGACTGGCTTCGGGCGGACCGGCGACAACTTCTGGGGCTTTGAGAATCACGGTGTTGTTCCGGACATGGTCACGATGGCAAAGGGAATGGGCGATGGCGCGCCCCTTGCCGCGGTTGTGACAAGTCGCGAGGTGGCAGAGTCACTTGCGACGGCATTGCACTTCAATACATTTGGGGGGAATCCCGTGTCGTGCGCACAGGGCATGGCGACGTTGGAAGTGTTGTTGGAGGAGGACTATCAGGGGCGTGCGCTGCGACTCGGCAAGCAATTGTTTGCAGGATTGCTGAGTCTGCAAGAGCGGCACCCGGTCATCGGCGATGTGCGCGGCCGCGGACTCATGAGCGGGTTGGAACTGGTGAGCGATCGAGAAGAGAAGACGCCGGCGGTAGAGTTGACTGCTGCTGTACATGAGCGATGCAAGGATCTTGGCTTGCTGATCGGCAAGGGCGGGTACTTTGGGAATGTGCTGAGGATCAAGCCGCCGATGTGCCTGGGGGATGCGGATGTGCAGTTCATTCTTGATGTGCTGGATGAGGCGATCAGGTGACCTGCGATCTGGTCATCAGTGGCGGGACGGTCTTTGCGCCAGATGGCGAATTTGTCGGTGATGTCGGCATCAATGGCGAGACGATTGCGGAGGTGCGGAAAGGCGGGGGGCTTGCGGGGAACCAGGTCATTGATGCAACTGGCAAGTTGGTGTTTCCTGGGTTCATTGATCCGCATGTACACATTCACCTGCCGTTCATGGGGACCAACGCAATTGACGATCATGCGTCGGCGACAAAGGCGGCGCTTGTCGGCGGGACGACGACGATCATTGAGATGATTTGTCCGGGGCCGGAGGATGAGCCGCGGGCGGCGTTTGATGCTTGGAAGGGGCTTGCGGAGGAGGGGGCGTGTTGCGACTACTCATTCCACCTTTCGGTCGTGCGGTTCGACGATCTGGCAAGAGAGCAGGTCCGGGAGTTGGTGGCGAGCGAAGGCGTGCAGTCCTTCAAGGTGTTTCTTGCTTACAAGGGGGCGCTGGACATTCCGGACGAAGAGCTCTTTGCGCTCATGGAGTTGGCAAGTGAACTCGGTGTCGTCATTACTGCGCACTGCGAAAACGCCGAGGCGATTGACGCAATGCAGAAGCGTTTGATTGCGGATGGGAAGACCGATCCCTGCTGGCACGAACCGTCGCGCCCCCGCACGGTCGAGGCGGATGGCGTGAATCACTTGTGCGCGTTTGCGGAGTTGACGGGGGCGGAAGTGTACATCGTGCATACATCTTGTGGCCTTGCGATCGACAGGGCGCTTGAGGCGCGTAGTCGTGGCGTCAATGTGCATATCGAGGCTGTTGCGCCGCATCTGGTGTTGGATCGCACTTTCGCAGAGCGTCCAGATTTCGAGGGGGCGAAGTTTGTGATGTCGCCGCCGCTGCGGGATGTCGAGGAACATGAACGTCTGTGGGATGCGATTGCCCGCGGGGATGTGTCGACGATTGGCACTGATCATGCGCCGTTCAACTTTCATGGACAGAAGGACATGGGCCGCGATGCGTTTACGCTGATTCCCAATGGTATTCCGTCGATTCAGGAGCGTGTGGATCTGGTGCACACGCATGGAGTGTGCCGCGATCGAATTGATTTTCGGACGATGGTGGATGCATGCAGCACGAACGTGGCAAAGGTGTTCAACATGTATCCGCGGAAGGGGGCGCTTGCCGTTGGGTCGGATGCTGATGTCGTGATCTACGACCCGGAATTCCACGGGACGTTTACCCATGCCGATGGTTTGTCAAAGGTGGACTACAGCGGCTTCGAGGGTATGGATCGCTGCGGCCGCGCCGAGACTGTCCTGCTCCGAGGCAAAGTCGTCGCCGCCGCCGGTTTGTACACGGGCCCTGACGGCGGCGGCCGGTACATCGCCCGCTAGTCGTTGGAGACGAGTCGGTCGGATTGCTCGACGAAGTCGTCGCCGGACCACTGGGTGTCCTGTTGAACCATACCCGCGCGGCGGGCCTTGGCGGCGGCTTTGGCATCGGCCTGTCGCTGCACCAGATCGGCGTGCGTGCTGAAGTAGGGGAGGCTCGCGCCTCGGAAGTCGTTGATCGATTCGAACCCATGGCCCTCCATGAATGACAACAGGTGGTCACACATCTCCCGGACTACGCCGTACCCGTGCATCATGACACCGGTGCACACCTGCACGGTGTCTGCGCCCAGCAGAATGAACTGCGCCGCGTCCTCGCCCGTCTCGATCCCGCCGATTCCGCTGATCGTCCGATCCGGAAACTCCTTGCCAATCATTCGCGCCAACTCCATCACCATGCGCAGTGCAATTGGCCGCACAGCCTTGCAGGAATAGCCACCCGGGACGGAGTACCCCTCAACCGTCGGCTGCGGGCGCAGTGTTTCCAAGTCGACGCCCATCACGCTCAGAATCGTGTTGATCGCGGCGACTCCGTCGCACCCGCTTCTCAGAGCCGCACGCGCTGGATCAGTTATGTGGGTTACATTCGGCGTCATCTTCGCCCAGACCGGCTTCTTCGCCACCTTCATCACCCAACCGCTGACCTCCTCGACGATGTCGGGGTTTTCGCCCATCGCCGCCCCCATCTTCCGCTCCGGAAGCCCGTGTGGGCACGAGTAGTTGAGTTCAAATGCATCGACGCCGGCATCCTGGCATCGTTCGACGATCTCGATCCACCCCTGCTCGTTGCACTCCTCCATGATCGACGCAATGAGCACGCCCTCCGGATGCGCCTGTTTGATGGCATCAAACTCCTCAAGCCATGTGTCAAATGGCCGGTCGCTGATCAGTTCGATGTTCTCCCAGCCGAAAATCTCACGCGTTTCCGCAGCCCGCATTCGGGCATACCGCGGCGCAACATTCGTCACCTTCGACGCATCGAGGCTGATGGTCTTCGCTACGACGGCCCCCCAGCCCTCGTCAAAGGCGCGATTGATGACATTCGCATTTGTGCCGGGCGGGCCCGATCCGATGATGAATGGGTTCGGGAGCACAAGTCCGTTGACGGTGGTTTCAAGTGTTGGCATGACCGTATGATAGGCTGCACGCCGAAATGACCGAACTCGTCGAATTGGAAGAACAGTTGGAGACCGCCTGGCGGCAGAACGCAGTACCAACGCAATCTTGGCGCGAAGCAGCCCGGCAGTGGTTGGACATGAAGGGTTCTCTTTTCGGTGGCGGCATTGATTCCCGTCAGTGGGTCCAGAGAACCGCAGCGATTGTTGACGTCGAAACCACCGGGCTGAGCATCCGCGAGGGTGCGGAGATCGTGGAGTTCGCTGTCGTTGTATTCCGCTTCGACGCCGTTACCTGCGAGGTCGTCGATGTTGAAGAGGATTACTCTGGCTTTCAGGAACCCATGGACCCCATTCCGCCGGCATTGAGTGCCATTCATGGCATCACCGACGACATGGTTCGCGGGCAGACGCTCGATCTACCGCGCATCGAGACCATCCTGCAGACTGCTACGTTCGTCGTGGCCCACAACGCGTCCTTCGACAAGGCATTCCTGGAGGACATTCTCCCAGCGACCGCCGACCTCACCTGGCTCTGTTCCTGCTGGGGCATTCCATGGAAAAAGTCGTACGGGCTTCCCAACCGCAAACTTGCGACCATTCGTGCTCAACTTGGTGTTGATGATGCCGACGCCCACCGCGCCGCGGCCGATGTCGATGTCGTGTTCCGCGTTCTTCGCAAACCCATCATCCTCAGCCAACTTCTTGGATTTGATGCATGATGCGATTTGGTTGCATTTTCACCTTCACTCTCTTGACCGCTGCCACCGCGCAGGAGCCGCTGGATGATCATCGGCACCACCATCATCAGAAGATCGCCGATGACAAGGCGGTCGCAAGTGAGCCGCTCATCGACATTGCGCCCATGGCACCTCTTGATGATCTGACAACCGCCATCCGCGAAGCCGCCGCGGCTGCCTCCATCGATGTGGAACCGTCCGCAGCCTGGACCTGGCAGCACGCCAGTGAAGTGCTGCCCGGAACAGATTCAACCCGTTCGATGGCATTTTACGGTGTTGCCGGACACGCGACGCTCTGGCACGATGATGCCGGGCTCGGGCAGGTGGTCTTCAGCGTGGAGGGCAATGCAGGAATTGGGACTGCGTCACATCCACCCCTCGCGGACTCGGTAGCGGACCCGCTTGCCCTCAACAACATCCTTACCAGTGAAGACTTGTTCATCGCCCAACTCTATTGGCAGCAGGCGGTCTCTGAACACGATGTCCGATTCCGGATCGGCAAGATCCTTGATGCAGACTTCTTTGATACGAACGCCATTGCATACGATCCGACGAGTGGGTTCATGTCGCTCAATTTCAACCAGTCGATCTCCAACCCGCTGCCTGGATATGGATTTGGCGCCAATGTCGAATGGGATGTCGCAAGCGATGTCGTCATGCGCATCGGCATTGCGAACAGCGAGAGTGGCGGCAATACAGTCGGGTTCGACGGGCTCTCTGCATCACATCTCTTCTCTGTTGCGGAACTTGACATCGCCGCTCATCCCAACATCAATGGCACGGAGCGCAGAGGAAACTACCGGTTCCTTCTCTGGCACAACGGGATCGCCAACGCCTCCGGCACGGGCGACATCGACGGATGGGGTGGCCTGTTCAACTTCGATCAGGAGGTTGCGGACAATGTGTCGATCTTTGGTCGCATCGGCGGGGGCAGCGGCAACGTGACGCCATCGACCTTCAGCGTGTCGACCGGCATTGCGATCGACAAGCCCTTCGATTGCCAGCACAGCAGTATGGGACTCGCGGTGGCGTATGCAAAGATGTCCCGCCTTGGCCGCCCAGTGGAGGGTCATCGCACAATGCTGGAGTGGTACTGGCGAACGCATCTGACGCATTCGCTCTACACCGGCCCGGTTGTGCAGTACGTCCGTGACAATGACATTGGTCTCGGCGATTCGGTCATCTGGGGTTTTCGAACGACGTGGTCATTCTGATACCTGTGATTGATCGTGAATAGCCTTCATGGCGATCTTCGCAATGACAACGCTCACCGTTACCGCAAGCACCATGCCGCCGTACACGGTGATCTCGTGGGTGATGGAATCGCCCGGGGGCAGGCTGCCAGTTGACTTGTATGTTTGCGCAAGATCAGCCGAATGTTTCGCGGCGTAGCCGATATACACGGTCGACAGGAATCCGGGCAGCATGCACACGGACGCGAGCGCATATGGCGCAAACTTGGCCCGGCTCACTGCCATCAGGTAGCAGAGAAGGGTGAAGTTCAGCGGGGAGAATCTGAGCAACGCAATCAGCCTGAATCCGGAATCGGATACGGCTGCGTCGACAGCATTCAGTTTCGGGTGCCGCTTCAGGTACGCATCAACCTTGCTGCGGAGCAGGTGCCGGCCAATCCAGAACATGAGAAACGCGGCAATCACCCCGGCGATCGATATCCAGAGGAATCCCCACCAGATGCCAAACACTGCGCCAGCGGCCACGGCGAGTACGGATTCTGGAAACCCCAGCGTCGCGCCCAAAATGACCACCAGCATGAACAGCACGGGGCCCCAGGCCCCGAGGTTTCGGATGTACTCATCTACCGCGGGCATGTACGGCTCAAGCCCGTAGTGAAAGAGCAGATACAGTCCGGCAACCAAACCGATCGCCATGCCGAACCGAAGAAACACGCCGCCCCATGTTCGATGAATCGCGGGAATGTGGATGTGTGCCAGGCCTTTGACGCTCACGCTCTCAGGATACTGCACCTTTGGAGAAAGGGGTACACGGTCGTGATCGTCACGAGGAACAGCACAAACCCCGTGATGACGCATATCAAGTGGTGTTCGTGAACGAGCATCGTTGATGCAGACACCGCAGTCGCCCAGATCATCGCCCAAGTCCGCCACCTCGGGCCGATCGCCCATGCCAGCGTGAACGCATACGCCACATGCAAGGACGGGAGGTGGTTCCACTGCGAAACATTGGCAAGGCCAAGCGGTTCAAACAGATATGCGCCCCAGACACCACTGGACATGTCATTGACATACCCGGGACCGATTGGAATGAAGACAAAGAACGGCGCTGCGATCGCAGTTTGCGCAAGCAGCGTACCCATCGGCGGCAGCGCTTCACGCCACGATCGAAAGGCAAACGGAAACAGCGCAACTGCAACGTCCAGCGAAAAATAGAGCGGCAGGACCCACGCTTGAAACGGAATGCGCGTTTCCCAGTCAAAGTAGAGCGCATACCGCGTTTCATGCATGTCGCTCAATTCATGCGAGATCGTCCACAACAGAAAAAACCCCGCGTAGTAGCCAAGGGCGACCCACCAGACACTCGCACGGGACGCAGCGGCACTCACGGCAGCGCGTAGAACCCATCACCGACATCCTTGAGTTGACCTTCGGCCACAAGTACCCGCCACACTTCATCGGGGAAGTCATGCGGGGCCTGCATGGAGTCGAAGTCAGCGGTCTTACCGGTGGTCAGCGGACCCACGCCAAGTTTCGACTCGCGGTCGAGCCGCAGGAGTTTCATGCGGCGCCGGAATGTCTTCATGGCCTGGCGTTTGGTTTCGTTATCGATCTCAGGCAGCGGCTCGGGCTCGGCTTCTACTACGGCCTGCTCCTCGCCCTTGAGGCGAGCGATGAGGTGGCCAAGTTCGTCAAGGTCGCGTGCCGCGATGACCCGCATGGTTTGCGTCGCGTCTGCGCCCGCCTTCATGAGCGTCCTGTGCAACTCGCCCCAGAGCGGCCCGGCGTCCTCCGTGGCGGCAAGTTCGCCCGCAATGCGTTCGACCTCGCCGATACCCGCCTCAGGTCCACTGGTGGGCCGACCGCCCCCACGTTTTTTTCGCTTGTTTTTGCCCTTGGACATGTGATCAGTGTACCCAAGGACTTGTATCCGCCCGAGTTTGCCCCATACTGGGGGGACTCATGAGAGTACTGCTTTGCCTGTTCGCTCTTGCCTCCACGGCCGCTGCCCAGTGGCCTGATGTGCCGGATGTGAACCTGCCGATTTGCGACGCCAGCGGCGAACAGGCGATCCCAAAGATCGCCGCTGCAGGGGATGGTGGGTGTTATGTCAGTTGGTTCGACAACCGTAGCGGTGGTTATGACGTGTACGCCCAGCGGATCGATGCTGCGGGGAACACCCTCTGGAAGGATGATGGTGTTCTGATTGCCAATCGAAACTACTCATCGACGATGGACTTTGATCTCATCGTGGATGCCGCGGGCAACGCTGTCGTCGCTTATCGCAACGCAGTGTTTGGTGGCGATGGCATACTCGTGTCTTCCATTGCGGCAAGCGGCAGCCTGAACTGGACCACGGTTGTGCAGGGTGGGGGCACGTTTGTTGCCTCGCCTGTTCTTGCTGCCAGCGAGGACGCAATCATGGTTGGCTGGATCAGTGGTGAAGACTCGAAGTTCCAGCGTCTCAACCAGAAGGGACAGGCCCTCTGGCTGCAGCCACTTGTTGTGAGCGACCCGGCCGGCGGCACGCTCATGGTGTCGGATATGGAACCGTCGCTCGATGGCAGTGTGCTGGCGTCCTTCGTGCAGTACACGACCTTCTGGGGCACCAAGCTTCTCTTTGCGCAGCGAATCGGCAGTGGCGGTGCTGCGGTCTGGGATGAACTGGCCCCAGTCATGTCCACCAACTCCCTGCAGATGGGCGCGTTTCCTGATTTCATTGGAGACGGGCAGGGCGGTGGTTTCTTCACCTGGTACGGGGTCGGTCCTCTACAGGTATATGCCTCACGGGTGGTTGCAGACGGTTCGGTGACATACGAGGTGCAGGTCGCCTCGAGCCTCGGCAGTACGCAGCGTGTTGACCCCGTGGCGGTTCGCGATGGCAGCGAACTGATCGTCTTTTTCCGCACGCTCGACAATGGCCAGAACAATCACGGTATTTCCGTGCAGCGGCTCACGGCTGGCGGCTCGCTCCTCTGGGGTTCGGCGGGCGTGATGCTCCTTCCGACATCGGTAGCACCGCAGTACGGTCCCTTTGCCGCGCACCAGTCGGATGTTTCCGCTGTGTTCTACGGGCAATCGGCATCGTTTGGCGATGACATCATCAACCGGATGGCGGTTGATGGTTCGGGGGGCATCATTGCGGCAACGCCCGTCTCCTCATGGAGTTCCACCATGGGAAGAATTGTCGCAGCACCTGCTGATGGGGGCGTAGTGCTCGCCTGGTCTGATGATCGCGGCGGTGGCAAGGACATCTACGGGCAGCGTGTGAACAGCGACGGGTCACTTGGGCCGCCGATGAGTGACTGCGAGGGCGATGTGGACGGTGATGGTGTCGTGGGTGTCAGTGACGTGCTTGCCGCGATCGCCGACTGGGGTGTTTGCGTGGATTGCCCTGCCGACATCAACGGTGACGGGGTTGTGGATGTCAGCGATTTGCTGCTGATCATTGGTGCGTGGGGTCCCTGCTAGGG
>CAZJKE010000027.1:0-24344 GCA_964546585.1 uncultured Isosphaeraceae bacterium | reverse complement strand
GCGGTACAGTTCGCCAGCCCGAACGCCGACTCCGACGCGCTTGGAACATTGACCGGTACATGGATCGTCCGCCGCATGCCAAGCGGCATTTCGATCACTGATCTGATGCGAGGGGATACGGTGCTGGACCTGCGGGCTGAGGGCGTTGATTCGCTCGACTCCTCACAGGTTGCAGAACTTGCCGGTGCCCTTACCCCGATGTCTTCGATGCAGCCGATCGTCCGGTTCATTCCGATCGATGATGGTGAAACCGCTGACGAAGAGGAAACAGTGCAGGAGGCATCGAGGGGCGGTGGCCCGACCTCCGGTTGATCGAGCGTAGTGATTTGGATTGTGTTTGAAGAGAAGAGAAGGAAGATGAATATGTTCCACGCCATGAAGCACTTGGTGTCTATGTGTGCCGCCGTCAGTTCGTTTGCGGTACTTGCCGCTTGCGTTGAAGAGGCCGATGCCATCCCGGACGCCGGAGCACAGCCAGCGGCGCCAGAGACGCGAGCCGAGCTCGATCCTTCCGCATCGGAGAGCCCCGAGCGGTTGGTGCAGATCGCCGTGCTTGAGTCGCCGGAGGCGAATGATGAATTCACCCGCAATGTTGAGATCATGCAGGCCCGCGTTCGTGCGGTCGCGAATCTCAACAACGCGATTGCCGCCGAGCCGGATCCCATTGCTCGCGACGACATTCAGATCGAGCTCGAAGAGATTCTGCGTACGCTCAATGAGGACAACCGCCGGATGGCTGAGGCCTACCGCTACAGCCTTACTCGACGCTACATGCGGAACATCGAAAAGGCGACCGTCTTTCTGGTGCTGACCGATGAAGAGGTTGATCGAATTGTGGCGGAAGCCGATGCGCAGGGAGCCGAGGTGCCTGTATCAGTGTCGTCCAACATGCTCTCGATCTGCACCCTGAACACGCCGGAGGCGGCTCAGGGCTTCCAGCGAGATGTCGCCACTGTTCAGAACTTGCGGGACATGGCCCTGCAGATGCAGACCACAGTCGATGCGGCTGAAAACCCGGAGGATGCGGCGTATGCCAGGGGTCGTCTTGACCAGGTTTTCGAGCAGCTCAACGCCCTCAACAAGGCGATGGTGGTCTCCTACGGCTTCTCTATCAGCCGCAACTATGTCCTGCAGATCGACAAGAGCACGCTCTATGTCTGGGCCACTGAGGACGAACTCACTGAGGCTGCCCAGGCGGAATAAGCCTTCTTCATCAGGGGGTGTGTCAGACGCGTCTTTCGAGCGTAACTGTCTCGCGGGGCGGCTGGTGCCATTCGCCGGACTCATACTGTCCCCGCTCCACATACCAGTCGACCATCGTGGTGATGGCATCGCCAAGCGGAATCCGCGGCGTGAATCCTGCTCGCAGCACCTTGTCTGCCTCGAACTTGGTCTGGTCGGCAAAGAGTTTCTTGACGCGTGCCCCGGAAACCGGGAGGTTCTTGCCGGTGACCCCAATAACAACGTCGAACGGCAAAGCGAGCAGGCGAGCAAACCACATTGGGATGCTCCACCGCGGCACCTTCTTCTCAAGTGCTTCGTACACGGTCACCGCGATCGTGCGGGAGTCCATGTCCGGTTTTTCGACATAGTTGTAGACATCGAACGCCGGAAGGTCGTCCTTGTCCATCAGGTACATCGTTGCGTCGAGGATGTTCTCGATGTACGAGAGGCTCTTGATGTTGTCGCCACGGCCGACGAAGAAGAACTTCCCGCCGTTGATCTGGCGAATCAGCGAGTACATGTTCGCAAAGTTCCGCGGACCGAACGTGACGGTTGGCCGAATCACCAGACATCGGCGACCCTCGCCTTGCTCCGTCCACTCGCGGAACACTGCTTCACCAGCCAACTTCGATTTGCCGTAGTCGGACTCCGGCTGGGGCGTTGTCGTTTCATCAAGTGGCGGGGGGGCCGAGCCGTACACCGCGACGGTGGAGTAGAACGCCAGATCGCTTATGCCCGCCTCGTCCATGGCCGTGCACAGTGTCTTCGCCGCCCCCTCATTGACACTGAAGAAGGTGTCATGGTCGATGCCGAAGTCATGGTGGGCGGCCGCCAGATGGATCATCCGATCGCATCCGGTTACTGCTACCCGGCAGGCATCGATGTCCCGAATATCACCCTTGACGTAGCGGTCATGGGGGACATCGCCCGGCTCAACGAGGTCGATGATCACGACCTCATGCCCCTGATCCTTGAGTGTATGGCAGAAATACTCCCCGATGAAGCCGGACCCACCCGTGACGCAGTACTTCATGCCCCGTGTTCCCGATACCAGGCAACCGTCTCCGCGATGCCGCTCTCAAGTGGGATCTCCGCCTCGAAACCAAGTCGTTCCTTGGCGCGATGGACATTCAGGAAACGCTTCGGCTGACCGTCTGGCTTACTGGTGTCCCACGAAAGGGTGCCGCTGTAGCCAACCGCCTGGGCGATCATCGTGGTGAGATCTGCAATGGATGTCTCGATGCCCGTACCAAGGTTGATCGGTTCCGGGCCAGTCGAAGTGGAGGCAGCCATGGCAATGGCCCTCGCCGCATCCTGTACATGCAGGAACTCGCGGGTCGGCTTACCCGATCCCCAGTTGACGACCTCGCCCACGCCCGCGTCCTCTGCTTCCACAAAGCGGCGGATGATCGCCGGGATTACGTGGCTCTTCTCCTCCTCAAAGTGATCTTCCGGCCCGTAGAGGTTCGCTGGGACGAGGACCGTCGTGTCCATGCCGTACTGTCGCCCGTAGGTTTCGCACGCTTCATGCAGCAGTCGCTTAGCCATGCCATAGGGGCCGGTTGCCCCGACTGGCTTGCCGTCCCAGATCGAATCCTCCTGCAGTGGGAGTGGAGCGTCCTGAGGGTAGGAACAGGTCGTGCTGATGAGCACGAACTTGTCAATGCCCGCCTGCCGACCTTCCTCAAGCAGCATCAAGCCCATCACCGCATTCTCGTAGAGAAACTTCGCCGGGTTCTCGACATTGGCGCCGATACCACCGCAGGCCGCCGCAAGGTGGACGATGACTGAGGGTTTGTGATCGGCAAGGAGACGGCGAACGCCAGTCTGTTCGGTCAGATCGTAATCGCCGCTGCCGAGTGCAGCGACCACAGCGCCGCGAGCCTCGAGTTCGCGGCAGACGAAGCCACCGAGAAACCCCCGCCCGCCTGTCACCACGATGCGGCGGCCCGAGAGATCGGGCGTAGTGTCACTCACCCGGCTGTCTCCGCATTTTGCAAGTGATATTCGGCGTACCACTTCGCTGCGCGATCGATTGATTCGTCAAACGAATACAGCGGCTCATACCCGAGCGTTCGCAATTTGCCAATGGCAGGGCAGCGGCGCGGAGTGCCACCTGCACGCAACTCGCCGGGGATGATGTTGACCTCGACTCCGAGTACGCGGCCGAGTGACTCGACAAGATGTCTGATCGAGACTTCTTCCTCAGTTCCGACATGGTAGATGTTGCCGTTCTCGCCCTTTTCCCCAGCGATGAAGGCACCCCGGGCACCGTCTCGAACATCACAGAACGACCGGGTCTCGCTGCCATCACCCTGAATCGGCAGATCAATCTTGGCCTCTTTCAACCCGTCAGAGAGTCTGACGATGCGCTCCACGATTTCTGGAATGACATGCTCGAAACCCATGTCGGGGCCGATGAAGTTGTGCGGGCGAAATATGACCGTCTCAAGGCCACGGAACCCACCGAGATGCAGCGTCAGTAACTCACAGCCGATTTTCCCACCGCCGTAACTGAACCGAGGGTTCGTGACATCCGGGATCATCAGACGCTCCGACTCGTCGGTGGGCACATGGGTCGGCTCGTTGTATGTCTCACTGGTACTCGCCAGTACATACCGTCGCACACCGGCATCAAGCGCAGCTTCAATTGTGTTCAGCGTGCCTTTGATACCGACCTCCAACACGGCGTCGGGTTTCTCGTAGAAGTATCGGGTGCCGTTGATGTAGGCGAGATGCCATACGACTTCGCAGCCCTCGATTGCTGCTCGGACCGCAGCGGGGTCGCGGACATCGCCGTCGACCAGTTCAATGTTGTCACCGAATTGCTCAAGGCGGGCCGGCCTGCCGCGAGAGTGATCATCGATGACGCGGAGATCGTGTCCGGCGTCGATGATTTCCCTGCAGAGTTCGGACCCGAGGAAGCCACTGCCGCCGGTTACCAGCACTTTCATTGTCATACCTCCACGGCGGCGAGGTCGCCGGCCTGATAGAAGATCTGGTCAATTCCGCCCACATTCCAGATGTCAGCAACCCATGCCTCGGGCCGCGTCTTTCCGAGTTCTTTGATGATCTCACCATATCCCTCGTGATTCGTTGCGACGAATACGCAGTCGACATCTTCGAGTGCGTCGGCGACCGGCCAATTCTTGAGCGGTTCGTGTGCCGAGGGTTCCGGAATGGGGTCGGGAAGGTTATGGTCGCTGATCCGGACCTCCGTCGGCAACTGTCGCTGAATATAGCGGTGCAGCTTCGGCACGAGGCTGTCGCGAATGTCGTCGGTGTCGGCCTTGAAACTGAATCCAAGTACTGCCACGCGGCTGTCGTGAATGTCGGTGCGTTTCATCAGGTGATCCACGAGCATCGCCGGCGTGTACTCGTTCATCTTCCAGGCTGCCAGCAGCATGTCCGGGTAGGGATTCCACTCGTTGATCATCCCGAAGTCCTTTCGCAGGCATGTGCCTGCGGTGAATCCGGGCATGGCCAGTGAACTACGTGGGTAATTGTGGTTGGCGAGCCGCCGCGTTTCATAGATGTTGGCACCGAACAGATCAGCCACCAGTGCAAACTGATTCGCCATGGCAAAGTGAACATAACGGGAGATATTGTTGAACAACTTGACCAGTTCGGCGGTGATGTAATTGGTCTGTAGAACTTCAGGGGCAAGTTTGCTGAACAGTTCGGTTGCTGCATCGCGGCTCTCGTCATCCTCTGCGCCGACGATTTGTGGGAGGGTTCGCAGTTCCTTATACGCAAGTCCTTCGGCGATTCGCTCGGGGCAAAAGGCCAACAGTATGTCCTTGCCGACCTTGAACGGCGTATTGCGTTCGATCCACTTGCGGACATAGGTAGTCGTGCCAGGGGCAACTGTGCTTCGGAGGATGAGTAAATGGCCCTTGCAGATCTGATCCTTGATGCTCTCCAGTACACGCTGGATCTGTGAGAGATCAGTCTCGATGTGATTGTGCAGGGGAGTGCCGACGGTCATGATGATCGCGGCGCTTCTTGAGACTACCTCGGGTGTGTCGTGGACGGTGAATGAACCGCGCGCCACGAGTTCGTCGTAGCCCGGCTCGTGGAAGGGCATCCGCCCGCTGTTGACGGACTCGATCAGTTCCGTGTCAACATCGACGCCGGTGGCCTTGACACCAACATCTACGAAGGACAATCCAAGGGGCAGACCTACCCGCCCGGTTCCAATGATGCAGACATCGTGTTCAAACATGGGAGTCGTAATCCAGTGTTGTTGGGGAAGTTACGCCTTTGACACCAAGCATCGCCCCCGCCTTGTGCGCATCATAGCATCGGTATCCCAGAGGTACCGTCTGCATCTGGATGCTTCAGAATCTGTGATTGTGGATGTGCCCTCTCCCGTGGAAGCGTTGACCTCAGCAAGGTCCCCAGGCGGCGATGATGGCAAGGAGATCGGTGACATCCACCTGACCGTCACCGCTGACATCGCCCGGGCATTCGACATCACACGGGCCCCAATCCGCAATGGCCGCGAGGAGGTCGGTGACATCCACAAGACCATCTCCGGTGACATCTGCATCGCACGGCTCATCCTCATCGCAGTCGATCGAAGCGGAGAGGATCCGCACAATCTCGTCGCGACTGAAGGTGTCGACAAAGGGGTGAGAATTCTCCTTGAGCGTGTTGCCCTGTTCATCGAGAAATCGATCCATCTGTTGCACTTCAAGAAAGATTCTAGTCGCGCCGGGTGACGCCGGAACCGTGCCAATCACGACCGGATCGCGCGGGTCATTGACATCTACGACCTGTAACCCGAGGTGCTGATTGGCGATGATCGCGTAGTCATCCACACCCGGCGGGGCGAGTTGGCTTGCGACATCCACATCAGTTGCAAATCCACCGAGATCCACCGATGCAACCTCCACAATCGCGTCCGGTTCCGTCATGTCGTAGATTCGCATCCCGCCTGAACCTGCTGCAACATACAGGTAGTCGTGTTCCCGCGATGGTTCGACTTCGGTTGCGGGGACCCAGCGGGTGTATGTGTCGAGGCCGATCGCGCCGGTGAGAGGAAGTGTCCCGATCATGTTCGCGGTCGCCATGTCGGGGAGGAGATCCACAATGCGGACACCAGCCGATGGATCGGCGACATATGCGCGTGCTGCGAATGCAGTTCCTGACTGATAGTGTGCGTATGCGCGAACGTCGATGGCGTCCATTCCGCCAATTGCCCGCTCAATCCATGGATTTGTGTGGTCGGCGATGTTGATGATCTGCAACCCGTCATTACCTGCGGCGACAAGGAGGTGGATGCCCCACGGGACCACTCGGGCTGCCCCCGGAATGGCAATGGTTGAAACGAGCGTCGCTATCTCTGGATCTTCGTTGTCGTAGATGTGTACGCCGGCGCCGGCATCTATGACATAGAGGTACCTCGCCACACGCGCAACATCGATGGCGTCAATACCGCCAACGATTGTCACCGGATCAACTGGGGCGTCTTCACGCAGGTCGAAGATCGCCAGGCCGTTGGAGCCTTGCGCGGCGTAGAGGAACTCCGCTGTCCCCTCAACAACATGGGGGACGCTGGCGATGGCGTATGTCTCGCCAACGACCGGTAGCGTGCCGGTTGGCAATGGTTGGTCGGCTGCCCCATTGCGTTGGTACACCGTGATGCCACTGCCGCCGGCGGTGTACAACCGTTCACGGGCGACTGTGTAGTTACCGGAGCCGAACCCCATGGTTGATGGCGAGCGGTGGCATTCGGCGCACGTTCGCACTTCATCATGGCCGCGGACAGTGTGGGGTTGCACGGGATTGTGCCCGAGGCCGGAGAGCCCATTGGCGGTGACGGGCATTGCGAAGTCGAGTTTCTTCTCTCCGTCCGCTGCGGTGACGTCTGCAATTGGATGGCAGGAAACGATGTACGGCGCAACTCGACCCTCGCTGTTGGGACCCAGCGCGAAGTGGCGGAGAGCCTCGAAGATCTTGTTGTTCGTTGTGACCTTGCCCACTTCCAACTCGCGAGTCCAGAGATTCAGCCCCATCTGTTGTTCGTCGCGCTCAAAGTGACACCCAAAGCAGTTGGGTACCCACGAGGAGTGGCAGGCATAACACTCGAGACCACCCTTGGACTTGATGTGGTTGTCGTTCATTGCGCAGGCGGCCTTCGGATTCGTTGCGATGACCTCCATGGCGGGCGGGACTGTGTGTTCTTGGCCGGTGACCTTCGATGTCAACACAATCTTCCCACCTGTGTTCTCAACATTGGTCAGTGGCTCGCCATCATTATCAAGCAGGGTTGGCATGGCGGTCGGAGTGCCGTGGCAGGTTCGACACTCGACCTTCGTGGCCTGATCCATGTGTCCCCAGAGGTTGTCGTCGCCCATGACCCCTTCGCTCGTATGGCAGTCGATGCAGTGCATCCCTGCCTGACCGTGTATGTCCTGAGGATTAGTGTCCGCTACCGTGTAGTGATAGTTCTTGTTGAATCGTTCATCGGTCGTGCCGGGTACATCGGGGCCGGAGGGCAGCCGCGGCGGCATTTGGGCGCGGCCGGTGAAGTTCAGTCCGATTCTTGCGCCGCGGTGATGGCAATGCAGGCACTGCTCGGTCGGTATCTCCTTTGTAATGACGTGGTATCTCGGGTGTCCGGTTTCTGAGTGATCGATCGAAGGGTCGTTGCTCATGGAGAGACCGTCATTGGCATACAACATGTGGCACGCCGCGCAGCCATCAGCGCGGTAGGTTCCATCGACATCGTGGGCGCCGCGATAACCGCGGCCGCGGGACCAGAGGTGGCATCGCGCGCAGGCCTGCGCAGGAACTGCGGCATAGTGCGTTGAAAAGAGCGACTGGTCACCACTGTCGTCATAGATCAGCAGGTCCAACAGACTCTCGACTGCACCCTGATCGGTCGGGACTACGCCATCGTCATCGGTGATGGCGAAGTTGCCATAGAGAGGCGTCTTGGAGACGCTCACGCCATTCTGATAGAAACCGCCACCGTAGTGACCAGCAGTTGTTGCCATCATGCTCTTGCGTACCTTGCGGACAACAGAGGGGTGGCACATGCCGCATGTCTCGTCTACCGCTCGGAGGTTGGAGGGGTTGATGAACTTCTGGTACGCCAAATCATCATCGATGGGCGGGATGCGGTTGTCGTAGACGACATTGCCATTGGGGAAGATGTGTGCGTCAGCGATCGTGGTTGCCATCGGATCGCCGCCGTGGCAGAACGTGCAGTCGAGTTCCATACCCAACATGTTCTTCGTGACATTCTCGATGTCGCTATGGCAAAGCAGGCATTTGGGATAGATCTCGCCGCGACCAGCGGTCCTTCGGGTTTGCCGGATGGTGACCGATCCATCGTGGGCATCAACCCGAACCGGACCGCCAGGCCGCGTAATGGTGACGCGAGGTGTCTCCCCAGATGCATGCCGTGTCGCATGGGGTGATGTGTGGCCATGCGGCGCAATTTTCCCCATGCCAGCGAGGGTTGCTGCGGCGGACAGGGCTACCAGTATTCCAGTTGTGAGGGAGGCGGGCATGTGGTGCTGGGAGCAACATAAACGGATCTACACATCCGTATATCCGCTATTACCATACCCGACGATCAGCGTAATTCAACGGTTTCGTGGTGAAACGGTTTACGGAACCTTTTCCTTGGAAACAGGCGTCAGAAATAGGTTTTTCGCCTGCCGTTTCGTCACCACCAGGGGCGGCTCGGGGGACAGCCTCGCAACACGCCTGAAGGCACCGCGAAGCATGAGCAGGGTCAGCAGGGCGAGAAAGACTGCTGTCGCAATGCCTGTGAGTGCAAAGATGACAGGATTGCTCGCCGTCAGCCATTCTGGCGCGGGCATCCGCTGGTACCGAGTGAAACCGACGACACAACCTGCAACGGTCAACCAGGCCACAAGCGCCGCGGCCGACACATTGAATCCAATGCCGATCGGTTTCAGCCACCGCGACTCGCCCGTTCGCTCTGCAAGGATCCAGGAGAGCGCGGCAAACAGGATCATGCTGTCGATGCCGATCATGGCACCCATGGCGTGACCGCTGACAGCGAGGGTGCCATGGAGGATGGAATTGATCGGTGGAATGGAAAGCAGGATGGCAGTAAAGAACATGGCAAAGGTCCACCACCTGGCGGCCGAGAGGAACATGGTCGCGCCTGTGCGTCGGCCGCTTCGCTTCAGGACGCTCTGGGCGATGTCCCAGATCACGCGAACGAGAATCAGAATCTCCAACATGCTCACGAGGAAACTTATCCAATTGACCAGCGCACTCTGGGGCAGGTGGTAGGTGTGGTGGCCGAAGTTCGTGAAGGAGTTCAGCAGCCCAATTCCAAAGAGCGCGTAGGCCATCTTGGAGTGGGCGTACCTGTTGTCGCCAACGATGAGCGAGGCGAGGTAGTACATGCAGCCGTATACCAGAAGATTGAAACTACCAACGAGCGTACCTGTCGCCTTCCACTGCACCCGAAGGTCCACAATGGGATCCGTGCCGACGCCCGGCAGTAGCCAGGCATGTTGTTCGGCAAATGTGTAGATGAACAACAGGATGCCGACGCCCCACATGGTGACGTAGACGGGCTTTCCAAAGAAGCCCCGCCACGTTGCGCGAAAGAAGTTCCATGTGAACAGGAGCCATCCGACCATGATGGCCACCGAGAACCATGGATGGAATCCGAGATACTCGCGACCCGAGGTCACGCCGACGAACAGCGTTGCCAGAATCCCCAGCCCTGCGAGCCCCCAGATGATCACCTGCGCCCTCAGCATCCATCGCTCACTCGAAGTTGCCGGCTCACCGGTGTTCTGCAGGTAGTGATACACCATCGCAATCGCTGCGAGAAAGATCCAGGCCGAGGCGAATGTCGTGTGAATGGGCCGCATGGCGGCAAAGTCAAAGCCCGCTCCGGCCAGGAAACTACTCACACTAGGAAGGTAGTGCAGAACGCTCAGCACGCCGGCAAGCATCAGCACGGATATGGCGATGAGCGCACCGCGTACAAAGACAATGGTTGCATGCTGTCGCGTTGACCGCGTCATCGGTCGAACTCCCACCATGGAACCTGCGACCAGCGAATCGGCTCACTTCCCGAGGCCTGCCGGATGGATTCTCGATTCGCGTACAGCCAGACAAGAAACTCGTGAATCTCGGTTCGCTGCTCGGCCGACAACGCCAGTGGTGGCATCTTTGGCGGCTTGCCTTGGATGAGCACTTGCATGATCGCCGCCTCGTCGAGGCGACCGCAGACATCCAGAAGATCCGCCGCACCGAGCGTGTTCTGCAGGGGCGAGAAGTGACACGCCAGGCACCCGCTGTTCACGAAGCGATTCCAACCGGCGGAGGCAACTGGATCGCCGGCATTGGCGACCGCGCTGGCCAGCACCCGCTGCATGCCCGCAGTTTCTGCCGGAGCGAACGCTTGTCCCTTGCCGGTTTCATCCATCACCGAGAGATAGGCCGTGAGCGCCGCAATCTCCTCACCGCTGAAGGCGAATGCCGGCATTTGGACGGAGCCTTGCGTCAGAACCTGTTCGAATCGTTCCGGGCCGAGCCTCGCTGTGGAGTTGGTCAGGTCGGGGCCGAGAAAGCCGCCGAATCCGAAGAGTTGGTGACAGGCTTGGCAGTTGTTCTCATGCCAGATCCGACGACCGGCCAACGCCTGTTCACTCAGGTGTGGACTCGGCGAGGGATCCGTGTAGACCAGCGCTGTCTGGATGGCAAAGCACAGCAGCAGCACGGCCAGCAGTGCGACCTTGCCTCCGGGGCCGCATTGAGCGGACCAGAACGAGTGGCCTGAGTCTTGTGTGTCCTTCATATCCCTTGCCCCACAGTACTCTGAGAACGGCTCTCTTTCTACTGTGAAGGCAGCAGAAGCATTGCTCCGGCGTCGATCTGCAGGCTGTCAAGATGGGCGGTCCATGCCGGTGCCGTCCCTCCTCCGGCAAGCACATGCATGTGGACGTTGGAGTCATGATGGGTCATGACGCCTTGTTGGTTTTCGGCGTAGATGCCGACAACAGCGATCTCCTGGGGCTGGCCATCACTCTGAATGCGCCACGGCTGGAACGTGTCGGCAAGATCCGGCTGGGCCGCGGGACACGCACCATTGATGACGTGGGCCTCATACGCGGCCGTGTCGCCGAGAATCACGAACGGGAAGGGTTGGAGCGGAGCGAGCCCACGGTCGGCCGCCGCCTCGCGGATGGCGTTTTCCAGAGCGATGCCGCCGATTGATTCTTCGAGCACTCTCGCGTCCCAATCCCCTACATATCCGACAGTCAGCAGGGTCGCGGTCGCATCGCCGGGGTCATGGGCGGTTCGAAGGCCATCTCCATCAGGCGTGCTCACTGTCACGACTCCGTCGAGAATCGTCACCTCACCTTCGAGACCCGCCAGCGCGCCGACACCATAGGCACCAGGTCTGGCCGAGACATCGCGGAGCGCTACCCGCCCCTGCGTCTGGCCGAGCATCAACGCCTCTCGCATGCCACCATACTGATCGATTTGCACGGTCCGCACGCCTCCGCAGCCTGCGGCCACAACCGCGAGCAGAGGCATCAACTTCCGCAGCAGCAACAACATGTACTGTTCCCCGATTTTGCTCTGGCGTAGAGTTCGGCGACCGCATTCCAGTTGACAATGTTCCACCACGCCTCGATGTAGTCCGGGCGTCGATTCTGGTAGTGCAGGTAGTACGCATGCTCCCAGACATCGAGCCCGAGGATGGGCGTACAACCGCATTGGCCTGGCATCAGCGGATTGTCCTGATTGGCGGTCGAGGAGATTCTCAGGGTGCCGTCGCTCGTAACGCCGAGCCACGCCCATCCGGAGCCGAATCGCGCCAAGGCCGCAGCGGCAAAGGCCGTCTTGAACTCGTCAAGTGAGCCGAATGTCGAGTTGATCGCGGCGGAGAGATCGCCTTCCGGGGCGCTGGCGTTCGCCGCAAGGATCTTCCAGAACACCGAGTGATTCCAGTGGCCGCCCGCATTGTTCCTGACGGCCGTTTGCATGTCCTGCGGCACTTCGTCAAGCGAACGCACGAGCGTATCAAGTGACATGTCCGCGTAGGGTGTGCCTTCGACAGCGGCATTGAGTTTGGCGACATACCCGGCATGGTGCTTGTCGTGGTGAATCTCCATGGTCCTGGCGTCGATGTATGGTTCGAGCGCATCGAACGAGTAGGGGAGATCGGGGAGTGTGAATGTCATGGCAGAGCTCCTTTTTGCTTTCATTGGGGTCTATTGAGAGGCCCGCCATGATAGGTATCTTGCAGGATTGGTACCATGGCGTGACCCGAGGAATCGCCCTTCATGCAACAGGATGAACATCGCACAATCGTCGACGGCGTGGATTTTGGAAGTGTCTTCCGATTCCCATCGATATTTGGCGCAGTGGCGAGTTCCATGCAGCCAAGCAGGATGATCGTTGGATTGCTCATGGTGGTGTTGTTGCTCATAGGGGGCAACATCTGGGATGCGTTCGCTGGCCCGGTCGTTTCGCCGCAGGGACTGGCTGGCGGGCGGTATGGCGGGATGGACGCCACCCAGCGGCTGGTGATCTCGAAAGCCGCCTCGGCCTTCGGGGGCACGAATGACCAGACGCAAGACTCTTGGACTGCTGCGGAGGCCCAGCGACATCTTGTGGGTCGTTGGAGCAAGGTCGTCCACTCGGGCGAGGCTGCTGCCGGCGACGAGGAGATCTACAACACCATGTACGCATCGCTCGAGGACATTCGGCCATTGGGGGTCTTCGAAGCTGCCGCCATGTGGCTGAACGACGCCTTCCTCGGCGTCGTCGAATCGGCAACTCGATTCGATCCTGCCGGAATGTGGAGGGGTGTGGTCGCCATCGCGTGGGAACTTCCGCGGGCGCTGTTCAACAACGGCTTTCACTGGTTCATCAGCATCTATGGATTCGTGATGCTGTTTGTTCTGGGCATAGGTGGCGGCGCGATTGCTCGCATGCAGGCGGCGCAGCATGCCAGGGGAACGAGGTTGTCGGCGGGGGATGCATTGGTTGCCGCTTGGCGGCACTGGCGGGAAATCGTGCTGGCTGTCATCGCCCCTGCGATGGTGATCGTGGTACTCGCCATTGTGTTGATGATCTTCGGCCTGGTGCTGCTGAATATCCCGGTCATCAGCATGCTCGGCGGCATTCTGTATGGCGCGGCACTCCTGGTCGGACTTCTGATCGCCGTGCTGGCGGTCGGGTACTCAGTCTGTTGGCCGCTGCTCGTGCCCGCCGTTGTCGTGGAGCACTGCGACGGTGGCGAGGCTGTGCAGCGGTCATACGCCTATCTCGTGTCCCGTCCGCTGCACCTACTTGGCTACGCGACGGTAGCGGTGGTCGGGTTGGTTCTGGGGTTTCTTGTCGTGCGGATTGTCGCAACATCGACGCTCGATCTTACGGCGGATCTCGTGGGCACATGGACATTTGGTGATGTGCTTCGAGATGCAGGATCATCGACAGTGGGCGCCGCGCCGCCACCGGGGTTGGCGTGGTATGAGGCGTCCGCCGGGTGGTTCGTGGGTCTGTGGGAGACACTGCTTCGCGACACAATGATCGGGTGGTCCTTCAGTGGGTTCTTCAGCGTCTCAGCAATGATCTACCTGCTCATGCGGCGAGCATGCGATGGGCAGGACACGCGTGAGATCTGGTGGCCCGGGCTGATTCCCGGCACGCTCGTGCCAGAAGAAGACGGTGTCAGACACTCTTGATTTCGAAGATTGTTTGCGTGCGAAGAACGAGGCCGCATTCGCCGAGCAGGTGGTATCCCTGCGTGTGCAATTGATCTCGGTATCGCTGGACATCGATACGGCTCAGATTATTCTGCCCGCCCCCCTCGTTCCATTCGATGGAGCATGACTCCGATTCGTCGGCGAATGTTTTCATTTCCTCGAGGCTCTCGGCGTACAGGTGAGGCGTCAGCAATTCCGTCTGCATGGATGTCAGGAGAACAAGCCGCTCACCGAACTCCTGCTCGTGATCTCGCTCGCCAGCGCAGGGCATCGTCGTGACATGCCCGCGTTCCGGCAATGTTTCCGGATGGGGTGTGATGACTTCGACAACGCAGGTCCCTTCGTGCTCGAAACGCAGCACATGCCCGCCGCGAAACAGCCAGCCCTCAAAGTCATACTCGTTATGTCCGACATGCAGCCGCTTCTCCACATCGAAGAACTCCGGATGCACGGCAGAGCGAAAGATGGCCATGCTATAGGCCTGAATATGAGCGATATTCGATGGAATGGTCATGATAATCCTAACGGAAGCCGAACATGCCCCCTCACAGGGCGGGATATGACAGCCCGTATTCTCCCGTGTTTCTTCGGCGGAGCAAGACCGAAAACAGTCATTTTGCGCAAAGAATAGTCGCGGCCACTAATTGTTGTCCCAACCCGTGGTCCGAACTACGGTTGCATCGCAGTCATGACCTGTTGCATGTCAGACCAAACCTCCCGGCGGGTTTCAGGGGTGTAGTTCCGCAGGAGGTAGGCGGGGTGGTACGTCGGCATGACGCGGTAGTCCTGCCATGTATTCCACCGGCCGCGTGTGCGGGTAATTCCGGCGGTCGTGCCGAGCAGGTGCTTGGTGGCCGGGCTGCCGAGCGTAACGATGACCAGTGGATCGACAATCCTGATCTGTTCTTCCAGGAACGGACCGCACGCATCGATTTCGGGCTGCAGCGGCGTGCGGTTGTTGGGCGGTCTGCTCTTGAGGATGTTGGCGATGTAGACATCGCTCCGCTGCAACTGCATGGCCGCGATGATGTCGTCCAGTTTCTTGCCAGCCGCACCGACAAACGGGATGCCGGTGCGATCCTCTTCGGCGCCAGGCGCTTCGCCGATGAACATGATCGCCGCATCGGGGTTTCCATCGCCGAATACCGTCTGGGTGTAGCCCACGGCCGTTGTGCAATGGGGGCAGGTTGCGTCGTGTCGCGCCCGCAACTTGGCAAGCAGTGTCGCCTTGTCGGGTGTTTCGAGGACTGCCGCAGCGGAGACAGGGAGAAAGTCCACGCCCATCAGGCGTCCGGTATTCAGGTGCATTCTCGCGCGTCGCTGCTCCACGGCCTGGAGTTTACGGGCGTTCGAGAATCAGCGTCACAGGACCGTCGTTGACGATGGTTACTTCCATCATTGCGCCGAACACACCTTCCTGGACGAGAATGCCGTGGTCTTGGCGAAGGTGGGTGCCAACCTGCCGAACCAGTTTCTCGGCCTCCTCCGGGGGTGCAGCGGCGACAAAGCTCGGGCGTAGTCCCTTGTTGCAGTCACCGGCGAGGGTGAACTGACTGACAAGAAGAACCGAGCCGCCTGTGTCCAGAAGGGACCGGTTCATTTTCCCCTGTTCATCGCGGAACACTCGAAGTTGGGCTATTTTTCTGGCCATCGCCTCGCCATCTGCGGCACGGTCTCCGTTGACTATGCCCAGCAAGACGCACAGTCCGCCATCGATCCGTGCTTCATGGACGGGTTCTGCGACGGTCACCGACGCGGACGAGACTCGTTGCACCACCGCAATCACGTGAACAGTCTCCCGTTTTTTGGGAACCACTGACGACCAGTGCCGAATACTCGACCAGTGGGCCATTCCGCCCGCGACCTACTTTGCTCTCTTCCCCCGGGGGGGCATCTCGGTCGATCACGCGTGCTTGACTCAGGTGTCACCCCAGCCCCCCCCACAGGAGCCCGTCCAGTTGGAGTCAACTGCGGGCTCTCTTTTTGGAGTTTCTCAGACACCTCACCACATCGCCATTGCGCAACTTGAGACCATGACCTGCCCTTGATCGTCGCATGCCTGCCGGTAGTCGACCAGTTCGATGGTTTCGGGCTGGCAGAGTTGCATGGTCGCCGCCATGTTGCCAATGCTGCACCACTGCGTGGCGTTGTTGTTCCATCGCATGGCCTGTACGAACTCCTCCGCGTCGCCGGCGATGTACTTCGACATCATCTCCCGGTCATGCCGCTCGACATCGAATCGCCGCTGGTCGTCCACCGGCCGCGGCTCGCCAAATTGCTTTCCGACATGGCTCAAATCAGCTGAAGCGACAAACCGAGTCGTGCCACCTGCTGCTGCCAGCGCATTGCCAAGCGATGCCACGAAGTCGTCGGTACTGACTCTTGCCCCATCATCCTTGAGCATCTCCACAAGCGGGCTGGGAATGAGCGCGGCGACAATCGGCACATTGCCGAAACAATGTTGGATCCACGGAATATGCAGTTCGATGGAGTGCTCCGGCACATGGTCGATCTGATCCACGAGTGCGCCGCGTCCGAGTTCCGCCGCGACCGCCTCCACCACCTGCCGATCTATCTCGCATCGCCCGAGTGGCGATTCGGTGGCGATGTCTGTCATGACGACGCCGTCCCCATGGCCAAAGTGGTTGGTTCCAAGAATGACGATGCGGTCTGGCGCCTCGGCGCCTCGCCACGGGAAATAGGCTGAGGCGTAGTTGGGCCAGCCGCGGTCGTAGTCAAGGTGAGGGGCAACGATGGCTGTTGCATCATGTTCGAGTTCGGGGTCTTCGGTCTCGTCGAACCACGAGTCGAGTTGGGCTTTGCAGGCGTCCGCGTCTTCGCCGAGGCTCCCGCTCGAGCGAACCGGAAAGGCGCCGGCCTCGTGAAACCTTGCAAGCGTTTCCGCTTCCAACCGATCGGCGGTTGGCCCCCAGATCAACCCGACCTGATCGAGTTTCTCTACAAGCGAGAGAATCTTGTCAGGCGGGGCGCCGGTTGATGAAGTGATCGCTTCCAGCGACTGTTCTCCATCGAAGAGGCGGACGATCTGAAACACTTGTGGTGGTACCACGACGGTTTCCGCGGCAAGTCGATAGGGATCGGTCAGTGCGAGCATCTTGGTCTCGCCCTGTTTGACTGGAACGGGGTGAATGTTGCGGATGGCGGGGGCCGAAAGGTGGTCGGGAAGGTCCGAGAAAGGCATTGTGTGCTCCGAGATTGGCGGAAAGGGAGGGATTCAGCCGTCAAAGGATACCGCCGCCCGGCGTCTGGGCAATATGGGGTCGGTGGAAGGCGTTGCGGACAGGCAGAATCTCTGGGTTGGAGGTTCTCAGATATCAGTCTAGAATGGTGGATTCAATCCCTGTTTCTCGTGAATTGCGGGGATCCAGTCCCACCCGAATACCGGAATGGAAGCATATGAAGATGATGAGGCACCTCCTTTACCTTTCGACGATTCTGGCTCTGGCGATCGCAACTGGCTGCAAGAAGCCTGCTCCGGACGCAGAGGAAGTCACGGCTGCCAAGCAGGCAACACCCACGGCCAAGTCGAAGGCATCCGCGCCGACACCCAAGGCCAAACCCTCGCTTGACCGAGGCAGGATCAAGCCGCCGTCCTCGATTTCGTCGGGAAAGCCGACAGCGGATCATCCGGGTGGCGATCATCCAACTGGAGACCAGCCGACCGAGCCGTTGCCGCAGGTAGTTGAAGCATCGCCGAAGGTACTTGAACTCGGAACCTTTTCGACTTCCGAAAAGAAGAAGGGAACGATCACTCTTACGAATACGGGTGACGATCCGGTGACACTCCTGACAGCCCGTGCGAGTTGCGGCTGCACGACGTCCGACTTCAAGCCGAACACTGAACTTGCCCCTGGTGAATCGATCGACATCACGGTCACGATGGATGGCAAGGGCCGGGCGAGAAAACTTGAGAAGACGGTCACTTTCAATATTGATGGTCGTCCGCCTCTGCGTCTTTCGGTGAAGGGCGAGACCATCAGTTTCGTTGAGATGACTCCTGATCCTGTTATTGTTGATGACGGTACTGGTACCTCCGTGCTGACATTCACATCGCGAGATGGCGAGCCGTTCAAGATCATTTCGATTCTCCCGGCCATTGCCGAGGAGATTCCAACCAGCGCAGCTCCTGTTCAGGAGTTGACCGTTGACTGGAACAAATTCTGGGATGTTGTTCGAACGACAAAGGTCACGGTTCGATTTGATCACCCCCAGTGCAGTGAGGTCACCAGCACCGTTCGGCTTACGGCTGAACAACGAAAGCGTTTGAATGACATCATTCGGGCTCGCCGCGAGGGTGACGACCTTCCGACAAAGGACCCGTCGAGACCACTGACGGGCGATCAACTTGCGAGGTATCTCAAGCAGGGCCGCGGCGCACAGGTCATCCAATACATCAAGGATGGCAAGGGTGAGGCGACGGCGGTTGACCGTGCCAGCGTGCCGTTGATCAGCGTTGCTGCAGAGGCTGGCGATGTCGCAACCGTTCGTGCGCTTCTTGAATTGGGTGCGCCTTATGACGCAGTTGATCGCGTGCAGCGATCGCCGCTCATGCACGGCGCTCGTTCGTCCAATCCTGAGGTCATTGAGGTACTGCTCGATGCGGGTGCCGACATCGAGTCGCGGGATCAATTGGGTAACGGACCGCTTGCTTGGGCCTCCGGTTTCGGCGTCCCCGAGAGCGTGCAGATCCTGATTGATGCCGGCGCGGACACCAATGTCGTGGATGCCGTGCTTGGGTACACGCCTCTGGTCTGGGCTTCGGGCTTTGGCGATGCTGCGTCGATCACGATTCTGTTGGATGCGGGGGCCGACGTCGAGGTCCACGATGTTGCCGAAGGCCGGACGCCGCTCATGCATGCTGTTCGAACAGCAAAGCAGGCGGCAGCCGTATCGGCGCTGCTCAAGGCCGGCGCGAAGGTCAACGCGATTGACAACGATGGTCGTGCTGCACTCCACATTGGCGCCGAGCATCAGAATGTTTCCCTTGAGAAGGTGAAACTACTGGTCAGCGCTGGCGGCGATGTGCTGTTGGAAGACGACAATGGTCTGTCGCCTGTCGATCTCGCCAAAGGTCGTACGGACGATGAGGGCATGGCCATTGCGGCATACCTGATTGAAGTGTCAAAGAAGAACTGAGGATTCTTCGGCTATCATGGCGCGGCTCAAGAGGAGGCGCACCATGCCAGCAACTACCGTTTCGACCAGGTACGACGAGTTGATTGATCAATCCAGATCGGCGCAGCGGCTCGGCGGAAGCCTGTCGCTCCTGCACTGGGATCAGGAAGTCATGATGCCGCCTCACGGCATCGACTATCGCGGCGAGCAGATCGCGCAGTTGGCCGGACTTCATCACGAACTCTCAACGGATGAGCGAATCGGCGAATGGCTTGCCGAGTGCGAGTCGGATGACGATCTGACAGGTGACTCGACGAGCCCCTCTGCCGTCAACATCCGGGAGTTGCGGCATTCCTACGACCGCGCCACCCGTCTGCCGGCGGATCTTGTGGAAGAGGAAGCGATGCTGTCCAGCCGCGGTCAGCACGTCTGGAAGGAGGCGAGACAGAACGACGACTTTGCCGCCTTTGCGCCATGGCTGGAAAAAATCGTCGACCTGTTGCGGCGGAAGGCCGAGTCTTACGGCTGGGCAGATGGTGGCGAACCGTGGGATGCGCTGGCGGAAGACTACGAGCCGGGATGCACTGCTGCATGGGTGGAGACGGTATTCACGCCGCTCCGCACAAGACTGCAGGGACTCATCACTGACATCATGGGGAGTTCTACGGGACCAAGCAATGCGTTCAACGAGGTGGCCCTTCCAGTCGACCAGCAGGAAGAGTTCGTGCGGTCGGTTGCTTCGCGGATTGGCTTTGACTTCGATGGCGGGCGCCTTGACGTGTCCACGCACCCATTCTGCAGCGGTACACACTGTGGTGATGTGCGGCTGACGACGCGGTTCCATGAGAACAATGTGAACGATGCGTTGGGGTCGACCATGCACGAGGCCGGACACGGCATCTACGAGCAGGGCCTGCTTCGAGAACACATTGGTACACCGATGGGGAACGCTGTGTCGCTCGGCATCCATGAGTCACAGAGCCGACTGTGGGAAAACCAGGTTGGCCGCAGTAAGGCCTTCTGGAAGTGGTGCCACCCGATGCTCAGGGAGCATTTTGGCACATCGGTGTCATCACTGTCGTTTGACGAGGTCTACGGTGGTGTCAATATCGTGCGTCCCGATTTCATTCGTGTCGAGGCCGATGAAGCGACCTACAACATGCACATCATGGTGCGATTCGAGTTGGAGCGGATGTTGCTCCGCGGCGACTTGGAGGTCGCGGACATTCCTGAGGCGTGGGATGCCCGGTACAAGGAGTACCTCGGTATTGATGTACCCGACAACGCACACGGGTGTTTGCAGGACGTCCACTGGTCGATGGTCTCGATGGGGTACTTCCCAACCTACACGCTTGGCAACCTCTATTGCGCGCAGTTCTTCGAGAAGGCCATGGAGGACATGCCGGATCTGTACGGGCAGTTCGAGCAGGGTGCGTTTGGCGCTTTGAAGGCGTGGCTGAACGAGAACATCCACGCCCATGGCAAGCGGTATCGTGCTGCGGACCTGTGCGAACAGGTCACGGGCAAGCCGCTGTCGGCCGAGCCACTCATGCGGCACCTGGAGGGGAAACTCAAGCCGCTCTACGGGCTTGCCTGAACCCAGCCCTCCAAGGGCGCATCGCTGCGTCGTCCGGTGATGTGCGGCAGTGTTGTTGGGATGCCGTCGAGGTGCAATGCGCCGAGAATCGCCATCGCCATCGCCTCGCGCGCCTGCACTGGGACGCCGTGTGCATCGGTCACCTGAACGCTTCGACCCAGTGCTGCTTCGATAGCAGATCGAAGACGGCGGTTTTGGCTACCGCCGCCGGCAAACAAGATGCTGGTGGTGTCTTCGATCGCTGCGGCAATGACGCCGCCGATGGCATCTGCCGCGGTTGCCAGAGCATGGCGTGCCTCAAGGTGTGCCGTGAGAGTAACGGCCCATCGTCCAAGGTCATCACCGCTTCCAAGCGACCGACCTTCATCATGTTGTTGACGCAGGCGGTGTGCCAGTGACTGGGCGGACGCCCTGTCGACATCGCCGCGCAGGGCGACTGCGCCGCCGCGATCGAATGCTTCGCCGATTCGTGCCTTTGCCAGTGCATCGAGGATGAGGTTGCAGCAGCAGACATCGAGGCCTCGAATGTCCTCAGGGCTACACTTGGAAGGAAGAATCGTGACATTGCAGAAGCCGCCGAGGTTGATCACGGCGGTGTCGTTGGTAGTGCTGCGAAACATCACCCAGTCGGCCAGTGGCGTAATGGGCGCGCCTTGACCGCCGAGGGCGAGGTCGCCTTGGCGGGGGTCTGTCAGGACTGTGCAGTCAAACTCGCTGACGATTGGCGCAGGGTCGATCAACTGCACGCTCTTCGGTGGTCGGTGCAGGACCGTCTGTCCGTGCAATGCGATGAGATCGATGTGCCGGAGATGAAGTTGTTTGATGGCCGCTGCGGTGAGTTCCCCCAGCATGCTCGCGGCAACCGCCGCGTCAGTTTCGGGCAATGGGTCCTGCAAGGAAAGTGCCTGGAGATGCGGTCTGAGCGAGCCGAGCGGTTCTGATGCGATGCACTGGAGCGTGGTGGACATTTCAAGGCCGTGCCCCGTGATCTCCACGGCCGCCGCATCGACAGCGTCCATGCTGGTCCCGGTCATGGTGCCTACGGATAGCCGCATTGCTGCACTCTACTGTCCCGCTTGGCGTATCCTGCCCGGCGATGAGTGATCGCGTACTGGTCACAGGTGGTGCTGGATTCCTGGGCTCGCACCTCTGTCAGAGGTTGGTGGAGGCGGGTCAGGATGTCGTATGCCTCGACAATCTCTTTACGAGCCAGAAGGAGACGATCGCCCATCTGCTTGACCATCCTAACTTCGAGTTCATCAGGCATGATGTCACGGAGCCCATCCGTCTTGAGGTTGATGCTATTTTCAATCTGGCCTGTCCGGCGGCTCCGGGGCACTATCAGTTCAACCCGATCAAGACCATGAAGACGAGCGTGCTCGGGGCCATCCACACGCTCGGCATGGCGAAGGCATGTGGCGCGAGGATATTTCACGCCTCGACCAGCGAGGTGTACGGCGACCCTGATGTGCATCCACAACTGGAGTCGTACCGGGGAAATGTCAATCCCATTGGGCCGCGGGCGTGCTATGACGAAGGAAAGCGTGCCGCCGAGACGCTGATGTTTGACTATCACCGCATGCACCGGGTGGATATTCGGGTCGCTAGGATCTTCAATACCTATGGCCCTCACATGCATCCATTTGATGGACGCGTGGTGAGCAACTTCATCTGTCAGGCACTTCGAGGGGATCCGATCACGATCTTCGGCGATGGATTGCAAACGCGATCGTTCTGCTTCGTGGATGACATGATCGATGCGTTCATGGCGATGATTGCGGCGGACTCCGCTACGGGTCCGATCAACCTCGGCAATCCAGAGGAGTTCTCGATCATCGAGTTGGCCAAGGCGGTGCTGGACATGACGGAGTCCTCCTCCCAGATCGTCACGATGCCGCTCCCGGAGGACGACCCCGTTCAGCGGCAGCCGGATATCACGCTCGCCCGGGAAGTGCTCTCCTGGGAGCCGACGGTCCAGTTGCGGGAGGGCCTTGAGCAGACCGTCGGGTGGTTCCGCTCAATCGACATGGCGGCGTGGCGGCCGCCGACCCCCAACTGGCAGGGGTGCCCTGACTGACACCGTATAGTCACCCTGTTGGGCCAATAAAGCCGTTTTATACCGAATATCTCCCGAACAGGCCTTGACGTGGCCGATGATGTTGTCATCCTTACGAAAACCGAACAACCCGCGAAGGAGCGCAACTCGATGACGACGGCAACCAGTAACAACACCCGAAAGAAGGCAAAGGCAGACGCAGCGGCCCGACAGGCCGATAAAGTGTGTGGAGAGGGAACGAAAACGACCCTCACGCCCACAAGAATGAAGGTGGGGATGAAGGGGAGCGAATCGAAGGCAAGGAAGGCTGCGATGCAGAAGACAGATACAAAAACTGACACGGTGGTCGAAGACAAGGGCCGGGTTCAGGCACTTGAGCGGGCTATCTCCCAGATCGACAAGATGTTCGGCAAGGGCGCCATCATGCGTCTTGACGGCTCCGGCAGTTCGTCCATTCCGGCGATCTCTACCGGGACGCTGAGTCTTGACCTTGCGCTCGGCACCTGCGGTTTGCCGCGGGGCCGCGTTGTCGAGGTCTTCGGCCCGGAGTCCTCGGGCAAGACCACGCTCGCGCTCAATGTGGTTGCGCAGGCGCAGAAGTGCGGGGTTGCGGCGTTCATCGATGCGGAGCACGCGCTTGATCCATCATGGGCGAAGCGGCTGGGTGTCGATGTCGATGCTTTGCTGGTGTCCCAGCCGGATACAGGTGAACAGGCGCTTGAAATTTGCGAAATGCTCATTCGCTCCAACGCGGTCGACATCATCGTGGTGGACTCCGTGGCTGCGCTCATTCCGCGAGCGGAGATCGAGGGCGACATGGGCGACGCTCATGTTGGCTTGCAGGCGCGGCTCATGAGTCAGGCCATGCGAAAGTTGACCGGCGCTCTTGCCAACAGCGACTGCACGCTGGTATTCATCAATCAGTTGCGGGAGAAGATCGGCGTGATGTTTGGGAGCCCGGAAACAACGCCGGGCGGCCGTGCATTGAAGTTCTACTCGTCGATTCGCATCGACATTCGTCGAATCGGCTCGATCAAGGATGGCGACTCACCCATCGGGAACCGCGTTCGGGCGCGTGTTGTCAAGAACAAAGTGGCTCCACCCTTCCGAACTGCCGAGTTTGACATCATGTTCAACGAGGGCATCAGCGCCACGGGCGACCTCATCGATCTGGCGGTTGCGGACGACATCGTGGCCAAGAGCGGATCGTGGTTCAGTTATGGCGAAGTCCGTCTCGGGCAGGGTCGGGAGAATTCCAAGCAGTTCCTCAGCGACAATCCGGAGGTGTTCGAGGAGATCAAGGCACAGGTACTCGTGGCACGCGGCGTGGGTCCGGAGGATGCAAGCGCCACGGAGACCGACGCCTCACCCTCCGAGGAATGATCTTCGCCCCTGTCTTGCACTGCGGTTTCGCTGCGGTACCATGCCCCGTTCTTGCGGGTTCTTGAGCGGCTGTGGCGGAATTGGCAGACGCGCCAGATTCAGGTTCTGGTGGGAGTAACATCCCGTGGAGGTTCGAATCCTCTCAGCCGCATGCTAGGGTCAGGTCCCACGGGTCAGACCCAAAGAGGAGCGACCAAAGGTCGCGACGGGGGGGTCTGAC
>CAZJKE010000026.1:15155-25344 GCA_964546585.1 uncultured Isosphaeraceae bacterium | reverse complement strand
ACGCTCATGCACACACCAAGAGACAACCGACACACCCGCGGCTTCACCCTCATCGAAGTGCTCGTGGTCATCGCCATCATCGCAGTACTCGCAGGCATCCTTCTCGTAGCACTGTCATCGGTCCAGAAGGCGGCGAAGAAGACGAAGACCGATTCGCTCATGCAGTCCTTCGGCAGAGCCTGCGACATGTTCGCACTCGACCACGATCGCTACCCGGGCATCCTCCCCGACTCCGCTCGAAGCAGCAGCGATGCATCAGCAATAACCCCAATGGGCAACGCCCTCCTGGAACTCATGGGCGGCGCCCGCGTCGAAACCGATAACTCCCCATCCGAGGTCCGCGACGAGTACACCAACTTCGAAGGAACGGAGTACACCTTCGAAGATCAGTTCACGGGCGACACATGGCGACTCAAGTTCAACCCCGATGAGTTCGGCGCCGGACCTTGGATCAACGGGCGAGACTACGAACCATACTTCAGCCCAAAGGGCGGCGACCTGCAATACATCGCCGCAGACCAAGGCGGGACAGGATCCAACGAGTATGTCTTCCCACGGCTGGTCGATGCGTGGGAAAACCCGATCATCTTCCTGCGAGCGGCACGGGATGACGGGCCGCTCCTGGATGACCCCACCGAAAACGGATACCCACAACTGGACAACACGATCCCACAGTTTGATCTGCCCGACCTCCAGAACTACTTTCTCGAACCGTGGCAGGACGAGCACAGTTTCATCGGCACTCGTGAATCAACCGAAGATCGACTTGCTTGGCTTACGCTTCGCCTCTCGCACCCATCGTTCTGGGAGGGCATCAACAGCAGTGGCGTCGCATGGGCTACTGCCAGAGGAAAATACCTGTTGGTCTCCCCAGGACCGGACAAGATCTTCTTTGAGAAGGCAAACCCACCACTCAGTGTCGGTGGAGAGGAACTGACAGACCCGACCAGCGGCGACATCACGCCAGACAAAATGACGACATGGGACGATGTCGTTGTATTCGGGGGCGGCTAAGCGTCAGTCTGCCGACAAGAACCCTGCACCATCGAGATACTCGACGACCATGCGAACGCAGGTCTCGACATCGTGCTCGTGGGTCGCAACGACCAACTCGGCATTCTCCGGCGCCTCATACGGTGCATCAATGCCCGTAAAGCCCTTGATCTCGCCAGCGCGAGCCTTGGCATACAAACCCTTCGGGTCGCGCTCTTCGGCAGCCTCAAGCGAGCAGTCAATGTAGACCTCGACAAACGGAAGACCGGCTTCTTCGTGCAGCACGCGAACGGTGTTTCGATCCTCGATGTACGGGCTGATGAAACTGGTGATCGAAAGAATGCCCGCATCCGCGAATAACTTGGACACCTCGCCAATGCGGCGGATGTTCTCAGTGCGGTCCTCAGGCGAGAAGCCGAGGTTCTTGTTCAGACCGTGACGAACATTGTCGCCGTCGAGCACATACGCATGCTTGTCGTTCTGGAGCAACACCTGCTCGACCGCAACGGCGATCGTGCTCTTGCCCGATCCTGACAACCCTGTGAACCAGATCGTCGCACCTTTCTGGCCGAGGTTCTTCTGTCGCTCCTCGTGAGAGACGGTGCCTTCGTGCCAGGTGATGTTCGTCGCAACTTGCTCAGTCATGGTGAGATCTTTCCTTTGGGGTGATTGAGTATCTGAGTTAGGCGGTCACTGTCGCAGTCGCCCATTCGATCAGGACATCGGCGACTTCCGGTCTGGTGAATTCCTTCGGCGGCCGCTCACCCTGCTGAAGCAGTTCGCGGACTTTGGTGCCGGAGAGGAAGATCTGGTCGCCCTCGATCTTCGGGAAGGTCTTGGCGCTGACCATGCCCTGCGCTTTCTTCGAGAACGCAGCATGTTCAAACTTGAGCGGCGTCAGGCCGATCTCGTCATCACCAAACTCGTTGAAAATGTTCTGCGCATCGTAGGTGCCGTAGTAGTCGCCAACACCAGCGTGATCGCGACCCACAATGAAGTGGGTGACGCCGTAATTCTGGCGGACCAACGCGTGAAGAATCGCTTCACGCGGTCCTGCGTATCGCATTGCTGCGGGCATGACGGACAACATCGTCCGCTCGGGAACAAAGTAGTTGTCGAGGATGGTCGTGTAGCAGTTCATGCGGACATCGGCCGGAATATCGCCCGGCTTGGTCTCGCCGACCAGTGGATGAATAAGCAAGCCGTCACAGATTTCCTGTGCGCACTTGCAGAGGTATTCGTGGGCGCGGTGAATCGGGTTCCTGGTCTGGAACGCAGCCACTGTCGACCAGCCGCGATCAGCAAAGGCAGCCCGCGTCTGCGCGGGTGGAAGTCGATACTCGGTGAACTGCTCACCAGGCTCCACTTCGGGTGTCACGGTGACGACGGTAATCGGTCCGCCGACGAGCCAGTCGCCCTCCTCCAGCACAGCCTGCACGCCTGGGTGGGCGTCATCGTCCGTGCCGAAGACATTGGGAATCTCCAACGCCTTGTCGTGCGGGTACATCTCGGTGATGTCCATCACGGCGAGCAACGTGCCATCACTGTGATACAGCGCGGCCCGCCCGCCCTCTGAAAGCGTCGCCTTCGTCTCGTCATCAACCGCGAGCGTGATGGGGATCGGCCAGACGGTGCCATCGGCAAGCCGCATGTCGGTGCAGATTCGCTCGAAGTCGGCCTTGCCAACAAATCCCGTCAGCGGGCTGAAGGCGCCAATCGCGATCATCTCCAGATCGCAGGCCTGTTTACTTGAGAGCGTGATGCTCGGCAGCGACGCTGCGTCGGCGATCAGGGCGTCTCGCTGTGCATCATCGACGAATCGATTGACGAGGGTGCCCCCATGGGGGGCGATAAGCGCGTCTGTGGACATGCTGGAAATCTCCGCTGTGGGGTGAAAGTGGCTGGAAACGGCCGATACTAGTGACTGCCCGCCGCCGTGGCAACAGGTGAACACCTAATTGGCGGTATTGCTCAAACCCATGCGTATTCTGCACTATTGCGCCCGTGTTCGACTGGAGGATGGCGGTGTCGTTCGGGCAGTGCTGGACCTCACTTCGGCACTGACCGGAAGCGGCAAAGATGTGCTTCTGATGGCCACAGACGGGCAGGATCTTCCCGCCGGTAGCGACGGGCCCCAGACGCTGCTGACCGGATCGTTCGATCGTCCCCCCAACCGATTCTCGGCCACCCGACTACAAACGCTCGAAGACCACATTGCAAGGGCGGATGTCCTACACCTGCACACGCCATGGGAATTGGCTAACACGCAACTGGCCGCCATCGCCCGCCGATGCGGAACGCCATACATCGTGTCGCTGCATGGCATGCTCGACGACTGGTGCATGCGACAGAAACGCCTCAAGAAACGGGCGTATCTCCTGCTTACCGGTCGTCGCATGCTGCACGGGGCAGCGGCTGTCCACTGCACGGCAGAGGCGGAAGCACGGCAGGCAAGGCGATGGATCCGAAGAGCACAGTTGCACGTCGTCCCGCTGGTATTCGATCCCTCCTCCTACCTGTATCCCCCGCCGAGTGCCGATCCCAGCAAACACTGGCCCGCCCTGTGCGGCGACACGCCGGTCATCCTGTTTCTCTCCCGCCTGCATTACAAGAAAGGTGTGGATCGCCTCATCGACGCGGCCGCGAAGGTGACCGGGAACAGACCGATACGACTTGTCATTGCCGGAAGCGGCGAGGAACAGTACGAACAGGCATTGCGTCAACACACCGAATCACTCGACCTGAACAATATGGTTGAGTTCGTCGGCTTCGTGCAAGGAGACCGGAAGATCGCGCTGTACCGCACCGCCGACCTTTTTGTCCTGCCAACCAGCCAGGAGAACTTCGGCCTCGCGCTGCCCGAAGCAATGGGATCGGGACTCCCCGCCATCACAACCAAAGGCGTTGACATCTGGCCTGAACTGGAAGATTCCGGCGGCGCCATCATTACCGAAAATGACAGCGGCTCGATCGCGGCTGCCATCGAATCGCTGCTTGACGACGATGAACGGATCGCGGCCATGGGTGCAGCCGGAAGGGACTGGGTCGAGGCAACCTTCGCCGGCGACGCCGTTGTCAACCGATACATCGACCTGTACCGTCAGGCAATGCACCACGAACGGTCAACCTGACGATACGTACTATCACGACCCACTGCCATGCCCTCTGAAAGACATCGCGGCCTCTACCGCATCGCCACGAACTACGGCCGCCTGGCCGCGACCATGGGCATGGGGATCGTCACGGTCCCGCTGCAGATCGCGTGGCTTGGATTGGACGGATTCGGCCTGCTCGGCCTCATCGGCTCGTCCGTCGGCATCGGTCGCATGTTGCAGGACATGATGCGCCATTCAATGGTGCGAGAACTCGGGACCTCGTGGCACAAGGATGATGGCGAATTTCGCAAGTGCTACGCCTCGGCGTACATCGTGTGCGCCATCGTCGCAGCACTGACGGCGGTCTTCTTCGCCATCCTCATGTTCATTGTGCCGTTACTGCGCATCAAGGAGGAATGGGTCGCACCGTCGCAGTGGATCCTCGCCGCCGAGGGCATCGCAACCTGCATAATTGTCTTCTTCTCCCCCACGATCAACATGCTGGTCGTGCAGGAGAAATTCCTCTCTCACAACACATGGACGGTGGCGCGGCGCAGCAGCTATCTGATCGCAACAGTCGTTCCGATGTACATGATGGGCATCACGGATTCCGCCCGAGGCCTCACCGTCTACGGGACGCTCGTCATGGTCGTCAATCTGGTCGCAACCGGCATCCTGTTGATCTGGATCATCGCCGGAGACCGCAGAATGCTGCCCCGCATGCGGGGCGCGTCGCGGGAGCCGCTTCGAGAGGTCGCAGGTACATTCGGCTGGAACAGCAGCGTCGTGCTGGCGATGAACCTGCACTCCCGCGTTTCGCAGTACATCATGAATCTGTTGTTCGGGTTGTGGGGAAACGCAGTGTTCTCGCTCGCGCTGCGACTGGTCAGTTATGTCCGCATGGCATCACTCGGAATGACCTTCGGACTCGATGCCGTGAGCGCACGGCTCAGTTCAACCGATGAGAGCGACACGCTGAAGGCGATGTTCCGGCACAGCACACGGCTGCTGTCATTCGTAGCATTCCCGGCAATGGTAGTTGTGTTCTTCCTTGCCGAACCTCTGCTTCGACTCTGGATCGGCCGCGCAACGCAGGATCCCCATCCCGAATCTGGACTGCCCGTCTTTGTGCCAGCGGAAATGCTCGTGAAAATCATGGTCATCGGACTCGCGGCAAGGGCCATCTCCGATGGTTGGCTGAAACTCTTCTACGGCGGCGGACACATTCGCCGCTACGCCCCACTCGTCCTCGCAGGTGGTCTGCTGAACCCGATCATCATGATCGGCCTGTACTTCCTGCTGCCGGATGCCTGGCGATATACCTCCGTCGGTATTGCCATCGCAGCAATCTATCTGGTCATCCACTTCTTCTGGATTCCAGCCCGCGCCGGCGGCGGCGTCGGCCTGCGCACGAAGGACATCATCGCCCCGGCATGCCCAGCACTCCTGGCCGCACTGCTCTCGGCACCGACGCTCCTCCTTGCTGGCGCTTTGTCAACTGGCGATCACATTGGCTGGCTCGGGGTCAGCGTGGCAGTGAGTGCCTATGCGGCAGCCTATGCCGTGCTCTCGTGGATACTGATGCTCAACTCGAGCGAACGCAGCGGAGTGCTCCGCCTGCTGCGGCGTCAAGTTGCCGGCTGAGGCACGCTGAAGTCCTCGAACTCCTCCATCTCTCGCTCGTATGCATCAAGATCTTCAAGCGACGGCAGAGCCTCGGAAAGTCGCCCCTCCTTGATGTCGCTCCAAAGCGTAATGAACAGTCCCGCCAGAACCACATGCAGAAACGACCATGAGTAGGTCGGCCAGTACACGACCTGATTGAACAGTCCCTGTATGTACATCGCTACGAGCAATACCAACATCAGGCTGTACAGGAACGGATCACCACCAAGGAGCGTCCGCCGTTTCCAGATCTGCCAGCCACTGAAAACCGAGTAGATGGAAAGCAGGAACATCGGAAGCGCAAGCGAGGCGCCACCGAGATACATGAGGTAGAACCACGCATTGTGCGGGTGCTGCCCCACGAGGCTCATGTCCTTGAAGTACGACTCACCAGTGGTACCAAGCAGGCCAAACAGGGGCCGCTGCGGAAAGATCTCCCCCCAGTACAGCGCCCAGATATCCAGCCGCGTCGACTCCAGCGACGTAAACCTCTCCATGGCCGCCGTTTCAACAGACGAGAGGAGCCAAAGGAGACCGCCACCGGCAATCACCAAGACCAGGAATGTAAGAATCGGCCGTTTGCTCAAGACAAAGACAACCGGCGTCATGACCAGAACAATGGCCAGCATGGTCTGCCTGCTGCCCGTAATGAGCGCCATGCCAATCGTTCCCGTCACCAGCAAAATCAGGAACGGCCGAATCGACACTCTTCGCGTCGTCATTGCCATATAGGTGATCAGTGGCACCGACAGGGCGAAAAGCATGCCGATCTGGTTCGAGTTAGCACCGTAAGGCTGAAATCGAGCAATGCCGCGTAAGAAGGACTCCGTGGGAAAGAGAATCAAACCTGAAATCGGCAGCGCAAGCGCAACGATGCACCCCCAGGTCAGCGAGTCAATGAACTGCTTGAAGTCCTCCCATGTCACAAGCGTTCGCACGACCGTAATCGCCGCGACCGTCACAGCCAACCATTGCATGCGCAGCACAATGGCCAACATCCGCTCATCTACTCTCACCACATACAAGATCGACAACACGGCCAACACGACATAGAGCCAGACGATGGCCGGAATATCCCGACGCGGCCCCGGGTGGATCAAGGCCGCAATGGCGATGAGGGCGTAGGCTGCCACCGACCCGACCTTGGCAGCTGCCTGAATCGTGCCCAGCCCGGGCAGCCTCGCCACAGTCAGCCACGGAACGAGCACGATGAGCGTCACGCTGAGGCGGCGATGGGCAGGTACCAAGAGAAATGCAAACGCCAGAGCCGCAATCGGCGCCAGCAGCAGCGGCTGCTGCATGACGATGTCAAGATAGATGTCAACGCGTTCCATCTGTGCGGTGCTGAGACTCCCTTTCCTCCAAAGTATCGGCCAACTTGCCGTTCCTGGGGGAGGCGGGCACGCCCGGAAAGCACAATAATAGACGCATCATGCTTTCGCTCGCCCTCGCCGCCGCCTGCTCCACTTGGAACCCTCAGGTCTTCGATGCGATCAAGAACACCGATCCCTCGCAAGGCCGGCTGACACGGGCCTACGCAGCCAAGTCCGACATCACCATCATCCCGATGAAGTACTACGGTGGAGTGGATGGAAACACGGATGGCGTGATCGACAACTCCGACATCGCCGCGTTCGAAGAATGGGTGACCGCGAATGTTGCCGAAGACTACGACGGACCCGCCGTCATGGACTACGAGAACCCCTGGTGGAAAGACCTGCGATCAGGCACCATCACCCAACAAGAACTGGACCCGATCCTCGACATCTATAACAAGGGCCTTCGCATAGCCGAAGGCTATCGGCCAAAGGCCCAGTGGGGATATTTCGGCATCCCAACACGCCGAGCCGCCGGAAAGAACTGGCAGGAACGCGGCGTCACGATGCAACGGCTGGTCAACCAATCCAACGGCCTGTTTCCATCAGTCTACGATTGCAGCCGGGGCACAGATGATCGCCGACGGGTAGAACACCATGTCAGCCGCGCACTGGAAATGGCTCGCGGCCGCGTCGCCGTCTATGTATTCGTCTCGCCACGATACTGCGGTGAAGAAGGCGATCGCACACTATTCGTCCCGGACGAAGATTTCATGGAACAAGCCGACGCCGCCATGCGCGCCTCATGGACAGATGAACTGGGTGTTACCCATCGCGTGGCCGGGCTCGTACTGTGGGATGCCTACGGATTCACGCCGCGGGAAGAGTGGAACGACCTCGACGCCCTGCATGTTCAGTACCTGACAATGCTGAAGGACCTCGTCGACGCCCATCGCATCGCCAACGAGCCGGTCAGTCCTGTTCCTGTGCCAAACGCTGCAGACGGCGAAGAAACTTGATTCGCCGCAGCGATGCATCATCCACTGCATCGCTTGGACGATCCTGCCGTCTGCTGAATGGCGCATCCATACCATCACCGAACGCCGCATCACTTGCGTTGGCCTCTGGACTATCCCCCGGCCTGTCCCGCTGACCGTCGTGGTCACGCCGCTTGCGCTTCTCGTCCTTCTCAATCGCATCCTTCAATCGCTGGTCATACGCGATCTGAAATTCCGCCTGCTGCTCCTCAGTAAGGAGCTTCCACGCACGCTCCTGATACTCAGAGGGATCGGGAGCCTTGTCGCGAATCTCCTTCATCCGCTGCATCTGCTCTTCTCGCTGTTCACGATCCATGTCATTCATCGCATCCGACCCCCGGCCCTTGGGTTGCAAATCCTTTGCATATGTGCGGTGGAACTCCCGCTGCTTCCTGCGATAGTCGGTCAAGATCCCCTGCACCTCCATCTCCTGATCCCGCGCCAACTCCAGCGACTGGAGTGTTTCGATCCAAATACGAATCTCGAAACCAGAGACCCGCCGCTTCTCGCCATGCTTGCGACGGGCGTCCTCCAACATTGCGGCATCATCAACTACCTCATCCTCGACGGACGGCCCGGCGAGCAGATCGTCCGGTGGTGCTGGTGATGGAGCAGCGGCAAGTAGACTTGCGGTGACGGCGATTGTCGAAATGGTTCGGATGAACATGGTGGCGACCTCCTATGTCGTACCCAGTGCAACGATACCATCGACCATGCTATTGCCCCCCCTGCGGTACCATGCCCTCCCCGGACCCAGATATGTCCCCTGAACCCGCACAAAGCGCCCCATCGGCCCAACACGGCCCCTCACCCCTCCCCGAAGTGAAGCGAATCATCGCCGTCGGTGCCGGCAAGGGCGGCGTGGGCAAGTCCACCGTCGCCGCCATCCTTGCCGGCGCACTTGCCCGCGAAGGCAGAAAGGTCGGGCTGCTCGATGGTGATATCTATGGACCATCCATGCCCACAATGATGGGGCTTCATGATCAGCAGCCATCATCCGATGGGAAACAACTCCTGCCCTTCGAAGCACACGGCCTCAAGATCATGTCGATCGGCAAACTTGTCGATCCGGATCACGCACTTGTCTGGCGCGGCCCGCGAGCACACCGCGCTTTCACACAACTCGTAACCGACACGAAGTGGGGCACACTCGATGATCTGATCATCGACCTTCCGCCCGGAACGGGCGATGTACCGCTCACCCTCGCCCAGTTGCTGCCGCTGACCGGCGCAGTCATCGTCTGCACGCCACAAGTCGTCGCGCAGGATGATGCAAGGAGAGCCGCACGGATGTTCGAGGAACTCGGTGTACCTGTCCTCGGTGTCGTGGAGAACATGAGCAGTTTCATCGCACCGGACGGCACCGAATACGACCTCTTCGGAAGGGGCGGCGGACAGAACTTGGCCGAATCTCTGGGCCTTCCTTTTCTTGGGTCAATCCCCATCCACCCTGAACTCCGCATCAACGCCGACGCAGGAACGCCCGAAAAGAACTGGTCGATCAACGAACTCGTGTCGGATGCGTTTGCCACGCTGGCTGCCAATGTACAACGCCACGCCGATGCAGCACAGCAATCTACAACACGGCCAACGCTCGACATCAACTGAGCAATAGAATCAGCATGCCGACGATGATGCCGTTGTTCGTCGCGTGCACGACAATTGACGCAATGAGTGACCCACGCCACTCGCGAACAAGCGTCATCCCAATTGCAATGCTCATGAGCGCCGGAATCGCAACCCAGCCCTGCGGGTGAATGAGTGCAAACACAAACGAGACAACGAGCGTGCTGAGTACGATGCTCATGGCGGTTCCCAAACGGGCAAACGCCGTCCGTACCTGCCGGTACAACACACCGCGAAACATGGTCTCCTCGACCAACGGCGCTGCAACGGCCGCCAGCAACACGATGACTACGCGAGAGGCAGTGCTGCCCGAAGCCAGTTCGACGATGATCGGGTGAGCCGGGCCGCCCGTGCCTGCAAAGGCATCCCCGCCACCATGAAACAGCCCTTGTACGACCATGAGCAAGAGCGTCAGGAGCAGCCCTGCGCCAATGATGGGCATCGTCATGGCAAATCC
>CAZJKE010000026.1:0-15055 GCA_964546585.1 uncultured Isosphaeraceae bacterium | reverse complement strand
GCAAGAGCGTCAGGAGCAGCCCTGCGCCAATGATGGGCATCGTCATGGCAAATCCCGCAAAGCCCGCCAACACTTCGCGGACAAAACCGCGTCCGCGACTCCAACCCAGGTCACTTCGCACCTCGGACCACGAAACGCCCCGAAACACCGGCCACGCGAGCGAGGCAAGGCTCGTGAACATCGCGCCAAGTGTGACACACAACGAGACAACATCCATGGCCCCACCGGTCAACACGCCGCTGACGATCGATAGCGTGAGAAACAGCACCATCCACAGGGCAAATGTCTCGGCATACATGCCGTGCCGCACGGACGCCGAGCCGAGTTTCGATCGCAACGATCCACCAAAGGCACAGGTGAGCAACACGATGAGCCCAATCAGCCCCAGCAAAGCGACAACCACGCCAACGGCAATCACACCATACAACGCCAAGACACGGGTGACCGCCGATCGCTTGATCAAATCGCGGTCTTCTCCAGTCGCAAACAGTAGATCCCCGCACCAACCCAGATGATCTTGAAGAAACTTGCGCTGCTGATCGTCCAGCGCAGACACACCATCAGTAGCAGCAGCCGTCAGGGCCGCGGCGATCGCAGCCTGCGTTGTGTCGAGCGGCCGCCCGACTCGCAACACATCCTCCTGCAAATGCGCACCCACCTCCAATGCCGCAGCAGAGTCACCCATCGCAAGAGTGAATGCCATGACCCGCTGTCGCTGTTCCACACTCCCGGTATCCAGCATGGCCACGGCCTGCGAAACGGCAAGATCGGGCTCCCGAGTCAACGATGCAACCCCAAGCAGATACCTGAGCTGAAGATGGGTCATCGCCAGCCCTGCCTCGTCTCTCGGCTCCCCCTCCCCCTGACTTGGCCGAGGGATGGCGGCCAAGAACGCCATGAGCACGCTCAATATCACAACAACCACCCACGCCAACACCACCATTGGCCGCCGATGCCCCGCCTTCCGGTCGATTTCTGGCATGTCCATAGGTTGCGAATGGTAGTTGACAGCCCCCCCAAGCAGCGATACATTCACCCGTTCGCCAACTGCGGAACACCCCCGGAACACCCCCGGAACTCCCCCGGAATACCCCCAGAACATCCCCTCAAAAAACACCGGGAATACCCCCGGAATACCCAGCCATGCCCCGCCAAACAACATTCGCCAAACCCAGCCAGTGCCAACCCCAATGGGTGCATGTGGACGCGACAGATCAGGTGCTCGGACGCATGGCCACAAAGATCGCCACGCGGCTCATGGGTAAACACCGACCAGAATGGACACCGCATGTGCTCTGCGGCGACTTCGTTGTCGTCACCAACGCGGCCAATGTTGTCCTGACAGGTAAGAAAGCCGAGCAGAAAGCCAAACTACGATACAGCGGATATCCGGGCGGACTCCGCTCGCGTTCGTACGCTGAGATTCTTGAGAAACACCCCGAGCGGGTTATCGAAGACGCCGTTCGTCGAATGCTGCCAAAGAGCCGACTTGGCCGCGACATGTATCGCCGCCTCAAGGTGTACCCGGGCGCGACCCACCCACACACCAATCAACACCCACAGCCAATGACGGCCTGATCGACATGATGAACGACCTTCCCGACACCGAACCGACAACGACCGACGAGAACGCTGCCGCACCGGAGGTGGAAGCCACCGAGACTGTTGCAGTAGAAGAAGTGGTCAAGGCACCCAAAGCGCCAAAGCCGGCAGAGAAACGGGAACCGACCTCGACACCTGACGACGGCCACTGGTGGTGGGGAACCGGACGGCGGAAGGCCGCGGTCGCCCGCGTGCGGATTCGCCCCGGAGATGGCGGCTTCATTGTCAACGGAAAACCCTACACCGAGTTCTTCACCGAAGAACGGGACCACCAAGATCTCGCCACACTGCTGAAGCGAACCAACACCGATGGTTCCCTCAACATTCATGTGAATGTCACCGGTGGCGGCTACACGGGACAGGCCGGAGCCATCATCCTCGGCCTTGGCCGCGCACTATCGAAATACGACACTTCGCTCGATTCGATACTGCGGGAACACGGCTACCTCAGCCGCGACCCGCGAAAAGTCGAACGGAAGAAGCCCGGCCAGCCCGGTGCCCGCCGTCGTTTCCAGTTCTCCAAGCGGTAAACCCCACCGTCGCACTCCCGAAACCCCCGCAACTTTCCTCGGCTCTCTTCGCCAGAGTTGCCCTGTGCATGTGAGACATCACAGGTTCCAACGGCGAAGGTGGCGGTAAAGCCACTGGGGAGACCGACCGACAATGTCAGAGGTCTCCTTGAGCGTTCGGGCGGGACCGCGCCAACCGAATCGAACCGTAAGGGCATCCGACACTTCCGGCGATGTCGCCATCGCCGGAAGATCCGCCGATGGGATCAGTCGAGACCAAGGCACGAGGCCGGAGAAGGGACGATCAATCACCAGCGGCCCATCCCGCCTCGCCGCCGCCCTTCCACCTGCCCAACCGAGCGATGCCTGAGAGAGATTCCGATCAACCCGCAACCGCACTAGTCCCAGCAGCCGCTGGCCCCGCGAGGGATCCAACTCCTCGACCGCTCCCGCAGTCGTACTGATCACCTGATGGGCCAACGCAGCAGCAGCCTCCCGAGGCAATTCCAGAAGCGGCCGACCCACATGCTGAGCAGCAACCGCAAATGCATCCGGCAATGCCGTCCGAATCAGCGACTGCTGCAGTTGAAACGACCAGCGAAGATCTGTCTCGATTCGATCGATGCCATCGAACCCCGCAGCGTACGGCAACTCCGCGGCAGCCACCGCCGCCCGCCTGCGAAGCAGATTCATCGCCGCAACCAGAGAGGTCTCCACCTTCTGGTCAATCCCAGGGAGATCATCGCTTCCCACGGGAATCTCCATCGAAAGCACCGGCGCCTCGGCCCACGAATGCTCAACGGCCCCGAGCATGACCGCCTCAGCGTCCTCGCGACCAAACATCTCCAACTCAACAAACCCAATGCTCCAGGAGCGAAGCCGATCCGCACGCAATCGGAGCACCGCCCGCCGCAATGCGTCCTGAGTCCGCCCATGATGCTCAGCCAACGCCTCCCATGACATACCCATGCGAATCGCCCGCTCAATCACCCTCGCATCCCGCCGCTGCAACGGAACGCGAGCACCAATCGCCTGCACCACCGCGGGGTCGGCAAGCAGCAGCGATCGAATCGTCTCCCGACCGCGACCGGTTCGCCTCGCAAGGTCCCTCGCCACCCGATTGATGGACCGACTCGTGCCGCGATACTCCATCGCAGCAGTTCTGATCGCCCGCCGCTGAGCATCGTCCATGCGGGAAAATGCCCGCGCCGGACGCAATCGCTTCTCCGCCCGCCCCCGAAAGGCCTCCAGCGTCTCAAGCATGCATCCAAGCCGACGTCGGCCATCCGGCTCCTGCACCCACCGCATGACCAACCCGCGGCGGCGAAGACGACTGACAGTACGCCCCGAAACACCGAGATGCCTCGCAACATCCTCCACCGACAACATCTCGCCCGAAGGCAAGTCCATGGATTGCGTCACAACCGCAACAAACGCCGACAGGTCTGATCGAACCGCCGACCCAATCGCGATGGGAGGATCATCCATCTCCCCCCGATACCCAGTCAACCGAAACACCAGGTAGTCGATTGGATATGCATCCCCATCCACAATCTCCAACACAAGCGCCTCTGCAGCCTCAACCTGACTTTCCCTGACCGTCGTCGGCGCACGAACAACCTGCCTCGCAAGGTCCGCCAACTCCGGAACATGAAATTGCGACGCAACCGGCACGGCCTCAAACCTCGAAACAACGAATCGGACGCACCTGGTCGATGACACCACACTGCATCGCCATCTGGTGGAACCGCTCAATCGACTCCAACTGGTCAGATCCAGACGCATACTCGATGTGATCCCGCAAGTACCTCAAACCCTCTTCCACCTGCCAGCCCCGTGGCGGACCATCGGCCGACACGAGTTCCTCCAACCGAGCGGTGTTGCGCCGCCGTTGCCGATCAAGCAGCATGGCCGCCCGAAGAACAAACTCCTGTGGAAGATCGGCCCGCCCCATCCAAGCCCCAAAGACAAACGGCAAACCCGTCATGTCCCGCCACGCACCACCAAGATCAAGTTGATATCGATGACTCGCCGCCGGCGGGCTGCCGCTCACAACCTTGTCGCCAATGAGCAAGACCGCTTCCGGCCAGGATGCCGCCTCGCCATTGACCGCCGACGCATCAAATGGTTCAAGTCGCGGCACGACGCAATACTTGTTCTGCAATACGATCTTCAAGAGCGCCACTGATGTGTGGCTGTCGGTGTCACAACACACCGTCTCCATTTCATCAAATGGAACGGCACTCCACAACCGCACAGTCCACGTCTCGCTGAGACTTCCCAAAGCGCCGACCGGAAGAATACAAAGGTCCGCCGACGCCCGCTGGTAGTCAATTGAGGACGCAAGTGCCAAATCCACCGCCCCCTCCTCCAGGCGTGACAACAGCCGGCTCGGCACCGCGGGCTCCAATGTGACGCCCTCGCATACCTCAAGGCCACTGATCAGAGGTACCGCGTTCAGGAACCGAACGACGCCAAGACGCAAAACTGACGGCGACACAGCCTCCATGAGCACCATGGTATGTGTTATCGGCCGCTGCAGAAACTCCCAACCTTTCACTACACCTCCCCCAACCATCTGCCGATAGAAGCCCCCGGATACACGCGTGCCCTCGAGCCCAGAAAGCGAGAGTAACCATCAGGGACCGCCTACGGGCCGACCCACTTCGGAACTGGCGTTTTCTGGGCTCGACGGCACACAAAGCCGACAATCCTCTCTCTCTCCAACGTTCGTTCCCGCCACCATTCATGGTGGCGGGACGCGTTTTTGGAGGAGACTTACCCCGCCATCGCTCTCGCTTCCACCACGCTCACATACTGCCGCTGAACCCGGGACGAGATGCCGCACAACACCGCATGCGGCACAACACCTGCCGCCTCTGCCAGCCGCGCCAGCGATGCCGGCGACTGCACATTCGGCGAAATCAACTCGACTACGGCATCAAGCCCACACACACGCTCCGCCAACGCCGTCAGATCAACGGCCATCTGATCCATGCACACGGATCCCACAACTGGCACATGACCAAGCAAATCTGAGGTCGCCGCATCCCGCACAGCAACAATCGCGCCGCTCTCCCCGGACCCCGCCCCCGCCGCAATCGGGAAACCAGCGGCATACCCGACCGGAACAATGCCAATGAGACTGTCGCGGTCAGCCCGCCACGCCGCGCCATATCCCACGCATTCGCCCGCAGCCACACGCCGGACATGCGCCAGCCTTGACAACCAGCGAACAGAAGGCTGCAACGGCACAGCCGTATCAACGCCGTGAGGAACATGCCCCGCCCATGCCAGGCCGACACGAATCATGGACCTCCTCGCCCATGGCCAGCGGATCGCCGCGGCCGTGTTCGCCTCGTGAATCAAGACATCTGCCGGTACATCACTCGCCAACAACACCTTGTCGAACTCGACATGCTGGTCCCAAGTCCTACGCTCGTCCTGAGCGGCCGCGGCAAAGTGCGTCATGACCCCTGCCAGCCGAACTCGATCATCCGACCTCGCCCGCCCGATCAGTGAGACTGCCTGCGAACAATTGCATCCGCCCCGATTCAGCCCCGTATTGACCTTGACATGGATCGGCTGCGGCTCACTACCACGAACAGTGAGCCTCGCAACCGCCTCCAGGTGATCATGCCCATGGACCGTCAGATGAATCTGGCCCCGCGCAAGACCCCGCTGGACAGGGTGCATCGCCGAAATGGACCGCACCGGTGCAAGGATGAGAATCGGCACCGAAACACCTGCATCCACCAGAAGAAGTGCCTCATCCACATCGTAGACCGCAAGCATGTCCACGCCGCACGCCTGAAGATGCATTGCAATCCTCGCGGCACCGAGCCCGTACGCATCTGCCTTCACCACAGCGCACACGCCAACTCCCTCACCGATGTGCGATCGCAACACCGAGAGGTTTCTGGAGACTGCATCCAGATTCACTGTCAACATGCCAAACCCGTGCCTCCCTGCACGCTCGACCACTCCATGGCTTCATGACTTGTATCGACGAAGCACCGATCCTACCATGACCCTTCTACCCCCTCCCAAGAACCCCCCGGAGCAGTACATGCCCGACTCCCCCAAGCCCGATCTTGAAATCTTCGCGACTGACACGACCTTCGCCAACCTCGGCTTGGATGAACCTCTGCTGAAGTCGATCGATCAAATGGGTTTCAAACACCCAACCGTCGTGCAATCGCGGCTCGTGCCACTGGCCATCGAAGGCCGCGACATCCTCGGCCAATCACGAACGGGCTCAGGTAAGACCGCCGCATTCGGACTTCCTGCCCTGCAGGGACGCAGCAGAAGCGATGCCTTCTCGGTGCTCATTCTCGTACCAACTCGCGAACTGGCCATTCAGGTCTGCCATGAATTGCGGGAACTCGGGCGGTTCACCGATCTGCACTCGGTCCCGGTCTACGGCGGGCAGAAGATGCCCGTACAGGTCGAGAAGTTGAAGAAGAATCCACAGATCATCGTCGGCACACCTGGACGAGTCATGGACATGCATCGTCGCGGCCACCTTCCCTACGACAAGGTTCGGCTCGCGATTCTCGACGAAGTCGATCGGATGCTCGACATCGGATTCCGCGAGGACATCCGCCGCATTCTCGGCGGCATGCGGCAGAAACACCAGACGATCTTTGTGTCAGCGACGATTTCAGACGAGATCGAACGGCTGGCCCGAAAGTACATGCAGAATCCTGAGAGGCTCGATGTCACCGCATCGTCCGGAAGCCTGACGGTCTCGCAGGTTGCGCAGCAGCATCTTCCCGTCCAGGGGTGGGACAAGAACCGCTTGCTTCATCATCTCCTCACCCATGAGGAACCTGCGCTCACGCTCATCTTCTGTCGAACAAAGGCGACGGTGGACGGACTCACTCGCTATCTCAACCGAAAGGGGCTTGATGCAAGCGCCATTCATGGTGACCTGCAGCAGAGCAAGCGAAATCAGGTCATGCGAAAGTTGCGGGACGGTGAGTTGAGCGTATTGATCGCCTCCGATCTTGCCGCACGCGGCATTGATGTGGACAACATCACCCATGTCATCAACTACGACCTTCCGGAAGATCCCGAGGTTTATGTCCACCGCATCGGACGCACCGCGCGTGCGGGGAGGAACGGCATTGCATGGTCGTTCGTCACACCCGAACAAGGTCAACTGCTCTCTGCGATCGAAGCGCTTACCAATGTTGAGATACCCGTCAAGGAATACCCGGACTTCAAACCGGGACCGGAGCCGGATCGCGTGGTCAAGCAGCGACAGGAAGAACAGGAGAGGACGCAGAAGGCACGGCTCACCCACAGCCGAACCCGCCTGGACCTTCCGGACTCGGAGAAGCGGGCGGAGAGCGACAAGTTCCCAGGGGGCATCGTGCCAACCGGCCTGCCCGGAAAACGCCTGGGTGGTCGCATCCGAACTCGGCGATCGTGAGCATCACTGTCTCCAGCGATGTGGCGAAGGCCCTTGATGAAGGACGGCCTGTTGTCGCACTGGAGACGGCGGTACTGACGTGCGGTCTTCCGCGGCAGCCCTGGCAGGACAGATTCGGCGAAGCTCCATCCTATGTCGGCCACGAAACGCCGATCAATCAAGCCGCCGCGGCAGCGATGACCGCCGCTGTCAATCGTGGTGGTTGTGTAGCGGCATGGATCGCGATTGTCGACGGCGTCCTGCGCATTGGGCTCGCACCCGACGAACTCGTCGCTCTTGCGGCGAACATGGATGCGTCAAAGGTGTCACTCGCAACAATCGCCGCCGCCATGCGAGCAGGTGCTTCTGCAGGAACAACCGTCGCCACCACACTGCTTGCGTGCGGCCGCGCCGAGACGCCAATCCGCGCCTTTGCGACCGGTGGCATTGGCGGCCTGCATCGGGACTGGGCTCGACACTTGGATATTTCAGCGGATCTCGCAGCACTGGCAACAAACCCCGTTTGCGTTGTTGCATCAGGCTGCAAGTCAATTCTGGACATTTCAGCGACCGTTGAAGCAATCGAGTCAATTGGTGTCCCGGTCGTTGGCATGGGCACCGACTGGTTCCCACGATTCGTCGAGGCCAACAGCGTTGACGATCCGGGCATATCGCGGCTGGATGACCCGTCTGCGATTGCGGAACTCTGCCGAGTGCACTGGGATGAGTTGGGGCAGCGATCGGCAGTACTGGTCACCAAGCCGGTCCCGGCTGACACGGCGATAGCCCGTGGATCGCTTGAAGGCGTCATTGAAGCCGCAGAGCGGTCGTGGCGGGATTCCGGTGATCCGGGGTACTCCCGAACGCCTGTCTTGTTGACCGCCTTGGCAGAAGCAACGCAGGGCTTGTCGCTTCGGGCAAATCTCACGCTGTTGATCGAGAATGCGGCGGCAGCAGCCCGGATCGCATGCGATGGCCTATACTCCCCTTCCCGTGACCAGGGGCAGCGGGGTTCCGGGACATAGCGAGTCATTACGAACGACAGAGGCAATCGGCGTCGCCGCATCAGCACGCCATGCGTGCAGACCACAATGTCCGAAACAATTACCGGTTTTCTTGATTGGAGTTCGCCCCACGAGGGGCGACTGCGTCAGTGGAACAACGGACCGGTGCTTCGAGACGACGATCCGTATGTGCCCGCTGCGCTTCGCGAGGAATTCCCGCTACGGCAAGGGCAGATGGTGACAGCGGAAGTCATCTTGCGAAAGAGCCGAAACAGGCGAAAGGGTAAGCCTCGAAATGTCCGACCGATCGTGCGGTCCGTGCTTGAGATCGAGGGCATCGAGCCCAGTCAATATGCCGCCCATCTTCCGTTCGAAGAAATGGTCGTCATCGACCCGCAGCCGCGGATGCAGTTGGAGCACCCGGGTTGCCCTCCGGCTTGTCGACTCATCGACCTGTTCTGCCCCATCGGCTACGGCACGCGAGGTTTGATCGTAGCGCCTCCAAAGGCAGGAAAGACAGTTCTCTTGCAGAACATGGCCGCTGGCATCCACCACAATCATCCCGATGTGAAACTCGTTGCGCTGCTCATCGATGAGCGACCCGAAGAAGTGACGGAATTCCAACGCACAGTTCCAGCCGAAGTGCTGGCGTCGTCAAACGATCAGGACATTGACGCCCATATCGAACTGGGCATCATGGCCATCGAACGGGCGAAGCGGCTGTTGGAGGCCGGGCAGGATGTCGTGGTCCTTCTCGACTCGCTCACCCGGGTAGGCCGTGCGTTCAACAACTCACGAAAATATGCCAACAGCGGCAGGACCATGAGCGGCGGGCTTGACTCCCGGGCATTGGAAGTGCCAAAGCAACTCTTCGGCGCTGCACGAAACATCGAGCAGCCTGGTTCGCTGACCATCATCGCCAGTTGTCTGGTGGACACTGGCTCGCGTGCCGATCAGATCATCTTCGAAGAGTTCAAGGGAACCGGCAACATGGAGTTGATTCTGGACAAGTCGATCTCTGAACGGCGTCTCTATCCAGCGATCAACCTCGCCGCTTCCGGCACACGCAAAGAGGACCTCTTGATGGGGGCGGCGGAACTGAAGACAGTCACCGCACTGCGGCGACGATTGCTCAACATGAGTCCGCCGACGCAGATAGAACAGTTGCTCTCCGCGCTGGGTCGTTTTCCAACCAACGCCGATCTCGTGCAGGGCTGATCAGGAGGATCTCAATCGATGGCAAAGCAGGTTGATCCCCGGCTCCGGCAGGCAATGTCGGCGCTAGGCACAGGGCAACCGATGCATGCCGAGGCGCTCGCGCGGGCGGTGCTGGGCGATCGTCGCCGAGATGATCTGGCCCTGGCGTTGCTCGCGCAAGCGTGCAATCAACTGGGAAAGAGGGATGAAGCGATCACGATGATCCGAGCCGCCATCGGTCGCAATGTAAAGCGAGCGGATTATCACGGGTTGCTGGGTGACATTCTGGTGACGCAGGGGCAATTCCACGAGGCGATCGATGCCTATGACCGTGCCCTGAAACACTCGCCGCATCACCCCGGCGTCCTGGCGGGCAAGGCGAACGCGTACCTGCGGCTGGATAAGACGGAACGCGCTCTGGCGGTGCTCGAACCCCTGCTGAAACAAGGAACTGAGGATGCAGTCATTGCCATTGTTCATGCACGAATCCGGATGGAACAAGGTGACCCGCACGCTGCTGCTGAGGCGGTGCTTTCGCATCTTCCTGCGAAACGAGAGCCTCTTGAAACGCGCCGCACCCTTTACTTCACGCTGGGCAAGGCCATGGAACAGGCTGGCGAATACACCGCAGCAATGGAGGCGTATGGAGAGGGGAATGCATTGTCGGTATCGCAGTTTGACGCCGCTGCACATGCCGAGAAACACGATGCGATCATCGAAGCCTTTGGCGCACAGGCATTCGAGTCGATGCCCCATTCAGGTTGTGAAAGCCGACGGCCCGTATTCATCGTGGGCATGTTGCGGTCCGGTTCGACCCTGACCGAACAAATCATCGACGCGCACTCGCAGGGCTGCGGCCTTGGCGAGATCGAATCCATGCCCCGCCTCATCAACGAATCGCTCGCGGGCCGCGGCGTCGCGGAGGCGTGGTCCATGCTGACGCAGGAGGATCTTGCATCGCTGGCCAACGAATACCTGATGGACGCTGCGGGCAGCGCCGATCGTATGGTCGACAAACAACTCGGCAACTATCAATTGCTGGGGCCGATCGCGAAGGTGTTCCCCAAAGCGGCGTTCATTCACTGCACGCGGAATCCCATGGCAATGGGGCTCTCCTGCTTTGCCCAGAAGTTGCCACCGGGGACGAATCCGTGGGCGGCCCGGCTCGAGGATATTGGCGCGTTTCACCGGGACTACAACCGATTGATGCGACACTGGAGGGAAGTACTGGGCGATCGGATCCTGGAGGTTCGCTACGAGGACCTCGTGGGGGATCTGCCCGGAACTGCGCGACGCATTCTGGACTTCTGCGAGTTGCCTTTCGAAGACGATTGCCTGCGATTCTGGGAAACAGGCCGCACAGTGCTGACACTCAGTCAGGATCAGGTGAGACGCCCGCTGTATGACACGGCGGTATCTCGTCACGAACCGTTCGGGGACTTGTTGGCCCCGCTGCAGTCCGCACTTGGAGGTGTCTGACACCCTCAAATAGACAATGCCCCGCTGGGATCGCGGGGCATTGTCATTGCCAGTTTATGGCTCTCGTATCTCTCGTCGGAATTACTTCCGGCGACGGCGGGCAACAAGGCCAGCCAGTCCGAGAAGCGCCAGAGCACCGGGTGCTGGGACTGTGTTGAAGTACACATCCGTAGCATTCCAGTTGTTCAGTGCGCCATCCTTGCCTTGGATGTTGATCGTGCCTTCAAGGCCCTCACCTGCAACGGTGAATTGACCAATCAGAACTCGACCACCAACCTCGTGGACCTGAGCATTGTCTGGGGTCGCAAACCACGAACCGTTGTCCGTGAAGATGGGGCCGCCAGCTTCAAAGTTGGTCCAGTCGATGCCGATTTCCAGCATTTCGTCGTCAGTGTCCGTCAGACGACCGATGGAAACAAAACTATCGTACGCAAGGCTTGGGAACGCGTTGATCAGTGCCTGCGAAGGCGGCGTGACTCCACCAAACGCATGTTGGTAGAAGCTGCCGTTCACTGCATTGATCTGCAGTGCAACGGCATCGTCGCCGTAAACCGCGTTGACTTGGTCGCCAGCGTTGACATCTGCGTAAAGCTGATATGTCGTGCCGAGGCCCATGCCACTGTCGACGGTGTCCCAGGAGATCCCGTTGAGATCCGCCAAGGCGGGTCCGGTCAGGACGAGAGAGCCAACGGCCATCAGGCCAATAACACTCTTGTTCATAATGAACTGTCTCCTCTTTCTCGTTACTCGTGCATAGAGAACGAATACTCGTTCCCCAGCTTCCCAATCCCGTCACGACGCAAAGCGTTGATCTGGGTGCTTCCGGTATGCACGATACCCGGCGTATGAGCGGAATCAAGAGGCGGGAGCAGCCATTCGAGCATTTTTTGCCAATAAACGGGCTTCTAATCGCCCATCTTGACATGTCATGAAAAAAACCGCCCCGGCCGTGAGGCCGGGGCGGCGAATGAATCAACACCCCCGAAAACGCCAAGCAATTTCAACGGCGACGACGGCGGGGCAGAGCCAAGCCGGCCAGGCCGAGAAGGGCAATTGCACCAGGTGCAGGAATAGCGCCTGAAGCAAACTCGACACCGACGGCGTTCCAGTTGTTCAGAGCATCATCCTTGCCCTGTAGATTGACAATGCCGCTCACATCACCGTCGGTCGTAAACTGACCGATCAGGACGCGACCGTTCACTTCGTGGACCTGCGCGTTGTCCGGAGTGGCGAACCACGAACCATTGTCCGTGTCGATCGCACCACCACTTTCAAACGCGGCCCAGTCAATGCCGATTTCCAGCATGCCGTCATCCGTGTCCGTCAGACGACCAATGGAAACAAAGCTATCGAACTCAAGGCTCGGGAACACCGCGATCAGCGCGGCCGAAGGTGGCGTGTTACCACCAAAGGCGTTCTGATAAAAGGCCGCGGTACTCTCGATGTGCAGTGCTGCACCTGCCTCGCCATAGACTGCATTGACCTGATCACCAGCGTCGACATCCGCATAGACGCGGTATGTCGTGCCGATCCCAAATCCGCTGTCAACAGCATCGATCGAGATGCTTTGGAAGTCGGCAAACGCCATGCCGCCTGTGAACGCCGTGACGATTGACGCCACGACATAATCTGTCCTCCTGACTTTCATCTGTGCTCCTCTCCTTTTCCTGCGGAACACCTCGTGTATGTCGCCGCGGCACAGTGCCGCGAACCATCCGTGGTGAGATCGAACTGTCCAATCGCAGTAGTTCCCGGCTGCGTCCGGTAACGATCTCCGATGCGAAAACTAGCCGCCGATCCCTGTTGCCGTCAACGGGACATCGATACTGTCTTCTTGGTTTTCCACGGCTGTTCGGCGTAACCCGAACCTTGGCAACCGGTTCCGGCGAAGAAAAACAGTGGGAAACACAGCCTGGCTCCAACGAAACACCGCCCAGACCTGGGTCTGGGCGGTGTTCGTTGAAATCCTTCTCAGGAAGCCGTGGCGGCTCAGCGTCGGCGACGCCTTGCTGCGAGGCCCGCGATGCCCAGAAGGGCGATCGCACCTGGGGCGGGAATCACACCTGAAGCAAACTCGACGCCAACGGCGTTCCAGTTGTTCAGGCTGACATCCTTGCCCTGCAGGTTGACGATGCCGCTCACATCACCGTCGGTCGTAAACTGACCGATCAGGACGCGACCGTCCACTTCGTGGACCTGCGCGTTGTCCGGCGTGGCAAACCACGAACCATTGTCCGTGTCGATTGCTCCGCCGCTGCCTTCGAACGCGGCCCAGTCAATGCCGATTTCCAGCATGCCGTTGTCGGTGTCTGTGAGACGACCGATGGAGACAAAGCTGTCAAATGCAAGGCTGGGGAACACTGCGATCAGCGCGGCAGACGGGGGCGTCTGACTTCCGAACGCATTCTGGTAAAACGAGGTCGAACTCTCGATGTGCAGTGCAGCACCAGCCTCGCCATAGACGGCGTTGACCTGGTCACCAGCGTCAACATCCGCATACACGCGGTATGTCGTGCCGATGCCCATTCCACTGTCAATGGCATCAACCGAGATGCTGTTGAGATCGGCAAAGGCCGAGCCTCCTGCCAGGAGCGAAGCGACGCCCGCTGCTGTAATGGACCAGTTGATCCGTTTCATTTTCGTAATCTCCTCTGACTCTTGACTGATGAGGTTCATTTCTACTCAAGCTTGGGGACGCGACTCTGAAGCCGTTTCCCGCAGCTTCATGCGACCCCACTTCCACGAGCCAACAATGCGCCATGCCTGCGATCTGGCAACCACGGGACGGTAAGAAGACCCCGTATGGGTCCACCTGTGCGGATTGAATCGCAGTAGACTCCCAGCGAGACTGAATGCGGAGGTTGTTATTGGACCCCCTAAGGTTCCACACGGAGGCTCCCCCCATGCTCGATGGCGTCATGCTGCTCTGGTTCATTCTCACGGCGATGTCAGCCCTGTATGTGGGGCTTGATCTCCTTCTTGGGCGGACGCCGGAAGCGACGGTGCTCAAGTGGAGTTTCTTCATACTGACGCTTTTCACGGGCCCGTTTGGGGCCTTTTTTTATGTACTTGGGTGTAGGGAGCCGCTGTCGAATACGCACGAGGACTATGTCGCGGCGAGATGGCGGCAGGTGCTGGGGTCGACGATGCACTGTGCCGCGGGCGATGGCCTTGGGATCATTGCTGGGGCGGTGATCGGCAGCTTGCTGATACTCAGTCCAGGGATGGATATCGCCCTTGAGTATGTGCTGGGCTTTGGGTTCGGTTGGACCTTCTTCCAGGCGTTTGCCATGCGGGACATGGCCGGCGGCGACTATGTCAAGTCCCTCAAGATGACCTTCATTCCGGAGTTTCTCTCCATGAACTTGTTGATGGCCGGAATGCTGCTCGTGGGAAGGCTCTGGATGCCCGCAGTGGCAGGTGCGCACAGCCCGGCCAATCCGGCCTTCTGGTTCATCATGTCCATCGCGCTTCTCGGAGGGTTCCTCTGTGCCTATCCAATCAACTGGTGGCTCGTAGCCCATCATCTCAAGCACGGCATGATGACGGTGGGCAAGGCTGCCTCGCACGACGGGGAGACCATGGACATGCGCGCTGAACCACCCCCCACCCACAGGCCCCCCAGCGGCGTCATCTTCGCCGTCGGGGCGTTCTCCGTCGCATCGCTCGCCATCTGCATATGGGCCCTGCTCTAGGGGTTGTGCTCTAGGGGTCACACCCGGGGTCACACCCGGGGTCACACCTAGGGTCACACCCGGGGTCACACCCGGGGTCACACCTAGGGTCACACCTAGGGTCACACCCGGGGTCACACCTAGGGTCACACCTAGGGTCACACCCGGGGTCAC
>CAZJKE010000025.1:4994-25509 GCA_964546585.1 uncultured Isosphaeraceae bacterium | reverse complement strand
GTGAAACCCCCCTTTGGCAACAGCGGCATTGGCCCGCTCGATGGGGGGATCTCCCCGGGCAGGGGCCAGACCCCCCCGTCGCGAGCTGCGCTCGCTCCTCCTTGGGTCTGACCCGTGGGGGGATCCCCGGAGACCTGACCTTACGGACACGGACCCCACGAAGAGATGCACAGCAGGATGTCCGACACATCCACATGCTTGGAGAAGACCTGTGAAAAACCCTACGGAGCGTTTCCTGGCAGCGGGCCAATCTGAAAGTACTCCGCACTGGCGCACACGGATAGAAGTAGAGACGCAACAAGTCCCAGGTGTTTCATGTCGAAAGCCACTCGGTCAGGCGCATGGTCCCCATGCGGCAATGATGGAAAGAAGGTCGGTGACATCGACAACATCGTCGTCATTGATGTCGGCGTCGCATCCTGCGCAGTCACCCCAAGCAGCGATGGCCGCGAGCAGGTCGGTCACATCGACGGAGCCGGAGTTGTTGACATCGGCTGGACAATCATTGGGGTCGCAAACGCCGGAGTCACATGTTGTGCCTTCGCCCATCCATGTGCCGCCGCCGTTGTTGCAATTGGTTTCAAGAATCTCGATGCAGGTGCCGTCCGTTCCGACGCAGCACGCGCCGGGGGAAGACACGGGAACAATCTTGAACACCTCGCCACCGAGATCACAGATGTACATTTCGCCATTGGCGTCCTCGCCAAAGGCGGATATGGAGTCGATGTGCGCTGATCCGGGAGGATCGAGCTCGCTGGTTCGCTCGGTGTAGTCGGTTACTGTGCCGCCGTTATTCCGGAAGGACCAGATTTGTTCCGAGCAGTAGTCGCCGAAGAAGTAGGTGCCCTGCAACGCCGGGATTGCACTGCCGCGGTAGACATATCCACCAACTACGGTGCAGCGATATGGGCTGCCACCCAGGCTGTATTCCCATATCGGGAAGGTCATGGTGCTTGAACTAGGGCACCCACTGGTGTTGTAGGAGTGATCGCCCTCATAGCATCGCCAGCCATAATTCTCACCGCCGGTGCTGCTGGCTGGTTGATAGTCAACTTCTTCATAGGCATTCTGGCCGACATCGCCGATCCAGAGATCGCCCGTTTCCCGATCGAACGAACATCGCCACGGGTTCCGAAGACCATACGCCCAGATTTCATCATCACCGGTTGTTCCGACAAACGGGTTCGAGGAGGGAACCACATAGGGCGATCCACCATCCACATCGATGCGGAGCATCTTGCCCATTCGCTGGCTGGTGATGTCCTGGGCTCGGTTGCCGGGATCGCCACCGCTACCACCGTCGCCAGTGCCAATGTAGAGGTAACCGTCGACCGGGCTGAACCCTATCCACCCGCCATTGTGGTTCGAGTAGGGCTGGCTGAAACTCATGATCGTGGAGCCGCTGCCAGAATCGGCGACATCGGGATTGGTCGAAACGGTGTACCGCTTGATGACGGTACTGCTGCTCGTGGTGTAGTTAATGTAAAAGTAGCCATTGCTCTGGTAGTTCGGGTGGAACGCCAGCCCAAGCAATCCTTGTTCGTTACCTGTCGAGATGCCGGAGATGTCCAGAAACGGCGTGGAGTTGACTGCGCCCGTATCGAGATTCAGAATCTTGATGCGGCCGGTGTGCTGCTCGACAATGAAGAGACGCGATGTATCGCCAGGGGCGTGGGTTGCGGCAACCGGGCGAGACAAGCCGCTTGCAACTCGCTCGGCGGTTACGGTGACCGTACCGCCAGCACGATGCGGTGCAGGATCCTGCCCGGTGTGTCCCGTTGGTGACATCAGCGGCTTGGGCTTTGGGCCACCAAGCAAGGCGCCGGCTCCAACCATGCAGACTCCGGCGATGGAGATCGTGAAGAGTGTTCGTGCGAGCATGTATGACTTCCCTTTTCTCGAGCTTCTCGTCAATCGGTCTGACGGCCGCGGACACCTGAACCACCTACCCTAGCCGACGCCCAACTGTTCGCACTGCACCGCAATGGGGTTCCTTGCGGTCCCATAACCGCACCGCGGCCACAGCCGGGCACCTGAGGGTACCACCCCTGCTGCTGCGGGCAACCCCGATCTGAGGGTTATCCACGCCTACCCCGGATCATTGCCGCTGGTGATCGGAAAACCGGCCCGTTCCCACGCGTCGATACCGCCCCTGAGGGTCTTGACGCCGGGAAATGCCATCTTGATGAGTGCCTTGCTCATGGCCAGTGACAGGTCGTCATTCCAGGTGTTTCCATACACGATGATGACCTGATCCTCGTCGAGTTTCCAGGCATCCTGCGACAGGAGGGCCATGGGCATGCTGATAGCGCCTGGAATGTGGCCATCGCGGTACCGCCAGGGCACCCGAGGATCCACAACGACGATAGCGGTGGTATCACCACTTCGCGTCAGATTCTGGGTTTCCTGCGCCGTGACATACACGAGGTTTCGGTCAGTAATCCCACTCTTACAGCCGGCGGCAGCCAGAATGCAGAAAACTAGTGCGACCGGGACCACAGCAACGCGCATGAAGGCAGAATACAGCAACCGCCGGGGCGTTGGAGACCCACCGCCATGATCATCGCAATGACAATCGCAGGTACCGCTCTTGCCGGCCCTTTCGGGGCTCCATCCATGGGACCCTCGGATGCGGGTGTACCAGGCCACGCGACGGCTCGAGCCGTCACCGATGTCGGGTGGGTCGGCCCGGGACAAACCTTCCATATCATCGTCCCACTCACCATCGACGAGGGCTGGCATGTCTATTGGGTCAACCCCGGAGCCAGTGGCCTGCCAACCGAGGTCGAGGTCGATGTGCCGAGCGGGTACACGGCCGGCTCGCCGATCTACCCGCGACCCGAAGTGTTCCTTGGTGAAGAAGGCACCACCTACGGCTATGCCGATGAGGTGGCGATCTTCATACCTGTGACCGCCCCGGATATCACGGCCGATGGCCGCGAGGGTTTTCGCGTTGGTGTGACATGGCTCGCATGCAGAAAGCGATGCGTGCAAGGATCGGCCGACCTCGATCTCGTAACCTCGGTTCGGGCATGGGATGAGGGACCATCGCGAAGAGACAAACGACTTGTCGATTGGCAAGCACGCTTACCGAAGGAACTGGACGAACTTGAGGGCGCGTCCGCCCGCGTGATGGGATCGATGCTGGTACTGCAAGGTCCCGCGAGCGCATCGCCAGTGTCATTCCTGCCCATCGAACAACCTGGTGTTCGATTCGCCGAAGCCGACTTGCCGACCACGAAGGACGGTCGTTTCGAACTGCGTATTCCAATCATCTTTGAACCGTCGAATCTCCAAGGCAACGATCCGATCGTGCGAGGGTTGTTGGCATTCGGAACCGAGGAAACCGATCCCTGCTACCGTGTTTCGCTACCCTTTGAATCACTGGGCATGCTGCAGGGATCAACAGGAGGAGACAGATCGGAATGAAACGCACCTACACATCCGCAATAGCATTGCTCGCACTTGGCCTGTTCGGCGCTGCCTCACAGGATCATCCCAGCGATCATCCAACCAAGCCAAAGACCGCCAAGGTTGGCGAACCCGCCCCATCATTTACGCTTGAAGATCACCGGGGCAAGGAACACTCTCTCGAGGACTACAAGGGACGCATCGTCGTACTCGAATGGTTCAATGAAGGATGCCCCTTCTGCAAGGGCGTGTGGGAGTGCGGCTTGATGCCGACCATGCTTGAGGAGATCAACGACATCGACGATCAGATCGTCTATCTGGCGGTGAACTCCACGGCCAACCGCGCAAAGGACAAGGTCGTGCAAGGCGGTGGCGACTTTCTGAAGAAGATGGACTCCGACATTCCCATGCTCATTGACTATGACGGAGCAGTCGGCCACCTGTATGAAGCAAAGACAACACCGCATGTGTACATCATCGACGAGGAGGGTGTGCTGCAGTTTCAGGGCGCGCTCAGCGACGACCCGCGCCGCAAGCAGGGCGCGAAGGCAGAGACACATGTTGTGCGTGTGATCAAACAGATCAAGGCGGGCGAAGATGTCGATCCGGCCTATGTCAAGCCGTGGGGGTGCTCGGTGAAATACGCACGCGGCGGAGGCCGACCGCGTCCACCCAAGAGAGGAACGCTGACACCGTAGAGGTGCCTTGCGCCTCTCAGCTCAGGTTCACCGGCATGATGATGTAGAGGAAGTCGTCTCCGCTGCGGAACAGGCCCGGCTTGTCCTGCCGCTTCAACTCGATCGTAATCTCGTCCGCGCCGACTACTTTCATGGCGTCGAGAATGTACGCAGGGTTGAAACCGATCTCCAGAGGTTCGCCGTCAAACCCATCGAGAGGGATTTCGATCTCCGCCTCTCCCATTTCCGGTGATCGGCCCGTGATCACCAGTCGACCCTGCTCGAAGACCATGCGGACCCCGCGGGATTCCTCGTTGGTCAGCAACGCGGCGCGGCGAATGCCCTTGTTCAACGCATCGGACGAGACGCGGACGGACCGGTCGAGGTCCTTCGGCACCACATCTTCATACGGGGGAAAGTTGCCTTCGACGAGGTTGCTGGAGATGGTTGCGGTTTCCCCTTCGTCGTCGATGTGAAACAGAACGCGGCCATCATCAACATGCACCGCGACATTGGCATCGCCATCACCCAACAGACGCCGTAGCAAAGTCATTGTCTTGGTCGGAATGATGCAGCGGTCTTCGCCATCACCGTCGCATGATGCCGTCGCCATCGCGAGACGATGCCCGTTGGTTGCGACCATGCGAAGCAGGCCGTCCTTCCTCTCAAAAAGAACACCGTTGATTGCATACCGGCTGTGATCGGTCGCTGCGGCAAACAGTGTGCGATCGATCAGGAGATGAAGTTCCTTGCCGCCGATGACGAAACTTGGGTCGACGCCCTCGAAGGTCGCCGCATCAGAAGCCTCGGAAATCGGGAACGCAAAGACCTTGAACCTGGAGTCTGAGGAGCGAATGAGCAGGGCGCCATCGTCACCGGAAAGTGTCATTGTTGGATCATCACAACTGCGAACAATCTGGGACACCTTGTCGGCCGGTACAAAGGCCTGCCCGCTTGACTCCGCATCCACCCTCGTGGTCGAGCGAACCAACGAAATCTCGCCATCCGTAGCAGCCAGTTGCAACTGACCGTCCCCGGCGGTGATGAGGACACATTGCCGCGACGGCGTCGGCGTTCGGCTCGGAACGACACCCGCGATCAGTGACATGGCATCTGCCAGAGCATCGCGGTCGCAGATGGCCTTCATGTTGGTTGCTTGTTTGACGGTCATGGTGCTGTGATTCTCCCTTGTTTCGCAGGTGCGAGTGTAACAGCGCAGGCCTCAAGAGGGCCATGGGAAATTCTTTCCGCACCCCGGGCGGTTGTCGGGGCGGCATGTGCATGAGATACTGACCCTTTCCCGTCTCCCACGACCCCCCCCTACTCCGCACAGGAACAGCCATGGCATCGTACGAAGCAGCCGTTCACGCAAAGGCCGTCACCCTTGATTCATTGGCAATGGACATGTGCGCCGCTGCCGGTAGCGGTCATCCAACCAGCGCAATGAGTCTTGGGCACATTGTGACGGTGTTGATGTACCACACCATGCGGTGGTCGCCGCAGGATCCGGACGCCCCGGCCGCAGACCGGCTCGTACTCTCCGAAGGACACGCCGTACCGATCGTGTACGCGGCGATGGCGGATCTGGGTGCCACGGTGGAATGGCGAGGTGAGGAATTCACGCTGACACGCGAACACCTTTCGTCGCTGCGGGAGTGCGACTCACCACTGGATGGACATCCGAATCCACGAGAAGGCGTGTCGTTCTTCGACGCCGCAACCGGATCACTCGGACAGGGTCTGTCCGTTGCTGCCGGTGTGGCGCTTGCTGCACAGAGAGATCAGAGCGATCGCCGCGTCTACTGCATCATCGGTGACGGCGAATCTCGCGAGGGACAGATCGCCGAAGCACTCGACTTCATCGTCGACCACACGCTCACGAATGTGCTGCCGATCTTCAACTGCAATCAATACGGACAGGCAGGTGCCGTCAGCAAGCAGCAATCTCCGGAACGACTGGAAGCGAAACTGATCGCCACCGGTTTCAAAGTCATCATGATCGATGGCCATGATCCGGCCGAGATCACCTCCGCATTCGACACCTTCGCAGCGGGGACCGCTACACCCATGGCGGTCGTTGCCCGCACCGTCAAGGGTTGGGGTGTGCCGTCCATGCAGGGAGGGAACTGGCACGGCAAGCCGGTGAAGGGTGAACAACTCGCCAAATCCCTCGAAGAGTTGTCTCGAACAGCACTCTCGCTGACATCTGCCATGACGGCGGAACTTCCACCGATCACCTCCCCACCACCGCCTCCGGCGAGCCCCGTAGTCGAAGCCGTACCAGGCTTTGCCGTGTCGATGGAGCGGTGGGACATGCGGACAACACTGCAGGCGGGACGCATGGCGACACGGCGGGCGTACGGCGTTGCGCTGCGGGCCCTCGGTCACGCCGACTCTCGTGTCTGGGCGGTGGATGCTGATGTCAGCAACTCCACATTTTCCTGCTGGTTTGGTGGAGACGCGGAACTGGCACCTCGATTTGTCGAGTGCAAGATCGCCGAACAGAACATGGTTTCCGTGGGCGCAGGTCTCTCCGCTGCCGGGAAGATTCCGTTCTGCTCATCCTTCGCGAAGTTCATCACCCGCGGCTACGACCAGATCGAGATGGCAATCAACTCTGGCGCGAATCTGAATATCGTGGGTTCGCATTCGGGAGTTTCGCTGGCCGCGGACGGCCCGAGCCAGATGTCACTACCCGACATCGCATGGTTCCGGAGTCTGGGCACGATGACCGATCACCACGGTGGACCGGGGTGCTGGGTGTTGCAGCCCGCTGATGCGTGGGCGGCCTACGGGTTGACTGTTGCGATGGCCAATCATCAAGGCTGTTGTTACATGCGAACCCACCGGCCCGATGTTGAGATGATCTACGACGAGAATACTGTGTTCGAACTTGGTGGATCGGAGGCGTTGATCGACGGCCGTGACCTGTTGATCGTGTCGGCCGGATTCATGATCCATGAATGCAACAAGGCGATCGACGAACTCGATCGACTCGGCATCGACGCATCGCTTCTCGATCTCTACAGCTTGCCCTTTGATCAGGATCGACTGCTCGACATTGCGAACGAAAACGGTGGAAATATTCTGGTTGTTGAGGACAACTACGGTGCTTCTCTCGGCTCGGCGGTCGCTGATGCCTGCACCGCCTCCGGCGACGCTTTCACCATCGAACAGATGTATGTCAAACGAATCCCCAAGTCCGCACGAAGCGAGGACGACATCCTCCGTCAGTGCGGGCTGCACGCAACTGATATTGCGCAGACAGCCGCCACCATGCTCGGCGTTGTTACCGCGACGACAGTTCCTACTGGAGAACACTCATGACCAGCAATCAACTCCACGGCCTCTTGAACGCACAGATTTCGCACGAACTCGGCGCGGAATTGCAGTATCTGGCGATGGCATGCTGGGCGTCTCGGGAGAACCTCTCTGGCGTGTCCGGGTGGTTCATGGCGCAGGCTGCCGAGGAACACGGGCACGCGATGAAGATTCTCGCCTGGATGGAGGAGTGGGACATGGAGGTGAAGGTTGACGCGACGCCCGCCCCAACCACCGAATTCGACTCGCTGGTCGCCGTGTTCGAGGCTGCACTTGCCCACGAACAGCGGGTGACCTCTCAGATCCACGACATCTACGCACTTGCTGGATCGGAATGCGGCTGGGCGGTGCAAGTCGCTTTTCAGTGGTTCGTGACCGAACAGGTCGAAGAAGAGGCGACTGCACGCGACAACTTGGCGAGAGTGCGGCAGATCGACGGCAACGCACCGGCGCTCCTGTCCTTCGATCGACACCTTGCCCGCTGAGCGTTCGAACACACTCATGCTTGGTTCCCACTTGTCCGCGGCAGGTGGCGTTGTCAACGCGCTTGTTCGGGCGGCGGAGTTGGACATGGACTGCGTGCAGGTGTTCACCCGAAATCAGCGGCAATGGAAAGCGCCGCCCCTTTGTGGTGACATGGTCGATGCGTGGGAGCAACAACGCAGCGGCATGGGGTGGGATACAGGCAACCGGGTTGTCAGCCACAACAGTTACCTCGTCAACCTCGCTTCGCCCGACCCCGCGGCGAGAGAGAAGTCGATAGCGCTGCAACGCGACGAAATGGAGCGGTGTGAAGCATTGCACATTCCACTGCTTGTAGCCCATCCGGGGGCGAGGCTTGGCACACCGAGGTGCAGGGGCGAGATGAATGTTCTTGGTGGCGATCCCAGCAGCGAAGAACTTGCCGGCCTGCGGCGAATTGCCAAGTCAATGGACCGGTTGCACCGGGATCTGCCGGGATTCGGTGTCATGACCTGTTTGGAGACGACGGTTGGTTCGGGCACAAACCTCGGATATGACTTTGGCCATCTCGCGGCGATTCGGGACATGGTGCAGGAGCCGGAGCGTGTGGCATTCTGCTTTGACACCTGTCATGTGACGGCGGCGGGGTATGACATGTCGTCCGCGAAGGCGGCCGCCGCGGTGCTGACCGCATTCGAGGAGTCGTGTGGAATGAGTCAGATGCGGGTCGTGCACCTGAACGATTCGATCGGGGCGTGTGGCTCCCGCGCGGATCGCCATGCTCACATAGGCGATGGATCCTGCGGCCGCAGTTGTTTTTCGGCCCTCCTGAAGCACCCGGCGTTGGCGGGAGTGCCGATGATTCTTGAGACGGCGAAGGAGGATGACGCGCAGGGCCGGCCCATGGACAGTATCAACATGAGCAGGCTCAGGAAGATCGCGAAATCGCGTCGATAGAAGGGTTCGGTGTACCCTTTGACGATCATGGCTCGACGGGACCTCATTCTTGGGCTGCTCGTGGCGACCCTCGCCGGGTGTAACGCTGCCCAGCAGGCCGAGCCGGAGCCAAGGCCGGTGGTTGACCTGTCACCTGCCGCTCTGAGTGTTTCCCAGCAGGACTCCCTCGACCAGGCACAGGCGGCGAAGGATGCAGGCGACTATGAAGAAGCGCTGGCACTCTTCCGGGAGATTTTGGCGGACAATCCAGTTGCAACCGATGCGCTGGTCGGGATCGGCGATGTCTATCTGGCAGAAGGGTTGTGGGACCGAGCCGAGCCGGCGTTTGCAAGGGCGGCGAAGTTGGAGCCCAGAAACTTCGATGCGCAATACGGCCACGGCGTCACGCTGCAGATGCTCGACCGATTCGTCGAAGCGGTCAGGGCGTATCACCGGGCGCTGACCATAGATCCAGACAGCCTTGGTGCGAATCTGAATCTCGCAACCACCTATCTACAGATGGGGAGGCCCAAGAGCGCACTTGTCTTTGCCCAGAGAGGCGCCGACTTGTCCGAGGGTACCGCGCCACCGCACATCACGCTCGCGGCGACATTGCAGTTGCTGGGTAATGGCGAGGCGGCGTTGGAGCAGTACATCACGGCTGCGGAGTTGATGGAGCAACCATCGCCACAGTTGATGGAGAACATCATCTATCTGCTTTCGCAACAACGGCGGTATCTTGAGGTTGCCAATGCGGCACGCCAGTTGATTCGAATCGACCCGACAACTGAGTCGTGGGAGCGACTTGGATGGGCCGAGTTCAGGCTTGGTAACTATGGAGAGTCATCCAAGGCGTACCGAACGGCTGTGCAGTTTGAGGAGCGGAACTGGCGGGCGCTCAATGGCGTGGGGGTGACCGCGCTCAATACCTGGCTGTTGAGTGACAAGCAGGATTTCGATGCCCATCAGGATGCGAGGTCCGCCTTCCGCAACTCCCTCTCCATCAACCCGGACCAGCCCAAGGTCATCACGCTCCTTCTCCGCTACAACCTCTGACCCCCCACAACGGTCGTCGTCAACGCACTTCGCGGCACCAGGCCCGCTTGTGGCCCAATAAGACACCACGAGAGTGACAGCCGCAACTCATTTGATTGGGTCATATGATGGGGCGATGCCGAACGAATCGCTGTTGGAGGTGTTTCCCTCGCCGTCGGAGAACCCATTTGTCGTGGAGCATGTGAATGAGGAATTCACATCGGTGTGCCCGAAGACGGGGCACCCGGACTTTGGACGGATCATCGTGCGGTATCAGCCGGCGGCAATGTGTGTGGAACTCAAGAGCCTGAAGATGTACTTCCAGTCCTTCCGCAACGAAGGCATCTTCTATGAAGCGGTGACCAATCGTATCCGGGACGACCTTGCCAACGCCCTCTGCCCCTCATGGTTGCGGGTCGAATCGCAGTGGCGGGGCCGCGGCGGCATTCACAGTCGAATCATCGCCGACCATGGCGATGTACCCGCTGGTACGACGGCGTGAAGATCGTCTTCGCCTCATCCAATCCTCACAAGTTGGTGGAAGTCCGAGCCATTCTCGACCCACTGGACATGGATGTCGTTGGCCTTGATGCATTCGACGATCAACCTCCGGAACCGGTCGAAGATGCCGACACGTTTGAAGGAAATGCCCGCATCAAGGCTCTGGCCTATGCCACGGCGCTGTCCTGCCGATGTCTTGCCGACGACTCGGGACTGGTTGTCGATGCGATCGATGGGCGACCGGGTGTCCACTCGGCGAGGTTTGCCGGGGAAGGCACTACGCGTGCGGAGCGGGATGCCGCCAACAACGCGTTGCTCCTTCAGTTGTTGGAATCTGTGCCACCCAATCAACGCACGGCGAGGTTTGTCTGCGCAATGTGCCTTGCGGATCCGGACGGAACAATTGTTGCGGAGACAACCGGTTCGTTCCACGGCGTGATCACGGAAGCCCGTGGCAGTGGCGGTTTCGGCTACGACCCCCTGCTGCTTGTCCCGGAACTCGGCCTCACCAGTGCGGAACTCTCGACTAAAGAGAAGAACGCCAGATCACATCGGGGCAACGCTCTACGCTCACTCGTCAGCCTGATCGCATCGTAATCATCGCGACTTCGGCGGGGCAGTTCACACGCAACGGGAACCAGGCGCCAACGCCCACAGTGACGAACAGCCTGCTGTCCCCTCGCGCATAGACACCCGCTGATCGACGATGCGCCAGAGCGAGGTTTCCCCCCGGCTTGCGAGGGAGCGCAACCTGACCGCCATGCGTGTGGCCGGAAAGCGTAAGGGGGATGCCATGGTGCGAAGCCGCCGGGAACGCCTTGGGATTGTGGGCCAACAGAAGATGGGTGTCTGCGTCGCAAACATGATCGACCTTTCGCCGACTTCGTTTGGCGGTTCTTGCCCAGTCGATGCCCGCGATGTTCAACCGTTCCCCGTTGCAAACGACGGAGCAACGCGAATCCCGGAGCATGGTGATGCCCGCATCGATCGCCACGTGCGAGAGCCTGTTGGCACAGTCCAACTCGTCATGATTTCCAAGAACCAGATATGACCCCATGGGCGGTTCGATCCCCGCGATCGACTGAAGGAGCGGCTCCGCGCCGTCCGCGTCGAGATCCACAATGTCACCGGTACAAGCGATGAGATCAGGGTTCTGACCGGCCAACAACTCAACAGCGGCCTGTGCCCTGTCCAGTGGCATGAGGTCCCCGAGGTGGAAGTCACTGATGTGCCCGAGGCGAAGGCCATCAAACGCCTTCGGCCACCGCGGCGAGGAAATCTCCAACTCGTTGATCCTGATCGTCTGATCAAAGTGCTTGCGGACGATTCGCCCGCCACTGAGCCGATCTGGGCCTGTTGTGAAGAGGAAGTGCCGCATCTTGGCTCGGCGGTACTTTGCGGTTGGTCGTCTGGAAACTGCCATGGGAGAGATGGTACGACGGGCTTGGAACAGAGGTTCAGAAGCGAATCTGGCCGCCGATGAAGAGACCCTGCAATCCAGCATCGAAAGTGTACGAACCACTCTCCGCATTGAGTTCCCTCAAGCGATACCCGAAGTACAGCGAGGTGTTCGCGGCGAATTCGAACGCCATCCCGACTCGTACCATCCAGCCGGTGCCGCCGTCGCCGCCGACCAGCGAGCCAACACCTGCCGCTGCGTCAATGGACAGCGAATCAAGCCACTGAACATGCTCCGATGTGTCCCAGCCCAGATCCATGCGTGCTCCGCCATACAGGAACTCCCAGGACTCGTCCCGCGTCACCGAAGTCCCCGTCGTGGCATTTCGCAGGTCGACGTCCACCCCGTACCACTGTGCGCCGAGAAGCGGCGCAAAGGTCAACATGGTGTCACCGCCCCGGGGATAGGGTCGCACCATGTCCCAACTCGCCTCAATGCCGACACTCTGCATCTCGATGGTCCCCGACCAGAGGTCACCGTTGCGCAGAGCCATGCCGCCAAAGGTCGTATTGCCCGAAAAAGTACCGCTGTTGGAAACGCTGAAGTCAAAGGTGGACACCTCCAGTGTCAGGTGATCGACCGGCCGCAGCTCAAACTCACCAAGAAATGTCGCTTCCCGGTCGCGTAGAAATATATCTGTTTCGAGATCCAACTTTGCACCACCGTCCTGAATGGTGCCTCCCAGCCTCGGCAACCAGACGCCCGGCCGCACGATGGCCGCGCGCTCGACGAGGTTGGTGTCCTGGGCAACTGCGGCAGCGGCGATGAGTGTTGCAACAAGCATGATCAATCCATCAAGTGGACACACCCTGTACCGGAAGTGATTTCGCCAAGTACAAGTGGGTGCGCGCCAGCCTTTGCGAGTTGCCGCATGATCGAATCTGCGAACGCAGGGCGAACAATCAGGCAGTACCCGATGCCCATATTGAACACACGGAACATTTCGTCGCGGGCAATACTGCCGCGGCTCTCCAGAAAACTGAAGATTGCAGGAACTTCCCATCGATCAAGGTGTAACACCGCGTCGACCGAATCGGTGAGCGACCGGCAGAGGTTGCCCTCCAAACCGCCTCCGGTGATGTGGGCCATGCCGGACACGACTTTCTTGACCGTATAGTGCCCGAGGCACGACAGCACCGGCTTCACATAGATCCGCGTGGGCTCCAGAAGAACCTGTCCAAGCGTCTGATCCGTGCCGAGTTCCGGGTATGTCGCGGTGAGGTCCAGAGGCGCATCAGAGAGAACCCGACGAACCAGAGAGAACCCGTTGGAGTGGATACCGCTGGACCTGAGCCCGAGTATGACATCGCCGGCCTCTACCCGCGTCGGGTCAATCGCCCTGGGGAGTTCAACAACACCGACGGCAAACCCAGCAATGTCAAAGTCGCCTTCAGCGTAGAGGTCCGGCATCTCCGCACATTCGCCACCGATCAACGCGCATCCCGCTATCTCGCATCCCTTCGCAACACCAGCGACGATGGATGCGGTTGTTTCCGGGTCCTGCCTGTGCAGGCCGAGGTAATCGAGGAAGAAAAGCGGTTCTGCACCTTGCACAATCATGTCGTTGACATTCATGGCAACGCAGTCGATGCCGACGGTGTCGTAGATGCCCATGTCGCAGGCCAACTTGACCTTTGTTCCGACACCATCAGTGCAGGCCACGAGCACTGGATCGCGATAGTTTCTCTTGAACAATCGCTCATTGAAATCCAGACGGAACATTCCGGCGAAATCGCCATGTTGTCCCAATACCCGCGGACTGTGCGTGCGGCGCATCATGGAACCGATCATGTCCACAAGACGATCACCAGCTTCAATGTTGACGCCGGTTGCGGCGTAGGTCAGTGGGTGTCCTGAGTTTCTGGGGGTTCCGGGGGATTGGGCGGTCGCCATGATGGTGCAGTGTAGTGAGTGGAACAGCGGTTTCAGCGGTGGTATCCTGCCGGGTTCATGTCCATTCTCGTCAACGGTTCAACACGGGTCATCTGCCAGGGCATCACTGGTTCCGCTGGCGCTTTCCATACGAAGGGCTGCCTCGACTACGGAACACGGATGGTCGGTGGCGTCACGCCCGGAAAGGGTGGACAGCAGGACGCAAACGGACTGCCTGTCTTCAACACGGTGCAGGGTGCTGTGGACAAAACAGGTGCGACGGCCACCATGATCTTCGTACCGCCTCCGTTCGCCGCTGATGCGATCATGGAGGCGGCTGCGGCGGGCATGTCGGTCATTTGCGCAATCACCGAGGGAATTCCCGTTGCCGACATGATGCGTGTTCGAGCGGAAATGCGGGCGTATCCGGATGCCGTGCTCATTGGACCAAACTGCCCCGGGATCATCACCCCGGGTCGCCGGGTGTGTGGCGAGGGCCCCACGGCGACCTTCGAGGAGGGGTGCAAGATCGGCATCATGCCCGGATATATCCATACCGCTCCGGCGGATGCCGAAAGCGGCCGGAGCGTCGGCATCATCAGCAGGTCGGGAACACTGACCTACGAGGCGGTCTGGCAGACCACGACACTCGGGCTCGGGCAGACGACCTGCATTGGCATTGGCGGCGATCCCATCAAGGGCGTCAACTTTATCGATCTTCTGGCACTCTTCGAAGAGGATGACGAGACCGACGGTGTGGTGTTGATCGGCGAAATCGGCGGCAGTGATGAGGCGGAGGCGGGGTGTTGGATTCAGGAGAACATGTCGAAACCGGTGGTTGCGTTCATCGCCGGCCGCACGGCACCCAAGGGCAAGCGGATGGGACATGCCGGGGCGATCATCGGAGGCAGTGATGACACCGCCGAGGCGAAGATGCATGCACTCCGCGCGTGCGGTGTCACCGTCGCCGAGAGCCCCGCATCCATTGGTTCCGCGATGAGCAGTACGCTGGACGCAGCAACAGCCTCGGCGGAGTGACCCCGTTTGCAGGCGTGGGTGCTGGTATGCTGCCCGCACCAACCCATGGAGGGGTATTCGTGAGCACCATCAAGGAACGATATGAATCTGTCCGGTCAAGAATGGCGTCGGCGGCGGAGAGATCCGGCCACGATCCCGACAAGCTGCATCTCGTCGCGGTAACGAAGTACGCGTCAATGGAGCAGGTTCGGGAACTCATCGAACTTGGGCACCGCGACTTCGGTGAGAGCCGTCAACAACACTTCACGCAACTCGCCGCGCAGGTGGACGAGTACATCGATCGTCGCCGCGAACTCGGAGAGCCGAATCTTGAGGGGCCGATTCGCTGGCACTTCATCGGACACCTCCAGAGGAACAAGGCGAGGCGGGTGATCCCATTGGCGAGGCTCATCCATTCGCTCGATTCGCTGCGGCTGGCCGAAGAGATGCAGCCCATGGCTGCGAAGCGGGATCAGGTTGTGGAGGTGTTGATTCAGGTCAATGTCTCCGGCGAACGCCGCAAGTACGGTGTTGCTCCCCCGGCGGTCACCCACCTTCTGGATCAGATGGACACCATGATCAACATCGAACCACGCGGAATCATGTACATGGCACCACTGTGCGAGGACCAGGAGGAATCCCGGTCCCTTTTCAATCGGTGCCGTGAACTCTTTGATGATGTGTGCAAGAGCGGCGCTGGCGGCGAGCGTTTCAACATTCTCTCCATGGGGATGTCGAATGACTTCGAAGTTGCCATTGAGTGCGGCGCAAACATCGTTCGTGTTGGAACCGCGATCTTCGGCGATGCGGCGGAGAGCGACTCGACCGCAGACGAGAAGGCCGCCTGTTAATCGGCACCAACGAACCGGGCCTCTTGGCCTCTATGCCAAGTCTGCTGATGCGGCAAAGGCGAGTTGCTCGAGCGACCGAGAAAAATCGACGCTGGACACGGCGACCGACTCCGGTACGGCGAGCCTGATTGGCGCAAAGTTGAGTATGCCGACAATACCCGCCGCGACAAGCCGGTCTGCAATCTCCTGCGCGAACTGCGGTGGCACTGCGAGGATTGCCATCTTGATGTCGCGCAGTGGAATGATGCGGGTCATGTCCGCGACCGGACGGACCTTGTGGCCGGCAACATCCGAGCCGATCACATCCGGGCTGCTGTCAAACACCGCAACGACCTTGAAGCCCCGGTCCACAAACTTGGGGTAGGCAGAGAGCGCCCGTCCCAGTTTTCCAGCGCCGACAACCGCTACATCCCAGGTCTGATCGGTTCCGAGAATCTGGCGCAGTTGGTCGCAGAGTCCGTCTACGTCATACCCGACGCCGGGCCGGCCGAACTGACCGAATGTCGCAAGATCCTTTCGAATCTGCGCCCCGGTCAAACCCAGCGCCACACCGAGTTGGCTCGAACTGACCGACGGCGATCTTGCGTCGCGGAGCTTCTCGAGTTCCCGAAGGTAGAGGCTCAGGCGTCGGGCAGTCGGCTTGGGGATGCGAGGCTGCTCAATCATGACGGGAAGTATAGGGCGGTCAACGCAGTACCCTGTACTCATGCACTTCGCCGAAATTCTCGATCGCGACCCCTTTATTTCCAGTTTCGAGTTCTTTCCTTCAAAGACCGATGCGGGCTGGACGCAGTTGCAGGACCGCCTGCGGGAATTTCAGTCGCTCGAACCATCATTTGTATCGGTGACCTACGGAGCGGGCGGGAGCACCCGCGACCGAACCCGCGAACTGGTACTGCACCTGGCGCGTGAAACCGATCTGGATCCTGTGCCGCACATGACCTGCATCGGCCACACGCGCGATGAGGTCGACGCAATGCTGGGTTCCTACGCGGAGGCCGGTATCGACAATGTGCTGGCCATTCGAGGTGACACCCCATCCGGAGGAAACACAGGCGGTGATTTCCCGCATGCCGCGGATCTTGTCACGCGGATTCGCCAGTTCGGTGGACATCGGTTCGGTATCTGCGTTGCGGGTTTTCCGGAAGGCCACCCGGAGACACCGAATCGACTGTTGCAGATGGACCACCTCAGGGCAAAGGTCGATTGCGGTGCGGACTGGATCTGCACGCAGTTGTTCTTCGACAACGCAGCGTTCTATGACTGGTGCGAACGGTGTGAACTTGCTGGGATTACGCTCCCGCTGGTCGCGGGGATCATGCCGATCACATCCATGGCCGGTATGCGCCGGATGGCCGACCTTGCCGGTGGTGCAAACTTCCCGGCGAGGTTGCAGAAACGACTGCACCGACATCAGGACGATCCGGAATCGGTGCGGCAAGTAGGCATCCAGTGGGCCGCCGAGCAGTGCGGCGACCTGATTGACCACCGTGTACGAGGGATCCACTTCTACACCTTGAACAGTTCTGGGGCGACGGAAGACATCTACCGGGCTCTTGGCACGCCGAGCGGCTCGCGGCTGCGGGGGCCTTGACCACCTTCTGCTATCCTCCCTGCGATGAGGCGATTCCTACTTCCCATGTTGTTCTGCATCGGTGTGCAGATGTTGGCGACTGTTGCCGCCGCGAGTGTTACTACGCCCCCGCAACCCTCGGTCCGCAAGGTGCCCGCCGCGTGGATGGGATTTGGTCTCATGTTCATTCTCTTTGCCGTCGTGGTGACAATCAGTCTGATGCCGTCAAAGCGATCCCATCAGGACTGACGATGCAAACGAATGCCTCTCCAACACGCGGACCACTTGCCGGGTTGATTGCGTTGAACGCGGTACTGCTGGCGATCCTCGCCGCCGTTGTCTTCATGCCGGCAGCCGAGGCGCAGGTCGTGAACCGCCACCGATACACAGCCGCCGCTGCGCACATCAACGGCGTGGAGGCTGGTGTCGTGTTCATTCTTGACACGACAACGCAGGAACTTGTCGCAGCGGCGTGGAATCACAATACAAAAATGGTCGAGCCGCTCGGCTACCGTGGCGTTGCATCGGACGCAGCATCAGCACTGCGGGGGAGATGAAGCGGTGAAGCAACGAGCACGCAGTACAGGCCCACTCTGGGCATCCGCGGCAATCATCTTCGCGCTTGTCATCGTGCAGGCGGGACGGCTTCATGGGCCGCCCGCGCACGCCGGGGATACTATCGGCGCCAGTGGCGACTTCACGCTCATCACCACGAGCAGTGGAAGCGGTCCAACCGACAATCCATACGACATGCTGTATGTGATCGACAGTCACGATGGCGTACTGCTGTTGTATGAGATCGAGAATGCGCAGGATCGCAAAGGGATCACCGTTCGTGCCGCCGGACCCATTGAAAGCCTCTTCGCGGGCGTTCGCCGGTAAACTGGCGACATGCCGCGGACGATCGATACTGTCATGGCCGGGGAACGGGCTCGTTCATTCACGAGGCGATCGATCAAGACGGAGTCCAAGATGCAGGGTCTGCGACTGGCCTTGTCCATGGTCGACCTGACGACGCTGGAAGGAAAGGACTCCCCTCAGAAGATTCAATCGCTGTGTCACAAGGCGATGACGCCGTGGGAGGGGGAAGTAGACCCGCCTCTGCCATCCGCCGCCGCTGTCTGTGTCTACCCGAGCCTCGTCTCCATTGCGAGGCGGACTCTGGAGGGATCCACCGTCAAGATTGCATCGGTTGCGACAGGTTTTCCAAGTGGCCAGTTTCCCATTGATCTGCGTTTGCGTGATGTAAAGGCCGCCGTCGCCGCCGGCGCCGATGAAATCGACATGGTCATCAACCGCGGCGCATTTCTCGCAGGCAGGTTCGATGAAGTTGCGGACGAAATCCGAGCAATTCGGGAGGCCTGCGGCGGGGCTCACCTCAAGATCATTCTGGAAACGGGCGAGTTGGAGACGCTCGACAATGTGCGTCACGCGTCGGACCTGGCGATCGCAGCAGCGGCGCCGGAGTCGGACGGCGAAGTGTTCATCAAGACCTCCACGGGGAAGGTTTCCCCTGCCGCCACCATGCCCGTGACGCTGGTCATGCTGGAGGCCATTCGCGACCATTACCTCAAGACAGGTGTTCGCATCGGCATGAAGCCAGCCGGTGGTATTCGGTCGGCCAAGAGTGCGCTCCACTACCTTGTTATGGTCAAGGAAACGCTTGGTGAACCTTGGCTGACGCCGCAACTCTTTCGCTTTGGCGCATCCAGTCTGGCGAATGACCTGTTGCGGCAGATCGTCAAACAACTGACCGGCAAGTACACGGCCAACTACGATTTCAGCGAGGCATGATTCAATGACTGAGGCGACAGGCGGTATCGGCGAAATGGCATGGGACTACAGCCCCGCCCCACAGGCGAATGTCGTCGAGGTCGCCGACACGCAGAAACTGTTCATCAACGGGAAGTTCGTCGCACCGAAGTCGAGAACATGGTTTGCCACCACCAATCCAGCAACCGAGGAACACCTTTCAGACATCGCATCGGCGGGCAAGAGTGATGTGGATGCGGCCTGTGCAGCCGCAAAGGCTGCGCTGCCGAAGTGGTCGCGGCTACCTGGCAGCGAACGGGCGAAATACCTCTACCGAATCGCGCGGCGGATTCAGGAACGGTCGCGGGAGTTGGCTGTTCTTGAAACACTTGACGGCGGCAAACCGATCAAGGAGTCCCGCGACGTCGACATTCCCCTCGCCGCCCACCATTTCTTCTATCACGCGGGCTGGGCCGACAAACTCGCCTATGCCTTTCCGGGCAAGACTCCCCGCCCTGTCGGTGTCTGCGCCCAGATTATTCCGTGGAATTTCCCACTCCTGATGGCGGCTTGGAAATTGGCGCCAGCGCTTGCATGCGGCAACACCAGTGTGCTCAAACCCGCGGAGACAACATCACTCTCCGCACTGTTGCTCGCGGAGATCCTGCAGGAGGTTGAACTGCCGCCGGGTGTCGTCAACATCATCACTGGTGCGGGGAAAACGGGCAGGTTGCTCGCGGAACACCGCAGCGTGAAGAAAGTGGCGTTCACTGGTTCGACGGAGGTCGGGAAACTGCTCGCTGAGTCGGCTGCGGGAACAGGGAAGAAGTTGACGCTGGAACTTGGCGGGAAGAGCCCGAATATCATCTTTGCCGACGCTTCTATCGATCAAGCAGTCGAGGGCATCATCTCCGGCATCTACTTCAATCAGGGTCATGTGTGCTGCGCCGGATCGCGACTCTTCGTCGAGGAATCAATTCTGGAAGAGGTTGTCGACAAGTTGGAACACCGTCTGTTGTCATTGCGATTGGGCGACCCAATGGACAAGAACACGGACATTGGGGCCATCAACTCACGCAGCCAGTTGGACACGATCGAGCGGTACCTTGCCACCGGGTCGGAGGAGGGTGCGGAGTTGCATCAGTTGGACGAACTTCCGCTTCCACGGAAGGGCTACTGGTGCCGCCCGTGTTTCTTTACCGGAGTGCAGCCGAGCCACGCGATAGCCCGCGAGGAGATCTTTGGGCCGGTGCTGTCGGTCATGACATTCCGCACCCCTGAGGAAGCCCTTTCGAGGGCGAATAATTCCCCGTACGGGCTGGCTGCCGGCGTGTGGACCGACAAGGGATCCAAGGTGTTCGACATGGCCAGACGGCTTGATGCTGGTGTCATCTGGTGCAACACCTACAACCGTTTCGACCCCGCGTCACCGTTCGGTGGGTTCAAGGAGTCAGGTTTCGGCCGCGAAGGAGGCCTGCAGGGTCTGCGGGCGTATGTGGAGTTGGCGTAATCAGGAACGCTCGATTCGGAATACCACTGCATGATCACTTTCCCATGTCCAAGTTGCCGTGTCTTGGTGGAGGCACCGGGGCACCTTGCAGGTTCGACGCTCGGGTGTCCACATTGTGGCAACATCAACACGGTCCCG
>CAZJKE010000025.1:0-4894 GCA_964546585.1 uncultured Isosphaeraceae bacterium | reverse complement strand
GGAAGGGCGATGAGTTGACATGGCGAGATTGACTGTCCCCAAGACGTACAAACTGTCGATCGGTGGTGGGTTCCCTCGTACCGAGTCGGGGCGATCGCTGGCGATTCACGATAGCAGTGGCCGCGTTGCGGCACACATCTGCCACGCGTCCCGCAAGGACTTCCGTGCAGCGGTCGAAGCGGCGAGCGGGGCACTTGCAGGGTGGAGAAACGCAACAGCATATTTGCGAGGCCAGATGCTCTACCGCATGGCCGAGATGCTTGAGGGCAGGCGGGACGAGTTCACCGCCTCGATTCGGGTGACTTCCGATTGCACGGCCGCCGTGGCGCGGCGGGAGGTGGACGCTTCCATCGACAGGTTGGTTCATTTCGCCGGCTGGACCGACAAGTTTCAGCAAGTGCTGGGGTGCCAGAATCCGGTAGCGGGTTCCTACTACAACTTCACGGTGCCGCAGAGCCTGGGGGTGGTGGCGGTGGTGGCGCCGGATGAACCCTCGCTGCTCGGCTTGATCACGCTCATGGGTGCGGTGATGTGTTCGGGGAATACGGTGGTGGCCGTCGCATCCGACGACCATCCGCTACCCGGAGCAGTGCTGGGCGAAGTGTGTGGCACATCCGATATCCCTGGGGGCGTGGTGAACATTCTGACCGGGAAGCGGTCCGAAGTACTGCCTCACATTGCCGAGCACCGGCAGGTGGCGGGGATCTCTGGTGCGAATCTCCCCAAGAAGGAGCGAACGCTGCTGGAGCGGGGTGCGGCGGAAAACCTCAAGCGGGTGCGTCTGGCAACGGTCACCGATGATGTCTGGCACGATGCTTCCGCCGTCGCATCACCGTGGTCAATCGAGCCGTTTGTGGATATGAAGACGATCTGGCACCCATCGGCTTGCTAGGCGTACCCCGGCACCCGATCGAACATATACCCGGCATGGGTGCGTGCTGACCCTACTGCGAACGCATTGAAATCCGCCGGGTGACGGTCATCGGCCCGCGGTGACGCGGCGTAAAGGTGACTTTCAGCGCAACCTGATCTGGAAGCACTTCGACGTTGTCAAGTGGCACGGTGACCCGGTAGGTGCGGGTGACATCGTCGTAGGTGGCGAGATTCGTCTCTGGGTTGTCGAGATCGATCGAAATCCGCTCCACCAGCGGCAGACCGCCATTGGGTCTGTTTGCAACCACCTCCAGCGTGCCGATGCCGCGGCAGGAGACATCGTCGTTGTCGAGGAGTTCGATCCGAACCTCCAGCGTGTTGTTGTCCGCGTCATGTCTCGTCAGCGGGTGGACCTGCATGTGTTCGGGGGCGTACGCCCACATGCCATCGACGGCCACAGGACCACCGCTACTCGCGCAGCCGGCAACCAACAGGCCACCCACAAGGCCGGACAGGGCCCCTGCGGCTCTGATCACCCGCCGATCTCGTCGACCAGCCGCTCTACAGCGATCGCGAGTTTCTCATCGGTGATGTAACTGCCGTCCGCAATCGCCGCTGTCACGGCATCAATGCGATCCTGACGCACCTCTGGAAGTGCATGCAACTGTTCAAGCAGGTGTGCCTGCTCGGAGATTTCTACGCGATCGGCACGGCATGCTCCCGCGGCAGCCGGGGCGTCTACGCCACCCTTGGCGAGAACCTCCACCGGTGCAGTCCGCTGCACACCGTCCACCATCGCGTTCCCAATTACGGATACATCTGACATCGACACCTGGCTCCTTGGCACCATGAAAGCGGTGCCGCTGTTCCTCAAGTCCACCCAAGCTTCCCCCGCCGACTTCCCTGATCGGCGGTGCCTGTGGCCACGCTGCCACACCATGTGTATCGTACCGTTCGTGCGTGTTGCTTGAACTTTGCAACACTTTGGGAAGTTTCCGTAAAGTCCGATAGGAGGAGCGTTTGAAGGCTCTGACAGCCGGTTTTTCACCCCCCGCCAGCGGCGGGTACGATGCCGCGTCATGCCGCCGCACGCACACCGAATCCCAGTCCTTCTCTTGGGTCTCCTGCTGTGGTCCTGTGGCGGCGTAGCACCGCGGCCGGAGCGCCAGAAGGCCTTCACGGGAACGACCAAAGAGGCCGCTCCCCCGCCGATGGCAGTTGGCCGGACGGCCCCCGATCGATACGGCATTGTCTTGGCCACCTTCCCGGGGGCAGGCTCCGCGGAGGCCGCCACATCGCTGCGATTGCAACTGGGCTCGGCGTTTCCGGGATTGGCATCAATGATTCGGATCCATGAGCGCCGAAGCGGCTGGGTTGTGGCCTTTGGGGACTACACCAGCTTTGATGATCCCAGAGTCCCTTCGGACATAGAGATGATTCGCCGTCTCCGGGGGCCCCGGGGCAACCAACTCTTTCCGCAGGTTCTGCTGACGCGATTCCGCGCACCGCGCTCCATGAGCGACCTGCATCCGCTGGACCTCTGGTCAGTGCGGCAGGAGTACCCCAACGTCGACCCGCTCTACACGCTGGACATTGCCATCTGGGGTGACTTTGAGAGCGGTCAGTGGAGCGCCTCGAAGCGGCGAACTACGGCGGAGCAATACGCGGCAGAGGTTCGGACGCGCGGCTATGAATCATGGTTCTACCATGATGAGGATCGCCAACTGAGTTCGGTGACCGTCGGCCTGTTCGACCACTACGCGATCGACGCGGAAACCGGCTTCTACAGCATGGATGTCGAGGCGGTTCTGGCGGAGTTTCCGGAGCGGCTGGTGAACGGCGAACCGCTCATGGAGTATCGCAACCCCGGGGATCACTCGATGGGCATGCGGGCCCAGCAGCCTCGTCTGGTGGAAGTGCCGTTGGAGTAGCGTCAAGTTCTTCGACGTGCGTGTACTGGTCCAGATTGACCGTCGAGATTTCACCGTCGGCCAGCCGCAGATCCACCCGATCGAGCCACAGACGCTGATCCCGGGACCCTTGGAACCAAGAGCCGGTGGGGGCCCGGTAGGACCGAAGGACCTCGCCCTCGATGGTCTCTGACCAAGTCTGATCCCGCAGGGGAGTCTGCACCGTGATACGGACGCGGGAGCCGGCCTCTGGAAGTGATGGGTGCGGTGCCACGACGGGATTGTAGCGCAAGAGCCCGCGAAGATCACCCCTCATCAACAAGCTGATCCGGCGGGACGGTGATCGGTGACTGTCCAACAGTCTGCAGAGTCATATGCCCAAAGCGGCGAATTGAGAGATAGGCGTTGACCTGATCGAGTGTCGCACCTTCAATTTCCCTCCGAATGTCAGCGAGCGTCCGGGCGTGACCCATGGCAAAGCACTCGTGGGCGAGCCTCTTTGCCAGAGCGGTCGTCGACTCACTCCGCATCACGATTCGGCTGAGAAGACGACGTTTGGCCCGATTGAACTCCTCTTCACTGATGCCGTCCTTGAGGAGGTAGAGCTGTTCCAAACACACCGCGGCGGTCTCATCCGCTCGCTGCGGAGTCGTGCCGGCATAGAGGCGAGTCGTGCCCTCGTCACGGGACGCGGCGTACTGAGCGTAGACGCTGTAACACAATGATCGGCGCTGCCGGACCTCTGTAAAGAGTCGCCCGCTTGACGCGCCGCCAAACACCATCATCGCGATCAACTCGTTCATGCGGTCGGCGTCGCGCGCCTGAGGTCCATCGAACGCAAGAGCGAGGTGTGTTTGCGCACTGTCGTGTGTCAGAAAGTGCATGCCGCGATCACCACTTGCGGCAATGGACGGCTCGGGGTTGTCGCCATGCCAATCTGAAACGGCGGGGATGATTATCGCCAGAACTGCGTCGGCATCAATGTCACCGGCAATCGACAGGATCGCTCCATCTGGCCGCATGGTTTGATGGGCAGCCACTCGAAGGTCGTCGCTTCTCAATGCCAGAAAGGCATCGCGGTCGCCGTACGGAGAGCGATTGAAGGGTGCGGACAGGTGGTGCCGATCCAACTCGACCATGGCCAGGTGAGCGGGATCGTCGGAGAGCGAGTCAAGCGACTGCACACACAAACCCACGATCGGCGACAGGGATTCTTCGGGGAGGAGGGGGTTGAGAACGATGTCACGAAGCATCCCGAATCCCTCTTCGACCCGGGATCCCAGCATGATGCCCCCGAGCCGCATGAATCGGATGCCGGGTGAAACCTGTCGAGAGATGCCGAGGCGATCAAGCGCCGCCGCCTGCTCCTTTGCGTTGAGCGATCCTGCTCCTCGCAAAACCATCTCTGCGAGTACGGCGGCGCGGCCGACGCGATCGTGAGGGTCGTACGCAACACCTGCCGGAAGCCACCATTCGATGGCGGCTGTGCGCACATTTGGCACATGCTCCACCAGAACATCAAGATGGTTACTCAGTCGGTGATGAACAATAGTGGTCACGGCGGGAAAGCATACATTGCGTGCGTTGCACGGGTTTGTTGACAAGTTTTTCGATTTTTTTTATGCAGCGTGCAGCACCACGTGTCCGCAGTGTTGTTTGGCTTGCGCGCAGGAACTGCACGCAAGTTTCGCTGCGCGCTCCAGAGTGTCGCAAACATTGCAAAGCGCGAAAAATACGATGTAACCGATGTAAAAACCGCGATTTATGCGCGAATGCGAGTTTCGCAGGGTATGTATCGCGACAGGACCATTACATGGGAGCAGAAATGCAATTCGCAACGCATGCGGTGTAAACAGCGTTGTGCGCGCGATTGCGAACAAAAAAAATGGATGAAGTTGCTTTCAGGACGAGCCCGATACATGTACAACGCGTGTGGCGGTGTGTCCGCCCGTGGTCCGTACGCGCATGACTATCGCGACGAAGGAGCATAAGGAGGTCATCACCATGGCCAAGAAGAAACGCGCAAGGCGCAAGAAGACGACTAGGAAGAAGGCGACGAGGAAGAAGGCTACTCGCAAGAAGGCTCGTCGCAAGACGACCCGCAAGAAGGC
>CAZJKE010000024.1:0-25790 GCA_964546585.1 uncultured Isosphaeraceae bacterium | reverse complement strand
CTCATGTGCCGCCATGTTTGATTGGTCACCGAGGAGTGGGCCATACTGGGCTCGAACCAGTGACCTCTTGTGTGTCATACAAGCGCGCTAGCCAACTGCGCCAATGGCCCCAAGCAGCACACCATACCACTCCCTCGGGCACCGGTGCAACTCCTCCAATTCACCAATCCCGACTATCCCTGCGGGTGGGTCTGCAGCAGAACCATGTTGTGGTACCGCTCGCTGCGGGCCATGAGTTGTTCGTGCGTGCCCGACTCGATGATCCGGCCACCATCGAGTACGAGAATCTGATCAGCATCTACGATCGTGCTCAGCCTGTGCGCAATCACAAAACTCGTGCGATTTTGCAGCAGTGTCGAGAGACTCTGTTGAATCAGACGCTCCGACTCCGTATCCAGATTGCTCGTCGCCTCATCGAGAATCAGAATCCGTGGGTCAGCAAGCAACGCACGCGCAATCGCAATCCGCTGCCGCTGCCCTCCACTGAGTTTCACCCCACGCTCGCCAATCTCCGTGTCATACCCATCGCTGAAGTCGCTGATGAATTCGTGCGCCGCAGCCTGCTCCGCAGCACGCTTGATTTCCTCCTGCGATGCTCCCCGGCGACCATAGGCGATATTGCCGGCAATGGTGCCCTCGAAGAGAAAGATGTCCTGCTCGACAATGCCAAGCAGCGAACGATACGACGCGAGATCGATATCACGAAGCGGTGTTCCGTCGAGGCGAATCTGGCCCTTGTCACACTGATAGAACGCCGCAACGATATTACAGAGTGTCGTCTTTCCAGACCCGCTCGGCCCAACTAACGCCGTGGTACTGCCCGCAGGCGCCTCAAGCGAAATTCCCTGCAGCACATCCGATTCGGTTTGTGGGTAGCGAAACCAGACATCCTTGAACACGATTTCACCGCGTACCCCATCCGCCGTTACCACCACTGAACCGCTATGGGCATGTTCCTCGGTCGGCTCCTCAGCAAGATCGAGCACTCGATCCATCGCTGCAAGCGAGTTCTGCAATGCCGTAGCGCTCTCTGCCAACGTCGCCAGCGGCCCCATCAGCATCGCCAGATACGCCAGAAACATCACCATGTCCCCCGCCGTAATCGCCTTGCTCGCTTCCAGCTCCCCCGCCGTCACTAGGGCGCGATCATGCAATACCTGCCATCCGCCGTACCAAAGTACCGCCGCAGTCGCTGCTGGAATCAGGATCGACCAAGCAATGTCCACGCCACGCGAACACCACCATGCAAGCAACTCCTTGCGAACAAGCAGATGATTGGCGCGAATCCAGTTCGTCGCCTCGGTCCGCTGCCGCGAGAAACTTCGTACTACCCGCGCCCCGCCGAACGATTCAGTCACCATAGCATCGCACTGCTGCCGGGTACCGCGAATGCTGCGCCAAAGCGGCCTGATCCGACTGATCCAAGTGCGATGGGTAAAGAAGACTATCGGGAACAGAATGAGCGACCCCAATAGCAACCGCCAGTCCACGATGAGCAGGATGCAGAGGATGCCGACCAACTGAATGATCGCCCTCCATGGGTTGTAGCAGAGTCCGAACACGAGATCGCCGATCGACCCCGCATCTTCCCGTACCAGCGACGCGGCGCCGCCGCTACGAAGTTGATGAATGCGATGCAACGGCAGCGAGGTGGCGTGCAGAAAAGACTGCCTTCGCACCGAGACCTGGATGCGCGTCGCGGTGCGAGTCGCAATCCATCGGCCGCGTACACCAAAGACAAGCGCGATCATCGTGATGAGTACGGTGCCAACAGCGATGACTCCAAGCAAGGTCACCTTGTCCTCCAGCCACGGCATGCGATCGACTACCACCGCCGGAAGTGGTTCGTCACCAAGAATGTTGTCGAAGACGACCTTTGTCGCAGCGGGCGGGATGAGCCCGATCGTGGCACCGACTGTCAGGTAACCGAGGGCCCAGAGGATGTCACGTCTGTTTGGTCCCGAGAGTCGCCAGAACTCTCTCACCAATGTGCGGAACGATCGTGATCGCTCCAATGACTTGCGTCCGGATTCGAGCGTCGGAACATCCTCGGTGCTGACCGGCTCGCGAAGGCGCCTTCGGAATTCCACGAACCGATGTTTGCTGGAGGACGGGTGGCTGGGCATGCCAAAGAACTCAGGCAGGTTCAATCACCACGGCGGTCCCGTAGCAGAGCACTTCGGTAGCGGATTGTTCAAGATCAGATGAATCGTACCGAAATCCCACCACGGCATTGGCGCCCATCTGTTGCGCATGTTCAAGTAGATGTTGAAAGGCGTCCTGCCGCGTTTGTTCGCACATGTCTGTATAGGCCCCAATCTTGCCCCCGATGACTTTCTTCAAACCGCCCATGAATCCCTGCGCAATGGTAGGGGCGCGGACGACCAGCCCACGAACAATGCCCTTGTATTCGGCGATGCGGAAGCCTTCTATGTCGAACGTCGTGGTAACCGGGATGTCCATGAACTGGCTATGAATGCTCATGGCCGGATTCTACTCACCGGCACGATGCCGGTACACTGGGAGTGTGAGCGACGAGCCGAAACCACCGGACGGGACCGATCCAGACGCCGAGACCTTGGAGTCGGTGGATACGCCCGCGCAAACCCGCGGGCCAAAGGAGATCGGCCACTACAAGATCCGCCGCGTCATCGGAAGCGGTGGGATGGGCACGGTCTACGAGGCCATTCAGGAGAACCCCCGTCGCAAGGTGGCCATCAAGGTCATGCGTAGCGGTGTTGCCTCGCGCAGTGCACTGCGGCGGTTCGAATATGAATCACAGATCCTCGGCCGCCTGCACCATATCGGCATCGCGCAGGTGTACGAAGCGGGCACATGGGATGATGGCACGGGTGGTGTCCCGTACTTCGCCATGGAGTACATCGCCGCAGCGCAATCGCTACTTGCCTATGCACAGAAGAAGGATCTTGGTACCGATGCAAGACTACGCCTTTTCGAAAAGGTTTGCGATGCCGTACACCACGGCCATATCAAAGGCATCATCCACCGCGACCTCAAGCCGGAGAACATTCTCGTAGACCAATCCGGCAATCCCAAGATCATCGATTTCGGTGTAGCCCGCGCAACCGACTCCGACATGGCGGTCACAACACTGCAGACCAATGTTGGGCAACTGGTTGGCACCGTCCAGTACATGAGCCCCGAACAGTGCGAAGCCGACCCGGACCTCATCGACGCCCGCAGCGATGTCTATAGCCTCGGCGTAATCCTCTACGAACTGCTCTCTGGACAACCTCCCTACGACCTGAGTTCCATTCCAATCTACGAAGCAACGCGGGTCATTCGCGAACGCCAGCCAACGCGGATGACAACGGTCACCACCGGTATTTCCGGTGATCTTGAGACCATCGTCTCCAAGGCCATGGACAAGGACCGCGACCGCCGCTACCAGTCAGCCCACGAACTGCGGCAGGACATCGAGCGGTTCCTGATGAACGAACCCATCGAAGCCCGCCGCGCAAGCATGGTCTATCAGTTCAAGATGTTTGCGAGGCGAAACCGAGGTGTTGTCGCCACGGCAACAACGATCGCTGGCGTGCTTGTCGTAGCCACGATTGTCAGCGTGTACTCGGGCATCAGGGCAACACAGGCTGAATCGGCTGCGGTTGTTGAACGTGATCGAGCTGTTGCTGCGGAAAAACAAGTTCTCAGCGCACTTACCGAGGCAGAAGAGGCTCGTAAACAAGCAGAGGACGCGACAAAGGAAGCCACGAAGAGCTTCCAATGGATGTTATCCATCGCGAATTTCAGCGCCGAACTCCTGGAACTTGGCGCGCCACGAAATGCGCAGGGACAATCGCTGACCGTCCACGACATCCTTCTGCACGCCACCGACGATATCACGGTGCGGTTTAGTGATGAACCCCACCTCGAAGCTCCCCTTCGAGCGGTCGTCGGCAAGTTGCTCTGGGAGATGGGTGAGCTAGAAGTAGCGGAAGCCCAACTGCAACGAGCCGTGGAACTCTTCGAAACCCTTGGACGACCCTACGAGCACCTGCGGGCAGCCATCGCTTACGCGAAGGTACTCCATGATCTGGGAAAGTACGACCAGTCCACCGGGGTTGCGAACTCGGTCATGGAGCAAGGCACCACCCTTTTCGGCACAGATCATGATGCAGTCCTCGAGGCGAAGGACATCATTGCCGACAATTTAACCATAACGTTCACGGGAGACCCTCTATCAATTCGACGTGAGATCATCGCAGCGATCGAAGCCGGGGCAGAGGTCACGCGGGAGTTTGAGCTGGGAGTAAGGGCCGCCATCGGCATTGACCTGCTCATCGTCAATGGCATGAGTGGAAGCACGACAGGCACAGAGGCGCTGACTGAGGCGGAAGAGGTGATCAAAGCTACGATCAAGGCGTCGGAGGAAGAGCTTGGCTCGCTACACCCGGTGACTGTTGAAGCACGCACATGTCAAGCAATGATTTATTTTCAACGAAAGCAAATAGATAAAGCCCTTGCTGTAGCAGAACAGGCCCTAGTTGATTCCAGAGCGGTCTTCGGCCCTGGACATATCCAGACGGCACAGGCCTTAACAGGGGCTGCCTTCGTTCGGATCTTTCGTGGCCGTAACGGGGAGGCTGTAGATCTGTTCCTAGAATCCATTGAGATCATGCACAATGTTGCCGGCGAGGATTACCCGCCCGCACTGTCCTCGCAGCTATGGTTGGCCAACGCGATGATCCACGATGGCAAGCTGGAAGAGGGTGAGGCGATGATCCGTGAGGTGTTGCCCAAGATGACTGCGGCATACGGGGCACATCACCCTGAGTTGCTGAATGCACGAGCGTCGCTCGCGGGTGCATTGTTGAGGCAAGGCAAGTTCGAGGACGGGGACCCGCTCTGGGAAGAGGCGGTCGCGCCTATGCGGCAAATGGCGGCAGGCGAGCTGGGACTACCCGTCATACAGATGCGAATGCTTCGTGCCGTCGCGTACATCAACAACAACCACACCAAGGCGGACGAGATCGTCAACTCATTGCTTGAAGACATGGAGAGCGTGTACGGGATGGAGAGTGGCGTGGTACTAGGGAATGCCTACTACTTGTCGACCCTCTACATGGAGAGCGGACGCGTCGATCGAGGCCTCTCCTTTCTGGCATTCTGGATGGCCAAGGGGCGAGAGGTCATAGACCACCTGAACCCATCGCTCCGTGAACTGGAACTCGGGCTGGCACAAGCATATCTCGACGCAGATATGCCGACTGAAGCGGAAGCAATCCTCTCGCGAGTGGTCCCGATTATTGCGCAACTCCACGGCGCCTCTGAAAAAATGACCGTTGCATCCCAGCTCCAGTGGGTCAGGTCCATCGCGAGGCAGGGCCGGGGCGATGAAGCGGTTGCGATGGTGTCCGCCCTGTACAACCGCCTCACTGAAGAGCTCGGCGCGGAAGATGAGGCGACCCGTAGAGCGGAAACCACACTTATCAATACGCTAGTCGGTCTGGATCGGTGGAGTGACATCGACCGGATCATGGATGCCCGCATGGAGCGTCGGCAGGACAATGCAGATCTCCTCTTGGAAATGGCTAAGGTCATCATCAACAACGGTCACGCTGGATACCGCGAGCATTACCTCGATGTTGCGATGGATGCCGCGACGCGAGCGGCTGCGATCCGTGGCGAAGATGACCCGTTGGCCATGGCTACCCTTGCGGAGGTCCACTTCGCACATGGGAACCACGATGAATCGCTCAACTGGTGGGCGAAGACTATCGTCTACGCTGGAGAAGATCATGAGATGATTGAGGACTGGCGGGGACGGCTTGAAGAAATCCGCAATGCCATCGCTGCTGAACCAAAGCCATGACGACCCCGCTGCTTCTTTCGACCTGGTCATTCTCCCTGCCGATCATTGAAACGCAGTTCCCCCACCTGTTAGCGCCCGCCACCGCTATCGATGTGGTCGAAGCCTGCGCCCGCGATGCGGAGTCAAACGAATCGATCGATTCAGTCGGATTCGGCGGGCTGCCAGACCGCGATGGCCGCGCGACCTTTGACGCAGCCATCATGACCTCGCCGCACCGAAGCGGCGCGGTGTGCGCGATCGAGAGACACCTGCATCCGATCACGATGGCGAGACTGGTCATGGAACGCACCAAGCACAAGATGCTCGCCGGTCCGCTGGCAGATGCGTTCGCTGAATCACAGGGCATGGAGGCAGAGGAGATTCTGGCCGCATCGGCTGGGGCAAAGTGGGAACGGTGGCGAGAGACCAATGCGCCGCCAACACCCCCACCGCCTGTTGATATCGGTACTGGGGAACTCTTCGGCAGCCACGATACGATCGGCACGCTTGCAATTGATGCTGGTGGTGACATGGCCGGTTCATGCAGCACAAGCGGCATGGCGTGGAAGGTGCCGGGACGCGTCGGTGATTCGCCGATCATCGGGCACGGCCTGTATGTTGATCCGGCTCGCGGTGCGGCAACCGCTACTGGGCACGGCGAACTCATCAGCGGCATCTGCGGCTCGTTTCTGGTTGTTGAACTGATGGGCCGCGGCGCCTCCCCGGAAGATGCCATTCACGACACGCTCGCAAGACTGGCGGAGTGCTGGCCGCTGGAGAAGGATCACCAGGTCGCGTTCATCGCAACAACACCCAGCGGCATATGGGCTGGCGGCGCCTTGCGTCCCGGATTCAAGTTGTCAGTGTGCAATGGCAGCACCTGCGGCATCCAGGACCCACAGGTTGTACTGCACAGCTAGCCAGCCTTTCGCGACTCGATGAAACAGCGAAGCGGCGGCATGCGGCAGAGATCGAGAACCTCACGAACAGCGGCAGAAGCGACGATGTGGACAACCGTGTTCTGCTCATCAGCCCGGCGAAGCAGCGCGACAAGGCAGGCGGCCAACTTCGTATCAGCACCTGCGACCCGCGTAAGATTGAGCCAGAGTTCCGGGGGTCCCTCTTCCAATATGCCGATCGCCATTTGCCAGAATTCCCGCACAGCATCGCAATCTGAGAGATTGCCGGCGGCGGCAACGGCCCGGCTGTATTGGACATCGCCAGGGATGAAGAAACTCTCTGGTTGGTGATGCGGGCTCCGCCCACTATCCTGAAAAGCGACCAAGACATACCCTCCAGACGCACAAAGCAGGCGTCAGGGGAGGACAAGCCAGAACGACCGAGAACCTTTCAGGAATTCACCGCTCATCGGCCAGTTGAATCGACCACCGGCATCTCGGTCGGCCCGGCGGGCTTGTCCATCAACCAGAAGGACCGCCAATCGTCGCTGAGCGACCGCATGTCCGTGTTGACGATGACCGCACTCTGAATGTCGGCCTCTTCGCCGGTCTTCGCCAATCCTGACATTTTGGGAGTCAGATTGCCCAGAATCACACGGTCGCTGGACAGATAGGCCTCAGTACACGCCCTGTCCACGGCCTCGATCCGCCGAATCATGTCGGGCGTAAAGTCACCGTGAAAACTGTAATACTGAGAACTGCGCTGCAGTTGCATGTCGGCGCGGAGCCGCAATAACTCAGCCTTGAGTTCCGGCGGCAATGTCTCCATGTACTGCGAATGGGCCGGCGTATAGGCCCAAGATGTGGGTGCCTTCGTCGCCGGGCTGCACCCGATGACCACGGCAGCCAGACCCGTCATTGCAAGCGTCGCGATCCTCATCGCAAGAAATCCCCGTTGGCAACTTCAACGCCTGTCAGGAGTGCAATCGCCCGCGGTCCGAGCGGCACATCGTAGGTCACCGCAGCAACTACCGTGTTGTAGTCCACATTGATCATCTCAACAGTGACATAGACCTTGTCCGGTGTCACCGAATAGGTGCTGACCATGACGGCACCGGCGTTGTAGTCCTTGGCCAGTTCCTCCACATCGCGAGAGAGCAGGTACTCACCCTCTCTTGGCACGATCGGCGTCGTACCTTGCCGAAGCGTCATCTTGACGACCTTGCTGAGCCAGTGTTGGGTCAAGGCAGTTGCGAGACACTCAGCCTGCAATCGGCCGAAGTTGCTCGTCTGGGTGTAGTTGTTCAGATCGACCGTCGTCGCATACAGAAGCGGTCGCCGCGGATCGAAGGCATCCTCGCCAGCAATGGGCGGATGTGCGGTTGCCAGGAGATGGCTGATGGCGTTGTAGGCAGATTTCACATAGTTGGCATCGACAAGAGGCTGCGTCGTCGGGCCGTTCTCCAGCACCGTCACGGCTCCCATCGCAGAACGGCCGGACTTGACTTGCCAGCCAGCCGCACCGGGCTTCCCCTGTTCCCAATGCCCGCCCCGTGCCTGCTGCCAGTTGGAAGCGCACCCGCAGAGTACGAGTCCAATGGCGGTCACAATCGCGATCTTCATTCGAATCATTCCCTGAGATCCTTCCCTGAGATCCTGGTTCGTAACTGGACTATTGATCGGACTTAGGAGTGAAGCGGCGACCGGGCAAACCCCGTCGATCGCTGTCAACGGCCATGGAGTGATCGCGAGAGACAATCGCGTCGTCGCGAGCCCACTGGCGATCCTCAGCCATGGCCTTGATCGCAGCGTCACTCTCCGCCGCACGCCGACGCAAATTCTGTTCGTTCTCAGCCATTGCGATCCCGACCGCCAATTCCTGAAGTTCTCCCCACTGGGCTTCGAGCCGGGCGGTCGCGAGGAGGAATTCCTCCCGCGGCATCGAGTAGAGAATCCAGCATTGGTCGAGGCGACCATTGTCCTGAATGTAGATGCCTTCCTCGCTCAGGTGCGAGGCGAGGGCGGGCACAACCAGGCTGTACCCGAGATTCAGAGCAGCGTTGTCGATGGCCGAATCGGTGTGCCCGCTCAGGGTAATCGGTGCCAATCGTTGCCGCATCTGATCGTACACATCGTCCCGCGCACTCTGCACAAGCGATCGCTCATCCACGATGGTGTACCCGGATCCCTTCAGGGGAAGGTGGCTCCGGCCCACGAAGAACATGGTGTTCTCGCTTTGGGGCACATAGCCCTGGACCCAATCTGGCGCTTCCAGCGCCACCGCTTCGACATCGCCGATGGCGACCTTCGAATCGGACCTGTTGTTGGTGCAACCAAGTGTCCCCAGACCCATGATCGCGACTGCGCCGACCACGATTGCTGTTCGTGCCATCCACATCCTGGGCAAACTCCTCACGATGGTTTTTTGAATCGAATCGAAAGACATGACCGGCCGCGACCCGCTGGCCTCTACCGGCAGCGTGAGTATAGCGGCCTCGCATGGGGCGTGCCGTGAGGCCCCCCCCGCAGAGGCATTTCCCCTGCTACGCTTCCCCTCATGGCTGGCGACATGACCATTGCCCAGTTTCAATCGTTGATCCGAGCGCGGTATTTCGAGACCGATGCTGCCCGCGGCGTATCACCGACCTTTGTCTGGCTCGCCGAGGAATTCGGCGAGTTGGCAGAGGCGATTGGCCGCCATGAACGCGGGGATGGCGATCTGGACGCACTGGGAAGTGAATTCGCCGATGTCCTCGCTTGGCTGGCGACACTGGCCAACATCACCGGCGTCAATCTGACCGATGCCATCGCTCGCAAATACATCGAAAACGGCGGCCCGGAGGGCATCAAGTAGTCATGGGACGCATCGATGCCATCTTTGCGCATCTGGATGGAACCCGGCCCATCATTCCGTTCGTCGTAGCTGGCGACCCATCGCTTGAAGCGACCGAAGCGATCATTCCGGCCCTCCACAGGGCGGGCGCCCCGATTATCGAAATCGGCATCCCCTTCAGCGATCCCATTGCTGATGGGCCGGTCATCGCCGCGGCGATGTACCGCGCCCTGGAACGGGGCGTCACGCCGAACACGGTCCTTGACATGGTCCGGCGTTTGCGACCAACGACGGAGGCGGCGATGGTCGCCATGGTGAGCGACTCCATCGTCTTCCGCCTCGGCGGTGAGGCGTTCGTGGCCATGCTGGCAGAAGCGGGCTTCGATGGGCTCATTGTGCCTGATCTGGATAGCGATGCGGCTGGATCGATCGCAGAAGCGTGCAAACACCATGACCTCGCCTTCACCATGCTGATAGCCCCGACGACCCCGCCGCAGCGACTTCGAACCCTTGCGCAGCAGTCCAGCGGGTTTCTCTATGTGCTCGCCCGCGCCGGGTTGACCGGGGAACGAGGCGAGGGGCCATGCGGGCTCGCGGAGCGGATTGCTGTCATTCGCAGCGAAACAAACCTCCCGCTGGCGGTTGGCTTCGGCGTTTCCACCGCTGATCAAGTGGAGGCTGTCACATCGCTGGCCGATGCGGCGATCGTTGGATCGGCACTTGTTCGACGGCTTGCCGACGCAGCCGAACCGGTGGCCGAAGCCGCGGCGATGCTTGACGAACTGACACCACAAAAAGGTTGATCTCTGCGTGCATTTCCCCCTTTGCGCCGGCGGGTGAATTCGGGATACTGTGGCAGGCGGCAGAAGGGCCTCGCCGCCAAACCCAGGACGCCGGCGGGAGAGTGCTTGACCATTGGAGGGTCGCTACGCCGGCAGGAAGCCAGGCCGCGTCAAGGGAATGATGGAAAACACCACAATGACCAAGACAAACGCGAGCGAGGTTCGCATGGGCGGGTGCTGTGACCGATTCGGTTGCCGGACATTCACCGGCGATGTCATGTTGAAGCGACTTCCACCGGAAGTCTACGAGTCGCTTCGAGAAACCATGCGGAAGAGCAAGCCGATTGATCCGTCGATTGCCAACACTGTCGCTGACGCGATGAAGGAGTGGGCGATCGATCACGGTTGCACGCACTACACGCACTGGTTCCAACCACTCACCGGATCGACGGCCGAGAAACACGACGCTTTTCTCGAACTCGATCGCGATGGCAACGCCATTGCGGAATTCTCCGGCGATATGCTCATTCGCGGCGAACCGGATGCGAGCAGTTTTCCCTCCGGCGGCATTCGCGACACATGGGAGGCCCGCGGATATACAGCGTGGGATGCCACGAGTCCAGCGTTTATTCTGCATGATGAAGAAGGCGGCACACTCTGTATTCCTACCGCCTTTGTTTCATGGACGGGCGAGGCGCTCGATAAGAAGACTCCGCTTCTCCGCTCCATTGATGCAGTGAATGAACAGGCGATGCGTATCCTTCGCATCTTTGGAACCGATGAGGGCGTGAGCCGCGTCATCACGACCATTGGCAGCGAACAGGAGTATTTCCTTGTGGACGAGGCCTATGTGGCCAGCCGCCCCGATCTCCTCATGTGTGGCCGGACGCTCCTCGGCGCTGCGCCGTCCAAGGGTCATCAACTCGACGACCATTACTTCGGCGCGATTCCGGAACGCGTCCTTGCGTTCATGGGAGATGTCGAACAACAACTCTACGAACTCGGCGTACCTGTCAAGACACGCCACAACGAGGTCGCCCCCGGGCAATATGAAATCGCCCCGACCTTTGAGAATGCCAATGTTGCGGCCGATCACCAGATGCTGCTGATGCACATTCTTCGCCGCACGGCGACGGACCACGGGTTCACCTGCCTGTTGCACGAGAAACCATTTGCGGGCGTCAATGGTTCCGGCAAACACAACAACTGGTCGATCGCGACCGATACCGGTGTCAATCTTCTCAATCCGCAGAGTGAGACGCACACAAACATGCAATTTCTGGTGTTCCTCTGCGCCGTCATCCGCGCCGTGGACCTGCATGCAGATCTCCTTCGCGGGTCCATCGCCTCGGCAGCCAACGATCATCGTCTCGGTGCGAACGAGGCGCCACCAGCGATCATCTCCGTCTACCTCGGCGAGATGCTCAGCGATATCCTCGATCAACTGGAGTCCGGACAAACACGTGACACCAAGACCGGCGGCAAGCTGGACTTCGGCGCGACGACGATGCCGCAGATCCCACGCCACAGCGGTGATCGAAACCGAACGAGTCCATTCGCATTCACTGGCAACAAGTTCGAGTTCCGGGCGGTCGGTTCCACGACGTCCATTGCGTGGCCCAACACAGTGTTGAACACGATTGTCGCAGAGTCACTTGACGACATCGCAACGCAGTTGGAGACACGTCTGGCTGGTGAGCGGTCGCCCGAGCAACTCGAAACGGCTGTGCGGGAGGTTCTTCAGGAAGTCGTCCGCAACCATCGCAGAGTTGTGTTCGACGGAGACAACTACGCCGAAGCGTGGCATGAGGAAGCAGCCAACCGTGGCCTGCCGAATCTGCGGACTACGGCAGATGCGCTGCCGGTATTCCAGACAGAGAAAGCCTCCGCGCTCTTCCAGCGATTCAATGTGCTCAGCGAGCGTGAACTTTCCGCTCGGGCGAAAGTGCTCGTTGAACAGTACGGGATGATCGTGGAGATCGAGTCACGAACCATGATTCGCATGCTCCGAACACAGGTGCTTCCTGCAGGGGCGAGGTACATGGCCGAACTGCTCGCGATTGTCAAGGACGCGAAAGACATTGGCCAGGGTTGTGATCGACTTGCCGCCACACTGCATGATGTCACCACGATGGTCGAATCGCTGCAGGGCATGATCGAGGATCTCGTGGCTGCCGAGCAGTGGAGCGGTGAACACCGCGCGGAGCACATCCGTGACTCGCTGTTGCCGGCCATGGAGCGGGCCCGCGCCGTGGCAGACGCCCTCGAAAGCGTGATCCCCGAGGACCTCTGGCCTCTGCCGACATATGCGGAGATGCTCTTCATTCGCTGAGCAGCCTTGTGTTGATATCATGCGCGGCTCGAACAAGGGTTTCACCACATGACTGACTCAACCACCAGCGGCTATGACATCACGATCGAGGAGGCGGGCCCGGCCCGAAAGCGGCTCACCATTGAGGTGTCGCCGGAGACCGTTTCGCAGAAGATCGCCGAATCGATGGCGACTTTGCAGAATCAGACCAGCCTTCCCGGGTTTCGCAAGGGCCGCGTTCCGGCATCGCTGATCGAGCGTCGATTCGGAAGCGCGGTTCGGGATGAGACCCGCAGCACGATCGTATCTGAGGCATGGTCGGCGGCGATGGAGGAGCACCAACTCCAGGTACTCGGCGAACCGGAGCCCGTGGGCGATCCGGATGACGTCAAAGTGGAGCAGGGGAAGGGCCTGACGCTCTGCGTCGAGGTCGAGGTCATGCCGAGCTTTGACCTACCCGAACTGGATGGCATCGAAATCGTCAAGCCGGTGATCGATGTGAACGATGAGCACATTGATCAGGAAATTGACCGGCAGAAAACTCGCCACGGGACGGTTGATACGATCAGCGATGCTCCGGCTCCGGGTGATTTCCTTGTGGGCTCTGCGGAGGTGTGCCGCGAGGGCGAAGAAGAACCGTTCTTCAAGACGGAGCAGACTCGATTGGCTGTTCCACCGAAGGATGAGGGAGGCCAGTTTCTGGGGCTTATGATTGACAATCTTGGGGGGTTGCTTGACGGGTGTTCCGTGGGCGACACGATTACTGCAAAGACCACCGGTCCCGACACGCATGAGATGGAGGAAGTCCGCGGCGCATCGCTGATCATGACTTTCCATGTGACGCAGGCGATGCGGGTGGTGCCGCTGGACGAGGCCGGGTTGCTGTCGTTCTTCGGGCTCGACGATGCTGACACGCTTCGGGGGCAGATCAAGGTCGCGTTGGAGCGGCGGCGCGACGAAGATCAGGCCATGGTCCTGCGTCGACAGGCGGTCGAGAAACTCGCGGACCTGATTGAGTTCGAACTTCCTGAGAAGGCGTCGGCGCGGCAGGTTGACCGTGATCTGCAACGGATGCGGATGGAGTTCATGCAATCGGGGCTGAACGAGGAAGAGGTTGAGCGACGTCTTGCAGAAGCTCGTAGCGGTTCCCAGGAGGAATCGCGGCGGCGATTGAAGCACTTCTTCATTCTCTCGAAGTTGGCCGAACGGTTCCATGTCACCGTGAGCGAGATGGAAACGAATGCTCGGATTGCCCAGATTGCAAGTCAGAACGGTTCGAGGCCTGAGCAGTTGAGAGCCGAACTGGCGCAGCGTGGCCAGCTTGATCAGATCACTGCGATGGTGCGGGAGGATAAGGCTGCCGATCAGTTGGTAGCGGCGTGTACCACCAAGGAGATGGCGGTCGAGGATTGGCATGAACTTGAGAATCTTGGCAGTGGCAAGCCTGCCACCAAGAAGAAGAAGAAGAAGAAGAAGAAAACTGCGATGAAGAAGACCGCGGCGAAGTCGTGAGTTCGGTTGTTCCGCTCCTGTTGGCCGCGGGCGATCCCGTGCAGATTCTGTTGGCCAGCGGTGTGTTGTTGATCCTGGTTGTGATTGGAGGAGCGGTCATTTTCTGGGCGCGGCGCCAGATCAAGAAGCCGTCTCGTGATGAGATGGCTTTTTCGCTCTCAGATCTTCGCAGGCTTCGCGACGAGGGCAAACTGAGCGAGGAGGAGTACGAGCGGGCTCGTGATAGTTTGCTCAAGGTGGCTCGCGGAGACGGCGAGGACGCCCGATAGTCCTCCCTGATCGCGGTTCATTTGCAAAAAAGCCGTTGATGGCGTCGCCAGATCGAACATCCCGTGCCACAATGGGTACATGACGAGGATGTCTTGGCCCTTCTGGGTCCGGTGCAAGCAGTGAGGACATGAGCAAGAAACCACCTGTCAACGAAGATGACCGCCCGATGAGCATGGTGTCCGGGAGCGATGTCGATGCGTCTGGGTCGGATAGCGGTGATCGCTCGGGGGACGCTGGTTCCGGGGGTTCTGGTTCCGGGGGTTCCGGGGGTTCTGGGGGTTCTGGTTCCGGGGGCGAGGATGATGGTGGGTTCAAGGGCCGGCGGGTCACGACCTGTTCGTTCTGTGGGAAGACGTCTCGGGAGGTCGGACCGATGGTCGAGGGTCCGAGCGAGATCTACATTTGTTCCAACTGTACGGATCTGTGCCAGAACATCTTCAGGCAGGAGCGGCGGCGGATTACTGCCTCGCAGCCAACCTTTACTTCGATCCCGTCACCGCGGCAGATCAAGGAGTATCTCGATCAGTATGTGATTGGCCAGGACTTGGCGAAGCGAAGCATGTCGGTTGCCGTTCACCATCACTACAAGCGACTTTCGCAGGTAGACAATGCTGATTGCGATGTCGAGTTGGACAAGTCGAATGTGCTCTTGATTGGTCCGACGGGTACGGGCAAGACATTATTGGCGAAGACGCTGTCGCGGATTCTGAATGTGCCGTTTGCAATTGGTGATGCGACGACGCTGACTGAGGCTGGGTATGTTGGCGAGGATGTGGAGAATCTGCTGCTGAAGTTGCTGCAGGCTGCGGACTATGACCTTGACGCGGCGCAGCGTGGCATCATTTACATTGACGAGATCGACAAGATTGGGCGGACATCACAGAACGTTTCGATCACGCGTGATGTTTCTGGCGAGGGCGTCCAGCAATCGCTGCTCAAGATGCTTGAGGGTGTCGTTGCGAATGTGCCGCCTCAGGGAGGACGAAAGCATCCAGAGCAACAGTACATCCAGATGGACACATCGAACATTCTGTTCATCTGTGGTGGATCGTTTGTCGGATTGGATGAAATCACTGCTCGCCGGATTGGCAAGTCACGCATTGGGTTCCATGCCGATATGGCGGATACCGCGGATCAACTTGAGACTGCGGCACTCTTGGAGCAGGCCACGACCGAGGACATTCTTTCGTTCGGTCTCATTCCGGAACTTGTCGGCCGGTTGCCGATCATCACGCCGTTGATGCCGTTGACGGAAGATGCCATGGTCCGCATTCTCACCGAGCCGCGGAACGCGGTCATTCGGCAGTATCAGCATCTCTTCAGTTTGGAATCGGCGCGGCTTGAGTTCACTGACGATGCTTTGAAAGTGATTGCCCATCGAGCGATGGATCGTGGGACCGGTGCCCGGGCACTGCGAGCTGTTCTGGACGAATTCATGCTGAACATCATGTATGACCTTCCCGATCAGGAGAACGACAACGACCTCTACCTGGTCAATGCCGATGCCATTGAGCAGGGCAGCGATCTGGACGTTCTGCGGCAGCCCCGCCCCGCCGCCAAGGAATCCGCCTGAGGGTGTCCGGGACCGGTTCCTGGGGCCGGTCCCGGACACCCTGTCACATTCTTGGTATAATGCGCGGCTCGCCTTGGATACCCCCGGCAACCCCGGAGTCCCCGGAAACCCGCCATGCCCAGAATGTGCCATTTTACAGGTCGAAAAACGACGGTCGGACGCCGAGTTCGATACCGCGGAAAGCCCAAGTATCAGGGTGGCATCGGCCTCAATGTTTCAGGTGTTTCTCGGCGGAAGTTCAAGCCGAACCTCCATACTGTCCGAGCAGTGATTGACGGTGTGCCGAAGCGGGTGAAAGTCTCCGCGAGAGCCATCAAGCAAGGGCTGGTGATCAAGCCGCTGCGGCGAAAATTTGGCTACACGAGACAGCAGAAACTTCAGAATGACGCCTGAGGGCTCCGGAAGAGCCTTGAGGGCACAAAAGGTCCGAAAAAAACTGCGATTTGATTGACTGCGAGTGTTGCTCGCATACTCTTGACAGAGCGGTACCGCCGACACACCCCCTACCGGGATCAATTTCCTGCCCTCCGCAGGAAGGTCCAACCCCCTCCACCGTGTGTCCCGAGCCCACAGAATTTCAGATCCGGCCCCGAGGAAGGGTCGCGATACGTCTTCAGGATGCACTGCGGCATTGCTGCCGCAACAGGTACGGTGGAAAGGAAGAGCGTTACGGATGGCGCTACCAACAGCCAGGTGACCGCTGGATCGGAATGAGTGATCGAACGGACATCGAACGAGTGCGGGAGGCCACCGACCTCGTTGCGCTCATCTCTGAGCACGTCCAACTCAGTCCCAAGGGACGGGAGTGGGTCGGTCTCTGTCCATTTCACGATGACCATCGCCCCTCCTTCGCCGTCGTGACGCACAAGAGGAATGCCTTCTACAAGTGCCACTCCTGCGGTGCCGCTGGCGACTGTTTTACGTTCCTCCAGAAGTACCTGAATCACGAGTTCCCGGAAGCCCTCCTCCTGCTCGCCGAGCGTGCGAACATCGAGTTGACAAGAGGTTCACACAACGACGGGGATGGCCCCTCAGTTCGAACACGGATTCGCAGGGCTCTCGAACGCGCCGCTGATCTTTTCACCGAGAGGCTGCGAGACGAGAAGGATGGCCTCACTGCCAGAGAGATGCTCGAACAGCGAGGGTTTTCGCAGGACTCGATCGATCAGTTCGGTCTTGGTTTCGCCCCGGACGCGTGGGACTTTCTGGCCGCACGCCTCACCGGAAGGCCGGATGCCGTGCAATCCTGCCTTGATGCCGGGCTCATCCGAACCGCCAAGGACAGCGACCGGGTGTACGACACATTCCGAAATCGCCTGATGTTTCCGATTCACGATGAGACGGGACACCCCATTGCATTCGGCGGACGCCGAATCGACGAGGATGAAGAGCCGAAGTACATCAACAGCCCAGAGACTGAACTGTTCCACAAGTCTCGCACCCTTTACGGCATGCACATTGCCCGGCGTGAAATCGTTTCCGCGGGAACGGCCGTGGTCGTGGAAGGATATACGGATGTCATCGCATGTCATCAGGCCGGTTTCCGCAATGTCGTAGGAACACTTGGCACTGCGCTGACCGTCGAACACGCAACGGCGTTATCGCGTCTGTGTGACGAGATCATTCTGGTATTCGACGGCGATGCGGCTGGCCGCCGCGCCGCCGACCGCGCCGTTGAGGTGTTCTTCCGACGCCCGGTCGACCTGCGAATCTGCGTGCTCCCTGAAGGCCGCGATCCGGGCGATCTTGCGGGCGAGGTCGAGTCAATGCAAGCATTGCTGGCGTCCTCACGCGAGGCGCTGGCCTATACGCTTGAGCGGCTTGAGTCGTCCCTCAAGGAGGTCGATACGGTCTCCGGCCGCCAACGACTCATCGAACAGTATCTGGACGACCTTCTGCGACTGGGATTTGCAGAGTTGTCCGGGGTGCGCAGGTCCCTGGTCATGGAACGCATTGGACAGTTGTTGAAGATCGACATGCGCGAGGTTGAGTCTCTGTTCGCGGCTCGTCCTCGCCCGAAATCGGCTCCGCAGGATAAACCTTCGGAGGCCGCGCCTCCCCCGCCGGCGAAACTCGACCGCGCTCGCGTGCTTGCGGAGCGCGAATGCCTGGCGGTTGCCCTCTTTGACCCCATTGGCGTATCGGCCATCTTTCGCGAGCGGAGTTCCGCCCTGGAGAACATCCCGCAGGTCGATGACTTCCGCGATGTTGTTGCGAATCGCATTGCCCAGTGCGTTCTTCCTCACCTGCTGCACGGTTCCACTTTTCGGATGCAGGACATCCTCGAAGAGTTGCATGAGGACGATGCCCGAACAGTCGCATCCCGCCTGTATTTCGATGGCCAGCGACTTTGTGAACATGCTGGCAGCGTCAACGATGCGGTTGCGTCGACCCTCAACGCCATGCTTGCCTCACTCCGGGATCAGCAATTCCAGTCTCGTATTCGTACGCTTCGAGGCGTCGCCGACCCAGACGACAAGATGGCGGCGGCCCAGCAAGAACTTGATCAGTTGCGTCAGGAGAAGGTCACCGGCGCGGCATCGTAAGGACGCAGTCATTCAATACCTTCAGGAGAATCATCAGTGAAGATCAGCACGACAAACATCCCCGCCATGCATCCCAGCCTTCACGGGCTGGTCATCGAGAGCATCGATCGAGGATGGATGAGTTACGAGGAGATCAACCTCGCTCTTCCGGACGAAATGGTCAATCCGGAGGAGATCGACAACCTCTTGATCTTGATCGACTCCCTCAGCATCGGCTTGGTTGGTGAAATTCAGCGGTCTGCCGGCGGGCTGGGTCGATACAAGGTGCCACTGCAGACGAATCTCAAGTTCAAACGGGACACGCCTTGGAAGGATGCCCTGCCTGTTCAACGCGATGAGGAAACGACAGACCGCCCGGGGACGCTGCGAATGGACGACGGCGATGAACTTCTGGACGATGCCGAAGCGCAGGCGGCCATTCAGCAGGCGCTGGAGGAAACATCGTCCCGTCGTATTGACGATCCCATCCGCATGTATTTGACCCAGATGGGTAGCATTCCGCTGCTCACCCGCGAAGAGGAAATCCTGCTCGCCAAGAAGATTGAAACGACCCGGATGGTCTTTCGGCGGCTGGTGTTGGAGTCAGATTACGCGGCCTGCCGGTCGGTCGAGACGCTGGAACTCGTCCATGCGGGCAAGTTGCCGTTCGATCGCACGATGCGAATCTCGACTGCTGAAGAGAATGCAAAGCAGAAGGTCGCCGCTCGTATTCCAGTCAATGTCAGGACTGCCAAGGCACTGCTTGAGGCAAATGCGGACGACTGGGCAATCTGTGAGAGCGGAGGACTCAAGAAGCGAGAGCGTCTGGAGATTCGCGAACGCATGCAGGCTCGCCGCCGAAAGATCGCTTCGCTGCTCGAGGAGTGTTGCCTACGAACATCCAAGATTCAGCCACTGCTTCGCAAGTTGCAATCCATTGCCAAGAAGTTCGATCAGATCAACCGCGACATTGCCGTCGCGCGAAAGGGTGGCGGAGATCCGGACGACCTCCTGGTCATGAAGGAGGAACTGGAAGGACTGCGGGGACTGATTCTTGAGGATCCCGAGGAACTTGAGCAGCGGCTCAGTCGCATCGGTGTGGTCTTCGAAGAGTACGACCAAGGCAAGCGTGATCTTTCTGGCGGCAATCTTCGATTGGTGGTCTCCATCGCGAAGAAGTATCGCAATCGCGGGTTGCCCTTCCTTGACATCATCCAAGAGGGCAACACTGGCCTCATGCGTGCCGTGGACAAGTACGAGTACCAGCGAGGGTACAAGTTCTCAACCTATGCCACATGGTGGATCAGGCAGGCGATTACCCGCGCCATTGCTGACCACGCACGAACCATTCGAGTCCCGGTGCACATGATCGAGACCATGTCGAAACTGCGTGCTATTCAAAAACGACTTCTGCAGAAGGTCGGTCGCGAACCGACGCTCGAGGAAATTGCCGAGGACGCGGACATGTCCATCGAGGAGACCAAGCGAGTCATGAAGATCTCTCGCCACCCGATCAGTCTCGATCGGCCTGTTGGCGAATCTGAGGACTCCCAGTTTGGCGACTTCATCGAAGACGAGCGTCAGGAGACCCCCGCCGAAACTGCCACCAGCGAGATGTTGCGGTCACGGATCAACGATGTGCTCAAGACACTGACCTATCGCGAGCGGGAAATTCTCAAGCTCCGCTACGGCATTGGCGACGGGTACACCTACACGCTCGAGGAGGTCGGCCGGATCTTCAAAGTAACGCGTGAGCGAGTGCGGCAGGTCGAGTCGAAGGCCATTCGGAAGTTGCAGCATCCTGTGAGGCGGCGGCGGCTCACCAGTTTCATTGAGCAGACCGAAGAGATGGAGTAGCGTGTGATCAGGCCAGCGCGGCAAGCAGTGGTTCCTGACCATCTGTACCCGCGCGAATCACCCACCCAACCCCGCCGGAGAGCGATGACGCTTCAAGGGCTTCGAGATTGATCGAAGCGCCTGCGATCATCTCAAGAATGCGAATGAAATCGCCTCCATGATCGGTGGCCGTCACATAGACGCCTGGGTCTTCGCCGAGTTGGATTTCGGCCGACTTTGCGAAGTCACGGAATTGTGGGTCGCGTTCCGGAACACATTCCATCGTGGCGGTTCCGTCCCCGTTCTCGGTCACCCAGAGTGACCGCAGGGTGATGTCGGCCTCTCTAAACCGGTGGGCAAGCGCGAGCAATTGGCCGGGTCGATCGTCCAGCGTGAAGGAGAAAACGGTGCATGGTTCCGCGTTGAGCATGGTCTGAGCGTAGCGGCAAGGAGCGATCGCGGCAACCGCACCGGCGATCAGCACCCTCCCCATGCCGCGATGACCGCCAGTAGATCCGAGACATCGACCGTGCCGCTTCCGTCAACATCGCTGGATCCCCCGCTTGCGCCCCACTCTGCGATGATGGCCAGCAGGTCGTTGACATTGACTTCTCCGTCACCGTTCACATCGGCTGGGCATGCCGTGCATGGATCGGCATCGCACAGTGTTTCCGAACCATTCCACTGCCCCCCTACGGCGTCGCAGTCCACTTCGGTCAAATCCAGACACCAGTCGCCCCCACAGCATCCTCCAAGGGGTAGCGGGCATGAGACGCTGCTGCAGTCCGTGGCATCCCCTTGGAATGCACCGCCGGCGGTAACACATTCCTCGGGAGAAACCGGGCCGATGCAGGATCCGTCAGGCAGGCAGCAGGCGCCTTCTGGGAAGCAGATGACATCAGCACAATTGGAACCTTCGCCGTGATGGATGCCTCCGACGACCTGGCAGGTTTCAAGATCAAAGTCTACGCAACTGCCCGTGTCCTCGATGCAGCATGCACCTACGCCGTCGCCGCAGGTGGAGGATCCGCACGATGTGCCGCTGCCCTGAAACTCGCCGCCCCATGAATCGCATTCACTCGCGGTGAACTCATAGCAGTCTGCATCGATGCAGCAAGCGCCCGGATCATTGCTGCACTCCACTGGCGTGTAGGTGGCCCGCAATACCCAGTCACCGCTCGGCGTACATGCACCGGGCAACTGTTGAAAAGTACTCCACCCAGTACCGCAGGCGCAGAACAGCCCGTCCACCATGGAGATCCAATTGTCGGCGGGCCAGTCCAACCCACTTGTGTCTGTGGCTGGAAAGGCATTCTTCTCTTCGTCCGGTGGGAGTAGGCAGGGTGTGCCCGGAAGGTTGAGTTGGTCTACGCGGAATCCAACACTGAAGGTGTTCGTACCGCTGTCGTTGTAGATGTAGATCTGATCAGGATCATCCGGGTCGATGGTAACCTGGATGATGGTTCCGGAAGTCCCCGGTGGCATGACGAGGTGTGGCAGAATCACGCCGTCGCTGGAGTACGAAGCAACCAATGCGCCGTCGCTTGGCGTGCCGTCCCAGACGAGGACTGACCAGTGTGTCGTGGTCTGTACTGTGGCGTTGCTGGTGCCGAAGAGGACTTCGGCAAGATCGAGGCGGATGGGAAACTCGGCGGGGTCGACATCGTATGAGGCTGCGAGTATTTCGCCTTCTTCAAAGCCGGCCTGCAGCACATACTGGCCTGGTCCCCATGTGCTGTCGGTGCGGGAGACGCTGACCGGCGGGCATGTGCCTCGGAATCCGCCCGGGGCGTTGCCACTGCGAAAGGTGGCCTGCAGGGTTGCGGGGCGAGGCATCAGTGTTTGAACTGGAATGATGCGGTTGCGATCGGCGGGGCCGGGTTGCGCGGCGGCTGGGGATCCGGGGGATCCGGGGGCGGTGGAGGCGGCAAGTGACAGCATGAGCACCGTAAGCATGGAGTCTCCTTCATCCCCGCCCCGTCTTCATTCTGCCTCGCTGGACGGGTTCAGTCAATGGATTCTCGGCGCGAATCTGTTTCTGGCAGGCTGGGGGGGGTGGTTTATCTGCTTTTCAGGGTCTTTCGAATTGCCTCAAGGAGGCATTCTGGCTCTGGCATGCGTCCCTTGCCGCTGGTGCGGCATGCCTGCCATCCTTCTGCCGGTTCCAGGATGGTGAAGCCGTCGGCGGTCAACTGGGCGACATTTCGCTCTGTTGCTGGTTGTTGCAACATGGTGGCGTTCATGGAGGGGGCGAGGATCACGGGGGTGGTTTGGCGGTCAATTGCTGAGGCGAGCAGGCTGACCGGATCATCTGTTCGGCCTGTGGAGAGTTTCGCCAGCATGTCCATGGTGCATGGCGCGATGAGCATGGCGTCGGCTTCGCGGGCGAGGTGAATGTGTTGTGGATCATGATCTTCCACGAATGACCATTGACTGTCGAAGACTGCCCGACCTGTCAGGGATGCGAGCGTCAGTGGGGTCACGAACCGCTGGGCGGCGTCGGTCATGGCGACATCAACGACAACGCCGTCTTGGACGAGTTGGCTTGCGACCGCGCATACCTTGTAGCAGGCAATGCCGCCAGTCAGCCCGAGAATGATGCGAGGGGGACGGGAGGAACCCGACATGGAGGGGACAGCCTAGGGGCCCGAGCCGCCCACGGGCACTTCCTGGAAATACCCGCTGGCGCTGTAGTCGGCAGTGATCTTGTCCTGAAGGATTTCTTCAATGACGACTTCCAGGTTCGTTCGGTTTTCCCGCGGGACCAGCGGCCGAGCGCCATCGACTACCAGCTCTCGCAAACGACGCTGGATGAGCGCTGTCAACTTGAATCTACCACCGCACTTACGTACGATTTCGTCGCTTCGAAGGGCTTCGATCATTGGCTGGCTCCTGGATCCCGTATTCCGCGCTTCCCGAAGTTGGGGATCGGGGAGTATACCCCCCCTGTCCTGCCGAGTCGACCGGCAGGGGCATTGGGGTGGTACTATCCTCGATTCGGCTGCGAGAGGCACCCAATGCAACGCGTGATTGCTCCGCATCTTCGTCGTCTTGGTGCCCGGATGGGATTCCATCGGGATTGGTATCTCTACCTTGCCGCGGCGGTCATCGGGCTGATCATGGGTCTGCTCGCGATTGCCTTTATCTGGCCGCTGCGGCAATCGGAGCATTTTGCTGAATCTCTCAGCGGGGCGGCCGGGCTGTGGTGGATGGTTCTGTTGTTGCCGGCGGCGGGCGGGCTCATCACGGGGATCTTGATCACAGTGCTCAAGAGCGATGGTGCCGGCCCGGGTGTCACGGCCGTCATCTACGCTGTTCACCGCCAGAAGGCTCGGATGCCGTTGCGGGTGGGCATACGAAAGTGGCTTGCGTCTACCGCCACTATTGGCAGCGGCGGTTCGGCGGGTGCGGAAGGTCCGATTGTCACGATTGGAGCGGCAGCTGGTTCGGCGGTGGCGAGACTTCTTGGGACGGGGTCGCAGCACACGGGCACCCTGCTCGGATGCGGTGCCGCGGCTGGACTTGCATCGGTCTTCAATGCGCCGATTGCCGGCGTGTTCTTCGTGATGGAGTTGTTGCTCCGCGACTTTTCGCTGCGGACATTTGCTCCAATTGTCATTGCGGCTGTTGTGTCATCGGCGACGACACAGGGGATTCTCGGTGACGCGGCCATCTTCAATGTGGACAGTGCGTTCTTCCACCATGCTGTTGGGTTCTCAGCCTCTCAAATCCCGGCCTACCTTGTCCTTGGGCTTGTCTGTGGGCTGCTGGGCGCCGTGTTTGTGCGTGCGCTCGACTTTACGGAGCGGACATTCGCCAAATCAAGTCTTCCGTTGGCAACGCGTCCAATTGTCGGCGCGCTCTTGCTCGGGGTGCTGGGTGTTGGCGCCCTTTGGTTTACTGGTAGTGACACGGTTCCGGGTTTCTACGGAAACGGATATCCGACCATCAAGTCTCTTCTATCGCCGGATCTTTACTACCAGGACACGGGCAAGACGGTGTTGGCGGCGGCGGGACCGTTTCTTCTGGCCATCGGCACGCTGACGCTCATCAAGATTGCAGCGACCTGTCTGACTGTCGGATCTGGCGGTGCAGGTGGGCTGTTTGCTCCGTCTCTGCTGGTCGGTGCCGGTACTGGGGCGATCATCGGGTACTTCGTTTCGGCAACCGGATGGTTCCCGGGTGCGTCGCCCGCTCACTTTGCATTGATCGGCATGGCCGCGATGGTGGCCGCTACGACGCACGCACCGTTGACGGCGATTCTCATTGTCTATGAGGTCACGCAGACCTATGAGGTGATTCTGCCGTTGATGTTTGCCGGCGTTGTTGGGACGATTGTTTCCCGCATCGCATGTCGGGAGAGTGTGTACACATTCCGGCTTTCTCGCATGGGTGTGCGAATGGGTGCAATGAGCGATCTCACCATTCTGCGGCGTCTATCCGCTCAAGATGTGGTTCTGATCGATCCGGCCATCGTGCAGCGGGATGACTCGGCGCAGAAGTTGTTGGATTTGAGTGAGACGAGCCGTGCCATCGACTTCATCGTCGTTGATGAGCATGAGCACTACTGCGGGATGGTCACGGCGGGTGCCCTTCGCGAGGCGCTCGTGTACCGCGAGTCCATTCCATTGCTTCAGGTCTACGAGCTGCAGAGAAGCGATCTGCCGACCGTGACGCCGGAAGAGACCCTCGATGTAGTGCTCGACAAGTTCTCCAGGAGCGATGTCGAGTCGCTGACGGTGCTGGACGACAGGGGTGAGCGGATTCGCGGGCTCATTACGCGGTCCAATCTCATGCGACGATACCAGTCGGCTCTCGATGAGGACGCTTCGGAATGACCCCCTGCGGAGAACACCGGTTTCCGCGATCAAGCCGTCTGGTCAAGCGGCGCGATTTTCTCGCCGTGTACATGGATGGTCGTCGACGCCGGAGCGGGCCTTTGCTCATTCATGCGATGCCCAATGGGCTAGGTGAATGCCGTTTGGGTATGGCTGTTCCAAGAGGGGCGGGGAATGCCGTCGCTCGCAATCGAATCAAGCGGCGGTGTCGGGAGGCCTTTCGGCTCTTTCGCGACTCGTGGCCCGCTGGATACGATGTTGTCATCGGTGTGCATCGCCACGAAGTGCTGGATGTGGATGCCTACGCGCGTGCGATTGGGGATGTCCTCCGGAGTCTGCATGAACAATGGCCAAGGAAACGAAGGCAACGAGACCAGGATTGACCGCCCGGATGTTGATGGGGTTGGTCCGCCTGTATCAATTGACTCTTCGTCCACTCATGGGCGGGCATTGTCGATTTCAACCGACCTGTTCTGCGTACGCCTTGGATGCGCTGCGGCTGTATGGCGCTCGCCGCGGCTCTTGGAAGACGCTGCGGCGAATACTCCGCTGCAATCCCTGGGGCGGATGCGGATACGACCCCCCGTGAGTCCTCGGGG
>CAZJKE010000023.1:0-26600 GCA_964546585.1 uncultured Isosphaeraceae bacterium | reverse complement strand
AAGAAGGCCACTCGCAAGAAGGCCACTCGCAAGAAGGCTCGTCGCAAGACGACCCGCAAGAAGGCCACTCGTAAGAAGGCCACTCGCAAGAAGGCTCGTCGCAAGACGACCCGCAAGAAGGCAACGCGGAAGAAGGCCACTCGCAAGAAGGCAACCCGCAAGAAGAGCCGCCGCCGCCGGTAGGCTCTGAAGCCCTTGTTCTCGGATCACAAGTGGGCGGCCCCGTTTCGGGGCCGCCTTTCTTTGTGGGACAACGGGCACATTGTCAGGTGCTATCATTCGCCGCCATGACATACATCATTGCTGAACCATGCATTGGAACGAAGGACACCGCCTGTGTCGATGTCTGTCCCGTCGATTGCATCCACCCGACCAGTGATGAGTCGGAGTTTGAAAAAGCCGAGATGCTCTACATCGATCCGGACACCTGCATCGACTGCGGGCTGTGCGTTGACGAGTGCCCGGTGCAGGCGATCTTTCCCGAAGAAGATCTTCCCGAAGAGTGGAGCAAATACGAGAAGATCAACGCAGACTGGTATGCCTGATCAGACCCCGGACGGTCCATCCGGGGGTTCATTCCAATCTTCAACGCGGTCACCCAGATTCAACTCTGAACCGGATGTCTTTCGGTATCCAAGTTTTCGAATGACCTCAAGGACATCGGTCCATGTTGGAAACGCGCAGTCATTGGCTTCCTTGAATGCGTTGATGGCCATCAGGAACATGAATTGTTCCTGTGTCATCTCACCTTCCTCCGCACTGCGAAGGAAATCAGATCGTCGCCGACCAGGACCTCGTCGCCGTTCGAGATTCGTGGATTCCCCGCTGACTTCTCGTCGGTCAATGCCGCTTCGGCGATCGACAACGCCGTCATGATCCGTTTCGGTCAACTCCGGTGAATTGTCGTCCGGTGGTTGGTCGTTCATCGTGCACTAGCATAGGGGAGTCACCTCCGGGCCGTTCCCAATCAAGGTTCTGGGATACCCTCTCCATGATCATGTCCGATTCCGACAAGCCGAGGACCCTGAATGTCCCAGCCGCCATCCTTGCATGGGTTTGGCCGGGGCTGGGGCATCTGTCGACCGGTCGCCGTCGACGCGGCAAACTCATCATGTTCGGCGTATTGTTTTTGGTCACGAGCGGCCTCTTGATCGGTGGCTTTGATGCCGTCGACCACCGAAACGACTCACTTTGGTTTCTTGCCCAGGTCTTCAGCGGGCCAATTGTCATTGCGGCCGATTGTGTCAACCAGCTGCTGATCAAGACGCAACCCCAAGAGCAGCGTGTACTGCTTGTCGGGCTCTCGCATGTCAACGAGATCGGGATTCTCTACATCGCCATGGCGGGGCTCATGAACTTCGTCGCGATGCTGGATGCGCTCAGCCCATGGCGGCTGGCGGATCTCGAGCGGCGAGGGGAGACGGTGGAGTCGTGATGCTCGCTTGGATTCCCTTTCTTGAACCGGCCAGCGGGCTGCAGACCTGGTGGTATCTCCTTCTGATTCCGTTGGCCTTCGGCCTGGCCGTCATCTACAAGGCGATCAGAGAACCATCGATGTCCCGCTACTGGCGAAGTGTCTGGATCATGACGACCCAGATCGTGTTCGTCATCGCCGCAATTGCCGTCGCGCTCGGCGTGTTCGTGCAGGTCGTGATTCCGGTGATCTAACAGCCTTCTACCCAGCCATCAAACGAATAATGTCCGGGCGATCAGCCAGCCTTGCACGCAGGCACTGGTTGATGATGACCAATCGCTGGCTGACGCGAGACTCCGAACAACCCACTGCCTGCCCTACCTCCCGCATGGTCAGTTCGTCGTAGTAATAGAGAACGACGATGAGGGAGTCTCGAGCATCGAGATTTCGGCAGAGCCAGGTGCGAAGGTCTTCGCGATCAGGATTCGACCGCGCGCTTGGCCGCTCGTCCTGAATGGAGGACATGGCATCACCGTCGCCCGCTGACCCCTCGCCGGTATTGAACGCCACAGTTCCCGGCAGTGCCATGTCCCGCATGGCCGCATTGAAGCCGTGCTCATCCATACCAAGCCGCCTTCTGAGTTCTCCCGAAGTCGGCGGACGACCATGGACAGCTTCGAAGGCCTGCACGCCCGCTCGCATCAACTTGGAACGCGATCGCGCCAGCCTTGAGATGGTGTCCTCACGCCGAAGATAGTCATGCATGGCTCCGGAAATTCGGCGTCGGCTGTAGGACTCGAATCGGATCCCTCGCGTGGGATCGAAGCGATCGAGGCAATCGCTGAGCCCCTCGAATGCCGATTGTGCGAGGTCATCCGCATCCACGCACGGCGGCAACCCACCTGCGAGCCGCTCCGCAATCGAGCGGACATGCCCCTTCATGAAGTGCACGATCAGTCGCTCACGGGTTGCACGGCACCCGGTTTCCCGAAAGTGTTGCAAGGCCTCTGTTGCCCATGAGAGCGTCGGAGGCGACGCTGCGGCGGTCCTGCGACCATGCATCTCATCGTGCCCCCCGGCCCCTGTTTCTCGTCCATGCGCCCGCGGTATCCCGCTTGCGCCCGTCAATGGTTGACTGGCCATGCCTGCATCCGTCCCTGGATTGATTGTCTGTAGGGGGCCCCGCGCACCTGCGATGCCCAGCCTGTTCATATCGGCAGGGCGGGTTGTCCATCTTGAACACCTGCTCTCATACATCCAAGAGCGGGTCTTCCGCGACTTTTTCTTCGCGTGAATACCGTGTGTCGAGTAGGTTGTGTGCAGGGGGATACTGAGGAGGAAGCATGTTTCAGTTGACCCCGACCATAGTCTTTGCATTGTCTGTGTTCGCCGCTGACGGCGGCTCCTACCGGTTTCAGTCCGGCGAAGTGGCGTGGAAGGCGATGTCGCCGGGTCGCCTCGCTGCGAACCTCGTGCAACACGCGGGAAGTGCGTACACATCACACGTCCTGGTCAGGTTCAACAGTCCACTCAAGCCCGCCGATCGCGATGCCTGCGAGATGGCGGGGCTCACCGTGCTCAGCCCGCTTGGTGGAGGTGTATACATGGCCGCCATTGACCCGGCGGCGTTGAGCGTCGCCGGCGTGCTTCGGGCGGCCGACATGCAGGAACTTCGCCCCGTCGAGCCACATTGGAAACTGCACTGGTCGCTGGCCGAGGATCGCATTCCGCTGTGGACCGTACAACCCCGTGATCGCGACCGCGCAAACCCCACAGTCGCGGTCTATGTGCTGTTTCACCAGGATGTCGATCTCGATGTGGCAAGCACCGATGCGGTCACCATGGTCGGCGGGAAGGCCCGTTCCGTCCTGCAGAGCATCAATGGCCTGGTACTGGAACTTCCCTACGAGTCCATCTGGACGCTGATCGAGGATGATCGCGTGCTCTATGTCGAACCGGCACTGCCGAAGTTCAGCGAACTCAATGACTCCAACCGTACGCTGACGCAGGCGGACGAGGTTCAACAGTTTCCATACTCGCTCGACGGCGATGGCGTCGTGGTCATGGTGTACGACGGCGGATACGGCCTCTCCAGCCACGCCGATTTCGGTGGGCGGCATACGACTCGTGACAGTTCGGGCCTGAGTGACCACGCAACACATGTCGCCGGCACGATTGGCGGCGATGGCAGCCTCAGCGGCGGTGCATATAGAGGCATGGCGCCGGCCGTGACGATCGAGAGTTACGGTTTCGAGCAGGAGGGCGGTCTCCACGAGGGATTCCTGTATTCGGATCCAGGCGATCTCGAACAGGACTACAGCGACGCCATCAACAACCATGGGGCTGTTCTCGCCAACAACTCGATTGGCACGAATACCGCGCCAAACGGGTTTCCGTGCGAGTGGACAGGCGACTACGGCGTCACCAGCAACCTCATCGACACGGTGGTGACGGGGGGGCTGGGTGGCGACATCCGCACAATCTGGGCGAATGGAAACGAGCGGCAGACATCCAACTGTGGCGACAGTTACCACTCGACCGCGCCGCCCGCATGTGCCAAGAACCACATCACCGTTGGGGCGATCAACTCCAATGACGAGTCGATGACCTACTTCTCCAGTTGGGGTCCCGCGGACGACGGTCGCATCAAGCCGGATATCTCGGCGCCGGGTTGCCAGAGCGACGCGGACGGCGGCGTAACCAGTTGCTCGGCATACGGCGATTACACGGTCAAGTGCGGCACATCGATGGCGTGTCCGACCGTCACTGGGCTCTCCGCCCTCATTCTGCAGGACTACCGACAGTCGCACCCGATGTCGCCCGATATGGAGAGCCACACGCTCAAAGCACTCCTGGCGCATACTGCGGCCGACAAATTCAACACCGGGCCGGACTACCAGTACGGATACGGCAGCGTGCGAGTCCGCGAGGCCATCGACCACATGGCTTCGGAGAACTTCCTGGAAGGCGAAATCGCGGCAGGCGAGACGCTGGAATATCTCGTCTATGTGCAGGCTGGCGATGGTGATGTCAAGGTGACGATTGCGTGGGACGATGTGCCTGCGACGCCTCTGGTCGTTCCAAGTCTGGTCAACGACATCGACCTGGTCGTCCTTGATCCGGCCGGCGGCATCCACTACCCGTGGACACTCGACCCCGACAACCCGGGACAGGGGGCCGTTCGCACGCAGGCCGATCACCTGAACAACATCGAACAGGTCATCATCGACGGCTCTCTTCCGGGGGTGTACCGCGTTCAGCTGACCGGCACGAGCATCCCGCAGGGGCCGCAGTCCTTCGGGCTCATGGCCTCTCCGTTACTGATTCAGTGCTCGCCGGCAGGGCTCGCATCGCTCGATCGCACGGCCTACGGGTGCGGCGGCGTGCTGGGTGTGCAGGTTGTCGACTGTGACCTGAATACCGATGACAATTCGGCTGAGACCATCACGGTCATCGTTTCCTCAACCAGCGGCGGAGATGTGCCGCTCGTGCTGACCGAGTCGGGACCCGCCACGGCGTCGTTCGCCGGCTCCCTGCAACTTGGATCGGATCTCATCGTCGCAGAAGGCGATGTTGTGCAGGTTCTGTACACCGACGCCGATGACGGGCAGGGCGGAACGAATGTCGAAGTGACCGACACGGCGTTTGTGGACTGCACGGGTTCAGAGATTGTGCTTGTTGATTCGGGCAATATGGGGCCCTATGAGGCGACGATCTATGTGACAACAAACGAGCCGACATCCCTCCAGGTGACCTACGGGGAGCCCTGTGGTGTCTATGACGGGGAGGCAAATGACTCCGCCTTCGCCACCGACCACGCGCTACAGTTGTCGTCGCTGGATGAGAACACTACCTACTGCTTTGCGGTGCAGGTGTGGGATCTGGCGGGCAACTCGACCATGGATAACAATGGCGGCGCGGGATACCAGTTCACGACGACAGATATCCCGAACTTCTTCACACAGCAGTTTTCCTCCGGTTTCGATCTTGATGGGTACTCCGTGACATTTTCTCCATCGTCCTCGGTAGACGAATATGAGGCGTGTGCGGAACTCATTACGGAACTCCCGACACCGGTAAACAGTGGTTCGAGCGTGTCGCTGAGTGACGACGATTCTGAATCGCGAACGCCGTCGCAGCCGGTATATCTGTACGGTCAGTCGTACAGCACGATCCATATTGGCAGCAACGGGTACATCACCTTCAACGGTGGCGATACCGATTACACGGAGTCGCTCAGCGAGCACTTCCAGGATCCCCGTATCAGCATCCTGTGGGATGACCTGAATCCCGCCAACGGTGGTACGGTGCGGTTTGCGGATCTCTCGGACCGTGCAGTTGTGACATTTGACGGTGTGCCCGAGTACAGCAACACCGGAAGCAACACATTCCAGTGTGAACTCTTCCACGACGGTGTCATTCGGCTGAGTTGGCTCGGCATCGATTCCGGCGACTCGATCGTTGGGCTGTCGGCGGGAGGGGGACAGTCGCCGGACTTCCTGCCGAGCAATCTTGACGCCGAGGACGATTGCGGCGTGGTCATTGTCGGCGATGTCAACGGCGACGGTATTGTCGATGTGCTCGACATGCTGGCCGTGATCGCCGCGTGGGGCCCCTGTGGCTCGTGTCCAGAGGACATCGACGGCGACTGGGCTGTCACCGTCAAGGACCTCCTGATCGTGATCGCCAACTGGGGATCAACCGGCTGACACCAAGGGTCACACCCGGGGTCACACCCGGGGTCAGACCCCGGCTGACCCCTATGGCTCCGACGACGCTAGAATGGAGGGCCGGAGTCAAGAACCACCTATGGCCAGCAAACTGTTCTACTCACTGGAAGAAGCATGCCGGAAACTCGGCAAGTCCGAGGACGAAGTGCGCGACATGGTCTCCTCAGGCCAGATTCAGGAGTTCAGGGACGGCGAGCACCTTGTCTTCAAACGCGAGCAGGTTGACCTGCTCGTCGGCGGTGATGAACTCAGCGATATCGATCTGGACATCAGCGGCGATTCCTCAGTCGGCGGCGGATCGTCTTTGCACATGGGCTTGGCAGACACCGGTGCTCCGCCCGCCGAAGAGACCGACGAGGAGGACCGAGGCTCCGCAGCAACGCCTCGAGAAGTTCTCGGCGGCAGTGGATACGGTTTGAGTGAAACATCGGGCGGCAGCGGATTCGGTCTCGCTGATTCAGCGATGGGCGAGTCCGACGCTGGGCTCGCGCTTGGTTCGGGAGACAGCGACGCCGGCCTCAACCTTGGCGAAGGCAACAGTGGATTGGGACTCGACCTCGGGGGCTCCGGCAGCGAGCCAGGGTTCGATCTTGGCGAGACCGGGGAAGAAACCGGCATCGGCGCAGCATTCGAAGGTGGCGAGGACGATGATGCCGCCGAGACCCGCGTCAGCGATGCAGTGGATGAAGAACTGAGCCTCGAATCAGTGGGCAGCGGCAGTGGACTTCTCGACCTGACCCGCGAATCGGATGACACTTCGCTTGGCGCCGAACTTCTGGACGAGGTCTGGGATAGCGGCAGTGGCGAGTTTGGAGCAAGCGCTTCAGGCCTATTCGAATCTTCCGAAGCCGAGAGCGGGGCCGATGAATCCGCTGCACCAGCGTCCTCATCCGTCGGTATGCCCATGGCCGCAGCCATGATGGAAGCCTACGACGGCACATGGTCGGGCCTCGGCATCGGCTTGATGATCGGCGCGGCCATTTCCCTCACTGCGGTACTCGTCATGCTTGTCTTCAGCGTCGCCAACCTGCAACCCTCACTTGCTGCCATGATGACGGAGAATTTGCTCCTCTGGGGTGGCGGCTTGGCCGGCGTGGCGATTGTCTGCGGTCTTGTTGGCATGTTTCTCGGCAAGGCCAGCGAGTAAGTCCCTTGGGCCTGACACGGTTCGGTCTGCGCGAGTGGCTGACGATCACAATCGTCATGGCGGTTGCTGTCACCGCATTTCTGTGGTTGGGCTGGTGGTGGGCTGTCCCGGTCGTTGTACTTCTATGGCTCTCGCTCGTTTCATTCTTCCGCGACCCATGGCGACGAATTCCGACACACCTCTCGCCCGGCACAATGTTGAGCCCCGCCGATGGCACGGTTTCCGCTGTCGAACAAGTCGAATCGCACGAGGCAATCGGGGGCCCGGCTACCATCGTGCGCATTTTCCTCAGCGTGCTCAATGTGCACATCAACCGCGCACCATGCGCCATGGTGGTCCAGGAGTTGATCTACCGACCCGGAAAGTTTCTTGACGCACGAACAAGTGAATCCGCACAAGTCAACGAATCCAACCTCGTCATTGCTTGCACAGAGGACGAAGAACACATCGGCGTGCGGCAAGTCTCCGGAAAGATCGCACGCCGCATCGTCTGCCCGCTGAAGCCGGGCGATACGCTGCAACGTGGGCAGCGCTACGGCATGATCAAGTTCGGATCAACGACCGAACTGATTCTCCCGAGACCTGACGATGTTGATGTTCGCGTCTCGCCGGGCGACCGCGTACAAGGCGGACTTACGGTGCTGGCGGTGTTGCGTACGGCTCGATAGCCGGCTCAGCAGGAAGCCAGATGCTCCGCAGTACCTCCACAAGTTCATCATCCGAACCGGCGTGCTTCGCCATCGCCGCGAGACCGCGACCGATCATCTCACGGTCGTCCAGTTGATGGCCAATGTAGGCGAGCAGAAATCCGTACGCCCCGCCGTCGCGAGGCTCATCCAGCCGCGGCATGATGGTTACGGCCGCCGTCACCAGTTCGTGGCGTGTTGGCAGCAGCGTATCGTCGTACACCACATCGACCATCTCCGGTTGGAGCGAGAGAAGTGACTGCAAAGCCTGCGAGGCAGAGAGATAGAGCCCCGCACCGATGCGTGCGTGCCCAAGGCCAGCAGTAGCCAACGGATGACCGGGAACAAACGACAACGCTCGATTGAACCGCCGCTCCGCCCAGAAATACTCGCGCTCCCGCAGTCGCTCTTCAGCCATCCTGATCAACTCGTTGACACGGCCCTGCTCACCACCAACCAGACGGTCTACTTTCTGCCCATGGGCCAGAATCGTCGGAAGCACATCCTCGCCCGACTCCGGCACAAACCCGGGCAACGGTTCGCCGGTTGCAAGGCTGATTTCAAAGTCCATGAGCGACGCCCCGGAGAGATCACCCTGCAACTGCGCATACTGTTCCTCTATCCACGCAGAAGCCGCCTGCGGATCAACGGAGGGATCAGCCAACTGACCAGCGAACCGCTCGGCCATACGATCAAGAATCAACTCATACGGCGCAGCATCCTCACCACCCGGCACCACGCGATTGTCGAGCCGCTCGCCGAGCCTCGCAATGCTCGTCGCCGTAGTGTGCCACGGCACGACCAATCGGTTGCCACCAAGCCCAGCCTCCCGGTCCTCCCGAAGGCGGGCGGCATCCCAAGCGGTCAAACCGAGTTGGGTATACGGCTCAGCGTTGGACTCCACCGAAATGCCATGCAGCGGCGAAGCGGTGAGGTAGCCCACTCCCTGCACACTCCCCACTTGCAACGGTCCCCCATCCGCAGATGGCAACTGATATCCATCACCAATGACTTGGGTAAGCCGATACTGGCTGGCATGTCTCGGTGACCATGTATCGGGATACTGCAATTCACCCTGCACATTGCGATCAACAGTGTCCTCGTTCCAGGCGTGGGCGAAGGAACTGATGTCGCGGCCGATTCGCATCTCCCGCGGCGAACTTGCGAAACCGTCGATGACGAACGGAATGAAATAGTTCGAATCACCCTGCGCAAACATCTGGACGGCGGGGCGATCCGAATTCTGCCAGTACCACGGACTGTTCGTGAGCGAGTCGGCCAGATCATCCGCGCTCGCCTCCGCTGCATCACCAAGGAGGCGGATATCCGCCTCGGTGTCCGAGCCCATGCTCTCATTGAATCCGCGGCCCTTGAGAACACCGGATCCATAAGGTCCCCGGTCGATTCCACGAGGCATTGAGCGAGTCGGATTCCTCCTGCCACTCGTGCTCAGAGAATTGTCGAGCGCATCTCCTCCCCCGAGCCCGTCCTGCGCGAGAACCGGCGTGCCAATGAGGAGACTGATGAGAATTGTCCGAAGCAGCATGAATGAGTTTCCTTCAGTTCCAACATCCTATCCGCCTCTACACTGTGCGGCATGGATCGGCCCCGCAAGTACATCACAACGCCCATCTACTATGTCAACGATGAGCCGCATATCGGCCATGCCTACACAACCACACTCTGTGATATCTGGGCAAGGATGATGCGTGCGTGCGGCGAGGATGTATTTTTCCTCACTGGTACGGACGAACACGGCCAGAAGGTCGAACAATCTGCCGCCGCCAGTGACATGAGCCCCAAAGAACTCGCCGATCGGAATTCCGCTACTTTCCGATCGACCATGGACCTTTTTGAACTGACCTACGATGACTTCATCCGGACCACCGATCCGGAGCACGAACGACAGGTACAGGCGCTCATCGAGAAACTGCTCAGCCGCGGCGATATCTATGTCGGGACCTTCGAGGGGTGGTACGACCAGGGGCAGGAGGAATACCACACGGAGACCAGCGCTCGTGATCTCGACTTTGCATCGCCTGTCAGTGGAAAGCCGCTTGTACGGGCGACGGAAGAGAACTACTACTTTCGCCTCAGCGCCTATCAGGATCGGCTCGAACAACTTCTGGCCGACCACCCCGACATGGTGCGCCCCGCCGCCCGCCGCAATGAGGTGCTCGGGCGGCTCCGCGACGGCCTGCAGGATGTACCGATCAGCCGGACAAACTTCTCCTGGGGGATTCCCATGCCCGGCGATCCCAACCATGTCATTTATGTCTGGATCGATGCCCTCTTCAACTACGCAACGGCACTCGGCCTCGGTGAGGAACACGGCAAAAGGTGGGACGAACGACACGAATTCTGGCCCGCCACCTACCACATCATCGGCAAGGAGATTCTCTGGTTTCACGCCGTCATCTGGCCGGCGATTCTCCTCGCGCTCGAACTTCCCATTCCCCACTGTGTCTACGCCCATAGTTTCTGGATCAGCGAAGGACAGAAGATGTCGAAGTCGCTCGGCAACTTCATCGACCTCAACACCATCCGAGCGTATATCGATCGATATGGCCTCGGCGCCTTGCGGTACTTTCTGGCAACCCAGGGACCGCTCGGCGCCACTGATGCCGATTTCGTCGCGGCGAAATTTCACGAGGTGTACACAAGCGACTTGGTCAACACGCTCGGCAACAGCACGAGCCGGGTGACGGCCATGATCGGCAAGTACTTCGATGGCGCACTTCCGTCAGAGGAATCACATGGCTCACGAATGGTCATTGAGGCAATGGACTGGCCCGCCCGCTGCAAAGAGGTGGCTGCGGAGGCGATAGCGGAGATGGAGCAGTTCCATCTGGACCGCTCGATCGAGGCAAGCATGTCGCTGATCCGCGAAGTGGACCTCTTCATCAACACGACCGAGCCGTTCAAGTTGGCCAAGGAAGCGGAGCGGCGAGACGAACTGGCAGCCATTCTCTACCAATGCCTCGAGGCACTCCGCATCGCCTCACTTCTTCTTTCGTGCGTCTTGCCACAAAAAATGGCGGAGTTCTCCGCGGCTATCGGTGCGCCAACCGAGGGAACCCTGCAGGAACTCACGGCATGGGGCGGTCTTTCGCCGGGAACGGATGTGACGAAGGTCGCCCTGTTCCCCCGCCTGGAATTGGCTGCTATGTCTTCCTGAGCACTGCCGCAAAGAGAGTGGGGCCGCTTCCACCGGCGCAGGGCACGAGCGAATGGAACCGCTCGACTTCACATCCGCACTGCCGAGCCCACTCTGCCATCATGCACTCCGAGAATCCCAGGTGCAGGTGTCCCATCGTGTGACGGTATTCGTCCCTGCGGTGCTCTTTCATGTCGACGATCAGCATGCGGCCGCCGCTTCGCACGATGCGAGCGGCTTCCGTAATCGCGTGTTGCGGCTCCGCGACATGGTGGAGGACAAGAAAGAACATCGCGACATCAACCGACGCATCACCGAGTGGCAGGTCGAGAATGTCACCTTCGAGAAGCGTGAGGTTGTCAGGTACGGCATGGTGCATGCTCACTGCTTCCAACATGGCCCGTTCGCGGTCAACAGCGATAACCTCACGGACTCGTGGTGCCACAAGGAGCGACGCATTCCCGATGCCGCAGCCGAGATCGGCAATGACAAGCGAAGGGTCCAGCAGCGAGAGAATCGCCTCGGCAGTAAAGGTCGAGCCGAACAACTCGGCGCGCAAACGCTCCCATCCCTCTCCTACCTCGCCGAAGAACCCGCGGGAATCTCTACGGCGTTCGGCAAGTACGGCCGCTACGCGGCCATCGTCCTCTTCGCCTCCAGGGAGACCGTCCGGGTCTGATCGCAAGGCAGTCCAGAGACGATCTGCTTGTGGCGGCATGGCGTCCGCAACACGGTGCAGCCCGGCCGTACCGTCGCTTCGGCGAGTGATGAGTCTGGCCTCTATCAGCAACCGCAGGTGACGGGAGACGGTGGACTGCGGCAGTTGGAGCACGCGGGAGAGTTCCCCCACACTCAATTCATGTGTTTGCAGAAGCCGCATGATTCGCAGCCGCGCAGCGTCGTTCAGCGCAGTCAGGCAGTCGAGCACCGAGGTGACCGTCTCCGTCGTCGTCATTCAGTGGCGCCGGCAAGGCCCGGCATGGTGGGTCCGGGAACCTGACCCAGGTCACGGAGCGCAAAGTTGACTCTCGTGTCATCGGGGTTGATTCGCCACGCCGACCGAAGACTGTCCAGGGCAGATTTCTCATCACCGAGTTGCACTGCGAGATCCGCATGAAGCAAGAGCGGCTCAACCGTCCGGCCCTCATCGAGAGCGATGGCCGTGTCGGCGGCGAGCATGGCGGAATCGGGGTCATCCAGTTCCATTGCGTACTCCGCCAGTCGCATCCACGCCACGGTCGTTTGGGTTCGCTCAGCGCGTTGGCGGAGCCATGAGAACAAGCGATCCGTATCACCATCTTCGAGGTAGGCCTCGGCGAGCAGATCTGCAATCTCGCTGTCGCGTGGACGAAGAGTCTCGGCGATTTCCAGTGATGCGCGGGCCTGCTGCGGCTGCCCAAGTGCGAGCATGCACTGACCGAGTCGATACTGCGCACGCCAGTCGCCCGGATGCAGTCGCGTGACTTGGGCGTAATCGTCGGCAGCATCCACCCAGCGGCCTTGCCAGCGTGCATAGTCACCGCTGTCCCTGAGTCGCGTGGTGCTGGGTTCGCCGCAACCGGCGAGGAGCATGAGGCCGATTCCGGCTACGAGAAGTGGTGTTGTACGCATGGTCGCATTCCTCCCAATCGGCACGCCATGATACGGTAGGGAGCCCAGCCATGGCCGATCCGTCACCCGTTCACCCGTTTTCCACAGTCGTCCTGCGGCACGAGGAATCCGACGGCGGGCATCATTTCGATTGGCTGATCGCCACCGACGCGGCCGGAGAACTGCCGCTGGCGGCGGTGCGGTGCCTCCGCCGCCCGGATCGAGAAGGATGGGAAGGCATGCGAGTCCATGCCGCGAGCGAGCATCGACCGCGATACCTGTGGTTTGAAGGACCGCTCAGCGGGGATCGCGGTATCGTGGAAAGGGTGGCCGAAGGGTGCGTGGAGCGATGGGCACGCGGTGCCGACCGCTGGGAACTTGAGGTCCGATGGAGTTGCGGGAAGCGAGTCGAATTCACGATCGCCTTCGCAGGATCAACCGGAATCCTGCACAATACGGGGAAGGCCGCAGAAAAGGGAGTGTCATGATGGACGAGAAACCTCCGCAAAGCAAGATCACCCATTCGAAACCAGCCATCGGTGGCGACATTCCAATTGACAGTGGTGGGGACATGCCCATCGCCGAGTCCGACGGACCGCAGGGGATGACCAAGAAGATTACCGCCTTCGGGAAGGACAGTCGGCATGAAGACGAGTGGGCGAGAACGCCGAATACAACCGGTACGGGTGCCATTCACCTCAAGACCTTTCACAGCAAGTTGACCGACGATGCGTTGTCCTACCTTGACCAGCAGGTCAATGAGTGGCTCGACGACCACCCGCAGTATGAGGTCAAACTTGTCTCAACGACCGTGGGAACATTCACAGGAAAAGTGAAGGAGCCGCACCTGGTATGCCAGGTCTGGGTATGACCATGAAGCCTGATGACGAAGTATGTGTCTGTCACCATGTCACCCTTCACAAGATAGACCGGTTCCTGCAGCGGGAGCGACCGGAAGTGGCATCCAAGGTGTCGGAGTGTCTTGGTGCGGGCACGGGCTGCGGCTGGTGCATTCCGTTTCTGGAGAAACTGCACAAACAGTCTCAAAATGACGAGCAGGCCGATCTTGGCGTGGACTTTGACCGTTACACAGATCGGCGAGCGTCCTATCTGCAGAAGCGGCGTGAAGGGAAGTCCAAGGGGTGAAATCCCCCGAGAGCGGCAAGCGGGAGATTCCGCGGGAGATCGGGGGATACCGGATCATTGACATGCTCGGTGAAGGCGGCATGTCAGTTGTGTACACGGCCATGCAGGCCCACCCGCAACGGAAGGTCGCCGTCAAGGTGCTGCGGGGCGGCTCGTACATGCCGACGGCCACACGGCGGTTTCGACAGGAAGTCGAGATTCTTGGCCAACTCGATCATCCCTGGATTGCGAAAGTCTACGACGCGGGTTCGCATGATGATGGAACGGGCGGGATGCCCTTCCTTGTCATGGAATACATCCCCAATGCTCAGGAACTGACCGACTATCTGGACGCGGCAAAGATCGATCGTCGCGATGAACTCAAACTGTTCGCGATGATCTGTTCCGCCGTGGAACACGGACACCAGCGTGGAGTGGTGCATCGTGATCTGAAGCCGGGCAATATTCTGATCACGACACAGGGTGAACCGAAAGTCATCGACTTTGGCGTTGCCCGATCGACCGGCATGGGCAATGTCGGGGAGGAAGCGATCACTGAGGCTGGTCGCCTCGTCGGCACGGTGCAGTTCATGGCCCCGGAACAGGTTGATCCTCGCATACAGGACATTGACGCTCGCTGCGATGTCTACGCACTCGGCGCCATCCTCTATCGGATGTTGACGGGGCATCTGCCGCGATCGCTTGAGGGACTACCCATCTACGAAGCAGTTCGCATGATCAGCGAGGAGGAACCCGCTCGCCCAACGACGCATGATGGGACGATCGATTCGAATCTCGAGGCCATCGTCATGCACGCCTTGGCACAGGATCGCGACAAGCGATACCAGACCGCCGGCGCGCTCGGCCGCGATATCGTCCGGTACCTTGCCGACATGCCGATCAAGGCGCGGCATGTGGGTTCGATGGACCGCTTGCAACTGTTCCTTCGCAGGAATCGACGCCCGGTGCTGGTGTGGGGTTCGCTGGTCATTGTTGCGGTGGGCGCGGCGGGCTTTGTGTGGTGGAAACAGGATGCGTCTGCCTCTCAACTGGGGAAACTCCAGGATGAACTGAGAACGGCACGCGAGGCGCCGGCACCTCCCGAGGGTGCCGAGCAGGTGTCTTTGTTGGAGGAACGGTTCTCTCTGGGCGAAAGTCCGCTTGTCGTATCAGTGAGTGAAGACGGCACAACGCTGGCGGCAGCCTTGGCGTCGGGCATTGTCGCGTGGCGGCTGGATGGTGGCCGTGTGCCGCTGCCGCCCAACAACATCGATACATCGGACATCTCGCTGGCTCTGTCGGCCAACGCCACCAGATTGATTATTGCCGACAGCGGCCCGCGCGTTCGAATTGCGGATCTGGAACAGCGGCAGCCGATGAAGCGCATTGAACGCAGACCCGGCCGCGTCGAGGCGTTGGTGGCATCAGGTGCGATGATTGCCATTGCAACGGACGACATGGCGATGCAGGTGCTTGACCCACGGAATGCGGTTCGGCGGGCACAGTCGTCCACTGGTACATTTGATCATGTGGCCTTTGCGCCCAACCGAAGACACCTTGTCGCGACCAGCAGCTCATGGATGTCCACCTGGGACATGGCGGCCTTCCCCCGGTCTGCGCAGCGACATGCGGGACCGCCTGAGACATTGGCGTTGGCCTGGAAGGGCGACTCGACGGTACTTGCGTTCGGGCGTGACGCATCGCTTGTCACGCATGAACTCGGTGCAGGATCGAGCGAGTCCACCATGTTGCCGCTTCCGGTCGTCATCGACCTCGCAGCATTCAACGGTGATGGGTCTGTTCTCGGCTGCCTTGGAGACGATCGCCTGTTTCGTGTGGATATCGCCTCAGGCGAGGTTGCCGAGGTGCCGTGGGATGCGGAAGAAGTACCCGTCGGCGTCGCCGTCGATGACAAGGGTGGGATTGTGGCGTGGACTGCCGCCGGCGGCGTCTACCGGTAGCCAGTCAATCGGCAATGGTCTCTCCCGATTCATTTGTCGGGGGCGGTCCGGCGACCGGTTGCTCGAGCACATCCCGGATCAACTCAAGCCGATTGACAACCACATCCATTGAGTCCGGGCGATTCTCCGGCTTGGGTTGCACGCAGTCGAGAATCTGCTTGGACAGCAGCACATGAATGCGAGGATTCTGTTCGTGCGGTGGAATGGGCAGCTCTACCTTGTCGGCGTCCACCGCTCCGGTGAACAGGCCGTCGCGAGCCTTCTTCGGTGGCAGAGCGGTCGGAATGCACTCCCCCACAAGTACCCAGTACATCATTGCGCCAAGGTTGTAGATGTCGGTCTTCGGCGTGATCTCGCCGCGGTGCGCCTGTTCCGGCGCCATGTAACCCGGCGTGCCTTGAATACGCTTCTTGATCGTGCCTATGGGACAGGCCTGCCCAAGATCGATGATCTTGACATCGCCCTCCTCGGTGATGAGCACATTATTGGGTTTGATGTCCGCATGGACAAAGCCGCGGCCGTGCATGTGCGCGAGGCCTTCGGCAATCTGCCGAAATATTTCGACTGCCTGTCCGTGATTCCGCGGCAACTGCTGGTCGAGCGTAGTTGCGTCGACAAGTTCCATGATGAGCGACACGGCAGTTGCCTTGAACATCTTCCGGTGGCGAACGATCTTCTTGATGCCTCGGACTGCATGGTGATCAAGTTTCATGCCGATTGCGGCTTCTTGCTCCACTTGATCGAGAAACCGTTGCGACTTGCCATCCGTCTTTTCGACATGCTTGAGGGCCCAGACCTGTTTGGTCTTTGGATGCTGCACGGCGTACAGCATCGATGCGGCACCTTCACCAAGCTTGGCCAGCACGGTGTGGTTGGCGATCTTCCGCGGCGTAGCGCGGGGGGTTGAAACTGAGGCGCCGACTTTGTTCATGGCAAGGGGTGGTGCCGCAACGATCAAGGTACGGCAACGCATGGAGATGTTCGTCCAGCCTACAGCAGCCCGGAGAGCGTCGCAATTGTGTCATGGAAAAAGGCCGAAGCGGCCCGTTCCTCAGCGGTCAATCAGCTGGCCGCGAAGCCATGCTTCCTCAAACAGGTCGCCGGGCGAGGTATCTGCGTTGCCGCTCATCTCGCGGCACAGCCGTACATCTCCGGCGGGAATCCCCAACTCCTGTTGGAGTCGTTGGACGAGGCGAGCGAGGTGCTTCATTTGAAGATCGGTGAACGGTCTTCTGTCGCCGTTGCCGACAAGGCAGATACCGATCGATCGTTCGTTCCAGGAGGGATCGGCGGTGCGCGGGGCATGTGCACCGGGGAGTTGCTGGAGCCAGCGGTACCCCGCCTCAACGACACCATCATCGGTTCCGTTTCCGTTGCCGATCAGAAAGTGGTACCCCAATCCATCAAGGCCAGCCCCGCGGTGCGATCGTCCAACCGAGTCGGCCGAGCCGGCGGGTTCGCCAAGGTGATGGATGACGATGGCCGTCCAGCGGGAACGATCAAGCGCCACATCGGTGTGAAAGACCGGATCATCGGCCGGGCGGTCATTCAACGCTCCGAGCCGGGTCAGAACCAGATTCTCATGGAGCTGGGTTTGTTCGGAACCGCCCAGGCCCATCAGGCCGAGGATCAGAATCATGGTTGCAGCAAACGCTGCCCAGACAATCTGGGTTCGGCGCGACAACATCCCTGGGTTTGCATTGCTCATGGGGCCTGCCTGATACTCATTCCCCCGCGAGGTGTATCGGTCCGCGCGTCGCATTTGGTTGAAAACTGCATCCTTGCCATCTTCATGCTATCGGACATTGTCAGCGGCGGTGAGCTCCCAGCCGGTTGCGAAGTGCCGGTTGTGGATGACCAAAGGCATCTGGTTCGGTGAGCGGCGCTTCCCCGTGCCGCATCGCGTCGTAGGTCTGGAACTGGGTTCGTGGGGCAGACTTTGGGAACATCGCGCGTCGGCAGCCCGTGGTGGCAGCGGCGAGTACAAGAAGCATCAGGCACATCTTCAGCCGCCTCACAGTCATCATCCCTCCGGAAGGCGATCAAGCACCTTGTCCACAAGTCCGTAGTCGAGCATCTCGGGGGGGTCGAGCCACTTGTTCCGCTCGCAATCGGCGGCGATCGTCTCCTGGTCTTTCCCGGTATGCGTTGCATAGATTTCGAAGAGGATCTCGCGGAGACGAAGCATCTCCTTCGCTTCGATTTCAAGATCAGTGGCTTGTCCTTCAAGGACACCGGACAGAAGCGGCTGATGCATGAGATTCTTGGAGTGCGGCAGGCAGTATCGCTTGTCCTTGGCGCCGCTTGCTGCGATCACCGAGCCCATGGAGGCAGCTTGCCCGATGATGTAGGTCGAAACATCACATGGAATGAACTGCATCGTGTCAACGATGCCGAGGCCGGCGGTGACCGAACCACCCGGCGAGTTCACATAGAGGCTGATGTCAGCCTTCGGGTCCTCGTTGGAAAGAAAGAGCAACTGCGCCACGATGAGGTTGGCTGATTCATCCATGACCGGCCCGCCGAGGAACACAATGCGATCGTTGAGGAGCCGTGAGAAGATGTCATAGGCGCGCTCGCCGCGTCCCGTCTTCTCTATGACAATTGGTACGAGTGTCGACATGGTTGGGAGGTCAATCCTTCTTCTCGTCGTTTGCCTCGAATACATCGTCCACGAGCCCATATGCCTTGGCTTCCTGGGCATCGAAGTACTTGTCGCGTTCGCCGTCGGCCGCAACCTGTTCCAGCGACTGGCCGGTGTGTTTGGTGATAATTTCGTTGAGGGATCGCTTGGCCTTGATGATCTGATCGGCCTGTATCTGCACATCCGTTGTCTGGCCCGTAATACCACCGTACGGTTGGTGAATCATGACTTTGGCGTGCGGCAGAATGTGACGCTTGCCCGGGGCACCCGAACAGAGCAGGACCGCCGCACCGCTGTACGCCCGCCCGATGCAGTAGGTCGCGACCTTGGAGGAGATGAATTGCATCGTGTCATACAGGGCCAGCGTGTCGTCGACGGATCCACCCGGGCTGTTGATGTAGAGGTTGATGCCCTGTCCCCGCTTCTGATCCTCGAGGTAGAGCATTTGCATCAAGACTCGCGCGGCGGATGCATGATTGATCTCGCCGATCAGAAAGATGACGCGGTTTTCGAGCAGCAGTTCATCGAGCGTCATCTCCCGTGTCCGCTGGTAACTCGCCGGGCCGGCGACGATGGGCGGAACGGTGCCGGATGCGACGGCCGCAACGAGATCGATGTTGCGATAGTGAGCGGGAAAATCAACTTCCGTGGGCATGAGGGTCCTTCCTTGGTCGCGGCATCATACAGCCCCGAGGTCGTCGTCGAACCGCTCCCGTACCGCATCGGTGTCGATCTGGCGGGGCCCCCGCGTATCGTCCGGGTCTTCCTCCCTGTCCAGAGGCAGGGTGATGGTGATTCGGGTGCCGCCAGAGGCGACATCCTCGATGGCGATGGTCCCACCGTGCTCGGTCACGATCTGCCGCGTCACCGCCAAGCCGAGCCCGGTGCCTCGTTGCCCCTTGGTGGAGCGGAATGCTTCGAAGACCTGCTCCCGCATGGCGAGGTCGATGCCGGGGCCGTTGTCGCTGATGGCGATCACGACCTGCTCGCCTCCCTCCGGCATCGTTGCCTGCAATTGAACCTTACCGGTCTTGGAGGACACCGCTTCCACAGCGTTGTTGAGCAGGTTCAAGAGAACCTGAAGGATGGCGTGTTCGTCGATGGGAATCGGTGGCAGGTCTCGCTCGACGGCGAAGGACATGGCGACGCGGCGGCGCTGACAGGCCCCGGCGACAAGCGATGCCGCCTCATGCACGATTGGTTCGAGCTGCGCCATGCTGATTTCCAGCCGGGATGATCTGGACCAGGCGAGCATGTTGAATGTGAGCGCGTACACACGGTCGAGGTTGCGAAGGAGGATCGGCCAACCCTCTCTGGCGAGATCAAGGTTCCCCTTGTTCAGAGCGAGTTCGACTGCGCCGCTGCCGCTGCGGAGCCCCTGCAGAATGTTCTTTACGCTGTGGCTGATCGATGCCACGGTCTGACCCATGGCGGCAAGCCGTTCCTGGTGGAGCCGTGTTCGGAGCAGTTCTGCGGTCAACAGTGCCAATGCAGCGTGCGTGGCGGCGGCGGTCAGGAGTTCAAGTTGTTCTTCCGCCCAGCAGAGGATGGACTCATGCGATTCGATGAGGATTGCGCCGAGTACCTGATCATGGGCAATGAGAGGGGCGCAGAGCGCCGATCGAAGCCCACTTTCCGCAACGGCCGGGTCCTTGCTGAATCGAACATCTTCGTCGATGTCTTCGATGAGAATGCCGGTTCGTTCGCGGCATGCGTGTTCGACGATCATCTTGCTGAACGGCGAGACATGTTCGTGAATCCGTCCGCCGACTACCTCGATGGCCTGCTGAATGTGTCCGCCGTCACCGACCAGCAGGCCGATTGTGCGGTCTGGGCGGAATTCATCCGCGATGATCGAGACGACATGGTGGAGGATGGACTCTTCGCTCAGCGAACCGGCCGTGGCGGCGGTCAGGCGGAGGACGAGCCGAAGGTGGATGCGTGCGGCCTGCAGGGAGTGGGGGGATGCGAGGACGATGGATTCCGCACTTGTATCCAAGTTGGCGTCGGGGATTGTGGAAGTCGCGAGCAGCGTATCTTGTTTGGCGACGCGCAGAAGCGATGCTCCGCATCCAATTTCGTCGCCCGTGCGGATGGCGATTCGTCCCTCAAGCCGTCGACCGTTCAGGAAGGTGCCGTTGGAGGATGCGATGTCGCGGAGGTACCAGCGGTCGCCATCAGGGGTCAACTCGGCATGGCGGCGGCTGACGGTTGGATCTGTAATCAAGAGCGCCTCGGATGATCGCCCGATGAGTTGCGGCTCGCCCGGCGGGAGGGGGAATACCCGTCCAGCGTCCGGGCCTTCGACGACTTCCAAAGCGAGCATGTGGGGATAGTATGCCCTGCATGGCCCGCCAGCCAAAGTTCGATGCCTCCATGCGATTCGTTGTGCTTCACGGCAAGGACTCGTTCCTGCTGCAGCGATACGCCTCTGATCTTGAGGCGGTGCTCGCTGCGGAGCATGGCGAGATCGACCGAATCGTGTTTGATGGCAGCGAAACCGACTTGGCGACGGTGCTCGACGAGGTACGGACCTTTGATCTGCTTGCGCAGCACAAGTTGGTCATCGTTGACGCAGCAGATGTCTTTCTCGCGTCGAAGGACGGCACGGTGACACCGCGCAAGGGCATGGAGCGGTACGCGGAAGCACCCGTGGACTCGGCAACATTGCTGTTGCGCGCCGAGACATGGCGTCCAGGCAACCTCGACAAGATCGTCAAGAAGGTCGGGCTTGTGCACAAGATTCAGCCACTGAACGAAGTTGACACGGTGCGGTGGTGTGTTGGACGTGCGGGGAAGGAGCACGGGTGTGAAATCGACGCATCTGCGGCGGAGTTACTGGTTCGGCGCATCGGCCTTGGTTTGACGAGGTTGGATTCGGAACTTGGGAAACTCGCGGCGAATGCTGCACCTCGCACGATGATCACCCACGACGATGTTGTCGAGATGGTTGGGTTGAGCAGGGAAGAGCAGGCGTGGGAGATTCAGTCGGTCATGTTGGGAGGAAAGCCCGGCGCGGCGATGTCGAAGCTTGGTGAACTGCTCGATGTTTCAAGGCAGCCCCGGGAGTTGATGGTGTGGGCGATCGTGGATCTCGCGAGGCGACTCCATGCCGCTGCGGCGATGCTTGCTGCGGGTTCATCCCCAGGCGAGATCCGGAAGGCGCTTCGGCTTTTCGGTAGTGGTGGCGATCGGGTGTTGGATGTTGCTCGCAAGGGTCGTCCCGAGCAGTACGCTTCGTTGTTCAGCGAGGCGGTGGCGATGGATGGCCGTATGCGGAGTGGGTTGATCGATCCGCGGCGCGGTCTCGAACTCCTCCTCCTGAGCGTCTGCAAGGGCCTGCCCTGATCCGCTGCCAACACACACGCTGCTCCATTCTTGGACAGCCAGTCAAGGGAGGATGAGGGTGGTTCCGGTCATGGAAGCCGGCAGGGGAAGGTCCATCAGTTGCAGGAGTGTGGGAGCGATGTCGGCCAGAATACCGCCGGTGCGGAGGTCGAGGCTGCGCCCACCATGCTGCACGATGTGCAGCGGCACATCATAGGTGGTGTGGGCGGTATCGGGCATGCCGGTTTCCCGGTTGAACATCCGCTCGGCATTCCCATGATCGGCAGTAATGATGAGCCTGCCGTCGACGGCCAAGGCCGCGTCCATGATCCTGCCAACGCACGTGTCGACACATTCAATGGCGGCAACGGTCGCGTTCATGTCGCCGGTGTGCCCCACCATGTCACCATTGGCGAAATTGACGACGATCAGTCGCTCACACGCATCGTCTGCAAGGCGCGACAGCACGGCTTCACACACCGCATCCGCAGACATGGTGGGCTCTTGGTCGTACGTCGTGACATCGGTCGGACTCGGAACCAGTACTCGTCGCTCACCTTCAAACGGCTCCTCCCGGTAATCGTTGAAGAAAAACGTCACGTGCGGGAATTTCTCGGTCTCCGCGCAGCGGAACTGCGTCAACCCGGCACTGGCCACCACATCCCCAAGGATGTTCGCCATCGGCGGTGGTTTGTCGAAGGCGACATCGCTGACCGGCAACTCAGTCTCGTAGTTGGTCATCGTTGCGTAGTACAGATCTTCGAATCGCACCCCGCGATCAAACGGACCACGAGGCACTGCTGCCCACGCATCGTCATCGAGAACGAACGCCTTCGTGAGTTCCCGTGGCCGATCGCCGCGGTAGTTGAAGAAGATGATCGCATCGCTCTCCTGCACGAGTCCGATTGGCCCATCGTCATCGACAAGCGTGGTCGGCACAATGAACTCATCACCGCGGCGACTTGGTTCGCTGGGGTTCTCGTAGTAGTGTTGCACTGCCTCCAGGGCCGAGCACGCAGTCGCCGCTTGCGGCATGTCCTCGCGAAGGGGATGGTTGGCATGGCGACCGGTCATGGCCTCCCAAACCACTGCGACGCGCTCCCATCGGTTGTCGCGGTCCATTGCGTAGTAACGCCCCATGACCGTGGCGATGCGAACATTGGTGCCAGCGATGCGATCCTCGATTCTCCGAATGAAAACCCCGCCGGCGTCAGGTGCGCAATCGCGACCATCCGTGATGACATGCACAAAGACATCGCCCTCGGTCGGCGCCATGTCTATCAACGCCAACACATGGGCGATGTCGCTGTGTACTCGGCCGTCGCTGACGAGACCGACAATGTGAACGGCATGGCCAGTTTTCGTTCGTGAGAATGCCTCCCTCAATACGGCGTTCGTGGCAAAGGAACCATCGTCAATCGCCATGTTCAATCGCATGAGTTCCTGCGGCACGATGCGGCCGGCACCGATGTTCTGGTGACCGACCTCGCTGTTGCCCATGACCCCCGGGGGCAGCCCCACCTGCTCACCGCAGGTACCGACAAGCGTTGTTGGCCATTGGGCGTGAAGCGCATCGGCGACCGGCGTTCTCGCCGCCACGATCGCATTCCACTTGTCCATTGATGGATCGGGGTTCCAACCCCATCCGTCGCGAACAACCAGAATGACAGGGGCATCAGTCACGGTATTCCCTGCCGAGCCGTTCGAGTTCCTTTCGATTCCGCCGAGTGGCATCTTGCAGATGATGGTCGACCAGACTTGCCACATGCCCTCGACCCCGCGTGGAGGCAAGGCGAGGCGCAATCAAACGAATGTCCTCGTGCGCATGCTTGGGCCGGATCTCCGATTCGAGCAATTCAAGCGGCGCATCGCGGCTGGGCCCAACGAGTTGCCAGAGCATGTCGCGGTCGACGCGAGTCGGATCATTGACGAATCTGTACGCGGTGGAGAATGCCGCCTGATCACTCGCCCTGAAGAGTGGACCCAGCACCGCCCGTGCCGAGCGAGGACCTTCCGCCCTTTGTTGCATTGCCGCGGCCCACATCTTCTGTGCCAGATCATCTCGTGCGGCCAACACCAGCAAATCAATGGCATCTGCGAACGCCTTGTCGCTTGGCTCCGACTCCGTCAAGCGCATCGCGGCCGCGGCGTCTGCCAGCAGGGCTGAGGCGTCTGGACGACGCTGTGGATCGAGCATCGTTCGCACACTTTTTTCGGGCGACGCAGCGAGCATCAACGGATCACCAATTGTGTTGATACGCCACGGCTGCCGCATGGCTCCCTGGCCTGCAAACCACCGTGATGCCGGAAGGAATGGAACCATGCTGAGAGTGCGGCGAATGACCTCGCCCGGGGGAATGAACGCCTGCAACATCGGTTCTTCGGAGGATCCAACATAGGCGTAAACGCCTCGCCGCAGCCAAGTGCCGCCGACGGTACTGCGTCCTCCCGGGTTCTTCAGCGACCAACTGTGGATGAAATAGAGGCCAGAGGGTGTATTGAGTATCGGAATCTGATTGGGAGAGAGCCGGCCGTTGGACATGTCGAAGAAGTCCGAGTTTCCCTTCGATGTGAAGAAGATCATGTCGGTCGAGACGCCACCCGATTCCGCTGCGCGAAGTCCTTCAACGGTGCCGTCGACGGAGTCGGATGCAATGCCGTGCTCCTGTAGCAGTTCGGGAACGCCGTCGAATGCGTACTTGGCCCAACTCCCGCTGTCGGGGTAGGTGTTGCAGAGCCAATCGCGGTCTCGTGGGAGAAAGAGACTGCACATTGCCATGTAGGCCGATCGCGAGTTGCTTCCCAAGATCCACCCCGTCCAGGCGTACCGGCTGCCGTCGCGCGTGCGGCCGACGACATCGGTGACCGCGACCGGGTCTTGCTTTCCACCGTGAAATTCGACACGGGCGGGCATGTCGCGGCAGAGCGTTATTGCGTCGATGACATCTCCCGTGTTGGAATAGGGCACGCCGGTGAGACCGAGCAAAGTGTCGACCTCGGCGATGAGCGCGAGCGTGCGGGAGCGATCGAGCGGCTTCTCGGCCTTCCCCCACGATCCTTCGAGAAACGAGAGCAGTTGTCCACGGCCGGCGGCAAGCGCAACGGCGGCGGGCCACGCGGAGTCGGTTGGGCTGGTCAGCACAATGCCGAGCGGTACATGCCCGGTGCGGGCATACACGGCGGCGGGAGTGTCTTGTTCGGAGCCACCCCAAGCCGAAGAAACGACTGCCTGCATGCGGCTCTTCAACGCGTTGACCTTCAATCGTTCACCAGCGGATTCGCGTCGCCAGATTGCGTCTGGCTGAAAACGGCGGATGAACATGGGGGCGTACTGCATGTCGTCAAACAGCACGGGCCAGCGTGCCTCGGGAGACCAGCGGGACACTTCGTCGAGGAATGTCTGACCGTCGGGCACAAGAACGACTTGGTTGGCAACCGGCAGGCTGCGGTCGACCTGCGCCGAGCGGATGCCCAGAGCCATGGCCGCCTTCAACTCCGCTTCCGCAGCGGGAGACTGGGTCGCGAACGCGATCGCCATGAGAAGGGCACTCGTCATCGTTGGCGGCCCAGTGGATTGAGGACGACATTGTCGCGGCCGAGTATCAACAGGTCGGCGATCTCGACTGCTTCGCGAAATGACTCTTGCGCCGCTTCAAGGTCCGCGCAGGGTGTCAACACCATGCCTCGCTCAAGGTGTTCAATTGTCGCAATAGCGTCGCCGCAGATGAGGACCGTCGCGGCGGGAAGAGGCAAGAGAAGGCCGCATGTTCCAATTGTCATGCCGGGGAGAGGAAAGAGGTCGACACCGGGTGCGATGCGGTCGTCTGCTGCACCGAAGCGGGGTAGCCAGCCGCGATGTTGTTCGATCAAATCTGCGGTTTCCGCCTCGGCGGCGGCGTTGTCGATGGCGTCGGTTGCCGCTTCGATCTCCGGTTCGTGCATGAGCCATGTTGCGTGGAGAAGTCCGGGGAGCGATCGCCAGCGGTCAGGGTGGTAGTTGGTCAGAAAGACGGTCGACACATCCTCAAGTCGGAGGCCGGAACGCTCATCAAGGCGTGAAGCCATGGCATCAGGTGGAAGTGACGGGTCGACCAGAATGACCTCTCCATTGTTCTGCAGGAGTGTGGTCGTTGCATGGGATGGGCGGCGATCACCTCGTTCCTCCCGGAGGGGATTCGTTGCAAGTGTGCCAATGGATACGACGCGCCAGTCCATCATCACTCCATGTGCGCATCATTTGCCAGCGACCGAAGGGAGCCGTTGGGATCGCCCTGCAGTTCTTTGAGTCGTCGTATGACCAGCGGAGGCACGATGCCGGCGAGGCGGTCGACATCGCCCCCCAGTGCGGCGACTTGTCTGATGAGGCTGGAGGATGTGAAGGCAAAGGCCTCACCCGTGACGACGAAGGCGGTTTCAATGTCTGCGACCTGACGATTTGTAATGGCGAGTTGACATTCCATGGCCAGATCCGTCACGTTGCGGATGCCTCGGATGAGCGCAACGGCTCCGGCCTCGCGAGCGAAATCCACGGTCAGGCCGGTGTATTTTTCGACCGAGACCGCAGCGCCTTCTGGATATGCGGCGACCAGTTCAGCGACCAGCGTGTCTGCCATGGCTACGCGATCGTCGAAATCAAAGAGTGTTGGCTTGTCCGGATTGCGGCCAATGCCGACGATCAGCCTGTCAAAGAGCGTCCGGGCCCGCTGCACCACGTCCAAGTGCCCGCAGGTGATCGGGTCGAACGACCCCGCATAGATGGCCACATGTGCATCGCCCACCACCCAATCATAGGGGGTCACACCCGGGGCCACACCCGGGG
>CAZJKE010000022.1:16536-27356 GCA_964546585.1 uncultured Isosphaeraceae bacterium | reverse complement strand
GTGATGTTGATGCCCCTCATGGGGTGCGTGAAGCGGTCGATTCTGGTCACCAGCGAGCCACCGGGGGCACTGGTGTGGCTCAATGACCGCGAGATTGGACGCACACCGGTAGAAGTCGACTTCACCTACTACGGCGAATACGACATCCGACTGGAACACCCCGATCACGAACCCATCATGACCTCACGGTGGGCCATATCACCCGCATGGGACTGGCCACTGGTCGATCTCGCCGCAGAAGCCATGCCGGTCGACTTGCATTCACAGCAGGCGTGGCACTTCGAGCTCGTCCCACTCGACAACGACACCAATACCCTTCTCTTACGCGCACGAGAACTACGGACCGAGGCCACGCAGTGAGCACCGCTGCGCGATTCGCCATGCCGCTGTTGATTCTTGCAGCGGCCGCATGCATCGGGTGGTGGTCCTCCCGCGCGGAATCCGCAGTCGATGACCATGTCCGAAGCGAGTTATTGCGACTCGTGCAGTACTGCGATAACCCTCGACTCGTTGAGCGAGTCGCGATCAACGGCGTCGTGGCGAAACCCCTCGCACGCTCGATTGAATTGATCTGTCGGGACTGGTCTGGAAACGCCGACGACTTGCAAATCGTCATTTCCGCAGGCGACCACGAGCAGTACGGTGATGGTCTTGCAACCCACATCGCAACGGTCTCGCTGGAAGGTAATCCGATTGCGGGTCTCCGGGTCATCTGCACACGAAGAACCGAGCCCTTGCAGATCGCCGGTGTCTGGTCACCATGAAGGTCTGGATCAACGGCTCGTTCATCGACGATGCAAGTGCAAGCGTAAGCATTTTTGACGCCGGGTTTCAACACGGCGTCGGGCTCTTTGAAACCATGCACGCCCGCCACGGACGCGTGTTTCGCCCACACCAGCACATGCAACGCCTGGCCGACTCTGCTGCAGAACTTCGTCTGGCAGAACAACTCCAGCCCGATCCACTTGTCGAAGCCCTCCAGAGTTGCCTTCAAGAAAACTCGTTGAAGGATGCACGCATTCGCCTGACGCTCACCGGCGGCGACCTGAATCTCCTTCAACAAACCGGTGACTCCGCATCCATGACCCCCACAATTATCGTGCAGGCACAACCTCCCACGGAGTACCCGCCGTCGCTGTACGCCGATGGTGTGTATGCCTCACTTGCAAGCGGTCGGGTCAACCCACACGATCTCATGGCCGGCCACAAGACTGTGAATTACTGGGCTCGGCTGTTGAATCTCCAACTCGCCTCCATGTACCGCTGCGGCGAGGCTATCTGGCTGACGCCCTCTGCACACTTGGCAAGCGGGTGCGTCAGCAACATCTTCATAGTCCGCGACGGCACCCTCTTTACACCCATCGCCCGTGGCGAAGAAGAACCCTCTGGCGAACCCTCCTCCGTTCTCCCCGGCATCACCCGCGAGGCGATCATCGAAGTCGCTGATGCCGCCGGTATCGGCACAAGCCGCTCCATGCTGACACTCGATGACCTCTTGGAGGGCGAGGAAGCCTTCATGGTCAATTCCAGTTGGGGAATCATGCCGTTGGTCGGAATCACGGCCGCCACCGCTGAAGGCGAACAGCGACAGCCACTGGGCGCCGGTGAGGTCGGAGAGATCACCAGAATGCTCCGAAGTTCCTACGAGGATCTCGTGGACAGCGAGACGGGGTGAGATATCATCCGTGCTGTGGCATGGATGCGCAGATGAGGGAAGACGGACCGGACAAGAGCGGGGGGTTTGTACATCTCCACCTGCACAGCGAGTACTCGCTGCTCGATGGCGGTAACACCATCACCAAACTCCTGGAACGGGTGAAGGACATGGGCATGGATGCCGTGGCCGTCACGGATCACGGCAACCTGCACGGCGCATTTGAGTTTTACACCCGCGCAACTGCACTCGGTATCAAACCGATTCTCGGCATTGAGGCGTATGTTGCGCCGGGGGACCGAACCGACCGGTCACCGACAGGAATTCAGGACGGCGGATTCCACCTGGTGCTGCTGGCCGAAAACAACGCGGGCTGGCAGAACCTCGTCAAATTGAGTTCTGACGCCTTCATCAACGGGTTTTACTACAAGCCGCGAATGGACCGATCCACGCTGGCGAATTGGTGTGATGGTGTCATCGCCATCAACGGGCACCTTGGCAGCTCGCTCGCGTGGCACCTGGTCAGATTCGCCGACTCTGGAAAGCAGGAGCACTGGGACGCCGCACGAGAGGAAGCGATCTGGCACCGCGACACCTTTGGAACAAACGACGCTGGAGATTCCCGGTTCTTCATCGAGGTTCAGCGACACGATGTCGCCGACCAACAAGCCATCAACCCACACCTGATCGCGTTAGCGAGGGAACTCGACATACCGATCGTCTGTGACAATGACGCCCACTTCCTTGGGGCCGAAGATTGGGATACACACGACACGCTGTGCTGCGTTTCCATGCAGAAGAAAAAGGACGACGAGAATCGAATTCGATACTCTCGCGAACTCTATGTGAAGTCGCCGCAGCAGATGGCAGATCTCTTCACTGACCTCCCCGAAGCCATCCAGAACACGGTCTCGATCGCCAATCGCTGCGAGGTGAAGTTTGATCTCTCGCAGAGCCACACTCCGATCGTCCGGGTCACCGGTCCGGACACTATCGAGCCTCGCGGGACCGAAGACCCAAGCGAGTGGTACAGAGCGTTCTGCCGTCGCTTCGAGCTCCATCCGTTCGATTCACACACCGAAGAGGATGTCACGGCGGAACAACTCAAGTCTGATTGCGACGACGCGCTCCGCAGCCTTTGCGAGGCGGGCCTGATCTGGCGATACGGCGAGGATGGAATCACGGAGGAGATTCGCAACCGACTCGAACGGGAGTTGATGATCCTTGCGGACAAGAACATCAGCGCCTATTTCCTGATCGTCTGGGACTTCGTCAACTGGGCGCACCAGCGCGGCATTCCTGCAAACGCGCGTGGTTCCGGTGTTGGCACCATGGTTGGTTATGTCCTCGGCCTTTCCAATGCATGTCCCGTGCAATACGGGCTGCTCTTCGAGCGGTTCACTGATCCAAATCGTTCCGAATATCCCGACATCGACATCGACATCTGCCAGAACGGACGCAGCGACGTCATTGCCTATGTGCGGGAGAAGTATGGCCATGTAGCGCAAATCGTCACATTCGGTCGGCTCAAGGCACGGGCAGCGATCAAGGATGTTGCGAGGGTGAACGGCTTGACACCCTCAGAGGGCCAGCGGCTTGCCAACCTCGTTCCGCATGAACTCAACATCACAATCGATGACGCTCTGAAGAAGGACGATGATTTTCGCAGTGAGTATGAGGGGAACGACTCGTCTCGCTCTGTCATCGACACCGCTCGTGAACTGGAACACCATGCCCGCCACATCGGCATACATGCCGCTGGTGTCGTCATCGCGACAGAGCCGCTGGAACACATCGTTCCCCTTTGCCGCGCGACCGGAACCGACGAGATTGTCACGCAATGGGATGGCCCCACCTGTGAACAGGTCGGGCTCCTCAAGATGGACTTTCTTGGTCTTCGCACGCTTTCAACGATCGAACAGTGTTGTGCACTTGTTCGAAACACGCTCTCGGAGGATTCCATCTGGGCGGCTGTCGGCCGCGCATCGGGCAATGGCCCACACCCACTCGATCTCGCCCGTGTGCCACTGGACGACACAAGGGTCATCGACCTGTTCCGTCGCGGCGACACCGCGGGCGTATTTCAATTCGAATCTGGCGGCATGCGCCGACTGCTGCAAGAAATGCGGCCCGACCGCATCGAGGATCTCATTGCCGCCAACGCGCTCTTCCGGCCGGGTCCGATGGATTTGATCCCGCAGTTCTGTAATCGAAAGCATGGGAAAGAGGCAGTCCCTTCGACTCACGGGATTGTCGATCGATACACCGAAGAGACATACGGGGTGATGGTGTACCAGGAGCAGGTCATGCAGATCGTGCATGCGCTTGGTGACATTCCGCTCCGCGATGCTTACACCCTCATCAAGGCTATCAGTAAGAAAAAACACAAAGTCATCAATGCAAACCGTCCGACATTCATCGACGGTGCTGTCGCCAAGGGACTGTCGGAATCGGAGGCCGACGATCTCTTTGACCTCATCCTGAAGTTTGCAGGCTATGGGTTCAACAAGAGTCACTCCACCGGGTACTCGATTATCGCGTGGCAGACGGCGTGGTTGAAGACATACTTTCCCGTGCAGTACATGGCCGCCGTCCTCACCTTTGAAAGCGGGGCGCGGAAGGTCGAAGACTGGGCCCCGTACATCGAGGACTGCAGGCGTACCCGATTCCCCGATCACACTACGGATGTACCACACATCGGTGTGGAAGTCGGTCCGCCAGACATCAACCGTTCAGAACCCACATTCTCCGTCGTATTTGACGAAGACGAGCCGCGAACCAACACACACGGGCATGTACGGTTCGGCCTCGGCGCCATCAAGGGTGCAGGAAACTCTGCCGTCGCTGCGATCGTCGAGGAGCGGCGAGAAAACGGACCGTTCGAATCCATATTCGGTTTTTGCGGACGACTCAGCAACCGAGCCGTCAACCGCGCAACAATCGAGGCTCTCATCAAGGCGGGCGCGTTTGACTCTGTACATGGACTGGATTCCCGAGCATCCCTCTTGGTCACGCTCGACAGGGCCATTTCGCTCGGGACAGCCGAAGCGGAAGATCGTCGACGCGGACAGAGTGGTCTCTTTGGGGGAACGGAAGTGGGGGAAACACCGCCAGCGCCCGAACTACCGCCCGTTACACCGTGGACTGAGGGCGAAGTGCTGGTGCGCGAACGCGAAGTACTTGGCATACATGTCTCGGGTCATCCGCTCGATCAGCACGATGACACCATTCGAACATGGTGCAGTGCAACGACCGCCACGCTTGCTGACATGGGGGAGAGTCAGGAGGTCGCCATCGGCGGCATGCTCTCATCGGTACGCATCACGCAGGCCAGAAGCGGTCGGAGCAAGGGGCAGAAGATGGCGATTCTCACTGTCCAGGACAAGGTAGGGACTGTGAACTGCGTCGTGTTCTCCGATGCCTACCAACAGTTTGCTGAACTTCTCCAACCGGACGACGTGGTCATCCTTGTCGGCCGCGTCGATCGTTCTCGCGGTGATTTGCAAGTACTCGTCGATCGGGTCGTGTCCATCAACAACCCATCCCAGCATCTTGCAGGCAGGCTCGAATTGACATTCCGCAAGAACGGAGTGGAAGGAGAACTGCGGAATCGAATGGAGGTGGCCTCCGGCCTCCTTCGTCAGGCAGGTGGCGCAAGGATCGCCAATGGCGCGCAGGCCGCGGAAGTCATGGTGCACATTGTCACAGGTGAAAAGATCGCAACACTCCGATCACAGCGTCGAGTGGTTGTGGAACCGAAACTACTTCAGCAACTCCGAGATGTTGTTGGCAAAGACAACGTCCGTGTCGCAAGGCAGAGTTGACGATTACGCAGCCCGACCGAGCGTCCAGTCATCATCATCACTCTCATCAACCGACTCGGCCGGCCATTCACTGGTTGCGCGGCGGTGGATCTTGAGTATCTTGCCAATCTGGTCGCCGAAGATCTTCCGCAGCACATCCATGATCATCGCGGCCTCGTCATCAAACGGTCGGGTGTTGCTGCGGAACAGCACAACCACCGCAACACATCGACTTCCGTCGAAGCATGCGAACGCCACAATGTCGCTGTCGGACAGGAGTTCCTCGTCCAACTGCGCCCAGCGGGCGAATTCTTCGCCGTCGGAATATCGCACCAGTTCATGCTCAGAGGCCATGGGCTGACAGACAGCAGCACCAAGTTCTTCCACCAGTTGTAGATAGTCCTCGCCCTGGCGGTCGTAGTTCACATAGGCGCCGACACCCCAGTCCACATCACCTTCGCGAAGGAATATGGCGGCGTTGGTCGATCCCAGTCGCTGCAACATGTACTCCAATGAAGTGCGCAGCATGGACTCGATATCCAGTTCCTGGCCGATGAGAGTCCGAAACTCAGCACCCATCGCAACATTCTTCATCTGTTGTTCGATATCTGCGTAAGCCTCGTTGAGGTCACCTGTCAACGCGTCAACCTGCGCTGCAACGCGGTGCCGCTCTTCGTTGATGTCATTGCAGGCAGTCTCGATACGAGTGCATCGCTCGTTCTGTGAACGGCGAGCGTCAGACTCCTCGAGAATTGCCGAAACACGATCGGTGGCGACAGCAAGGTCGCGGGGGAGACGGAACACATCGACCACGCCATCTCGCAACGCATCCACAACGATGTCCTGCGATGAGGACCCTGTGAAGACAATGACGGGAAGATCCGGATCCGCAGTTGCCACAAGATCGGCTACGCCTCGCCAGTCAGCGGATGGTGCATCGCCATCTACAAGAACTGCGTTGAAGGCTTCCTGGCTGAAGGCCACTTCCGCAGCGCGAAACGAACCACCTTGAACAACGCCATGGCCAGCGACTTCCAGCGCCGCACGAAGAGCGGTCGTCTTGTCGCTTGCTTCACCGATAAGGAGTATTCGGACGGCCCCGCGGGGCGTCGCGTCTCGCAGTGCGTCCTGAATGGATTGGTCGATGTTGTCCATGGGCCTGGCCTTTCGTGATTCCCTTCTCAAGTACTCAGCAGTTCGCGAACGGCCACCGATACCGCATCAAGTGAAGCAGACCCGGAGCCGGATCCGTTCGGGTTTCCGTTGCATTCGTGCGAAACACAGACGATGCGACCGTCACAGAGCGCGGGGTCATTCTCAATTCGCGCCCGCACCGATCGCTCGTCAAATCCGGCCGTGTCGGCAGCGATGAGTGTGAGGTTTGGGCGGAATTCGTGGGTCAGGAACCCGGCTTCCCATGCGTTCTCAGCATGGCGAATCTCAACTTCCCGGTCGACAGAATGTTGCGCAATGACCGGATCGACTCGCCGCGGGGAAAGTCCGACCACAAGAACCCGAAGCGGTCCCGAGTCGAGCCGTTCCAGCGGAATGTTGTTCTGTTTCATGAACCGAAGCAGTTCATTTCGAGGGATGCGACGGAACCGCGAACCAGGGACCTTGAATCCCTGAAGCCGTCCGGCGTCGAAGCAGCGAATAATGGTCTGCTGCGAAACATTGCAGACACGAGCGGCTTCGCCCGTCGTAAAGACCTGTTTCTCGTTCAATGGCTGGTCGTCGTTCTTGCGAGTCATGAGAGAGGCCCTCCAGTTGGGATGCCTTGCCACCGCGGCGTGGACTGCCCAACTTGCCTCAACTCTCTTCGTCGCCCCGAGTACGCGACTTCACCCCAGTCCATTGGACAGCCTCCGGAAACCACCGCTACCGTCCAATAAGGCCCCCAGAGGGCCTGCTGGCCGCGTATTACCGGGCTGTTTCCTTCCACTTCCGCACGGCCTCGGGCTCGCGTGGGTATATGGGAAGGAGTTGGGCAGCGTCGACCACGGCTCCGCGGGTCAGCCTTCGCTTGCCCACAGCAACAAGTGCCCGGGGGTCAAAGGTAGGCGGAACGACCGGTACTCCTGCCACACCGCACGCCTCTGCGGCGTCTGGGGGCAGGTGTTCGTCGGCCAGCACCACGGCAACGTCGCCACGGGCCAACTGGGTGCGGATCGCTGCTGCATCACCCAGCGATCCCGCCACGATCCAGTCACCATCTCGCTTGTTGGGCTGCTCTACCCGCGATAACCAGAACGTCTCCCGCTTCACGGCAAGCACAACGAGCGCGACCCCATCTCCTTCCCAGCCCGCCGCAACTACCGCGCTTGTTTCGATTGGAAGCAGCACTGCGCCGGTCGCAACGGCGATCATCTTGGCCGTCGCAACCGCAACTCTCAACCCGGTGAATCCACCTGGTCCGGTGGATACCGCAAGAGCGCGAATGTCCGTTGGCGTGCAGCCCGCCTCCCGCACCACCGCATCAATGGCTGGCATGACCTGATCCCGTTCCCGGTCGCCGCTGGAAATGAGCCGCACCCACTCGCCGCCATCCTCGCACGCCGCGGCAACACCGCCTTCTCCCTGCGAAAGTTCCAGCGCAAGCAGGAGCGACCTACTCACCAAACGCCTCCGGCAACGCAGACAGCCGAATGACCGCTGAGAGAGCGTCATCTACTGTCGGAATATTGGACAGGTCGATCGGCAACACCGCGCCTCGTTCATGATCACTGTTCAACCTGACCATGTTCTTCATCGGGGCGTCGATTCCGTCTTTCACCCAAGCATGTCCGATGCAGAAGAGTCTCACACCCCAATGATCAGCAATGGATGCGAGTTGGTCTTCGGTGTGCTGCCGGCCCCAAGTCATCAGGTAGGCCGAGCCGTCGTTGCCCTGCAAGTCCGCTGGCTCGAGGGGTCTGTCCACAATGGTATTGTCAAAAACATGCATCATGCCAGCGGCAGGAAGGCTGTGGCTGCAACACAGTCCGCCCTCGCTTCTCACCGCCAGCGGCATCGCCAGGATGAAGCGTGTAATGGCTTCAAGCACATCGTCTCCACGATCACCGAACGCCCAGTCCACGCCATCGATGAACGTGCGGACGGAATCCCCGTGTCCCTTGGAAACAGACTTGCCTGTGGCCTGCGCAAGTTCATGGTTGGCAAGCATGGGGTGCACCTGCCCCGGGAAGGCGGCCACCATCGCTGCGACTTTGCCCAACATGCGGTGGCTCAGATCGACACCGTCAACCAATCTGTCTCCGTGGATCAACTCCTGCAGAACCAGGTGTCTGTCTGTGCGCTCATCAAGCCGTGCCAGATGAATGATTTTCTGGAAGTGAAATGGGTTGTCGTGCAGATCACCGGTAACAAGAACCCGACCGCTTCCAGGAAGGTGTTGGCTGGATCCACGCCGGTCTGCGTTGGACAGAAGAACCTCCGCCGCCGCGTCGAGAACATCCACGACAGCCGAGGCGTCGGCGAGATTGACGGTAACTGGTGTCATCGCGATGGAAAGATCGCCGAACTTCGACCGATTGATTGCCCCTTGCGAATCATGCCGACCTCGGTGATGCGGTCCCATGCGCTGGTGGCGTTGACGGACGAAAACTCCACGCCGACCGATCGTCGTTGATGCGCACGGGCCACCGTGGATGTCGTGCCGCTGCCCACGAATGGGTCGAGCACCAGATCGCCTTCGTTGGAACATGCCAGAATGACTCGCTCCAGATAGGACTCTGGAATCTGGTTGTGATGTCCGTGTCTGCGCTCGGCGTTGTTTCCCTGAATGCGTCCCCAGTACTTTCCGTACCACACATCCATCGGTACTCGCATGCCCTTGTTTCGGTCTTTCTGTTGCGTCCGCTTGTCGCGGTAGATGCTGGCCCGGTCACTCTGTTCCAGGACCGCATCGCCGTTCCATGTGCGTCGCTCGGCGTCGAGGGCAAAGTAGAGCGCGTGCACCTTGCTCAGAATGAACGAGCCCTCCCGGTGTTGGCCGAAACGGAAGTGCCAGACACACCAGTTGATCATTGTCAACCCGCGCCGTTTGAGGTGCATGACCACTTCCGCCGCCGTATCGTCGGGAATGTTGACCCACAGCGATCCGTTCGGTGCCAACACATCCACGCACGCATCAAGCCAATCGAAAGTGAATCGTTCGTACTCCTCCCGTGGCATGCCGTCCTTCCATCCGTCGTAGGGAACATCCCAATTGAATGGCGGGTCAGCGAAGACGAGCGAGACCTTGCCCCGGTCCGGGATTGACGGCAGTACATCGCGGCAGTCCCCGACATACAGGCGGGTATCGGGATCGGTAGCGGCGAACTCGGGCGTTACGGCTTCGATGGCTGGGCCATGTTTGGCAGCGATGTCGCCCAACAGGCGTATCTGGTCCAAGGGCAAGGTCTGTTGCTTGCGGCCCCCACTCGGCGTGGCGTATCCGCCCGGCCGGTCAAATACCGTGTTCTTCTTCTCTGCCATGTGCTCACAATAGCGACGAACGGTGTCCGGGACCGGTATCAGGGACCGGTCCCTGATACCGGTCCCGGACACCCTCAGCAGTCGCCCCACGCGTTGATGACCGCCAGCAGGTCGCCGACCGCCACAACGCCGTCGCCATCGACATCCGCGGAATCGTTATTGGTGCCCCAGAAAGAAATGATGGCAAGAAGATCGACGACATTGACCTGGCTGTCGCCGTTGACATCGGCCGCGCATGGGGGATCGCACACAACGGCCGATACACGGACATCGTCCACACCGGCCTCTACGACACTGCCATCACCACCGTCCTCGGCAGTAAACCGAACTCTGGTGTTTGCAGAGGGGGAGTATCCAGACACATTCGACAAGTCGAACGAGACCTCGTACCAGCCACCGCTGACCTCGCCGCCGTCGGGGCCGACGACTTCCAACACTGTCCACGACGAACCGCCATTGCCACTGATCTCCACCGTAAATTCGTCCTCGTAGGGCGAGCCGCCGTAACTGTTGTGGAACCACCGCCAGTAGGTCAGCATGGCACCTTCACCGCTCCCGTCGAGAATGGGCGAAGTCAACACCGTCGCGCCGCCGTCAACATCACTGTTGCCATCGACATTGTCGGTGAGGTAGCAATACGAGCCGTCCGGGGCCGACGCCGGGTCGCCGCGATCACCGCCGCCCGCGGGAATACCGCGATCCCAATGGCCGTCAGTGGCGCTGCCGGTGACACTCCAACCGAGATCAGTATCGAATGTGTCGGTGAACGATGTATCGATCCCGTTGGCCGAAAGTGCGGTCCATGGCGACGACGCCCCACCGAGCGGAAGAACCAACTCAAAACCGCCCGTAGAGGTCGCAGAGAGGTAGTACGACACCTGTGTGCC
>CAZJKE010000022.1:0-16436 GCA_964546585.1 uncultured Isosphaeraceae bacterium | reverse complement strand
GGGTTCAGTGGTGAACTAATGTCAAAGACATGCAGGCCACTGCGGTAGTTGGCCTGGTACATGTGGTTGCCCTTGATGTACAGGTTGTGATCAACTGAAGTCGAACCCGTGGTGCAGGTGCCAACCTGAGTTGGGTTGTTGATGTCCTGAACATCGATGATTCGAGTTGTTGTCAATGAACCAGTGTTCTGTTCATCAAGTTCATCATTGAGGTAGAGGTAGTGCCGGTCCTCAGTAAGCCACGCCTGGTGTGAGTAGTGATTGGAGGAGTGCTGCATCTCCGAGACAACCTGCATGTTTGATTTGTTCGTCACATCCAGAATGGTCACCCCGGGGTTGTTCCAGCCACCGTTGTTGCCCGCGCAAAGAAACGCAATCTGTCGTCCCGCATACGGACCCTCCGTATAGGTGACGACCTGGCAGTCGTGCACATACTTGTCCGGCCAGGACCCGACCTGTGTCGGGTTTGCGGGATTCAACAGGCTGTAGACGATCAGCCCATTGCCGTCACCGCCCGTTCGATAGAGGTAGCCGCTGGTCGTGTCGATCGCAACATTGTGCGTCGCGCCGCTGCCCGCCTGTGTCACTTGAGTCACGACACCGTTGTCGATCTGACTCATGTCCATGACCTGAATACCCGACCCCCCTTCACTGACAACATAGGCGTGATCCTGATACACCTTGATGTCGTGCCAGAGGCTGTTCGGGCCACTGATGACCTCAACAATCTGGGCATTGCCGGGATCGGTAATTTCCACGAATGCCGTACCGTTGGACAGTCCCATCAACGCATACTGGCGGCCCGAGGGGGAGATGTATCCCCAGCAGTCATTGCCTGTGGAGGGATTGCCGGGGAAACTGCTCAGAGGCAACCAACTCATGAGCGATACACCGTCGCTGGGAAAACCCAAGGTGCTCCGAGCGCTGCCCGGATGAGCTTCCAAGGAAGCGCGGAAGGGGCGGGCCTTCGTTGCCGGATGCGGCACACTGGCCTTTGGATCATCAGGATGGCCCATTGCCGCAACGACAATGGCCAGGCCTGTGGATGCAATCATGGCTCCTCGCAAGGTGATCATCAGGTTCCTCCGCTCTATCCCTACGCCTCACCATAGCACAGGATCCCCGACATCGCCCTTTTTCCCTATCCCAAAGGGGGTTAGAAGGCTTACTGGGGCCTGAGGAGGTCCTCGTGGGGCATGGTTCCCACCGCAGCCTTCAGGAATGCCTCAAGGGCTTGCAGGTCTTCCTCGCTCAAGTCGAGCGGGACGAGAACTGACTCCTGATGATGATCAACCCGCACCTGATCCTCAAGCGTGTTGTAGAAGGCAAGCACATCCGAGAGCGTCGCCATCTGGCCCTGGTGCATATACGGTGGCGTCTTCGCGGCTGTACGAATCGAGGGGGTCTTGAATGCGCCCCAGAGTGACTGCGACCGAATTGCAGATCGCGTTCGTCGCCCACGGTTTCCGTTCGGATCGTCGCTGCAGGAACCGAAGGCGGAGAACTCGCTGGCCTGTGCGCTCGCCAATCCATCCCACCGGCCACTGTCCTGCGGAAGGTCGTGATCCAATGCGGGAATACCGATGTTGTGGAACTCGCCGTCACTCAGGAGCGGCCCGGAGTGACAGCGGTGACACCCCGCCTCGCCCACAAAGAGTTTGAGCCCGCGGCGTGCGGAAGGAGACAGCGCATCGGTGGGTTCATCATTGCGAAGTGACGCAATGAATTGATCAACCTCGGAGGGGCCTGTAACCAGCAGGCGTTCATATGCGGCGATCGCCTTGCCCAAGTTGGAAAACGCCCGTGTGATGGTGGACTTCCTGTCATCGTCCCGGTCATCCCAATCAAGCGACAGATCTGGCATCGCTCCGAAGATTTCTTCGTATTGCTTCAACAGATTCTCATCGGCCTGCACCGCGCGAAGCGCATCGAGTCTCGTCGTGTCGAACTCCGCCGGCTGTTCAAATGGGTGCAACGCTTGCGCCCAGAGTGTGTCCGCGCGTCCGTCCCAGAAGAACCACCTTTGATAGACGACATTGAGCAAGGACGGCGCGTGCCGCTGATCACGATCTTCTCCTTCCGCAAGCGACCGGCCGTCCGTGAACCATTGTTTGGGCTCATGACATGTCGCGCATGATGTGTTCCCGCCCCGCGAGAACTGTTTGTCAAAGAAGAGTTGTTGACCAAACACCGCTGCTCGATCATCGTCGGCAACGGCGTTCGTCGGGTCCGCCGGTAAAGCCGGGAGTGGTCCCATGCGCATGACCCTGACGAGTTCGGCGTCCGTGAATGGGCCTGCTGTGAGTGCAAGAACAACGGTGGCACGCCACATCACTGGAGTTCCAGATTCTTCTGCATGCGGATCGTCGATCCATCTGGTCGGACAAGGTCAACCGTAAGCACCCACGCTCCGCCCATGTGCAGCAGCATATCGCGGACCAGCCACACTTCGCCATCCGACCGTACATCGGGCCGGTGGTTCATGCCATGACGGTGCGCAGGCATGGTCGCGTCCACCATGATCTCCGCGCTCCCGGGCGCAATCGCCTTGCCGTCTTCATCAGTAATCCGGACCCGCATCTCGAAGAACTCGTTGATGGGGATGGGTGTTGGCGTGGTCTGAACAATGGCAACCATTGACGCATCCACCGACACAAGCCGAAGCGAGGAATCGTCGCTGGCACTTGCGCATCCGGAAAGTACCAACAGTAGCGCATACCACTTCACGACGAACCGCCTGTTCGCGGCAGCGTCTTCGGCGTCCACGCTCGCCCGATGCCGAATGTCATGAGCCAGCGGCCATTGGGATCGAACATCTGCATTCGATGATTGCCGTGGTCGACCACAATGAGGCGGCCCTGCGTGTCCATGACAACCGCTCTTGGCTCCCAGAGTTCTCCGTGATTGCTGCCTTTGGATCCAATCGTGGCAATAAGGCGGCCATCTTGGTCGAGGTGCCGAACCACATCGTCCGCCGGATCCACCACGAACACCGATCCGTCGTTGTCGGTAATCGACAAGCGGTCACGCATCAGAGAATCAAGGTTCAGTGGTCCATCAAGCGGAGTGGTTCCAATGAGCCGGACTGCGGTCGGGTCGAACCGCGGTGCGTCCTGTGGCGGCAGGGTCACTGCGAAATCCTTGGCCTGCATGCTCCCCGCGTCCAGCACCCGGAGGCGGCCGGTCGATGCGTCGTAGGTCATGGAGACCGGATCATCAAATGCATCCCCTTGGCCGCCGGGGCGCCCAAAAGTTGAGACGTGGATGGGTGTCTCCTGCGCAATGTCAAAGACAAGCACTGCGCGCGAGGCCGGTTCCCAGAGGAAGAGCGCTCGGCCACCGAGTGCGATCAGATCGCCGAAATGTGATTGCACGCCCAATCGCCGCGTCAAGTCACCGGTGCTGGCATCATCTGAAGTTCGTTCGCCGAATGTTTGTAATCGATCCTCGAATCCTTCCGCCACGATCGCCCGCGTTCCACCGGAAACCAGCGCCACGTCGTCGGGATAGTGAATGCGTCCCTTGCCCTGCCTCGGTGTCACGGCGTGCATGCCCCAGTACCCCTGAAACGACCCGTCGGAAGCGTTGAGAATCTGGACACGATGGTTGAGGCGGTCAGCAACCACGATCATGTCCTGATCGACATCGATACCACCTGGTTCGCAGAAGAACCCGGCGAAACTTCCCCATTGTCCGGCTTGCCACTGCGGTGTCCCGTCCATCGCGATCGATTGAATTCGGTGATTGCCGGTGTCCGACACGATGATGTTGCCATTCTTCTTGTCGATCGCCACCCCCTGGGGCCGCCGAAATTCGCCAAATTCTGTCCCTCGTTTTCCAATGACCGACACCGGGGAACCATCCATGGCGAGCATGTGTATTTGGTGATTGCCGGAGTCGGCGACAGCGATCACCGATCCGTCAGTGTCAACATCGGTGGGGGAGTCAAAGGTCACACGAGGTGACTTCCCACCGCCAACCACCGAGAGAATTTCACCGTCACCATCAAGGATGAGTATGCGGTCGTGGCCAGTGTCGGCAATGATGATGGTTTCGTTTTCGGTGACAGCGACTCCGCCCGGGCGCAGGAGCATGTCCGGACCAGCCACCAATGATCGGGAGGTGTCGCTCTTGATGCGATAGACAGCCGAGCCATCCGTATCGACGACGAGCATGCCTCCCCCCGGCATCGCTGCAACACCTCGCGGCCCCTTGAACCCGTCCTCCGTAGAAATCCAGCCGCCTAGATCGGCTGCCGCAAGAGCCAGTGTCAACCAGGAAAAGGCGGTGAACATCGTGTGAAGTCAGACGCAGGGTCCCCAGCCACTAATGACCGCCAGCACATCACCGACTGCCACAATGCCGTTCTTGTCCACATCGGCCGCCGCATCGTCGCTTCCCCATGCCGCGATGATGGCGAGGATGTCAGCGACACCAACATCGCCGTCTCCGGTCACATCACCGTAACACGATTCATCGCAAATGATCTTCTCCAACTGGAAATTGTCGATACCTGCCTCGACCACACTGGCCGGCTCGCCGTCGACCACCTGGAATGCAACCACAACGCTGTCGCTCGGTTCAACGAAGGCGCCAACACGGAAACTGACCGGCTCCCACGCCTGATCGGTTCCGCCGGTCGAGTCCACTTGTGTCCAACTGTTGCCGCCGTCGGCACTGATCCATGTAAACAGACTGTCCGTGGACTGGCTGTCAAAGAACCATCGCGAATAGGACACGATGCCGTCGGTCCCTGCAAGGTCGAGTGTCGGGGCAACAAGCGTCGTCGGGCCGCCGTCCACATCGGCGGCGCCCACTGCGCCTCCGACATCGCCGTTCTCGGTGATGAAGCACTGCACATTCTGGCTCCCCGCGGTCGCATCGTCTTCCGGCGCCGCCATCTCCGTTCCGTACAGCGTGCCGTTGGGGTCGGCCTGTTCCCATGCGCCAGTCGAAAGGGAATCGTCGTTGACAACTGACCATGCGGAGACATCGCCCTCGATTTCGTCACGCAGGACAATCTCCGTGCCATCGCCGACAGTCGCTTCGTGCCAGCCGCTCGGCGGGTCGCTGTATGCGCCGCCCTTCTCCAGCCGCCCCTGCAACCGGAATTCAATCGCCTGCGCGCACTCGGCCGCGGGCAGCGTTGCTTCATAGATGTTTGTTCCAACCGAAACGAGGTCTTCCTCGATTTCCTTACCACCGTCCACGCGGTAGATGATGCTGGCGGAGTTTTCCTGGGGTGTTCCCCCGCCGACCGCCGTCAACTGCACGCGGAATGTGAATGTCTGCCCTGCCGGTATAAAGCCGGGAAGACCGTCCGGGTAGGAAAAGACGAGGCCAACCGGGGCGTCCTGAATCCAAATCTCCGTTCCGCCACAGCGTCCCATGACGATGTCGAGCCATCCGTCGCCGTTCAGATCAAAGACGGCGGCATCGTGCACGCCGAGCAACATGCTGCTCGGTATTCCGACCGACTCCTCGTTGAAGGTGACGTTCGGCGCGTTTCCGAGGTTTCGATAAATGTGCGTCGTGCGGGAACACCCGCTGATGTCAACATCCACATCCGTGATGATGACATCCTGGTGACCGTCGTTGTTGAGATCAGCGATGATGCTGTTACCCCCAAACCCGCCGCTGTTTTCGAATGTGTAGACCGAGAAGTTCGCCATCCCATCGCCACCGTTTCCGGTGTTGAGGTAGTAGGTGTCCGACCCGTCATCGGTAACAACCATGTCCAACCGGCCATCACCGTTCAGGTCGCCACAGTTGACAAAGTACGGTGCGGCCGAATCGATGATGTCGTATCCGTTGAAATAGCCCTCATTGGCGGGATTGTTGTAGGTAATCGCAACATGCTGCGGTGGATTGAGTGATGTCTGCTTCACGACATCGTTCACACCGTCGTTGTTCATGTCCACAATCACGCTCGCCGCACCAAACGCGGAAAGCAACATCTCGCTGTCCATCCGGCTATTGCTCTGGTCCGTGAAGTACCCGTTGCCGTCGTTGATGAGCAGCCGGTTGTTGTAGTCAAAGACCTGTGATGGCCCGCTGTCATAGTCGCCAAAGTACAGGTCTGGAATGCCGTCGCCGGTCAGATCGCCCGCGGCAACCGAACAGAACCTCGGGCTCGCCTCATCGTGCATCCTCGGGATACGGTCCTTCTCGTAGCGAAAACCTTGCCAGACTCCGTCCACTTCACCAAGATTGACATAGATTCGCGGGTGGGAAACAAACTCCGGCTCATAGTCCATGAGTGTGGTCGCGGTCACCATGTCGAGCCAGCCGTCGTTGGTCAGATCGACAAGCAGGACATCGCGATCGTTGATCGCTGTAAGAAATCCCTGGTCGCCGGTGGCATCTGATGCGCTGGCGTACTGCGCCGTGCGGTCCACGAGAACGCCGCCTTCGTTCATGAAGAGGACATTGGGCTCGCGACCAGTCGTGGTAAACGGCTCTTTCCGCACACAAACGAGGTCGATGTCACCGTCCTGGTCTACATCGCCCCACGCGTAGTCCTTTTCCTGATCGTCATTGGCGCCAAGATCACCATCGGCAACCAGTCGCGCAGCGGTCTGGTCTGTAAACGAAGCGAAACCGCCAGCCATGGCCATGGTGGCGGGAAGACTGGCGGCAAGTGCTGCAAGCAAACGGGTGGTCATGGGCATGGACCCCAGTACTCGATGAGGGTGAGAAGGTCGGTCACATCAACAGTACCGCTGCCGTCGACATCCGCCGGGCAGCCGCTGCAGGAACCCCAGTCGGCAATGACAGCAAGAACATCAGTGACATCGACGATGTGGTCGCCGTTTACATCACCCGTGCAGATATCACATTCGTCCGGGATTCCATTGTTGTTCTCGTCAACAGCGTCGCCGAGCAGAATCTCGCGAAGATCCTCAATGCCGTTGTCGTTGCAGTCGGCAGCAGCGGTATCGAGCGCAGTAAGCAAGAGTTCGAAGTCGGCCATGTCGACCTGTCCGTTCTGGTCGACATCATGGACTGCGCACGGATCGTCCGGAGTTGTGGGGCCGCCGTAGCAACCGCGGAAGCCGGTCGTGTCGTTGTACCCGTGAAAGTCGTCGACCTGTACATCGCCATCACCGTCGCCGTCGAATTCAACTCGGCCCAGCGAATCAAGAAACGCGATCAACTGTCCTTGTTGGCTTGCCGAAAGCGCCGTAAACGCGTCGGCAGATGGCACGCCTTGTGATCCAAACGCGCCGTGCTCGGCAATGGCATCCCGAATGCGATCCTCAAAGGATCCTTCCAGAAACCGACCGTCGTGCCAGAGTGGTGAGCGGTATCGAAGGCCCCAGAGCGGCGGCGTCTTCAGTTCGCGAACGCCGCCAGCACCTTGTTCGATGCCGTCAGCCGCCGCGCCCATGTCGTGCAGCAGAAAGTCGCCGTATGGTCTGATCGCAACATCTCTGATCGCATCTTCAAGTGCCGGGTCGTCGCGTGTCGCAAACGCGGGTGTGTGGCAGATGCCGCATCCAATCGAGTTGAAGACTCCTTCGCCCGACATGCCACTCCGCGGTGTCTGCGGCGGCGGGGCGAGAAATCGCTGGAAGTCCGTGACACGGTCAATGAATTCAACACCTTCCGCATCTGGCGAATCCTCCGGGTCAGGGACCGCGTCCCACTCGTCAAGCAGGTCTTCATCGCCGTTGGGGGCGTTGTCGAACGAGAGGAAGCGGTTGCTGAGACCCATTTCGTTCTGAGCGGCGTCCGCCGAGAAGGTCAATACAGTGGCAACCTGCGCCTTCCAGCCGAAGCGGCCAACCTTGAGCGGTCCCGCTGGGTCCTCAAAGGACGACACCATGTGGGCTTCGCCACGCTGGGCAACGGGCTGCGTATCGCGGTTGGCAAGCAGATCATCGTCGCTGATCGCCTCAACCAGCCCGTAGGCCAGCACGCCATTGGTAACCCTGAACGACTCGACATCCGCGATATCCGGAACGACCTCGAGCACCGCATCGTCAATGGCCTGTGCCTGGAGCAGTGATCCACCGAGACCGGCCAACGGGTCAAAGCCGCCTTTCTTCGTCATCATGCCGAAGCGTGTGACGGTCTGGACACCTGGACCGCCGACGGGGTTGTTGTGACAACTTCCACAACTGGTCTGGTTGAAAATCGGTCCGAGTCCCTCTTCGATGGCGAAGTCCCGCTCGAACGCCGCTTTGCCCTTTGTGAATCGATCCAGTTGATCCGCGTCGAGCGCCGGCAGGGCGTCGCCGGGACGGGGTTGGAGGTCGACGGCCAAGGCTGGTAATGCAGCCAAAGAACACGCGGTACCGGTCATGAGTGCAATCGTTCGAACCGAAGCCGTCAACCCTCTTGCATCTGTTTTCGTCATGGCCGGGGGACTCCTCATCTCCTCACTTCACGATACGCTGCAACAGGGCAACCTGATGCAACGGGATCATCCCATCCTACTACTACGCGTGCCTCCGGCCACACGCCGTGGCATCGTTTTGATTCTGATCGCCCTTCTTGGGGCCTGCAGCCCTGATCAACCTGATCAGGAGGTGAACACGCCCCCACTTGAACCCGCCCTCACGGCCCATTTTTCGCTGATTCAGGAAGGGCGGACAGGTGCCGCCCGAGTGCGGATCCGCCGAGGAATGGACGAGGCTGGCTGGACGGCACAGGGGTTTTTTCTCATGGGGCTCAGTTATCACCATGATCATCGCTACGCGAAGGCGGCAGAGTGGTTTGAGCGATCAACAACGGCCGATGATGTTTACCCACCGGCACAGCACTTCTTGGGTTGGGCGAGGTTCTACCTCGGTCAGGTGGATGCGGCCGCCGCGGCCTTCCAATCACATCTCTTGATGGCCCCAATGGAGGGCGATTCCCACTTTGCTCTCGGCCTCATTGCGATGGAGCGCGGTGATCTTGTTGGGGCGGAGCGGCGGCTCACAATGGCGATTGATCTCCAACAGGACGATGGCCCGGGCCGAGCGAAGGCGCTTGCCCGCCTCGGTGATGTCTCGGCGGCGCAGGGCCGCTGGATGAAAGCAGAGGATCTGCTGCGGCAGAGCGTCGAACTCGATGGCGACTTGTATGAGGCGTGGTATCGCCGGGCAACAGCGCTTCGGCGGCTCGGAAGAGACGAAGACGCGAACAAAGCCATGGAGTCGTTCGAGCGCGCTCGCGCGCGCGTTCGCCCGGATCTGGGGTTTCCGGAATGAAGCTCCCTGCGGCGTGTCTCTGTGTGCTGGTTGTCGGCTGTGGTGATGACTCTGCGCCGAGGCACATATCGCTGGAGGATGTCACTGCCCAAAGCGGCGTAGCCATGTCCACAACCTGCGGCAGCGAAACGCCCACGCAACTCCTGGAAGTCAACGGCAGCGGGCTTGGTTTGCTCGATGCGGACGGGGATGGTGATCTCGACCTCTTTGTCGCCAACGGCGCAACTATGCAGGATCCGAATGACGGGCCTGGTTGGAAACTGTTTCGCAACGAGAGCGATGCGCAGACAATCCGGTTCTCCGACATGACCGAGTCCTCCGGCGTCGGTCTGCGGCGATGGGGGCATGCCGTTGCGGTTGGCGATGCAAATGGCGATGGGCACGATGACCTGTATGTCACCTGCGTCGGCCCCAATGTCCTGTTGATTTCCAGAGGTGATGGAGGGTTCGATGACTACACGGATCCCGCCGGTCTGGGCGACGGCCGCTGGGGAACCGCTGGTCGCTTTGCAGATCTTGATCGTGACGGTGATCTCGATCTCGTCGTGGCGAACTATGTCGAGTTCGACTCGTCGTCGCCGCCGCCAACCGCCCGCTACAAGGATCAGCCCGTCTACGGAGGGCCGCACGGTATGGTTGGGCAGTCGGATGTCGTGTTCGAACATCTTGACGATCACACCTACCGCGACGTGACCGCCGACTGGGGATTTGGCGTACCGCCGTCACACGGGTTGAACGCTGCGGTTCTCGATTTCACCGGTGATGGTGCTCCAGATGTGCTGGTCGGCAACGATTCGATGCCCAACGAGCTCTTTGTGAACGACGGTGGTTCTCCACCTACATTCACGCCACGCGGCATGTACAGCGGTATTGCCGGTGCAGGCGACGGTTCCATGCAGGCGACCATGGGTATCGCGATTGCTGATCTCAACGGCGACGACTTGCCGGATGTGTTCACGACGAATTTTGCATCCGACACCAACACGCTGCACATCAGCAGCCAGGGTGAGTTCTTTGACGACCGAACACAGGCGTGGGGCTTCGGGCTCCCGAGCCGGCCGCTGCTCGGTTGGTCCTGCGGTTTCTTCGATATGGATCACGACGGCGACGAGGATTTGCTCGCAGTCAACGGTCATGTGTACGGCAAGGCGACACTGGAGTCCATGGACAGCAGATGGAAACAGCCCTTGTTGGTGATGACCCGAGAAGGAAACCGATTCCTTCGAACGACTGGTGAACCCGCCGATGATCTCCATGTGGACCGCGCCGCGGTGTTCGCTGATCTCGATGGGGACACGGATATCGATCTCGTTGTCAGCGAGCGGTCCGGTCCGGTGCGGGTTCTCCGTAACCTTTCCATTGAGCGTGGGGCCAAACCGGGCCTCGTGATCACGCTCCTTCAGCCCGGGGCGAACAGCCGAGGACTGGGGGCCATCATTCGGTTGATTCAAGCGGGCCGCGTCATTGCCACGCGATGGATGCACGACGGTCTTGGATTTCAATCATCGACGGCGCCGTTTGCGCACTTTGGTCGCATACCCAGGGGGAGTGTGTTGGAGGTAGTCTGGCCGGATGGCACAACGCAACGGGCAACGCCCAGACAGGGCCACCAGATCATTGAACGGTCAGAAGGTTCCGAAAATCCTATCCCCGGCATCGCCAAGCCCAGGAATGATGTAGCCCCGATCGTCGAGCCCGTCGTCAAGTGACGCGGCGTAGATCAACATGTCGGGATGATCCTGTTGCATTCGCCTGACACCTTCCGGTGCTGTGACAAGGCAGACCATCTGAAGATCGTCACACCCGTGCTCCCGGAGAATGGTTGCAGCATGAGAAGCCGATCCGCCGGTAGCCAGCATGGGGTCAATCAGCAACACGGGACCACTTCCTATGTCCTGCGGCAACTTGCAGTAGTACTGCACTGGCTTCAATGAGGACTCGTCGCGATATACGCCGATGTGGCCGACCCGCGCATCTGGAATCATGGCGAGAATCCCGTCGGTCATGCCGATGCCCGCGCGAAGCACCGGCACAAGCGTGACAGGATGAGAGAGTTGCCGGCCGCTGGTTTGACCCATCGGCGTCTCAACGACAACATCGGTGGTTTCAAAGGTCCGTGAAATCTGAAAAAACATCAGACCGGCGATCTCGTTCAACAGCCGCCGGAACTGTGCGTGCTTTGTCTCCCTGTCCCTGATTCGGCACAACTTGTCCTGAATGACCGGATGTTCGTAGACCCAGAGGTTCGGATGTTCAGGGGATTGGACCGGCATGTCGATCTAAGATACTGACATGCGATGGACACCGTTTCTTCTTCTTGGGCTCGCGGGGTGCGATGCTGGATTCCAGGCTATTGACGCGAGAGTGGACTCGCTCATGGCGCAGGCCAGTGGCGGGCTCGGATCCGAGGCAACGCCTCCGACGCCGCAGCCGTGGGCAGAGGTTGACGCAACACCGGATGCGATGATCAACCCCAGGCCATTTACGGTCAACCCACCCTCCGAGTCACTGGTTCTCACCCCCGCGCCCCCACAGGATGGTGAAGCGATTGCGGACGCCCTGAGCGAAGCCGCCTCCATGTTGGAAACCGAGGCGCAGCCCCTGAGCATGGACCAGGCGGTGCGGTGGGCAGCAGAGCATTCTCGCGAGTACCAGTTCGCCAGGTATGACTACCTGTCCACCAGTCTCACATTGCTCAGTGAGCTGCATCTCTGGGGCCCGCGATTCTCCAACACAGTCAGTAGCACGCTCGACGCGGCGGGAACCAGCGGCGCATACGACACGGCCCTGTCGGTCATAAACGACTTCTCGGCCACCCACCGACTTCCTCAGGGTGGCGAGGTGTCTGCAAGCATTCTGACATCCGTGACCAGCGACATTCACACCGCCGTGACCTCCAGCGATGCGCAGAGTTCCACCATGGCGTTGGCCGCCAGTGTTCCACTGCTTGCCGGCGCCGGCATCGTTGCCCGCGAATCTCTCATTCAAGATCAACGAAACCTCGTGTACGCGGCCCGCAACTTCGAGAGATTCAGGCGGACCTTCTTTCGAAGCCTCGTCGGCGATTATCTGGATCTTGTCGTGCAACGGCAGGCACTCGGCAATGCTGAACGGGGTGTGGAATCGCTTCGACAACTCGCCCGACGGCAACAGGCGTTATATGACGCGGGGCGGGCGCGCCTGTACGCATCGGCCGATGCGGAGAACCAGGCGCTTGCATCCATTGCGAGGCTCAGTCAGTCGTGGGAGCGATACAGACTTGCGATTGACCGGTTCAAGGTGCGAATAGGGTGGCCCATTGATTCTGCGATCCGGATAGAACCTGCATCACTGAGTCTGGTGCCACCCGAAGTTGACCCTGGACAGGCCGTGATCGAATCACTTCTGTACCGTCTTGATCTTCAGAACACGCGTGACTCCGTGGAGGACGCCGAGCGCGCTGTGGAAAACGCAAGAAACGGACTTCTGCCAGACCTGGACCTCACGGCGAGTGTGTCGGTGCCGACCAAGTCTGATCGCGTGGCGGACTTCAACACGGGTGATGCGAATTTCGAGGTTGGTGCAGTGTTGGAACTGCCCCTTGATCGGGAAACTCAGCGACTCGCGGTGCGGCAGTCCCAGATCACGCTCGAGCGGGCGCGGCGCAATGAACGAGTAGCCCGCGATACGGTTGCGGTCGATGTCCGATCAGCACTGCGAGACATCGAGGTGTTTCAGTTTTCTCTTGATCTTCAAGAGCGCAATGTGGAGATCGCCAGGCTCGGACTCGACTCGATCAACGCCGACCCAGACCGGGTATCGGTGCTCGATCAGACCCGCGCAATTTCAGAACTTCAGGACGCGCGTGATGCTCGCGATGCTGCAAAAAGAGACCTTGATCTCGCCATTCTCGACTACCTCCTTCAAGCAGGACAACTTCGAATCACGCCAAGGGGCACGATGATCCCGATACGGGGAATTGTCGTACCGTAGAACCCGGTTTCGCGGATACAATCAACGCAGATGCGACGCGGAATATCCAGCACGGTCATTTCAACAGCCATCGGCATGGGTGTCGTGGTCATTGCGATCTTTGCCCTCACTGGCGGAGGTGGTGGGAGCAGCGGCTTCTCCGCGGAAGCACAACTCGTAGAGCGCGGCGGTTTCGATATCACCGTCCCAACCTCAGGCCAACTCGCGGCACTCATGCAGATTGAGATTCGCAATGAGCTGGAGAACAACGCGGTCATTACTGAATTGATCGACGAAGGATCGCTTGTGGCAAAGGGCGATGTTCTCCTTCGGTTGAACGATGAGGAGATTCGCAACTCCATCCGCGATGCAGAGGATGCCGTCACCGCAGCCAACAATGATCTTGAAACAGCGACGGCAAATCTCGCAATTGCGAAGAAACGGCGCGACTCTGAACTCTCCGCCAAACAACTGGCGATAGATCTGGCCGACCTCGCGCTTCAGGCGTGGCGAGAGGGAGAGGTTGTTGCCAAGCGGCAGCAACTGGAGTTGGCTGCGACGACCGCACAGAAAAATTACGACCGGCTCAAGGAAAAGTATGACTCGTCGCTGCGGCTCTACGAACAGAAGTTCATCAGCAAGGATGAACTTGACCGTGATGAGATCGATCTTCTCAACGCCGACGCCGCAATGAAGCGGGCGAGTTTGGATGTGGAGGTGTACGAGAACTACACATACAAGCAACAGAAACAAGTCAAGGAGTCGAACCTTCAGCAGGCCGGTGATGAGATGGACCGCTCCACCGATCGGCTGAGGTCCGAACTCAAGAGTGTCGAGGCGAACAAGTCCGCAAAGGAGAAGCGACTCGACAATAACCGTGAACGGCTGGACAAACTCCAGCGGCAGTTGGAAATGTGCGTCGTCCTTGCCCCGGCACCGGGCATGGTCGTCTATGCCACAAGCATCGGCGATCGGCGTGAGTGGGACGATCCACTGAAAGTTGGCCGCAGTCTGCACCGCAACGAAAAGGTCATGGTGATTCCGGACACCACGCAAATGGTGGCCGAGGTCAAGGTGAACGAAGCGCTCAGTGGCCTCATCGAACCCGGACAACTGGCTCGTGTTACCTGCGATGCCCTGCCGGACGCATCACTTACTGGTGAAGTTCTTGGAATCGGAGTACTTGCTGAGGGCGGAGGCTGGCGTGACCCCAACCGGCGCGACTACACTGTGCGAATTCGGTTGGACAACCCCGAGCCGCTTCCACTGAAGCCGTCCATGCGGTGTTCCGCAGAAATTCTCGTGGGCAGAGTGGATGATGTGCTGGTCGTTCCGGTGCACGCCATCCGTCGTGTTGGATCCACGGCGTGGGTCTGGAAACAGGATGGTGGGGGTTTCTCCCAGCAGCCAGTGAAGGTCGGAAGGTTCAGCGAGTCGTTCGTGTCCATTGACTCCGGATTGGTCGAGGGTGACAAAGTTCTGCTGCAGGATCCGCCACCCGGGTTGATCGTCTCCCGCTTGGACACAGAGTGATGATTACCCATGGCAGGGTCGTCGTGGGGGTGACCGGCGCATCGGGCGCGCCGTATGCAGCGCGGCTCGTCCGACTTCTCGTGGATGCGGATGTGGAGGTTCACCTTGCCGTCACGCCACTCGGTCGCCGATTGTTCAACGATGAAATGGATATCACCGCGATCGATGCAGAGAGCCTTGGCGTCTCCCATCGCGCAGCCCGCCTGGTCGTACATCGCGACAATGATCTCGGGTCAACCATCGCATCCGGATCACTCGTGCACGACGGAATGGTGATTGTTCCGTGCAGCAGCAATACGCTCGGTGCGATTGCTGGTGGTACGACAACAACACTTGTTCAGCGCGCAGCGGCCGTCGTGCTGAAGGAGCGGCGGCGGCTCATCATTGCCCACCGCGAAAGTCCGCTGAGTCCCATCGACATCATGAACATGGATCGCCTTACACAAGCTGGCGCAATCATCGCCCCTCTCTCACCTGGGTTTTACATGCGTCCAGAGTCGCTGGGCGACATTGTGGATTTCATGGTTGGCAAACTCGCGGATCTGCTGGGTGTCCCTCACACCCTGAAAACGCGGTGGAAAACTGCTCCGGCAGAGGGTGATACACTCCCAGCATGAGCCGCACCATCCTTCTGTCGTGCCTGCTCGCAGCGGGCTGTTCACCAGTTGCAACCTACCCGTCCGTTGAGACCAACACTGCAAAGGTGTTCGCCAACGCGGCACACGAACCAACGCCGACGGTCATTGTGAAGACGCTGGAGTTCGCGCACGACCGATGGGGTGGTACGGAAGAGATCGTTTTCAATCTTCCTGAAGGCGTGTCGAGTGATGTCTATGACATCGTCGCAGCGCAAATGGAGGGAAGCCGCCCGATGGAGTCCGCGGACGAACCGGCCTTTCACATTACCGAACTCCGCATTCGCGGGCTGACCGCGCAGGCCGACATTATCTTTCCTTCTACCACGAATGGACTTGCACGGGCGACCGTGTATCTGGAGACGACACTTGTGAATCCTTGGCGGGTCAATCGAGAACGGGTGTGGCTTATTCCGGTGGAATCGGCACCTCCTCCGCATTGGACCAGCGTAGATATTCAGTGATGACCGAACGAGCGTGGCTCGATGTCGCGATCGAAGAGGCTGAACTGTCTTGGCAGGAGGGGGGCATCCCCATCGGCTCGGCACTTGTTGATGCCACTGGCAACATCGTCGCCCGTGGCCGAAACGAGCGTGTCCAGCGGGGCGACCCAACTGCGCACGCCGAGATTTCCTGCATCCGCAATGCAGGCCGTCGCCGCGACTGGAACACATTGACACTTGTCTCGACGCTCAGTCCTTGCATCATGTGCACCGGAACAACCCTGCTTTTTCGCATTCCCCGCGTCATTATTGGGGAAAACAAGAGTTTTCTTGGCGCAGAGGCCCTGATGTGTTCGAATGGTGTCGAAGTCGTCGTGCTCGACGATGATCGCTGCAAGTCACTCATGGAGCGACTGCAGCGGGAGAAACCCGATCTCTGGGCCGAAGACATCGGCCAGTAAGGATCCCAAGAGGAAGGAGTCGCCGACATGAAGCGACCCATCACCCAGCGACGGCTGCGTCTCAACAGGCCGTCTACAACCACCCGCGCCCCGCTTCGTGTGCTGCGGCCATCGTCCGCACGCCCGCGTGCCTGCCGCCCCGCGTCCGCCAATCGCTAGCGGTTCGCCCTACACCACACATCGCCTCCCAAACGGTGTCTGACACCTAAGGAC
>CAZJKE010000021.1:0-27954 GCA_964546585.1 uncultured Isosphaeraceae bacterium | reverse complement strand
GACTGTCCAGTTTCGATTCGTGGCTCATCTCCGGCAGAATGTCACCGAACCAGTCACGCTTGCTGTACCTGCGGATGTTGACCGGGCTGTGACAATCGGTGCACGCGCCGAGATACACCGCCCTCCCCCGCTCCAGCAACGCCGCATCCAAATGCACGGTCGAAGCCTCCAGCAGCACCGGTACCTCCGGGGCCAACCGCGCAGTGTCAAGACAGCCGGTCAAGAGCAGGCATGTGATGATGGCGAGGCGCTTTCGCATCAGAAGTCGATTCCGGCGAGCAATCGTACCTGCAGGTCTGCTGCGGTGTCGACATCGGTCACTTGAAAGAGCGGCGAGAGGCTGATAAACCATCCACTTCGTTGGTAGGACAGTGACGGTCCAACATACAGCACGCCTTCGCCGCTGCCAGCCCAATCATCAAACTCGACTTCATACAACGCCTGTATACCCACCGTCGTTGTCGGCTCGAGTTGCCAGCCGATAGCCACAGCATTCTCAAGTTTCCCCTTGTCCTCGTTGTAGTGGCGTCCTTCCCACTCCGCTTCAAGCGTCAGGTTGTAGAGCAACGTTGTCTGCCCGATGTCCCACTGAAAGAGCCCTTTGCCTTCCAGTTCGATCAACTCGTCGCCCACCTTGATCTCACCGTACACGGAGATATCGGGATCGCCTTCCATACCCTTCTGCAGCGCGTAGATGGCCTCGAATGCCACATCCCGGTATTGCACCTTGGTGCGGGAACTGTCCTGCTTGTATCGCCAGTCGGCCAGATAGATGGCCAGTTGCAGGTTCTCCGTCGCGCCCCACTCGATCTCGTGCCGAAACTTCCACTCCTCGTAGTTGGAGTCCGACTGCTTGTCCCGCTTGAGCGTAACCCACTGTTCGTACTCAACCTCTCCTACCGGCAAGATTCCAGGGTCATACAGCCAAGGGAACTTCCGATTGTGTGCCGCCGCAGGGCTTGCAAGGACCACACCGCACACACAACTCAGCAAGATTCGATACATCAGGTTCGGCTCCTTCGGTTTCATGCTGCGATTGAGAATCATTCGCAATCACGAAGCATAAAAGACGCCTCTGCCCCTGTCAAGGGGGTGGTACGATCCCTGCTCGGAGGACCCCATGACGCTTTCCCTGACTTGGCACGGCCACTCGACAGTCCAACTTGACGACGGCACACACAGCCTTCTCATCGATCCCTTCTTTACCGACAACCCCGTAGCGACGATGGCGGCCAGCGATGTCTCTTGCACCCACATTGCGATCACGCACGGGCACGGCGATCACTTTGGAGACTGCCCGCAGATCGCCAAGGCGTGTAACGCAACCGTGATCGCCGCCTATGAAATCTGCGAGTACCTCGCCGAGCAAGGGCACACGGCCTGTGAACCGGGCAACCCGGGCGGATGCATTACCACCGACTTTGGGACCGTCACCTTCACCCATGCCTTCCACTCTTCGAGTTTCGAAGGACGGTACATGGGCATGCCGTGCGGTCTCATCATCACCATGGGCGGCTCGACGATCTACCACGCCGGCGACACCGGACTGTTTGGCGACATGCAACTCATCGGCGAGACCTGGAAGCCTGACCTTGTGCTGCTTCCGATCGGCGACCGGTTCACCATGGGGCCGGATCTTGCAACAACTGCAGCAGAGATGATCGGCGCACCAGCCGCGCTCCCGATCCACTTCAACACTTGGCCGCTCATTGAAGTTGATCCCGACGCGTTCGCTCCGCGGAATGTCGAAGTCCTCAGGATGCAGCCGGGCGAAACTATCGATGTCGCCGCTGTCGCGAGCACCCAGTGAACCGTACTTCTCCCCTGCTCATGGAGGTGGCCCGCGGCGATTGCCCAGCGGACAAGGTGCTTCGCGGAGGCCGCGTCATCAATGTCTTTACGCGGTCGATTGATCAAGCGGATGTCGCCATCGTCGGCGATCGAATCGCCGGCATCGGCCGGTACGACGGCGCCGAGATCATTGAAATGGACGGCGCGTTCATGGCCCCGGGGTTCATCGATGCCCACATGCATGTGGAGTCGACGATGCTCCCGCCATCGGGCTTTGCGGAGCTCGCCCTCCCGCACGGCACGACGGCGGCGATCTTCGATCCACACGAGATTGCCAATGTCCTTGGAATTCCGGGCATTCGACTCTTGCTACAGGACGCCGAAGATGTGCCGCTCGACTGCTTCTTTGCCGCCAGTTCGTGCGTTCCCGCATCGCCGCTGGAGACCAGCGGCGCAGTTCTCGGTGTGGAGGAAATCAAAGAACTCCTGAACGAACGGGGCATCATTGCACTGGCTGAAATGATGAACTACCCCGGCGTTGTCCACGCGGACGCCGAAGTGTTGGAGAAAGTGGCGGCTGGACTCGCCCATGGTGTTGTTGACGGACATTGCCCCGAACTCACTGGCTCGCAACTGCAGGCGTACGCCGCCGCGGGTATCTCATCCGACCATGAGAGCACGCATCCGGAGGAGGCGATGGAAAAACTCGCCGCGGGCCTGTGGCTCTACATCCGCGAGGGAAGCGCAGCGCGAAATCTCGAGGCGCTCTTGCCGGTAGTGTCACCCGAGAATGCCCACCGCATCTGTTTCTGCACTGATGATCGCCACCCAGCGGACCTGCGTGATCAGGGACACATTGATCATGTCGTGCGAAAGGCCATCGGGCTGGGGCTCGATCCAGTTCTTGCGATCTGCATGGCGTCGCTGCACCCGGCAGTCCACTTTCGACTTCCAGACCACGGCGCCGTTGGCGCCGGACGACTGGCCAACCTTGTCGTGTTCGACGATCTGGAGAAGCCTACGCCACGAGAAACCTGGCACCATGGCACACGAGTTACTGACTGGACTGCGCCAAGGCCTGGAACAGACTGGTCAACGGCCCGCGGCACGGTCCATCTACCGGCGAATCTCAACGAGCAATCGTTCAGGATGAAGGGCCGCCCGGGCACAGCGAGAGTCATCGGTCTTGTCACCGGCGAACTGGTCACTGAAGAGTTGCGGCGGGATGCCCCGGTGGATAACGGCCTCGTGGTCGCAGATCCAGACCGGGATCTACTCAAGATAGCAGTCATCGAACGGCACGGCCATGGTGGCGACATCGGACTCGGACTCGTCGAGGGATTCGGTTTGCGGGGCGGCGCGATTGCGTCAACTGTGGGACACGATGCCCACAACCTTGCCGTCGTCGGCGACAACGACGCCGACATGCTCATCGCCGCGAGGGCGCTGGGCGAGGTAGGCGGCGGGCAATGTGTTGTCGCCCGAGGCGAAGTGCTGGCGGTGCTGCCGCTTCCGATTGCCGGATTGATGTCGGACGAACTGCCACAAGAGGTCATCGAACAGCAGAGAGCCGTGCTTGCCGCAGCCGCATCGCTCGGTTGTTCGCACGGCGATCCATTCATGCCACTCAGTTTTCTTCCGCTCTCGGTCATCCCTCATCTCAAGGTGTCGGATCAGGGCATCGTGGATGTTGATCGCTTTCAGATTGTTGACTTGATGGTGAGCGACTGAGGAATGGAAACGCCCCGCCAATTCGTGCGCGGCGAGTTGGCAGTGGTTCGAGAAATCGCTGCCGAAGCCCGCCGCGGCCTGAAGCCGTGGATGTACTGGTTCGTTGCGGCAAGTTTCTATCTGTATGAGTTCTTTGCCCGCGTTGCTCCAGGTGTCATTGAAGGCACACTCCAAAAGGAATTTTCCGTCGACGCCGCGGAAGTCGGGCTCCTCATGGGGCTCTATTACCTTTCTTATGCGCCGATGCAGCTGGTGGTCGGCATGGCACTTGACCGATTCGGGTCGCGGCGATTGCTCGCCACAGCCGCTTTAACCGCAGGGCTCGGCTGCCTTGTCTTCGCCACGGCACGCAGCACCGCAGGCCTTGCGGGCGGCCGCCTACTTCTCGGCGTCGGGTCGGCGTTTGCATATGTAGGCGCGGTGTATGTAGCAACGGTGTGGTTTCCCCGCAGCAAGTTGGCACTCATCATGGGCATGACAGCTGCACTCGGCACGCTGGGGGCGGCGCTCGGCGAAGCACCGCTTGAAGAAGCCGTGCGGGCATTTGGTTGGCGCGAGGCCATGTATGTCGCCGCAGTTGGCGGCCTGGTGATCGGTGTTCTGGTCTACATCGTCGTGCCGCGACGACCGGGTTGGTTTCTCAGAATGGCAGAGTTGGAGAAGAAGGAAACCAGCGAAACAATGTTCCGCGGGCTCGTGGAGGTCGTATCGTCCGGCCAAACTTGGCTGGTTGCCATCATCAGCCTGTTGACATACTTGCCCCTCTCGACCTTTGGCGCGCTGTGGGGTGATTCCTATCTCATGTCCAGTACTGGCGCTTCCGAGGAAGCAGCAGCCTGGGCAATGTCCATGCTGTTCTTCGGGTTCGCGCTTGGCGGCCCGGTGCTTGGACATATTTCAGATCGGCTGACGAAGAGGCGGTCGCCAATCCTGTTCGGCGGCATCCTGACCGCGGTCTTCATGGCCCTCCTGATGACCGCTGAATTCTTGCCGCTCTGGATGAGCGGCGTCGTGCTCGCCGCCGCGGGGTTCTTCGCAGGTGCGCAGACCATCACCTTTGCGGTCGCCGTTGAACAGCACTCGCGATCCTGCCGCGCAACCGCTGTCGCCTTCGTCAACTTCTTCGTCATGCTCGGCGGGTTCCTCCTGCAACCGGCGTTTGGTGCAGTGCTCGACATGACATCCATCAACAGTGATTATTCGCCCGGTGACTATCGCAAGGCGCTTCTGCTTCTGCCGATCGGGATCGCGGTCGGCGCGATTCTCTGTCGATGGTTGAAGGATCCGGAGCGGGACTCATGAGTAATCCCCGCATCGCCCTAGCAACCTGCCGTGACCTTCCCGACTGGGAGGTCGATGATCGGCCACTTGTCACCGCGCTGGAGTCGCTGAACGCGACTGTGCGCGAGATCCCGTGGGACGACAAGGAAACGAATTGGAGCGAGTTCGACGCGACTCTCATTCGAACGACTTGGGATTATTACTGGCAACTCAATGCGTTTCTCGTCTGGGCAAACAAGGTGCCCCGACTTCATAACTCAGCATCCTTGATCGAATGGAATACCCACAAGCGGTATCTGCGGGATCTCGAGTCCGCCGGCGTTGCCGTGGCGCCAACAGTGTGGCTCCCCGCGGGATCAGAAGCAGATATCCAGAAGGTCCTGCGCGATCTTGGCAGTGATCGGGGGTTCATCAAGCCGCAGATCGGTGCCAACGCACGCCATACGCTGCGGTTCGACACCCAGTCGATCGCTGACGCCCAGCGGCATGTCGATGAACTCATTGCCGACCATGATCTGATGGTGCAGCCCTATCTGTCCTCGGTCGAACAGGAAGGCGAACTGTCGGCCATATTCATCGACGGCGAGTTCACCCATGGCGTGCGAAAGATCCCTGTACCGGGCGACTACCGAGTGCAGGACGATTGGGGAGCAACTGACGAGCCGTACGTTTTTTCGGCGGACGAAGTCGAGACAGCAAAGTTCGCCGCCAACATCAAGGGTGAACTTCTCTATGCCCGGGTGGATTACCTTCGTGGCGATGACGGCACGCTGCTTCTCAATGAACTGGAGGTCGCGGAACCATCCCTCTTCTTTCGCCACGGACCGCACGCCGCCTATCGACTCGCCGAGTGCCTTATCGAGCGATGCAGGGCAGCGGACCGCCTATGATGCCCGCAGTGGCCAAAGCAGTTTTCATCATGGCAACGGCGTTCTGCTCGGCATTCGCCGGGTGCGGTGAACCGCCCGCCGAACCTTTCGTACAGAAGGTTCCCGGGACGACAGTGGCATTTGACATGATTCCCATTGACATGGACGGCGGCGTCGTCTGGATGCAGGAGACGGAAGTCACTTGGGATCAGTTCGACGCCTTCGTGTACGAGGATCCGGGCGGCGATACCGATGCCATCACGCGGCCAACGCAGCCCTATGTCGCAGTGGACCGAGGATATGGACACAGTGGGTTTCCCGCGCTCTCCATGTCGTTCCGCGCCGCGCAATCATATGTTGACTGGCTGTCCATGAAGACGGGCCGAACGTACTCCCTGCCGACACTTGCGCAGTGGAAGGCCGCGTGCGGCACCAAAGGTGGTGCATGGCATCGCGAGAATGCCAAGCGGCAGTCACATGCTGTTGCGTCGATGGAGGCCAACGAGTTCGGGCTCTTTGACATGCGGGGCAATGTCGCCGAATGGGCAACCGGAAGTGATGGACCCGTCGTCATCGGGGGTAGTTTCCTCGACGGCCCGGGTGAAATCGGACCAGGGAATGTCCGGCTTCCGACACCAGAATGGAATGTCAGCGATCCCCAGATTCCCCGCAGCCCGTGGTGGCTTGCCGATGCACCCTTCGTCGGCATGAGGGTCGTGTGCAAGGAGAAAGTGCAATGAACAACGATGTCACCCGCCGAGATTTCGTCAAGACCGCGACAGCAGCGACAGCCGTGGCGGCAACATTGCCCGCATGGGCAACGCCGGAAGTGCGATCGGGCGTCAAGGTCGGACTGATCGGCTGCGGAGGCCGGGGAACCGGTGCAGCGGGACAGGCGCTGACAGCATCCCCGAGCGTGACCATGTGGTCGATGGGGGATGCCTTCTCCGATCGACTCAAGAGCAGTGCGAAGAATCTTGAAGACCATGCCGGTGACCGCGCAGTAGTTCCTGAAGAGCGACGGTTTGTCGGATTTGATGCGTTTCAACAGGTCATCGACAGCGGCGTCGACATGGTCATTCTGACGACACCCCCCCACTTCCGCCCACAACACCTTCGCGCCGCGGTTGACGCGAAGAAGCATGTCTTCTGCGAGAAGCCGATGGCGGTGGACGGCACCGGCGTCCGCAGCGTGCTTGCGTCAGCGGAGATCGCCAAGGCTGCGGGTACCAATCTTGTTGCGGGATTCTGCTGGCGATACAACGCGCCGGAGCGAGCGGCGTACCAGCGGATTCACGATGGTGCCGTCGGCGATGTTCGCAGTGTCTACACCACCTATCTGGCGTCTCCACTCAATCCCCAGCCGAGGAAAGAGGGCTGGAGTGACATGGAGGCACAGATGCGAAACTGGCAGCACCTGGCCTGGCTCAGCGGTGACCACATCGTGGAACAGGCATGCCATTCGATTGACAAGATCAATTGGGCGATGAACGGCCGAACTCCGCTGCGAGCGACGGCCGTCGGCGGCCGAGGGTTGCGTGAAGGCGAGGAACGCGGTGACATTTTCGACCACTTCGGCGTTGTGTTCGAATACGACGATGGCATTCGATGTCACCACCTCTGCAGGCAGGTTGCCAACTGCGACTTCGAAAACAACGACTACATCGTCGGATCGACCGGCACATGTACGATCAACGGGTGGGCGCCGACCCACCGCATCGACGGCCAGAACGCGTGGGAATACGACGGGCCGAAGACGAATATGTATCAGGTCGAACACGACGAGTTGCAGGAAGCCATTCGCGGCGACCGCGCAACCATCAACAATGGGGAATGGATGGCTCAAAGCACCATGATGGCGATTCTCGCTCGCGAGTCGGCCTATGCCGGTCGCACGCTGGCGTGGGACGATGTGCTCAACAGCGACATGCGGCTGGGTCCGCGGGAGTACGCCTTCGGCGACCTTGCCATACCGGAACCCGCTGTGCCGGGCATTACGACACTTGAGCGATCTTGGCCGGAACCCGCTGCGCTGGGCATTACGACACTTGAGCAATCTTGACGCTTCGCCGCGGATAGACGAGCAGCAGCAGCACGAAGCAGGCCAGTGCCCCGTACATCGGCAATCTGAACAGTGGCGTGTACTGCATTGCGCCATCGACCGTAGCCCACTGGCCAACCCACCCGGCGATCAGGCTGCCGACGATAATGCCGATGCCGACAATCACGAGGTTGAAGAGATTCTGGCCGCTTGCCTTTACGTCAGGTGTCATTTGTTCGTCAACGACCATGAAGGCAACGAAGATGAAACAGCCGAAGCACAGGCCGTGCAGCAGAATGCCGCCGATGACCATCGCGAGATCCCCGTCGGTTGGCGTCCCAGCGACGGTTCCAACCTGTTGGAAGAGGAAGAACCGCAGCGCATACGCCGCGAGACCAACGGACAAGAGGGCTTTCCGGCTGAACTTCACGGCAAGAACGGGCATGAGCGCCAACACGAGAATCTCGGACATCTGGCCGAGTGTCATGAGGCCTCCGCCACCGACCCCGAAGATCGTGTTGATCCAGGCGGAGATGCCAACCTCCCCACCCAGCCCCGCCTGCAACTGCTGCACGAATGGCGCTGTGTGGACAAAGTAGAACTGGTGAATGCAACTCACCGGTACGGCCAGAAGGAAAAGCGTGATCAGCGGCTGATAGCGCACTTCAGAGAGTGCCTTCGCAGCAGCATTGGATGACTCGGTGCGATTGGGCGGTGTCGCCGGCAATGTAAAGCAGTAGAGGCCCATCAGGATTCCGAGTGCGCCGCTGACTTTGAATGCCATGGCGATACCGGCATTCTGCGCGGACATCGCAGCCTGCTTGGCTTCTTCGAGTGCAACACCGGCCAAACCTGGGTCGATCACGGGCGTCGCTGCGTGCAGCAGATACTGGCCTATGCCGATACCAACGATGATCCATCCCACCGTCCCCCAGAGCCGCACCTTGCCGAAGTCACGATTGCGATCCCGGAGATGATGGAACGACAGCGAATTCGTGAGCGCAAGCGTCGGCGCGTAAATGATCGAGTAGATCAACGAGAAGACGAGGAAGGCGGCGTATGTATCAATCCACGAGAGTTGCCACACGAGGATGCCACCAAGAATGTGGCAGATGCCAAGGAATCGCTCAGTATTGAAATACCGATCGGCAATCTGACCGGCGATGAAGGGGCCGAGGATGGCACCGACGCCGCCAACCATGAAAATCACGCCAATGCGCGACCCGGAAAACCCCAAGTGTCCACTCAGGTAGTTCCACAGAAGCGGAAGCCACGCGCCCCAGATCGCAAACTGCAGGAACATCATGAACGACAGTCTGGAAAGCAGGCACATGCTGGCTTTCGGGGCTGTTGGGGTCGTGCCGGTCATCAGGAATCTCCGTTGGCGTTCATCTTGTCTTCGTTCAGCAACCATTGAAGCGCGCCGCGCACATGTGCGCGAAAGGCTGGTTCACTCCAGGCAGCGATGGTGTGCCCCCCGCCAGTGTAGAAGGAACGGCCTGCGCCTACTTGGCGGCACCAGGCAATCGGGTGACGGTCCTTCATCAACGAACCCTCATAACTATGCACATCCAGTTCAAGAAGTACCTGCGCATCTGGAATGCGGTCGTAGTCGTACCACTCGTCCGTGCGTTTCCAGGTGCTTGTCAGGTCGGCCGTTGCGGGGTGCGAAGTATCCACCACGCTGATCGTCGCCTCCTGTATGCGGGGATGCCGTACGAACCACGCACCGACAAGTTCCTCGCCGTACCACGGCCAATCGAATTCCGTGTCGGCGGCCGCGTGCGCGCCGAAGTAACCACCGCCGTTTTCGATGACTCGCTGGAACACGGCCTGCTGGTCATCGTTCAGGACATCGCCGGTCGTGTTGATGAACGCGGCAATGGTCCATCGTTGGTCAACAAACACCTCCGGGTCTTCGGTGATGATGACATCGCAACCGAGGTCTTCGGCGATGTCCTTCACTGTGGCGGTTGCGGCGGGGATCGACTCGTGTCGAAAACTGGTCGTGCGACTGAAGACAATGACGGTCGGGCGGGCAGTGCAGCCCGCTGCAGAAAGCACCGCACACGCGAGAATCAGACTTCGGCCCATTGCCCTGACTCCTCGCTTCGAAGCACCGCATCAATGAACTGCATGCCCGCCAGGCCATCTCTGTAGTCCGGCACGCTCGCGTCAGTGCCGCGCATGCACATGGCTGCGTCGGCGTAGATATTGGCGAACGCTTCGACGAATCCTTCGGGGTGGCCGATTGGCACGCGGGAGTCGCCGCGGTGCAGAATGTGTTGTGACCCATCGGCGACAGTGTGCACCAGTTGATCGCACCGCTCGTGGCTCCACGCAATGGATCCGCTGTCGCCCCAAATGCGGATACGCACATCGTTACGCTCGCCGGTGCAGACCTGCGAAACCACCATGTCACCGGGGATATCGCCAGAGAGACGCAATTGCACTGCGGCGTGGTCGTCAACACCGCGTCCCGGGATCAAGGTTCGGACATCTCCTCGAACTTGCTCGATACAGAGGCCGGAGACGAATCGAACGAGGAATTCGGCGTGGCATCCGATGTCGCCGAGTGCCCCGGCGCCGCTCTTTGAGGGGTCGGTTCGCCACGACGCCTGTTTCTGGCCATCCTGCTCGATGGCCGTGGCGAGCCATCCTTGTCGGTACTCAACGGAGACTGTCCGCACCGCGCCGATTGTTCCAGCAACGACGAGTTCCGCTGCCCTTCGGACCATGGGGTATCCGGCGTAGGTGTAGGTCATGAAAAGGCTGCGATCGCTCTCTTCGGCGACGGCGGCGAGCAACTCCGCTTCGGCCAATGTTCGTGTCATTGGCTTGTCGAGCATGACATGGAAACCGTTTTCGAGAGCGGCCGTGGAGATTTCGGCGTGTGAGTCATTCGGTGTAACGATGGCGATGCAGTCGAGCTGGCCGACCTCGGCGTCAAGCATCTCCTGCCAAGTACCGTACCCGCGGCCGATGCCGATGGCGGCTGCGCTTGCGAGGCTCCGATCAGGGTCGGAACACAGCGCCCCAGCTTGAAGATCCCAGAGTCCATCGAGTCGCATGGCAGCCCGGTGAACGCCACCGATGAATGCGCCCTCTCCGCCTCCAACCATGCCGCAGCGAATCGGCTCGGTCACGCGGACGACTCCGAGAAGGCCGAGTCAAATGCTGCACCTGTTGGAGGTGTTACATCAATGGCTTGGAGGTACTCCAGCGATTCGGCGGCGCCTTGCCGGCGATCCATGCCCTCGTCTTCCCATTCGACGGAAAGAGGTCCGGCGTAGCCGATGCGATTGAGGGCGCGGATGATGTCGTCGAAATCGACATCACCGCGGCCGACGCTGCGGAACTCCCAGCCGCGGCGATGATCGCCGAAGGGCAAATGGGAGCCGAGAATGCCGCGGCTCCCGTCGGTTCGGACGGTGACATCCTTTGCGTGCACATGCAGGATGCGATCGTGGAAGCGGTCGATGAACGAAACGGGATCCATGCCCTGCCAGAGCAGGTGGCTCGGATCGAAGTTGAAGCCGAAGGCGGGGTGGTGATCGATGGCGTTCAGGGCCCGCTCCGCCGTCACGATGTCGTAGGCGATCTCGGCAGGATGAACTTCCAGCGCAAACTTGACGCCCTGTTCGGCGAAGACATCGAGGATCGGCCGCCAGCGATCCGCGAAATCTCGGTACCCGGCATCCACCTGCTCCTGCGGCATTGGTGGGAAGAAGTAGAAGTCACCCCAGATGGATGAGCCTGTGAAGCCGTTGACGACCGGAACGCCGAAAGCAGCCGCCGCGCGGGCGGTCTGCTTCATCTCCTCGGCTGCCCGCTGCCGGACGCCTTCTTCGTCGCCGTCGCCCCAGACTGCTGGCGGCAGAATCGACTGGTGCCGTACGTCAATGCGGTCGCAGACGGCTTGCCCTACGAGGTGATTGCTGATGGCCCAGCACTGGAGCCCGTGGGCCGCAAGTTCGGCGTGTTTGGCCGCGGGATCGGTGGCGTGTACATCGAAGTGGTCGCCCCAGCAGGCGAGTTCTACACCGTCGTATCCCATGTTGGCAACGAGTTCTGCCACCTCGGCTAGCGGCAGATCCGCCCATTGTCCCGTAAACATCGTGATCGGCCGCGGCATGCCTATCCATAGTACTTGGCGTCACATCACGGTGTCAGACACCGGTGTCCGGGACCGGTCCCGGACACCTCGGGGTTACAGAGGCCGGATGCTGATGTTGCGGTACCAGACATCGTCGCCGTGATCCTGGAGGGCGATGTGGCCGCTTCGGGCACGCCCGTAGTGAGGCATGGCGGCGAACTTGCTCGCTGCCACCCGAGCCTCCCAGTCCGGCGACCAGAGGTCGTATTCCAACAACAGCACACCATTGAGCCAGTGCTGCACATGCGGCCCCTCCACCACAAGGCGCACATGATTCCACTCCCCCGCCGGATTGCTGACATCCTCAATCGGGGCATGCAACGCATAGTTAGCCCCCGCGCTCGTCCGCGGATCCAGCCCATCTCGATGAGCCTCGTTGTCCAGCACCTGCATCTCCGGGCCCGTCTCCCAGACGTAGTCGTAATCCTCGCTTACGTGAAAGAAGATGCCGCTGTTCCCCCCAGGAGCCACCTTCCACTCCAACTCCATTTCGAAGTCCTCAAACTGATCCACCGTCACGATGTCCCCACCGCTGCCCAGCCTTGACAATTCTCCCTCAGTCAACTGCCAACCGCCCGGCAAGTCAGTCTGCCGAAAACCCCGCCAAGCAACCGCGCTGTCCCCAGGCTGCGAAGCACACCCAACCATGAGGGAAACGAACAAGAGTAGGTATCGCATGGAACTAGGGTACCAAGGGTAACACGCCACTTGACAACGCGGGCCGCTCTGGCGTACACCCAGATGGCATGGAACCAGATCGATCCCGACTCATCGACGATCTCTGCCGATCCGCCTCGGACCTCGATGCGGGAGAGCAGGCCGCGTTTCTCCATGAAAACTGCGGCGACGATATCGATCTTCGCTCCGCTGTCGAGGCGCAATTGCGATCCGATTCCGCCAGGACGGCAGCCATGAGTGGCGCCGAGGAGACGCCCTTGCCCACATTCACCGGTCATGGCCTCATCGGTAAGACAGTCGGCCAGTTCGAGGTGACAGGCATCATCGGGCAAGGTGGCATGGGCTGTGTGTTCGAGGCGGTGCAGGAGAAGCCTCGCCGAACCGTCGCCCTGAAAGTCATGAAGTCCGGTGTGGCCTCGGACGCGGCGCTGCGACGATTCGAACTGGAGTCACAGGTCCTGGCACGCCTGCGGCACCGCGGCATCGCCCAGGTCTACGACGCCGGCACTTGGGACGACGGCGCCGGTGCCGTCCCATGGTTCGCCATGGAGTACATCCCAGCGGCGAAGGAACTCACGACCTACGCGGAAGAAAAGAGCCTCCCCCTTCGCGATCGTCTTTCACTGTTCGCCGAAGTGTGTGACGCTGTGCACCACGGCCACCAGAAAGGCGTCATCCACCGCGATCTCAAGCCGGGCAACATCCTTGTCGACTCATCAGGACACCCACGTATCATTGACTTTGGCGTTGCCCGCAGCACCGACTCCGACATGAACGCAGCCACGCTGCAGACAAGCGTCGGCCAGCTCGTCGGCACACTGCAGTACATGAGCCCGGAGCAGTGCGAGGCCGATCCTCACGATATCGACACGCGAAGCGATGTCTACGCCCTCGGTGTCATCCTCTACGAACTCATTTGCGAACGGTGGCCGTACGATCTCTCCCGAACCTCGATCTACGAGGCAACGCGGATCATCAAGGAACGCTCGCCCCTGCATCCCCGTCGGCGTAAAAAGAAACTTCCCCGCGATGTCGAAACCATTCTCCTCAAGGCGCTCGAAAAAGACCGCGACCGCCGGTATCCATCCGCCCAAACGCTCGGTGAGGACATCCGCCGGTATCTGGCCCACGAACCCATCATCGCACGCCCCCCAAGCATCGCCTACCAGGCGAGAATGTTCTGCCGCCGCCACCCCACAGCGACAGTCGCTGCGGTCATCGGCTTGCTGGCGGTCGGCATTGGCGTGCCCGTCCTTGTCAACGCTCGCGGCAATGCTCGTCTCGCTGAAGCAAATCGCGTCGCTGCCGAACGACTCGCCGAGGCCGAACACGACCGCCGTATCGAGGAGGTCCATGAACTGGTCGGCCTTGTCGCACGCCTTGAAGAGGACATACGCCACCTGCCACAATCTGCAGTGACTCGGACCGCCCTATTGCAGCGGATCATCGATCGACTGAACACCCTGTCCAAACAGACGAACGATGACCTCATCGTGCGGGAGCAACTGGCCATGTCGTGGGAGCGTCTGGCCAACCTGCCACCACCGAAAGGGGACGCCCGTGCCCTCGATGATCGATTCGCCGCCTGGGATCAGGCCATTGCGTTGCGAACCTCGCTCGGTGACCATCTTTCCCTGACCGGCACTCGCTACAGCCTCGGCGGGTACGGACTTGACCACGCGATGTCCCCGGACCTACCAGCGAAGCAGCGGCTCCAAGCAGCGCACCTCGCACGTGAAGCGTTTCTCTGGTGCCGCGATCAGGGTGACTACACCCTACTTTCGGGCGCCCCGGGGCCCTACCGAGAACTGCTTGATGAGGAAGTCGCCGCGTGCGATGCTGCGATCAAGGAAATCCGCGCCTCGATCACCCCCGCTCAATAACGCCGTCGCTTTCCCTTCGGCTGTCCGGGCCACGGCGGCAGTCGCCGCGTTCGCAGCACAAGCCCGCTGCCCATCAACCGCACATCAATGGCGTCATCAAGCCACCGCGAACGATCGAGCGGGAGCACCAACCGCCTCGCCTCATCGCTGCTGCCCTCCGCGAGGAGTGGTTGTTCGGCCAAAATCACTAGATGCGTCGCACCCTCTGCCTCCCAGACCGCCCAGTGGGGATCGTCTGCGGCCAGTGTCTTTGGGGCCTTATCGTCAGCGGAAAAGTGCGCTCGCCACACCGGTGCGCCATCCCGCAGCACATCGCCCTCTGCGGCAAAGTATTCGTCCAAGTCGCGTTTGAACCATCCCTGCACGCAATACTGCTCATTGGTCAGGGCGATCACATCGATCTCGATGTCCCCATCCCCAGCAGCCGCATCAGTGAGCCGCCCAGGAGAGACGGTAACGGCAAAGTGGCCCATGACGCACTCTGGGGGGGACACTTCCAGCACGGGGCCCCAATGCCCACCGCCGCATCCACCCATAAAGGCCATCCCAACAAGCATGAGAAGTCGCATGCCCTCAGAATAGCACCCCAGAGCATATTGCCCAAATTCACAGATCCAAAAAGAATCGACAAAATCGCTGGCTGAAAGTCTTGACACACCACGCGTTACGACGCATTCTGCACGGTGGCGGAAACGCCCCGGGGTGCGAGGAGAGAAGAGAAAACCCCCTCGCGACAACCAAGCTCTTTCTCAGGCGGTCAAGAACCGTCTTTGCGAGTTTTCGAGCGACTCTGATGGCTCGGTCACTTCGTGGTGCGCGGCAGGCATGGCGAAGAGAGAAAACGCACGCGTGTTCGATATGCCCAGCATCTGTCGAGGTTGGGTTGAAGAGAGAGAAGAACCTAGAAGAGGATCTTTGTTATGAAAAAGCGATTCATGCTTTCAGCAGCCGGTCTTTCGGCTGTCGCGATTGCTGGTGTCGCCACTGCGGATATCTCCGTGAGTGACTCTGGCGTGTTCCTGCTTGGCGGCGAAGGATCCGCCTACAGTTTGGGCGCAGTCAGTGGCACACTTACGGGTATCACGTTCTCCACATACTGGCAGAACACCGCTGGTGACTCCAGTTGGGCGAGCGACATGCTCATCGCTGTCAGCGATGGCGCAAGTCTCGTGTCCGCTGGTGGCTACAACATCTCGTTCGGTGGCAGTAGTTGGGGCGCCCTTAGTGGTTCCCCGTCAACTGGTACCTACACCACCGTTCTCAGTGGCTCCGTGGCCATGAGCGGTTCAGCTAATTTCTACCTGTACAATGGGTGGAGTAGCTCAGGTGGTACGACGAGTGACTTTACGGTAACCCTGCACGGTCTCAACGCTGGCGCCATCCCGGCACCAGGCGCTCTTGCGCTGTTGGGCCTTGCTGGCATCGCCGGCACCCGTCGTCGTCGCTCGTAACGAGTGATGTCGACCGGCTGAAAAGCCAAACCGAACAGGCCAGCCCTTTGGGCTGGCCTGTTTCTTTGGGGGTGTCGGACACCTTCGCCTGTCAGAGGTAGTCGGCCACAATATCGATCAGTGGCCCGAGGTGCTTCTCGTAGTTTTTCCACCGACCGGACGATGAGGTGTACATCTTCTGATTCACCTGATCGTAACTGATGGTCGCGGCCACGCGGGTGGACTTGTGGAACTCCATGCACTCGTCCTCCCACGGTAGATCCAGAAACTCCAGCAGCCGCCGCGTTTCGTTCTCCTGATCCACGACGAGCCGGTCATAGTGCAACTGCATGACGGGAGTCTCCACAACATCCGTCCAGTAATCCTGCATGATTCGGCGCGTGACCCAAGTCCGCCCAAGAGACTCAATCGACCGCGTATACGGGTGTCCGGAGTGCACGAGGTTGGTGGTGAAACAGGAAAGGCAATTGTCCAAGGGGTGCCGGTGCAGCATGATCACACGCGACTGTGGAAGCATCAGCGAAAGAAAACCAACCTGGGTCTGAAGACCGATGGACTTGTTGGTCACCCGCTTCTTGCCGACCGAGAACCACTGCGTTGCATCACGGTATTCTCGACTACATGCATTGGCATCCTCGACTCGCATGTCGACGACGCAATCGGGCCATGTGTGGAATGAATCCGTCATCGTCTGTAGCCGCTTCTGGATACCGAGCGTCACCATCATCTCGCCACCGTTACCGACATCGGGGTGCATGCTCAGAATCTGTTCGAGCAGGCTCGTGCCGCTACGGGCGTTACCGACGACGAAGACCGGTTGTTCAAACGGATCCGTCGCGTGGGCAAGAGATGCGAGCGTTTCGGCTGTGAAAAACTCGCGAATGCTGGCCATATCGTTGTCAAATCGATCCTGATCCCATGTCTGGTCAGCGATGTCGTGCGCGTGCGAGGCCGCGGCCCAAGCCTCGTCGTACTCGCCGACCTTGTTGTGCACCTTGGCCAGTTGAAACCAACTGTCAATGTAGAAGTCGTCGTCGGGTGGATGGGCACTTCCCCGGGCCTTTTCCGCCCAGGCGTGATAGTCCCTGATCATGTCAATCGACTTGCCATACTCCTTGTCGGCGTACAGTAGGCGGGCTTCGATGAGGGTGAGGATCTCCATATAGGCATCTGTTCTGGGAATGTGACCCATCGCCTCCCATGCATCCTCCACCCGACCGGTCTTCTCATAGATGTTTCCGAGCAACTGCCAGGCCTGTGGACTGGTTCCGGAGACCACCTTGTACTTATCGGCCAACTCCAGGCCGCGATCGACAATGCCCGCCTGCGCCCACGCCAGCGAGGCCATGCGAATGAACTCCGGCTCCTCTGGCGCAATTGCGAGAGCCTGCTCCATTGAATCAGCCGCCGCCAGATAATCCTGCCCGTCGTAACAGACCTGCGCAAGGATGACCAGTAGATCAAGGTTGTTGGGCGACTCTGCGAGCGCATCGAGTGCCTGCTCTCGCGCAAGCACGAACAGTTTTCGCTGAAGAAGATCCCTGATGTTCCGGACCACGCGTTCGACGCTGCTGAGTTGAGCCATGGAACGGGATAGTACCGCGCTGGGAGATCCTCCGACCTGCCCCCTCTGCTACACTTGCTACCCCGTGAGCGACCCGTTGCCGATCGATCCGGCGGACATTCCGATGGACCTGACCGAACTGGGTACATGTGAACGCCGCATTGTTATGACAGTGCCCGCCCGGCTGGTGAAACGATTTCACAAGAAACTGAAGAAGGCCGGCGAGGACGCGAGCCAAGAGAATGCCGGCCGGATGCTCGCCAACTTCTGCGTTGAACAGGGGCTGAAGCGTTTCGACATCAATCCGGTCTGGGGCCCTATTCCAACAACAGATAAGCAGCAGTTCAAACTTGGCAGCGACTTCGAGATTTCGGTCGATGTGGATGATGCCCCGCCAGTGACCTGGCCGGACTTCGCCACACTGGAAATCGTCCGGCCGACCCGGGACATCACGGATGAGTTGATCGACAGCGAAATGGCGGAGCAACAACGGAACGCGGGTACCCGGACACCGCTCGCGGGACCCATCGAGGCTGATGACGAGATCGTCTGCCGGGTCGAGGTTGGGGAACCGGACTCGGACATACCGCTCCATGCCACAGAGGAGGTCACCATCCGCGTGCGGGGGATAGATGGTCCAGCATCGTTCTTCGGCATTCCCATTGATCGCTTTGGCGCTGCGGTCATTGGGGAGACTGCGGGAAATACCATCCAGATCAATGCCCGCCTGCCTGAGGACTATGTGGACCCAACACTCGCCGGATCCAACGTCATTGTTGAGATTAAGATCTGCGAGGCTCGCCGAATCCATCCGGCCACCGTGGAGGAAGTCGTGGAGCAATACGGCAGCCCCAGCGAGGCCATCTTGCGTAGGCAGATTCGCCTCTCTCTTGAACAAAAGGTTAAGCAGGATCAACTCCGCGCGCTGTCCCAGCAAATCTTCGCCCGCCTCGGCGAGATCATCGATGTGCCTTTGCCACACTGGGCCGTTTCACAGTATCGGAATCACCTCACTGCGTCGATCCGCACTGCAATGAAGAAGAGAGGCTGCGACGAGTCCGCCATAGCCGCTCGGCTCGCCGATCAGGAAGATCGCATCACAGAGGTCGCAATGGAACAGGGGAAACGGCGGGCGTTGTCCAACCTGCTTGGGAGGCACCTCGAGATGCGGGCAGATGAGCAGGCAATCATCGGTCAGATCGCAGAGATGGCCGCCGCTGCAGGGAGACGGCCAGAGGACCTGCGAAAGGAGATCATGGCCTCCGGACGGCTGCAAGGTGTTGCCATTGCCGTGATCGAGGGAAAGTCGGTGGACAAGATTCTAGAGTTAGCGAACATCACTGACATGCCCGCCGATGAGTGGTCTTCGGAGCAAATCAACCGGGCGTAATTGTGTGTGCCTGTCCGCCGGCGAGCGGACCGTGGTCTGTTTCTTCGCCGGTCGGCCACCTCACCTGCACGCGTTGCACTTCTCCTGCTGCTCCGAGGCCGATATGAATTCGAGGATCGTGTGCAGACGCATAGCCACGGGCTGTGCGAACAACGCGGACGAATTGCGTTCCATCTGACAGTCGTACAGTGACAATGGCGCCGATCGCCGGGCTACCACTGGGGCTGCGGACATCGAGCATGATCCAATTCCCACGGTGGGCAACGACATTCTGGAGTACACCCAGAGAAGCGTCCTTGTTGATGACGACAAGATCGATGCCGCCATCGCCATCCAAGTCACCGGAGGTAACGCCGTGCGAAGTCACGATCTGCGGCGTGGCCGTACCGCCCAATGGTTGCAGTTCCTCAAAGCGGCCAGTTCCACTCTGCCGGTAGAGCACATTGGGCTCGGCGAGAGGGTCGCCCTCGCTGTGAAGGTCCGGCTGCCACCGCACGCGGCCGGTGGCGACAAACAAGTCGTCGCGGCCATCGTTATCGAAGTCGGCAACTGCAGTACCCCATCCCGTGTAGGGTCTCGATGTGGCCGCCAGTCCCCATCGAGCGGCGGCGTCGATGAAGATACCGTCCTGATTGAGAAAGAGCGAGTCAGTTTCGCCAAAGAGATTCGTCACGAGCAAGTCAAGATCGCCATCGCCGTCGATGTCGTGGAAATCGGCCCCCATCCCAGCCTTCTCCTTGCCTGAATCGTCTACTGCGCATCCCGCCTGCATGCCCTGTTCGCGGAACACGCCGCCACCCATGTTTACCCAAAGCCGATCGGGCATGCCGTCGTTGGCTACGAATATGTCGGGCAGTTCATCGCCTGCAACATCTGCAATGGCGACGCCGAGGCCGGTCCCGGGTACTGATGCGATACCGCTTGAATCGGACGCGTCGAGAAATGTCCCATCACCTTGATTGAGGTACAGGGCATCGGGTACCGCGGCGTCATAGACCTCCGGATTGCAGTAGTCGCGTCTGGACTGACTGTCGAAGCAGGGTTGTTCGGTTTCGGGTGTCCAGTTCAGGTAGTTGGTGACGAAGAGGTCGAGATCGCCATCACGATCGAGGTCTGCGAAGGCGGCACATGCGGAGAATGTGTCGCCGCCTACGCCCGCAAGATCTGTGACGTCGCTGAACACGCCATTGCCGTCATTTCGAAGTAGGGTGTTTCGCCCGAGATTTGTGACATACAGATCCGTATGGCCATCGTTGTCGTAATCGCCAGTAGCTACACCGATGCCGTATCCAATGTCGCTGGCGCCGCTTCGCTCGGTGCGATCAACGAATACGCCGTCGCCGGTGTTCTCGTACAGGCGATTGGGTAGCCCACCGATGTCGCCGCGTAGCGATCCGCCCTGCACGATGTAGAGGTCCATGTCGCCGTCATTGTCGTAGTCGAGCAAGGCGGCCCCGCCGCCCATGGTTTCGATGATGTTGTAGGCACCATCTGCGCCGGACTGATATGTGAAGTCCACGCCGTTGGCCGCCGCCTGGTCCACAAACCAGGGCTGTTCCATCTCCGGCTGCTCTTCGGGTGGCTGAGCCGTGCAACCGACAAGCAGCCCCATGAGCAACGGCAGTTGTGTCCTCATGGCGTTCCAATGGCCAAGTTGAGGCGAAGGTCGTTCGCGACACGTTCATGCTCCTCCGCGGCCTCGGGCATGTCCATGAACACGGAGATGCGTGCGGCAGCGTCATGGAGTTCCGGGTCGTCCGGGTCGCTTTGGATTGCACGCAGAATGCACTCGTAGGCCTTGGGGAACCATGCCTCGCCATCACCTTCCAGCGCACGTACCACGGCGATGCTCGAATACTGTTTCCAATAGTTCGTCGTCGGCTCAGCGCTATCGGCGAGTCCGTCCAACACTTCGACCGCCTCACTCGTTTGCCCGGTACTCTGCAGTGCAAATGACATGGCGGCGCGAAGATCGGCACTATCGGGATTGGCCTCGACCGCCTTCCGCAGAACGGGGAGTGCCTGCTTTGGTCCTCGTTGTCGCAACATATCCATCGCGTTCTGGGCGAGCATGCGTTTGCCGGTGGCGAGCAGTGCAATTTCATTGAGCCACGGATCCGGCCATCGTTTGGGTAGCGGACCGGCCTTTGCCAGCGACGCCTCCATGTCCTCCGTGCGTCCGAGCCGCCGATAGACCTGCGCGGCGATGTGGTGCAGATAGGGCGGTATATTGGCTCCTTCGAGTCGTGGTTCCAGGAGCGAAGCGGCTTCGGTCGGGCGATCCTGTTGAAGCAGAACCTTGATCATTGCTACCAGCGAGCCGGGTCTTCCGGGGGCAAGTTCCCATGCCTTCATTGCCGCCGCTTGCGCACTATCAAGGTCCCCCTGCTGCAATCGCCACATCGACATTGTTCGCCAGCCGGGGTCGTATGCCGGCTCGGCCTCCAGCACCCCCGCCAGGTCGCGCATGGCTTCGTCTTGTCGATTGAGCCGCCAGAGGACTGCGGCCTGCCTGTACCGAAGGTGCAGGAGGTTTTCGTCCATGGAGAGCGCCGCCTGTGAGGCGGCAAGCGAGTCTTCGTAGTAGGCGTTGGCCAAGAGCGCGGAGGCGTGCCGTGCCCAAAGTTTGGCGTTGCTCGGATCGGCCTGGACGGCTCCGGCGGTTCGGTAGAGGAGATCGGCAATCAGCGGGTCGACCGTGCCGAGATCTGCCGGAAGCGGTACGTCCCTGTTCGCGGCCGGCGGTGTTGGTTTTCCACAACCTACGCAGATCACCGCTACCACAACAAGCAGAATCATCGCTCGCATGGTTGAATCCTAGCAGGCTACTTGAACAAACGACCGATCGGCGAGACAATCACGCAGGTTCCCATGGACTATCTGACCGAAGAAGAATTTTCGAAACTCCAGCAGGAACTGGAGGACCTCAAGGGCCGCCGCGCGGAGTTGTCGGATCGGATCGGCCGCGCCAGGGAACTCGGCGACCTCAAGGAGAACGCCGAGTACCACGCGGCGAAGGACGATCAGGGGCACAACGAGCGGAAGATCAAGGATCTTGAAGAGAGGCTCAAATCCGCCGTGGTTGCGGACGACGAACATGTTCCCGATGACATGGTGTTCTTCGGCGCGACAGTGCGGCTGCGGAATGTCGATACTGATGCAGAAGATCTGTACAAACTTGTGGGCGACATGTCGGGAAGTTTCGATCTGGACTACATGGAAGTGACACCCAATTCTGCGCTTGGGCAGGCACTCCTGAAGGCCCGCGTCGGCGAGACGCTGGGCGTGGATCTTCCTCGCGGCAGGACGAGGTTCGAAGTCCTCGAGATCTTGTAGGCGAGCATGGCGGATCCCGCTTCCGGCTTGTGTGTCGCAATCGCAACAAGGAACAACATCGCCACAATCAAGCGAACAGTGGAGTCGGTGGCCGATCTTGCGGACCGCGTCGTCATTGTCGACAGCGGTTCGACGGACGGTACTGATGAGTGGTGCGGCGATCACGGTTGTGAGGTTGTGGGCCGCGAGTGGCCAGGCATGGTAGCGCAGCGGCAGTTCTGCCTTGATCACTGCGCATCGTTCGACTGGATCCTGCTGCTGGACTCAGACGAGTCGCTGGAGCCGGATCTTGCGGCGGACATTCGCGAAGCGGTTGAACGAAACGAAACTGCCTTTGAGGGGTATGCCTTCAATCGCAAGGTGTTCTTCAAAGGAGCATGGCTTCATCATGTCTTTCAGCCGGAGTGGAGACTGCGATTGGTGCGAGGCGGAATGGCAAGTGTCGGCGGTGCGAGCGGATCTGCCGGTGGTCACGACCGGCTCTCAGTGCCGGGTCGCGTAGGGCGACTCAAGGGTGATTGCCGCCACGACTCGTGGCGGGATCTCTCAGACATTCTCGATCGGGGCATTGCCTATGGCCGCCGCTCTGCGGAAACGGGTCAGCGGGGCGGATCGCTCCGCAAGTTGCTGTTGAACCCACCCGCGGCATTCCTCAAGCAAATGGTACTGCGACGGGGTTTCCTCGATGGCTGGCGTGGTTTCGTCGTCTCCGGCGGTGTGGCGGCAGGCACATTCATGAAACACCTGTTGATTCACGAGGCCCGCCACCGCGGCAATGATCAATAGTCACGCGACCCTCAACCGTCATCGAGTCGCCGCACGGCGACGCTCAGGAACATGCCGTTTGGAATAGCGATCGGCTTGTCTTCATCATCAATAATCGTCGTGTGATAGAGCCCGATGCGATCGACCGTTCCCGTCATGCTCTTTCCCATGACCTCGACGCGGTCGCCCATGCCGAAAGGACGCGTGAGGATGACGACCAGTCCGCCAAACACATTGGTAATAAGGTCTTTCGAAGCAATGCCGATGGCAACGCCACCAATCCCCCCTACCGTCAAGATCGCCGCGGTGTTCACGCCGAGGGTCTGCAGCGTAACCAGCGCCGCGACGGCCCAGAAGATCACAATGACAATGTTGCCCAGCGCGTGAATAGCCGTTGCGTCGACGCCCTTCTCAACGAGCGTAAGTTCGACCGCGCGGACCGAGCGTTGCAGAAACCACGCTGAGCCCGCAGCAATGGAAAGCAGCCGTGCGGCCTCAAGGAGTTGCACAGCCCATGATCCTTCCACGCCCTCTTCGGGCACCAGATACATTTCAATCGCGACGGAGAGGCCGATACCCCAGATCACGAGCATCAACGGGCCCCGCATGGCCAGCGCAATAGCCGCGAGCAGATTCCGGTCGCCCGCCGCCGCGCGGTGGCTCAGCCAACGGGCAGCGGCCGCCAGTGAAATCTGCGCGGCAATCGTTGCGGCCAGGACGACTGCAATGGAAACCATGCACGCCACGATACCACGAAGGGTCCCTTCAGCAGTACACTCGGGCCATGCAGACGCTGCTGATTGCGGTGCTCTCGGGCATCGGATTCGTGGTGGCCTACCACACCTACGGGAAGTGGCTGGGGGGTCGCATCTTCCGGCTCTCTGCGGAGGCGGTCTGCCCGTCCGAAGCGCTGCGGGACGATCAGGACTTCGTCCCGACGCCGCGGACAGTCATCTTCGGCCACCACTTTACATCCATTGCCGGCACTGGGCCGATCGTCGGGCCGGCCATTGCCGTCATGTGGGGGTGGCTGCCTGCCGTACTCTGGGTCGTCTTCGGCGCCATTCTCATCGGCGCAGTGCACGACTTCGGCAGTCTTGTCGTCAGTCTTCGCAATCAGGGCCAGAGCGTGGGCGACATCGCTGGCCGGCTGATCAGCAAACGCGCTCGGCTGCTCTTTCTATTGATCCTGTTTCTCGGTTTGACGGTCGTACTGGCGATCTTCGGATTGGTCATCTCGGCGGTCTTTCGAATGTACCCGGCGGCAATCTTCCCGTGCATTGTGCAGGTTCCCATTGCAGTGGCAATTGGTGTGTGGTTTCACCGACGCGGTGGGAACATTCTGTTGCCGTCACTGCTGTCGCTGAGCGTCATGTACCTGAGCGTTGTCTTTGGTGATGTCGGCGTGCTCGGCTCGTTCAATGCTGCCCTCGCATCCATGCCAATGATGGCGTGGGTCGTCATCCTGCTGGCATACTCCTACATTGCTTCGACCCTTCCGGTCTGGTCGTTGCTGCAACCCCGCGACTACATCAACGCGCTGCAGTTGATCACCGCACTTGGGCTGGTGGTGATTGGCCTCATTACGGCAGCATTCATCGGCGGACCGTCACACGAGGGAACACGTCAACCGCTTGAGATCGCTGCGCCGATGATCGACATTGACCCGGCTGATGCGCCGCTGATCTTCCCGTTCCTCTTCATTACGATCGCCTGCGGCGCGTGTAGTGGGTTTCACTGTCTGGTCGCCAGCGGTACATCGAGCAAACAGGTCGCCCGCGAGACCGATGCGCGATTCGTCGGGTACGGCAGCATGCTCACTGAGGGTTTCCTTGCCGTGCTTGTCATACTCGCCTGCGTTGCGGGGCTTGGGCTCGGGGTGATTGGCGATCAAGGACTTGTCACCGGAGCGGACGCTTGGACATCCCGCTACGGCAGTTGGACGGCCGCCGGGGGTTTGTCCACCAAAGTCAGCGCTTTCGTGGATGGAAGTGCCAACTTCGTCTCGTCTCTTGGCGTGCCGGCGAGCATCAGCATCGCGCTGATGGGTGTGTTTGTGGCTTCGTTTGCAGCCACCACACTTGATACCGCATGCAGGTTGCAGCGGTATGTCATTCAGGAACTTGCGGCAACATCCACCAGAGGTGGTCACACTCCTCTTTCTTGCTTCCGCAATCAGCACGCGGCAACATCGCTTGCGGTGATACTTGCCCTGGTGCTCGCCGCACTTCCAGCATCGGGGCAGTGGAACCTGTCGCAGATGGGTACCGGTGGATTGATCCTCTGGCCACTCTTTGGAGCAATGAATCAAGTGCTTGCCGGTCTGGCATTCCTTGTCATCGCCGCGTGGCTGTGGCGAACCCGACGACCGATGTGGTTCATCATCCCGCCAGCGATCTTCATGCTCGCCATGCCCATGTGGGCGATGACTGCGCAGGTTTTCTTTGGTACCGGCGCCGATGCAAGTTGGCTGTCACAGGATAAGTGGCTGCTGGTCTGCATGGGCACCGCCACCATCCTGCTGGAGTGCTGGATGATCGTCGAGGCGGCGGCGATGTTGCGTCAATCGCTCAGCACGGCCCCCAGGCGTTGATCAAGGACAGCAGGTCTACGACATCCACCGTGCCGCTCCCATCAATGTCCTCGGCACAGCCTCCGCAGTCACCCCAGGCTGCGATGATCTGCAGAAGATCCGACGTATCCACGGCACCGCTACCGTCAATATCTGCCTGACAGAGTGGTGGCATGTTTTCGTTGGTCCAGTTGATCCCGCGGGACTGATGGACAGTGCCACCGCCATCGAAGAACTGCACATTCAACAGGACTTCAACACCCTGACCCGCTTCAACGGAGAGGCTCGCGGCTGGGTGACCGAGCGCGGTTCCCGCGCCGATTGATGCCATGGCGTCATCGGGGATCACAAACCACACACCGTTGTCCATCGACGCTCCGGCAGCGGAATTGAAACCTGCGGAGTCAAAGCCGAGCAGCAAAGGTACGCCCACTGCCGCGTCGTCAGAGCCGATGGTGACATAGGCGTCGTAGACCAGATCAATGCCGAGCGGCGCGTCGAGGGCGCGATCGTGCGGTACATCATCACCGTACTGCGAGTGGTGGAAGGAAACTGGCGACGCAGATCCATCAAAGTTCGCATTCGACCAGGCCTGCATGGTGAGCAGGTCCGCATTTTCGCCGAACACGGAGACGAGGCGGCTGTCCGCATCGACACTCGGGAAGTAGAGGTCGTAGGTGACCATGGATTGACCGTCGGACCGCGTCCAGGCGACCTGTGTTGCGTTCAAGTCGGTCGGCACAGCAATGCAGGAGATGTCGGCACACGTGGTTCCGACACCGTAGAAGGTGCCGGAGCAGTCGGCCTGGATAGTTTCGGAGCAGGTCTCGTCCACGCAGCACGCACCAGTTGGAACAGTGCATGTCACGCTGCCACAGTTCGAGTTCGCACCGTACCAGGTACCCGAGCAGTTGGCCTCGGTAGTGGTAACGCAGGAGGAACCGACACAGCATGCGCCCGTCGGTGGTGGCTCGTTGGTGTCGAGGCACCAGCGGGAGTTGCGGTGCGAGACGATGCTGGAAATCGAACCCGAACTGAACTGGTTCGAGCAAGTGATATATGGATTCATCGTGTAACTGGTGCAGTCGCAGTGCCAACCGCCCCAGAGGTGACCGAGTTCATGGGCGGTCAGGTCGGTTGCACAGCCGAAACTGCCGCAGCAGTCCGACTGGGAGAGGCAGTAGGCGTTGCTCGTGCAGATTGCCCCGATGTCGTAGGCAATACCGATGACGCCGCCGTCGATTTCCCGGCCGGTAAAGAGGTGTGCGACATCGCGTTGCACACCACCCTGATTGTTGATCCACTCGCTTCGGAATTGGCTCAGAAGTCCGCTGGGGTCATTGGTGGTGTATGGGTCGCTCGACGAGGACCGAATGATGATCGTCGTGATCTCATGGGTGATAGCAACATCGCCCTCATACTGAGAGTTGACGGCGTTGATGACCTGATTGATTCGACTCTCTGTCTGCGATCCCCAGTCCTGGTAATACTCGTAGTCGGTATCGCAGCCGAGTTCGGTTACATAGAGCGTGGCACCGCGGAAGGCGCCGTGCGGAGACATCCCGCCGAGAATCTCCAGCAGTTTCGACACATCGGGATCGGCTGTTGCGCAGACACCGTCAGAGGAAATGATGTCCTCTTGTCGGTAGAAGGCGTAGGTGTCAGGTGCGAGCCCGCGAATGCGATCGCCAATGGGCTCCATCCAGATTCGCTCATCAGCGGAGAGGTGGATGGTCGCATGCAATCCATTTTCCATCAACGAACCTGCGACCGTGCTGCCAGGGTACCCAAGCACCGTGCCTCGAAGTGTGCGGACCGGGCCGGGTTCAACTTCATAGAGCGAACCGTCATCGGCCTGCATGAGCACGTGGTAGTCGGTGCTGCGAACGGATGCCGGCTGGAGGTCGAGCGTGAGGGTCTCGCCCCCATATGGGATCCGAATCTCAAGGGCGGTATTCGGTGTCTTTGGCACATCCAGTCTGGCGTGCCAACTGTTCTCCAGATTCAGAACAGCATTGATCGTTTGGTCCACCTTGGAGGGTGAAAGGGCGGGCCCGGCCATCGCCACCTGCGTTGCGGTACAGATCGCCAATACGGTTGAGAACATGGTTCGTGACATGGAATCAGGCCTCCTGCTGGTGAAACGAGAAAAACAGCACCTCACATACTAAGAGGGATTCGGCCTCTTTCGGCATGCGGTTGCGTCCGAAAGAGGTGCCGACGCCTTTTCCTCCCTTATTGACCCCTGCAACAGGCGTCGCCCACCTCGGTCGGGGGAGGGATCTCCCCGGGCAGGGGAAACGGGTCAGGCCCCAAAGGATGTGACCCAAGCCCGCCTTGGGCGCGGGTCATATCCCACGGGCCTGACCCCCGGAATCTCGGCCAGTGTGGAAGACGCGCTTTGGGGGATCTCCCCGGGCAGGGGTCAGACCCCCCCGTCGCGAGC